>OMJM01000046.1 GCA_900299345.1 bacterium | reverse complement strand
GCTCTGTAATGCGAAAATCGCGATTCAGCCAGAATCGGATCGAGTCCCAATGTTTCCACCAAGGCGACGGCTCGCAAGGAACTTTGAGCCAGAGCCGTCGGAGCTTCTCCGGTGTTGCCCACATCCACCACGGTAGTCGTTCCCCCGTGCAGGAGTTGTACGATGCCTTGCTCTGACGATTTTCGATAGTCTACAGGTTCCATCGTCGCTGTGAGTGCTCGCAACGCCTCCACCCAGATTGGAAACGATTTTTCGGAGGGAAGTTTGTGGTGCAATGCAGTCAATTCCAGATGGCAATGCATGTTGATCAATCCCGGCAACAATACGCAACCCGGAAATGTTTGAATGTCGTCTGTGGGAGGAGGGGGATTGGAACTTGATCCAACAGCGGTGATGCGATCCCCCTCCACACGCAACCATCCCTTTGACAGGGGTGGGCCGTCCATGGGAAGCAACCAGTCGGCTTGGTAAATCACGGATGGAAAATCAGGGTAGAGGGAAACCGAAACGATTCGAGACAGCGAGAATTGTATCGGCGTGGATCCCGGCGCAAGGTTTCAATGCCGCATGATGGATGGAGTCAAGAACGAGTCGGTGAAAATGGACGCGCACGGTGTCCTTACCGGAATACACGGCACCCTGCAAAGTTTCGCAGCGCTTTAGCGAATCTCCGTAGACCGTGCGATCTGGATGAGAACTGGAGGAATCTCGGAAAGTGAATTTCCCCTTCGTAATTCTCCCGGTCGTGTCGCGGACGTAGGTCAGGCTTTCGGCGTAAACAACCGCAGCGACCATGCGGACAGAGTCGGTGCGGACGCGGTTTCGGGTGCGAATATACAGCATGGAACCCGCAGGACGCGTCACGGCAATCCGGAGACTGGTATCCAACCCTTCCAAATCAACGGCGCCGGTGGGATCCGCCGGCAACTCAATGCGGACATAAGGTTGCAGAGCCGCGCTGTCGGCGGCGGAATCCACAATTCCGATACGGCATTCGAGAATGCGTGAGTTGATAAAGCCACGCTGCAAGCCTGCAAGTTCCACGATAGTTGATTCGCCCACCGCGAGGTACCGGAGTCCTGCCGGCCAGAACAAAACATGATCCACGGACACGCTGTCTGAAACATGGGTTGAGCGATCCGGATAAGTTGCCTGGCTGCAACCGGTGACTGTGAGGATCAAACCTAAGAATAGGACCAGGAGATGTTTCATTAGAGGGGGGTTCCCAAAGACGTAAAGGCATCTTCGGTATCCGTGGGTTCCAGCGTCAGGCATCCGTATTTTCCGAGCAGGATGACTGCTTTCCCCAGATCTGCGGAGGAATGGATGCCCCAATCGTTGCGTACTTCGTTTCCCATGGAGCCGAAATCACGACGGAATTGCTTGCGGAAATCTTCCGTCAATTCTTCCGGAGTCACCACGCGACCCTCTCGACGTTGTGAAGCTTGACGGCAAAGTTCGACAACATAATGCAAGGCTGCCGGAGGGAACATCGCTTCGGATTTTGCGTGCATCTCCGCATAAGCGGTTTTCCAGTCAGTGGCCATGTTCATTCCGTGCCAGAAAATCCCCCGGGTCGATTGGCATGCCCGCCTGTTCCACGCGGAAGGTGAGAGAATACCGGGATGAATCGGGAGCGGTGGAATCTCCATGCGCTTCGCCGATGGGATTGTCAGGATCCACGTGTTTTCCGATCTGCAGTTTCGCGGTCAGATTTTGAAGTCCTTCGTAGGAAGTATAGAGTTCATTGCCATGATACAGCACCACACGATGGTGGGTGGCGTCCGATGAATCCATCTCCGCAATCCATCCGGGCAAGACAGGGGATACTTTGGGGTTGGCGGAAGTCCACACCTCCGCCTCTTTGCTCGTGGCTTTTCCTTTTGCCAAAGGAAGCGACGGGGCGCGAGACACCAGGCATCCCCTTGCAGAATCGCACCACGGAGACATGGGCGGCGTCATGGCACGTCGGTATTTGAAGGATGATTCATGATCGCGCCCTTGAAGCGAGGTCACCATGAAGAGCTTTTCACCCTCGGCATTGTCCACGCGTCGGGCTTCCACCGAAGAGAGTGCCGGATGATTGAGGATGCGCAGTTGGACGCCTTTTCGCATCGCCGCGAACGTCTCGCCACATAATCCGGGTTGCAGCTTATCCAATGTCGTACAATACTCGGCTTCTTTTGCCCGGGCACAGTTTAATACGGCCCGGGAGGAGTCTTCGTTGAATAGCCAAGTGGCTTGAAAACCCACAGCATTGTCTTTTGCATGCGCAATCGAACGCCCAGATTTCCAGAAGGTATCGAAATGCCGGTAGACCAGAGTTCCGGCCACAAGAATCAACAGGATCCGGATGAGAGGGATTTTTCGGCGGGGTGGAGAAGGCACATACCCTGCGCGCCGTCTGGGACGAAAATCGGCATCAGGCGGCTTCACGGAAACTCCTACTGCAGTGACAGGTGCAGTGCTTTGTTCCGACCGGGATTCACCTCGTAATCCGTTTCGCCCTTCAAGCCGTCACGGGCAATCGCGACATGATGTTTGCCGGCGGACAAAGTGATTTTGATCGGAGTCTGTTTTCCCGTGGGCCTTCCGTCGATGGTGATGTCCGCGCCAGCAGGACTGCTGGAGAAAAACACCATGCCGATGGACACCGATGCGGGACTGTTGGGTGGTTCCGGCATGGGAGGCGGATAAACGGGCGTAGGGGGCGGTGGTGGAGTAGGTGGAGCAGGAGCGGCTGCCGCCGTAATCACGGTTTCTGGTGAGGCTTTACTCGCAATTACGACCGGTTTAGGTTCGGCAGGTTTGACAACAGGAACTGTGGCAACGGGCGGAGTAGCTGGAGCCGAAGGCGGCGTTGGCGCAGGTTTGTTCCCCACAGCCACGGCAGCAGTGGAAGGGATGGAGTCGTGTTTTTCTGGAGCAGGCGCAGTCGTTGTCGCTGCTGCCTTCGGGGCGGTGCCCGTCTTTCTTAATTCCACGGACATTTCACGGCGCAACGTATTGCCTTCGATCATCACATCGTACCAATCGTAGCCGCGCATACGGAGAACAATGCGGTTGATTTTTTTGGTCAGTTTCACAATAGCGGGAGTCTTGCCGTGCTTGCGGTTGTTAAAGACGATCAACGCGCCGGGAGGATTGCTGTAAATGGCGAGATACCCTTTGGTCGACTTCAGGGTGTGTTCGATGGGCTTGGGTTTGGCCTGTTCAGGCGGAGCTTCGGGTTCCTCGAAAACGGAATCCACAATGGTTGTGTCGTCTTCGTCCGGTTCAGAGGGCGCTGCAGCGGCCTTGGTGAACGACAAGGCCAAAACTAAGGCTGAAAGACAGCCAAAGGTATGAAGACGGAGATTGGGGAAAAGCGGCAGCATATCGTTCTGAATTCGCCGCTAAATCTATAAATCCCCGGTTATTCCTCCTCGAGGATCTCCTTGCCGCCTTCTTTCTCCGGTGCTTTGGATTTGGAGTCTTCGGGATGAGGCGCAATCTTTTCTTCAACTTCATCCGTGTCCGGAGTTTCCTGCGGTTTCTTTTCCATTGGCGCGGCTTCGACGGAAGAGCGGGTGGGCTTGGGGCGGAATCCACGGCCTTCGAATTTCGGAAAGGAAGGTGTCCACCATAGTGAAAGTGTATGAGTTTGTGAGAGATAAGGATGATTGGAGAATGCGTAGTCGATGCCTACGACATGGTGCCAGCCGTACCCTGCGCCCAGCCGGATGGAAGAAGAGGCCTTGGAAGGATTGAGTTCCTCGAATCCGGCGCGCAAGCGCAAGCCGAAGTCGAAAAGGAATTCCGCCCCGAGCTTGGAAGTTTTAAGCAAAGACATCGGATCGGTCACCGCGCGTTCGCCTTCCAAACCATTGGCAGAGCGGCCGCCTTTTTCCACTAGGCCCGGTGTTTCAAAACCGGCTTGAAGCTTGCCGTAGAAATAGGGAACGTCCCACATGCCTGATGCGAACAGCGATAATTCAGGCGCTTCATATTCCGAATATCCCGACTGCCATTTCGCCGTGGAAGGAACGAGACCGCGCAGGAAAGCCCCGGCCCGGTATTTTTCCGTGCGGCTTGGAAACGTGTATTGCGCCATGGCGTCTCCCCGCAGACCCATGCCGGATTGATCGCCCAGATCGCGATAGAGGAGATTGATTGTGCCGCCCACATCGAATTTCCCGAATCGTCGAGCGACGGATCCTGCAATCAACCAGTCGGCCGTGGAAAACAGTCCCGTGAAGTCCTGGGTGGGGGTCACAGCCTCGACTGTGTCCACACCATAGCGGGCGATCGCGAAGCCCAAGGTGCCGTCGGAATACCATGGCAGGAGGAATGCGGCGCAATCGAAATTCGCCATGCCCCCGAAACGCTCCACGTGCGCCGTGGAAAATGTGAAATCGTTGACGTCGTTCATGCCCGCGGGAGAGTTTACCACCGCGTCCGCGCCGTCTTGAAAGCCGGCACGCATCAAACCCATGCCCTGCTGCCGTGCGCCGAATACCTCATCCGCAGTCAAATTGACACCCGAAGATGGTGTCATCGCCAAGATCGGAACGGTGGCTCCAAGGAAACACGCCATGAAAAGAAAGGCATAAGTCGCGCGGGTAAAACGCATTGCGTGGAGTAATCTACTAAGGAGGTATAATTTGCCCATTCATGAATCGATTTCCGATTATCACCGTGGGCGGGTTGCTCCGCGACGCGGCAGGGAACATCCTGCTCGTCAAAACCGCCAAGTGGTCGAACCTTTGGGGCATTGCAGGCGGCAAGGTGGAGTACGGTGAAACATTGGAAGCAGCTTTCCTGCGGGAAACCTTGGAGGAAACCGGGCTTCATGCCTTACATCCCAAAATGGTGATGGTGCAGGATGCCGTGGAGCACCCGGAATTTTTTCAGCCCAGGCATTTTGTGTTGATCAATTATGTGGCCGACGTGAAGGGGGCCAAACCCGATGTGGTGCTCAATGATGAGGCGCAGGATTACCTTTGGATTCCAGCCAAGGAAGCGTTGGATATGCCCCTGAACGGGCCAACGCGCGCCTTGATCAAAGTTGTTTTGGCAGGAGGGGAATCCTTGTGGACGTCTTGAGCATACGCGATTTGAGAATCTCCTGCATCGTCGGGGTGTATCCTCATGAGCGCAAGCACGAGCAGGATTTGTTCGTGGACGTGGACATGTGGCAGGATTTTTCCGGTGCGGCCCGATCCGATCGTTTGACGGACACGGTGGATTACACCCGTGTCACCGAGGAACTGACCGCTTTCGTTTGCGCGGAGCGGTTTCAATTGATCGAAGCACTGGCCCATCGCGCCTGTGATTTGTTGCTGGCCAGCCAGCCTTCCATCCGGCGTTGCCGCATTTCCATTCGGAAACCTTCGGCGCTGCCGCATGCCGCCTACGCCGCGGTTCGGGTAGAAAAGGAGCGGGCTTGAAGACGGCGCTGGTGACCGGTTCCGCACGGCGGTTGGGTCGGGAGATCGCCTTGCGTCTGGCGCAAGAAGGCTATTTCACGTTTGTTCATTACCGGGGTTCGCGCACCGAAGCTGCGGCGACTTTGCGTGCTCTTGAAATGCGCGGCGGCAAAGGCGCTTTGGTGCAAGGTGACGTGGGTAATCCCGTGGATATCAAGTCGATGGTCGCCGCAATCCGTCGTACTACAGGACGACTGGATGTGTTGGTGAACAATGTCGGCGTTTACAAGCCGGGCTCGTTACTTCGTTATTCAGCGGAAGATTTTGAGACAACGCTACGTGTCAATCTTTCCGGTTGTTTCCGGTTGATTCAATCGACGCTTACCTTGTTTCCTTCCTCCGGTGGTAGCATTGTCAACATCGGTTATGCAGGCGTCGAGAGCATGACGGGAACGACGCACAATACCGCCTATCTCATTTCCAAAACTGGATTGTTGATTCTCACGCGTTCACTTGCACAAGCGTTGGGTTCCAAAAAAATCCGTGTGAACATGGTGTCGCCCGGAATTCTCTCCAACAGCGTCGAGCTTCCGCGTTCTCCCAAGGAATGGATCCCGTTGGGTTATACTGGATCTGTTGGGGATGTCGCAGATGCGGTATTGTTTCTTACCGGGAAGAACGCCCGTTATATCACAGGTGTGAATCTCGATGTTTCCGGAGGCTATAACTCCGGTCTGCGCTCGTTGGAAACCGGCGGACCTTCAGCGCGGAAGAAATAGCTGTGCAGCATTTTCTGTCTGGATACATCGAGGGTTACTATGGTCGGCTTTTCACCTTCGAAGAACGTCTTGGTATCGCGCGCAAGTTGAAACAGATCGGCGCAAGCCATTATCTCTATGCGCCCAAAGAAGATCCTTTTCATCGGCAGGAATGGCGGAAATCCTATCCTTCCGCATGGCGCGGGGGGTTCAAGAACTTCGTTGCGCAATCCCGCAGGATGGGTGTTCAAGTGGTTCCCGGTCTTGCGCCCGGCTTGAGCTTCCGCTATCAGAGTCGAGCCGATTTCAATGCGCTACTCCGCAAGTTCGGTTCCTTTGCGGCGATGGGCTGCGAAGAAGCCGCCTTGCTCATGGATGATATTCCAGTGGAACTTCCGAAACAGGATACTCACGCGTTCCATTCGCTGGGCGAGGCGCACGGTCTGTTATTACAGGATCTGTGGCCTCGGTTGCGCAATCTTGGTTTCCGGCGACTTTGGTTTTGTCCCACGGTGTACAGCGATTACTTCGCGCCCGAGGGAGTCACCTCAAGCCCCTACCTGCGCGATCTCGCCGCGTTCATCGTTCCAGAAATTGAAGTGATGTGGACGGGACGGGCGATTGTGTCGCGCGAATACAAAACCGAAGAGATGTCGCAATTCAAACGTGTCGTGGGTGTGGCTCCCGTAATTTGGGACAATCTGTATGCCAACGATTATTGTCCAGGGAAAATTTTCCTGGGCTCTTTCGCAGGACGCTCTAAATCCCTGTTGAAAGGCTGTCGCGGCATGATGCTCAATCCCACAGGTCTGTATCAAACGGATTTGTTTCTGTTGGATCTGCTGGGAGGTTTTTTACGCGGGTTTCCACCCCAAAAAATTTGGGATCGTACGGTTCGTACATGGACTATCCCCAACGAGTTTTTGAAAATCGCCACCTTCCTTGAATCGCCATTCAATCGGAAAACACCTTCAAGTGGTCAGGTGCAGATTTTGAGGCAAGCTTTGAAACCGCTTTTATGGGAATGGAAATCGCCGTTACAGCGCGAATGGTACCCGTATCTTTACTCTCTGGACGCTGATTTGCGGCTTTTATCGCGAGGGGCGGACAAGCCGGACGAAGCATGGATTCGGAAGAAATATTCGCCCATTCTGTCTCGGTTTCTGGTAGGCAGCGCCCGCTGACAACAAGCGGTTCGTTTCAGAGGCGCTTTTTTCAAGCATTGATTTTAAAAGGGGTTGCGCAAAAACCCATCCGCGAAAAACCGTGATTGTGCTTGTAGCCAATCAATAAATTCAACGCATCACCGGTCCTTGAATATTTCTCCCAATCTGTGAGCGGTGTTTGGTGTCACAGGATACATTACCTAAAACCGGATTTTTTTGACTCCTTGCACTGACTTTATACCAAGGTTGAAAAGGATGCTCTCATAAAAAAAAGAATCGGATGTTTGGCGGGGTTGGTATTCGTTGGCTTGGCGCTTGCGGATGATTACAGCTCGTGGCTGAATTACAAGGATATCACGATCAATACATCCGCTTCGGGAGCGAATGTATCCGGAAATGTCGCCAGTTATCCGTTGCTGGTGCGTTTGGATTCCAGCAACTTCTCTGATTTTTCACTTTCAAGTACGAAAGCCAGCATCCGTTTTGCGCGTGGTGGAATCCATTTGCCGTATCAAGTGGAACGATGGGATTCATCGGGTGGCAAGGTTGCGGAAATATGGGTGTTGGTGGACAGTGTGTACGGGAGTAATTCTTCTCAGACCATTCGCATGTATTGGAACAACGTTGGGGTGGCGGATAGTTCATCGAGCTCGAGTGTTTTCAATACATCGAATAAATTCCAGGCCGTGTGGCACATGAACGGTACCACGGCGACCAGCAATGAACTTGATGCCACCGACAACAATTTCACGGCAACGTATTTTCAGAGCGCAGGTTCAACGACTCCTCTGTCCACGGGCGGCATTGGCTACTCCCGTGTTGTGACTCCGGCCAG
>OMJM01000045.1 GCA_900299345.1 bacterium | reverse complement strand
GGTTGGGAACCAGAACGATGCCGAAGGCCTCATTGCAACCGTCCAGCGCGCAACGGCAATGTTTGATCACCTCGGCGCTGTAGTTGTGCAGCAAAATCTGGTTGTTCCGGGTCACGCGCCGGATCAGCGGCGAATCCGGATTGCCGAGCTGCGCCAGAATGGCCTTCTCGATGTTACCCACAGTGTCCATGGCAGTCTCTGATTCAAGTATGCGCACGCCGGAAAGATTTGTCCACAGAATTTTTCGTGGCACGTTTTTTTTCTGCGGCCGTTCGTTTGTTTGGCACGGGCGGACGGCCTTCCGCCCGTACGATCCGTTTATGTTGATTGGGTTGGCATTGCGGACAAAACACAGTACCGCGTTGCGCCACCACGATCTTGATTAGAAGGGTTTTGCAGTTGCGGCAGGGGAGACCGCCGCGTCCGTACACCTTGAGGCGTTCATAGTTGTCGCCGCTGGAGCCGTCGGGCTTGCGGTAATCCGAAAACGTCGTGCCCTGATGCTTGATGCCGTGTCTCAGCACCATTTTCACCGACTCCAGCAATCGTGTTCTTTCATCCGGAGTCACCGTGCTGACCCGGCGTTTCGGATGAATGCCGGAATCGAACAAGGCTTCGTCCGCGTAGATGTTTCCCACACCGGCCAGAAAGGATTGATCGAGCAACAGCGACTTGATAGACCGCGAAGAGGATGCTGGGTAGTTTGCCGCCAAGAACGGTGCGACCTTCAGATCGAGCGGCTCATCGCCGAGCTTGCTGACGCGGGGATGATCCTGCCAATCGTGTCCAGCCACGAATATGATTTTTCCAAACGTGCGTGGATCGCGGAATTGGACCCGGCTTCCGTCGTCGAGATGAAGAATGGCATGGGTGTGTGCATCCACCGGATGAACACCCACCGCCTTTTGCATCCCCGTGACTGTGCGACGAAAGCGGTCATCTTCGCGGGCGTCCTTGGGCGCGTGCGTGACCTGCCCGGTCATGCCCAGATGAAAGATGAGCGTATCGCGATCCAATTCGAGGATCAGGTATTTGCCGCGACGCAGCACGGCCTGAATCCGCTGGCCGCGGAGCATGGCCGCGAGTTTGTCCGCCTTGACGCCCAGCAGCAACCGGGGCAGCCGGAATTCAGCCGCATCGATGCGGCGGTCCTGAACGGGCTTCAAACCCCGGCGAATGGTTTCAACTTCTGGGAGTTCCGGCATGGGCGGGTAATCTAAATTACAGTCATTCCCATGAGCGCTTCGCACGTGTCCAAAATGCTGGTCGAAACCCGGATTGCCAAACCGCAATTGCCACCGGAGGGTTTCCGGCTGGTTCTCGGTGGAACGCTCAAGGAAATCGACATCGCCTACGAAACCTACGGCACGCTCAACCACGACAAGAGCAATGCGGTGCTCATCTGCTCCCCGCTGACCACCGACGCGCACGCCGCCGGCTGGCATTCGGAGGAGGACAAGAAACCCGGCTGGTGGGATGAGATGATCGGGCCGGGCAAGGCCATCGACACCAATCGTTACTTCGTCATCGCCCAGAACATGCTGGGTGGCTGCAAGGGAACCACGGGCCCCGCGTCCCTCAATCCGGACACGGGAAAGCCGTACGGTTCCGCCTTTCCCCAGATCACTGTGGAGGACATGGTGCAGGTTCAGCGGTTGCTGGTATCGCACCTCGGCATCGATGCGCTGGAAGCTGTGATCGGCGGCAGCATGGGCGGCATGCAGGCGCTGCAATGGACCATCAGCTATCCGGACAAGGTGCGCAAGTGCATGTGCATTGCAGCCGCATCCAGTCTGTCGGCGCAAGCGCTGGGATTCGAGATCATCGGTCGCACCATCATCGTATCCGATCCCAACTACAACGGCGGGGATTACTACGGCGCTGCCGGTCCGGATCGCGGCCTGGGCTATGCCCGCATGATCGGACACCTCACGTATCTGTCCGCCATTTCGATGCACCAGAAGTTCGGCCGCAACCGCCGGCCCCACACCGACGTGGGACATTTCGAAACAGGGTTCGAGGTCGAGAGCTATTTGAAGCATCAGGGCAAGCAGTTTGTGCAGCGGTTCGACGCCAATTCTTACCTGCACATCACTTATGCCATGGATCAGTTCGATCTGGAATCCCGTTACGGTTCGCTGGAGAATGCCTTCCGCGACTCGCAGGCCGAGTTTCTGCTGGTCGGGCTTTCCTCCGACTGGTTGTTCCCGACTTCGCAGACGCGCGAGCTGGGCAAGGTGCTGTTGAATCTCAAGAAGGTTGTCGCCGTGGCGGAATTGGATTCTCCGTATGGCCACGACGCTTTTTTACTCGAGGTTGAGCATCTGTCGCGGGTGTTGCACGGCTTTCTGGAAAAGCCGGCGCTCGCTGCGTCGCGCTCCCACACGCAGCACACGATCGCCAACAGTGGTGCGGAAGTCGGGTTCGAGGCGCTGGCCGATCTCATCGAGCCGGGCAGCCACATCCTCGATATCGGCTGCGGCGATGGCGCCTTCATCGACGCCATGTTCCACCGCCGCAACGTCACGGGTATCGGCATCGATCGCGATCTGGGCCATGTGGTGGATTGCCTGCGCAAGAACGTACCCGTGATTCAGGCCAATGTGGATCGCGGCCTGGCCTTTTTCCGCGACAACGCCTTTGACTACGCGGTGCTGAACCGCACCATGCAGGAGATGAAGCGGCCACGCCTTGTGTTGCGCGAAATCCTGCGCGTGGCGCCCAAGGCCATCGTGGCCTTTCCCAACTTCGGCCATCTGGGCAATCGCGTGTCGCTGTTGCTGCGTGGCGCGATGCCGGTGACCCGGGCGTTGCCGTACCACTGGCACGACACGCCGAACATCCACTTGTTCAGCTTGAACGATTTCCGCGAACTGTGTGAAGCGGAACGCATCATCATTGAGAAGTTGCTGTGTTTCTCCAACGCGGTTCCGTCCAAGTTGTTGCTGGGGTTGGGACTCAAAAACGCCGGCGCGGAATTCGTCGTGGCACGGATCGCTCGGCAACACTAGCGTACGAGGCTTTGCGTGAAAGCCACAATCCTTTTTCTTTCCCTGTTGCTCGGTTCACTTTCGTCCGCGCAAGCCGGGACCATTCCTCCGCAAAAGCTGGCGTTGATTCAAAAGGCGATGGAAGTAATGCGCATCAAGTCCCGCATGGAATCCTACATCGGCAAGATCGTGGACGTGAAGGTGAAACGGATTCAAAACGACAGTCCGCGGGTTGCAGATTCCGTGCTGTCCGACATCCGCGCCACGATCTCCGGTGTCTATCGCGAAAATCTGGAATCGGAAAATGGATTGTATCCACAGTTGTATCAGGTGGTGGATAAATACCTGATGGACGACGATTTGAAATTCGTGGTCAACTATAACGGCTCGGACGGCGGCCAACGCTACGCCAAGCTCGCGCCCCGTATTGTGCAGGAAGCATCGGAAGTGGAACGCCGGTGGGGAGAACGGCTGGAGCCGCTGATCAAAGAGAGGTTGAAGAAAAAATTCGGGAGGTAATATGGACCGCAAGGAATTTCTGACCAAGGCGCTGCTGGGAATCGCCGCCATTCCCGTCTTGCTGGAAGCCTGCAAGGATTCGCCGACGGACAATGAAACGGATGTTTGTGCCCTGATTCCCGAAGAGGATGCGGGACCTTATGTGCTCGATCTTGCCGCCAATCCGCATCTGTTCAGGAGCGACATCACCGAAGGAAAACCTGGTGTTCCGCTGGTATTCACCTTTAAAGTGTTCAACGTCAAAAACAATTGCGCGCCGATCGTCAACGCCCGAGTGGACATCTGGCATTGTGACAAGGACGGCCTCTATTCCGGCTTTAAAATCCCGGACAGAACAGACACCACGGGACAGACGTTCTTCAGAGGCATTCAGTTGACCGACAAGAACGGGCACGTCACTTTTAAAACCATCTACCCGGGTTGGTATCCCGATCGGATGACCCACATCCATTTTCAGGTTTTTCTCAACAACGGTCTCGTGGCGACATCGCAAGTGGCTTTTCCGGAGGACATCACCCACATCGTCTATGATTCACCATTGTACGTCGAACGAGGTCAGAACATGACCGTGGTCGACAACATCAATGACATCGCGTTCGAAGACCCGATAGCGGATCTGCCGTATCAGTTGTGTTCCATCACGCCGGATCCAAGCACCGGCGGATACAATGCGGAACTTGCGGTAGGGGTAGCGGTTACTTGATCTCGACCGGCTTCCCGGTCTTCGCCGAAGCGTAGATCCCGTCGATGATCTTCATCAACTTCACCGCTTCGTCCGGTGTGTTCAGCGGGGCTTCCTTGCCGGTGACAGCCAGCACGAAGTTTTTCGCCGCACGGGTGCGGCCCATGGATTCATCCGCGTCCACGATGATGGAGCGGTTCACCGGGCGGCCGTTTTCCTGTGAATACACTTCGCAGGAATCGATGGCCGTGGCGTCGATACCGTCGCGGCCGAACAGGCGGCGAACCATGCCGCCGGCTTTCTGGCCTTGAAACACCACCGACACTTCTTCGCGCTGATTCATCTCCGCCCACGAGTTGCGGATGGAAAGCACCTGTCCGGACTTGAAGGTCACAAAACCGTGCGCCGCGGCTTCCACGTCGGTCACGCCTTTGGCCGCGTCGGGGATGCCCCACGGGCCCTTGAATTCCTTGTTGTCAATCAGATCATCGAAGGTCTGCGCCAGTACGTAGGCCGGTTGCGGATACTTCATGAAATGCAAAGCCAGATCGATCATGTGGAGCAAATCGATCACCGGGCCGCCGCCAGAAAGTTTCTTGTTGGTGAACCAGCCGCCGAAACCCGGAATGCCGGTGCGGCGGATCCACGCAGCCTGCGCTGAGTTGATGCGGCCGACTTCGCCCTTGTTGATGTACTCCATCATGGCGTAGGATTCGGGGCGGGCGCGGTTGTTGAAGTTGAACATCAAGGTTTTGCGTGCCTTTTTCGCGGCCGTTGCCATTTGCGCCACGTCCGCCGCGTTCAACGCCGGGGGCTTTTCGCAGAATACGTGCTTGCCGTGTGCCAGCGCTTCGATCACGAGTGGGTGATGGAAGGCATTGGGTGTGATGATTGAAACGGCGTCGAGATCTTTCAGCGCAGAATACATCTCCTTGGCGCCGCCAAAGGCCTTGTCCACTCCGTACTTCTCCGTGGCCCGCTTGGCCGCGTCGAGATTCTGATCCGCGATGGCGACGACTTCCGCGCCGCCGCTCCGGAATCCGGGAATGTGATAGGAGGCCATGCCTCCCGCGCCGATGACTCCGATCTTCAATGCCATGATGACTCCCTATTGTTGCCTCCGCGCCCTTAGACTCCGCTCAGGGCACGATCATTAGCCCTTCATCCGGGTCCACTTGCCCTTCGATTTGTTGCTTGCCAGCAAGGTTTCGATGAACGCCACGCCGGTGATGCCATCGTCAACTGTTGGATAATCGCACACCGGAAGTTTCTTTCCAGCGAGTTCCGCGCGGATGGCCTTGTACGCTTCGCGGTAGATGTTGGCGAACGCTTCGATGTAACCGTCGGGATGTCCCCAGATCAACCGGGCCGCGTCCTGCGCTTCCTTGCACAGGTTGCTGTTGCCCTTGGACCAGCGGGTGATGGTACCGGCCGGATCTTTCACGAGCAGATAGTTCGGATCTTCCTGCTTCCATTCCAGACCCATCTTGGTGCCGTACACGCGGATGGCCAGCGGGTTTTCCTCGCCCGCGGAAATCTGGGAAGCATACAACACGCCGCGCGCGCCGCCCTTGAAGTGCAGCAGCAGATTGCCATCGTCTTCAAGGCCGTTGCCTTTGACGAAGGTGGTGAGATCCGCGCACAGCTCCTCGATTTCCAAACCGGTGATGTAATGGATCAGGTTTTCTCCGTGCGTGCCCAAATCGCCCATGCAACCGGAGCCGCCCGCGACCTTCGGATCCATGCGCCACATGCCGATGGCGTTGCCGGGGCTGGTGATGAGTCCGCTCATCCAGCCCTGCGGATACTCGCACACCACCTTGTTGATCTTGCCGAGCATGCCGCTCTTCACCATGTGACGCGCCTGCTTGACCATGGGGTAGCCAGTGTAGTTGTGCGTCAATGCGAACACCTTGCCGGACTTCGCCACAATCTTCTTCAACGCTTTGGCGTCGGCGAGGGACGTGGTCATGGGTTTGTCGCAAATCACGTTGAACCCAGCCTGCAAAAATGCCTTGGCGACCGGAAAGTGTCCGTTGTTGGGCACCACGATGGACACGAAGTCGATGCGCTGATCCGCGGGAAGCTTGGCTTCCTTGGCCGCCATCTCTTCGAAGCTTGAGTAAACGCGGGAAGGATCGAGACCGAGCGCCTCGCCGGATTTTTTCGACTTGACCGGGTCGCGCGAGAATGCGCCTGCCACATATTCCGCTTCGCCGTCCAAGGTCGCTGCCATGCGATGCACCGGCCCGATGAAGGCACCACTACCGCCACCAACCATGCCGCCGCGTAATTTCCGTTGTGCCATGTGATTCCTTTTGCGTTGGGGCGCATCATCCTGCGCCCGGTTTTGGGCGGACGGTCGTCCGGCCCCTACGGGTTTATGATCGGTATGCTTCGCGGCCAATGCCCTGCACGGGGATGCCCTGCGAGGCGAGCACTTCGTGCTGCAGCGCGAACATCGCGGCTGCGGCTTCGTCGATGGCCTTGGTGAACGCCAGCGAACCCTTGAGGATCGGAGCCAGCTTGGCCTTGTCCTGAATGCGCGCCTTGGGATATTCGTGCTCGACTACCAGATAGGTGTTGGCTGCATCGATGGCCAGCAATTCGCGTGCGGCCAGCTGATGATCCAGCCAGTCCACAGTGCGGTTTTGCAGGTATGCCAGCGGATCGTGCTTGGCCGTTCCGGGAAGTTCGTGTTCTGCAAGAATTACCTGCTTCTTCCATGCGTTGCCATGATCGGCCGCTTTGGGCGAAGGCTTGCCGTTGATCCAGTCGCCGCGTTGCATGGTCTGGCCACCATAACCCCAGGCAGAAACACCCTTGGAGTCCACGACCTGACCTTTCACGTGGAACCCGGCGATGAGGAAGTTGTAGCCCTCGTCCTTGAGATACTGGAAGATGGAGCGCGTGTCCATGCCCATCAGAATCGAATGCGAGGGATCGTAGTGGATGCGGAACTGATCGCCCACGCCGTGCTTCTCGCAGATCTTGTGCAACGCAATCCATGGACCGGGCGCATAGGCGATGTTGTTGTGCCACTTGTCAGTGACGTTCCAGCCGGGCATGGGGCATTGCTCGACGCGATAAACGAGTCCGCGCGCCTTGGCTTCTTTCAGCAGGGGGATGAAGCATTCCTCGAACATGTCGAGGTTCGGATCCATGTCGATCTCATAGTTGCGGCCCACGAAGCCGCACACCGCGTCTGTGCCGAGCAATGCGGCCGCGTCGAACACGCGGTACATGAAGTCATATTTCTTCTTGCGGATCGCGGGATCCGGATGCAACATGTTGTCGAAATAGGAGACGTCCGAAAGACCCACTCCGGTGGCCTTCATGGCCGCGTGCACTCGGGCGGCGCGTTCCTTGGTGAAGGGCTGGCGCAAGTCCAACGTGTTGGCAACGGGATCGAGCAAAGCTTCGGCCGGAATGTCGCTTTCGGAAGCGTGCAAGGCCGAGGAAAGCTGGATGTTCGGGGAACCGATATCCTTCGAGAACTGCAGCCACTCTTCGATGGCGAGATCAGGATCGGGATCGCGCTTGGAGCGCGGGGTTAATTCCTGCAATGCGGCGGTAAGCACGCTGAGTTTCATGGGTTTGGGTTCAAACAGCTTGGCCGCCATGTCGTACTCCTGTTTCGAAGGCTTGGGCAGCTATATATAGCTTCGCCGGGGAAGGTCGGCCAAGGCTTTCAACGACTTGGAAATAATTACCCCCGGAGCGTTGCAAAACTACCTTTGGCCCCCATGTTTTCAGGCCGTCTCCGGGGCAGCTTTTACCTGACTGTCTATGTGGTTTTACTGCTGTCGGCGACCCTGTTCCCGTTCAAATTCGAATTCAGTCAACGCCATTTTCAGGAACGCGTCGGGCAGATACAATGGCACACCCCGATCATGGCTCCCAATCACACTTTTTACCGGCGCAGCATCGCGGATTATCCGGTCAACATCCTGTTGTTTTTTCCCATCGGTTTGCTGGGATACCGTTCCTTCAGGCGGCATCCTTCTGTGCGCCTCGTATTGGGGATTGTTGCCGGAGGATTTTTGCTGAGCGCGGGAATTGAATTTTCCCAGTTGTTCACGCTGACCCGTTTTACCAGTGTTGCCGATTTGGTAGGGAACACCGCAGGCACGGCGCTGGGAGTTTGGTTCGGAGTGAGAACGTCCCGATCAGGGCGCGTTCAGAAAAGCGTGTAACGCCTTCACGTCGTCCGTTTCCAGCGGAAGCCTCGGCATGATGTGCGTGGAGCGCTTCGGCGTATAGCCCGGTGGGTATTCCGCCCGCATCACGCGGGCTTCGATCAGTTCCAATGCCGAGCCTTTGAGCGCAGGACCCACGGATCCATCCACGGCGGGATTGACGCTATGGCAGGCGATGCAATGGGTCATGTATATCGTCCGGCCTTTGGCGACCGGATCGGGTTTCGTCTGTTCGTCTTTGCAACCAAGAAGTGTGACTAACCCCGCTGCGATTAAAAGTCTCGCAGCGGGGAAACTGGAAAATCGAGGCACGGCGGTTTAAAGAATGACTTCCATCAACACGTAGAGAATGGCGGTCAGCACCAAGCCGGACTGAATCACGCCCTTCACCTTTTCAATGGGCTGGATCGTGGGACCTTTGTCTGCCTTCAACGCATTGATCTCGGCCAAAACCAGAAACACCACGATCAATCCGATCCAAAGCCCGACCTTGGAGGGATCCACGGAGATGGGAAGATGGCTGGCGGCTCCCATCAGGAACAACAGGGGAATGGAAAGCAAGGTGTTGGTGCGGGAAGCCAGAAAGGCCCGGCGTGCAACGGCAGCCGCGTTCTCTACAGCTGGACCGCCCTGGGCCGCCGCGACGATCATCTTTTGGCGGGGCCAGATGACGAACCAGACGTTGAACCACATCAAGGTTCCGAACAACGCGCCGGTCAAAATGGTCGCGCCCCAGCTGCTGGAGAGCGAAATGCCCTGCGAAACGCGCAACAGGATGATGAGCCATCCCGTGATCAAGGTTCCCATGGCGCCCCAACGAAAGTACCACAAGGTTCTGGGGGCGAGCTTTGCGTTCACTGCGGACTTGACCGGTGCATCCACTTCGTTCATGAACGGACCCTGCGCGAAATTGAAATACCAGAGCGTACCAATCCACGAGATGCCGAAGAGAAAATGTCCCCAACGGAGGAGAAACAAAAAGCCTTCCATGTTAAACAGGGCCCAAGACATAAGTGACTCCTTTGTTTTGAATGACGGACTAAATAATAAACCTACGGTGCACCCTTGCGTGAAAGTTTCCAGCGCAGAAGCCGATCCAGCATTTGATGTGAAAGAAAGCGGCTGGCGATGAAAAAACGGCGGGCCTGGCTTCCAACGGGAATCCGCACCGGAGAGTCGGGATTTTCCAGTGTTTTCAGAATGATTTGGGCGACTTCTCCACCGCCAGGAAGCTTGGGATCGGAATCGCGGGAAAAGTCGAGGAAGGGTTTCAGTCTTGCTGCGTAAGGAGAGTCTTCGCGCCACACGGGTTTCAGTCGATTGTGAAACTCGCTGCGCACCCAACCCGGTTCAAACAGGTGCACGCGAATTCCATGGGGATGCATTTCGTAACGCAATGAAAGCGTGAACGCAGAAAGTGCGGCTTTGCTGGCGCAGTACTGGGCTTTGAAGGGAAACTGCAGGGAAAACACGATGGACCCGAGTTGCAGGATCGCTCCGGATTTTCTCTCGCGCATTCCCGGCAGACACAGACGCGTCAGTTGGACTGCGGAGAAGTAGTTCACCTCAAACATCCGACGGGCATCTTCGAGCGGGGTGTCTTCGACAGCTCCCAATTCGCCGCTGCCGGCATTGTTGATCAATACATCAATATGGCCTAGTGTCTTCAATGCATGAGCAAATCCCTGTTCCACAGAAGCGGGATCAGCCTGATCCATGGCAATGAGTTGGACCCCGGGAATGGAAGGCGCGGTTTCAGGCCGCCGGCACGTTCCCACCACACGATAACCCCGCGATGCGAGCAAGCGTGCCGTAGCGAGTCCAATGCCGGAACTGGCGCCTGTGATTAGAACATTGTTCGAAGTCATTTCCCCTCAACCTGTCGGGCGGAATCCAACAATGCCAGAATTTCCTTGCGTTCTGAAGTTCCACGTTCACTTTCCTGCAACCGTGGATCGCCATCCAGCAGATCCATCGCCGTCATCAGGATGGGTTCGGCGTCGCGAGGCCGATTCAACGCCAGCATAGTTCGGGCGTGGCGGACTTTCCAGTCCACGCTGAACGGCCATAGTGTTATTTCCGCATTGCCGGCAATGCGCAGGCATTTGCCTAGACTGGAGGTGTCGCCCGCCGCGAAATAAACTTCGAAAGCGGTCTGGATGACTCCGGGAGAACGGGGATAAAGGTTCAAACCCTTTTGCAGCAATTCTTCGGGAGGTTTGCCCCTGCCTTTGTGCAAACTCAACAGGTCGAG
Source organism: bacterium (assembly GCA_900299345.1). GTDB lineage: Bacteria > Fibrobacterota > Fibrobacteria > UBA11236 > UBA11236 > UBA11236. Next base: position 4,460 of record OMJM01000045.1, on the reverse strand, counting down.
ATAATCGTTTTCATCGTGTTGCTGTTCCCATGCTTGACGGTATGCCGCGATGGCGGCTGCAGTATCCTTGCGGGACAAAGCCGCATCTGCAAGAAGCCGTGACTGTTCCTCCACGTAGATGTTGGCTGCGATATTGGCCCGCAGCAGCGGCTCGGCTTCCTTCATCCGTTTTTGGTGATGAAACCGGATGGCTTTGAGACGCATGCCTTCGGAACGCCATTCGGCATGGGAAAGCAGGGTGTCGATGTCTTCTCCCACGGGTTCGTCGGTCGCTCCGTGTTCCAATAAAAGAAAGGCCCGCTCAACGCGCTTCAGATAGTGGGTGGGGTCTCTCCGGATATCCTCGCCGTATCTTGCGAGGCGCACTGAATAATCGGCGTCAGGTCGGGCAACTCCGACCAGCACCGTCAGCCACAGGGGAAAATGGAAAAGGAAAAGTCGTCGGAACGGTGCCTTCACGGAACCGACATTTTACCAAACTTGCCGCCGTAGCGGAAGTAATAGACCCCGCTGGGTAGAAGTTTTGGCGAAGGCTCCCACGTTCCACGGGGGGTTGCCTGAGAAACCAAGTTACCGCTCAGGGAGTAAATCCTGAAGGGCACAGTATTCTCCGCAGGAAACACAAAATGGCGTCCAACCTGTGTGAACGGCTTGACGTTTTGTTTCAGCACGGCCCTTCCGAGACCCGTGGTGCCCGCGCGTGTTTTGACGACTTGGAACTGGTCGCGCATAGTGCCCGTGCTGTCGATGAACTTGGCGGTGGCCACGGTATCTTCAACTGTCAAGACGGCTGAACCATACAGCAAATGCTGGACATACATCATGGGATGCTTGGTGCCGGAGTCGATCTTGGCGCTGCTGCCCACCACGGTATAGACCGTTCCCTTGTGCGCGCCCTTCAGGGTGGTACGATAGGGGCCTGTCGTTGCCGGATTTCCGGACGTGGTGTCCTTGATGATCTTGGCGCGGTTGGTGGTGTTGCTCGTGGAATTTCCGTAGGCACTGTCGATCAGGTAGGTTCTCTCCCAATCGTGGCTGTGGCCACAAAACACCAAATCCACACTGTATTGCTCCAGCAGCGGGAGGAAGTTCTGGCGCATGTCAATCAACTGTTGTTCCGTGTCAGAGTTGTGGCCGCTGCGGGAATAAGGCGGATGGTGCCACATCACGATGATCCAGTCCTGGCGGGGGGCCTGCAAGTCCTGCTGCAGCCACAGGTATTGCGCACCGGTCGTTGTTCGGGGGCTGACTTGGGAGTCCAGAATGATGAAATGAATGTTGGCGTAGTTGAAGGAGTAATACAACTCTGAACCCGACGCCACGCCCCCCATTTCACCGGCGGTGGGGAAGTTGAAGGCGGCCAGATACGAAGCGCCGGACGAAGAGGCCACGGCCTCGTGGTTTCCGATGGAAGACCAGACAAAGGATTTGGCAAAGTCATCCCGGTAAGGAATGAAAAGATTCGTGGAGAATTCCGTGTCTGTGCCGGATTCATAAGCCACGTCGCCATTCATCAGAATGCCGTCGACAGGTGCGTTCTGGTTGATCTTGCGGAAAGCGTTGCGAACATTCCTTTGCGCCACACCTCCAGAGCCAGCTTCACCCGCGACAGAACCGGGATCACCGAGAATCCAGAAGGTGGACTTCTTCTTTCCGCCCACAACCGGAGCCGTGACGAAATACTGGTTCGGGGCGCCTGTCAAAGCCGTTGCACCGTTATAGACCTGATAGAAGTACTTCGTATTGGCTTGCAATGTTGTAGAGTCAAGAGCGACGCAGGAGTTTGTGGCGCTTGTGCTGGTGGCGCTGGTCTTGTCCAAATTGGTGGAATCCGTACCATACTTGACCGTCAAGGCAGTGGCCGGACTCACACGCCAGCAGATCGTTGCCTTGTTATAGGCGCCTTTTTGAAGAAACGGGCCACGCACCAGGGTTTGAGCTGAGGCAAGAGACGACAACAAGAGCAAGGCTAAAATCACAGAATGGTTGATAAGTCGCTTCATAGTGTGCCCCTTCGCGTTCTCAACGCGGAGATTGAAATGCCATCGAAATATATAAGAAACCAAACAGAAATAATTATGAAACATTCAAAGCGGCCCGATGAGAGTCTTGACCTTTGAGCTGTTTGTCAAAAAACAGGAATTGAAACGATTATTTGCTTCGGATTTTTTCCAGAAGCGTGAACACGTCCTTGCGTATGGCCGGGACATTGTCCGCGTTGGACTGCCATCGGGGGTCCGAATCCATGAGTTCCAGAGCCTGCTGCAAGACGGATTCGGCGCTATCCGACTCTCCGCTTACCACCAAGGCTTTGGCATGCCGTACTTTCCAGTCCACGCTCATGGGCCACAGCACATGCACCGCTTTCCCGGAGATCTCCAGACATTGCTTCATATCGTCCGGTGTGCCGGAAGTGAAATAGGCTTCGTAGATGGTTTGCACTGTGCCCGGAGAATTCGGAAAACGTTCCAAACCTTTCTGTAACGTTTCCTTGGGGGGTGTTTTCCATCCCCGATAGGCGTTCAACAGATCGACATAGACGTTTTCATCGCCGTACAAATCCCAACCTGACTGGAAAGCGGCCACTGCCGCGGCAGTGTCTTTTTTGGCCAGTTCGATGGTTGCCAGCAATCGGGTTTGTTCCTGAATGCTGTGTCCGTTTTCCTTGATGTTTTTCCGGATGAGCGTTGCGGCTTCTTCGCTTTTGCCTTCGAGGTAGAGTTTTATGGGCTGAAGCCGTTCGCCCAGCACACGCCATTTAGGCTGCGCCAGCAGCGAGTCAATATCTTCCTGAACAGGCGCGCTGTATTCTCCGTGTCTCAGGAGTATGGAAGCGCGCTGCCAGCGACGTCTGTATTTCGTCGGATTCTCGCGGATTTCCTTGTTGTAATTCTCGAGAAGCTCCGTGTTCAGCGGATCATGAAAAAGTGCGTTCTCTTGCGCCATAATTTGGCCGCAGGAGAGACAACACAGAAGAAGCAGCCCAAAGGCTTTCATGGAAAACAAGGCTATAAAATACGCGGTAGCTTACGGCAGGGAAATCTTGCCGAACTTTCCGCCATAGCGGTAGTAATAGACACCAGCCGGAATCGCTTTTGCCGAGGGTTCCCAGTTCCCGCGCGGGATTGTTTGTGAAACCACCGTGCCTGTGGGAGTATAAATCCGGAAGGCTAGCGGGTTGTCGGAGGGGAAACGGAAACGACGGCCCATCTGGAAAAAGTTGGCTTGATCCTGTTTCATGGCGGGACGGCCCAGATGGGTGACGGTTCCGCGTGTTTTTACGATCTGAAACTGATCCTTTACTGCACCCGAGCTGTCGATGAATTTCGAAGTGGCCACGGTGTCTTCGATGGTGAGAATGACCGAACCGTACACCGATTGTTGGGTGAACATCACCGGATGCGCTGCCGTCACCGGGTCGAGCTTGGCGCTGCTGCCAGCCACCATATGCACCGCGCCTTCATGGGCGCCCTTCATCGAGGGTTTACGGTAAGGGCCCGTGGTGGCAGGGTTCCCAGACTTGTTGTCCAGGATGATGCGTGCCTTCTTGCTGTTGTTGTCAGTGGAATTGCCGTAAGCACTGTCGATCAAATAGGATCGTTCGTAATCGTGGCTGTGTCCGGTGTAGGTGATGTCCACGCCATACTGTTCCAGCAGCGGCAGGAAGTTGGTGCGCATGTCCACCATTTGTTGTTCCGTGTTGGAATTGTGGCCGCTGAAGGAATAGGGCGGGTGGTGCCAGTAGGCGACGATCCAGTCCTGCCGCGTGGCCTGCAGATCCTGCTGCAGCCACAAGTACTGCGCGCCGGTTTTTGTGCGTGCACTTACTTGCGAATCCAGGATGATGAAATGGATGTTGGCGTAATTGAAGGAGTAGTACAGCTCAGAACCCGAGGGTACGCCGCCAGATTCCCCGCCGCTGGGCAGGTAGAAGGAAGCGAGATAGGAAGCGGCTGAAGAGGAGGCCACAGCTTCGTGATTTCCGACCGCCGGCCAGACAAACGCGGTGGCCATGGCATCTGGGTAGATGTTGAACAATCCGGTGTTGAATTCCGCGTCGGTGCCGGATTCGTAAGCGTTGTCGCCCAGCATGATGATGCCGTCGATGGGCGCGCCTTGATTCACCTTGTTGAAAGCGTTCTTGACATTGGTTTGTGCGGTTCCCGCCGAACCGGGATCACCGAGGATCCAGAACGTGGATTTCTTTTTCGATCCCACTGCAGGCGCGGTGATGAAGTATTGCCTGGCGGAGCCCGTCAATTTGGTCGCCCCGTTGTAAACCTCGTAGAAGTACTTGGTGGCTGGCTGCAATGTCGCGGTATCCAAAGCGACACACGCGTCAGCAGCGCTCGCGCTGGGGGGACTTGTCATGGAAAGATTTGTCGAATCGGTGCCGTACTTGACGGTCAGGGAAGTGGCGGCGCTCACACGCCAGCAAATGGAGGCGCGGTTGTAGGAGC
>OMJM01000044.1 GCA_900299345.1 bacterium | reverse complement strand
GGTTATGGCCGCAACAGCATTCCACTCTATGTACTGTATTCTGGAAGCGGTTCGGGATACCACATCCTGCCGCAAGTGCTGACGCCGTCGATTGTCAACGACGCCGTTGACATGATGGTACGCTGACGCCTCTTCACAGCGCCATCGGAAGGGATCGAGGCGTTTAGAATCAGCGCTTACGCAACGTTACCGGAATGAACTTCGACAGGGGCGTCTGGCTTTTATCTGCGAAAGATGACAGCGGCACCAGCACATTGGTTTCCGGGAAATAAGCACCGGCGCAGCCTTTGGGAATGTCATATTCCACGACCTTGAAATTCTCCGCCACACGCTCAACACCATCCTCGCCATTCCGGATCAAATCGATGCGATCTCCGGCGACCAAACCACGGGATTCGATGTCGAGAGGATTGAGAAACACCACGCGACGTTCGCCGTAAATGCCACGATAGCGGTCATCGAGCCCGTAGATCGTCGTGTTGTATTGATCGTGGGAGCGCATTGTCATCAGCCGTAACGCACCGTCGGGAAGCTTAAGCACAGGCATCGGCATCACGGTAAAACGCGCCTTGCCCCCTTCCACCTGCCACCGGCGCTCTGCCGCTGCATTGCCCAGATAAAAGCCACCCGGCTCCTCGATGCGCTGATTAAAGCCCTTGAAAGCGGGCAGCGTTTCCGCGATTTTGTCCCGAAGCGAGGCGTAATCGTTTCCGAAACGTTCCCAGGATGTTTTCGATTCCGGCAGCGTGGCGCGCGCCAAGCGCGAGACAATGGCGGGTTCCGAGAGAAGATGCGGAGACGCCGGGGCGTTACGTCCCACCGAAGCATGCACCATGGACATGGAATCCTCGACCGTGACCTTTTGCGGTTTGCCTTCACGCATGTCGATTTCACTTCGACCCAAACACGGTAGGATGTACGCCTCTCTGCCCGTGATCAAGTGGCTGCGGTTCAACTTGGTGGACACGTGCGCGGTGACCGCGCAACGTCGCAACGCGTCTTCGGTAAAGGCCGAGTCCGGCGTGGCCTCGGCAAAGTTTCCGCCCATGGCGATGAAGACTTTTGCCTTCCCTTCGTGCATGGCCGCAATGGCTTCCACCGTATCATAACCGTGCTTGCGCGGTGAGCGAATGCCGAACACGCGATCGAGAGAGTCAAGAAAGGCCGCGGAGGGTTTCTCGTAAATCCCCATGGTGCGATCGCCTTGCACATTGCTGTGACCGCGCACCGGACACAATCCCGCGCCAGGGCGACCGACGTTGCCGCGCAGCAGCATCAGGTTCACCACCTGTTGGATGGTGGCGACAGCATGTTTGTTCTGCGTCAATCCCATGGCCCAACAGGCAATGACGGACTTCGAGCGCACGTAGATGTCCGCCATCATCACGATCTGCGCTTGACTCAGACCGGACTGTTCCTCGATCAACGACCAGGGAGTTTCCCGCACCGTGGCGGCCAAGGTTTCGAAACCCGAGGTGTGCGTCTCAATGAACGCACGATCCAGAATCTCTTCCCCGCGTTCCAGCACGGATTTGATCAATCCGGTGAACACGGCAAAATCCCCGGCCACCAAAGGCTGCAGGTACATCGTGGCAATGGGTGTTCCCTTGCCGATTACCATGTCCACAGCGTGTTGGGGGTGCAGAAATTTGAGCAGGCCGGGTTCGCGCAGCGGATTCAATACTACAATCTCGCAGCCACGCTTCGCCGCCTTTTCCAGTTCCGAAAGCATGCGGGGATGATTGGTGCCGGGATTCTGGCCGATCACGAAGATCGCGTCGGCTTTTTCGAAATCCTCCAGCGTCACCGTGCCCTTGCCCACGCCCACCGATTCGTTGAGCGCCACACCCGAGGATTCATGGCACATGTTCGAGCAGTCGGGAAAATTGTTGGTTCCGAACTCGCGACCAAACAACTGGTACAGGAACGCGGCTTCATTGCTGGTGCGTCCCGAGGTGTAAAACACCGCTTCGTCGGGATTGGACAGCGAACGCAATGCCGATCCGATGCGCCGGTAAAGCTCATCCCAGGAAATGGGCACATAATGATCCGTGGCCGCATCATAAGCCATGGGTTCGGTGAGTCGACCCTGACCTTCGAGCCAGTAACCGTCCTTCTTCAAAAGTTCGGACACGGTGTGGCGTGCGAAGAATTCACGGGTGACGCGTTTGGTCGTCGTTTCAGCCGCTACGGCTTTGGCACCGTTCTCGCAAAACTCGAAATGGGACGCGTGTCCGGGCTCCGGCCACGCGCAACCCGGGCAATCAAATCCATCGGGCTGGTTCATGCGCAACAGGGCTTTGGATCCCGTCACCAAAGCCTTTTCACGCAAGAGATGTTTGGCGCTGGAGATCAAGGCGCCGCGACCCGCGGCGGGATAATCGTATGGAATCTTCAAATCGGACTTTTCGCTCATATCCGCGCCTGTCCGGAAACAGTGGATTCGATCAAATACTCGGGATGCGAATACACGGTGGCGCGATCTCCACGACAAAAACAGGCCAAGGTGATCCCGTGTTCACGGCAATATTCCACGGCCATGGAAGATGGCGCCGACACCGCCGCCAAAATGGAAACCCCGGCGCGTTTCGCCTTGGAGGCAATCTCATAGGAAACACGACCGCTGACACACAATAGAACGGCTTCGTCCAAACGTCCGCGCTCCCACAAATCCCCCACCGCCTTGTCCACAGCGTTGTGGCGTCCCGCATCCTCACCAAAGGCCAACAATCCGGCGTTGGCAGAAAAAAGGGCGGCTGCATGACTTCCACCGGTACGGCCGAATACGGCCTGATGTTCGCTCATGACACGGAAACACCGGCTCAGCAACGATTGAGGAAATGCCAACTGCCGGGAAGCGCTCGCCTCCACGGTCTGAGTATCCCATTCCGTCTTCCCGCACAAACCGCACGAAGAGGTCGAAGCCAGGGAGCGATTGGAAAGCTTTCCTTCCGACAACATCCCGTCCTTGAGTGTCACCGACCACACTGTCGTGCCATCCAAGGAAGGGATTTCGTTCAACGATTCCACGTCGGTGAATTTTTCCACCAAGCCCTCGGAGAACAATAGGCCCATCACGAGACGGCGATCATCGCCGGGTGTGCGCATGGTGACCGTGAACGGCTTGCCATTCACGCGAATCTGAAGAGCGCCCTCCTCCACCACGGTTTCTTCGGTGTCGGAAACGCCGTTTTCGTCAAAGCGGCGGGCCTTGAAATGACGGTAGGACATGACAAGAATTTAGCAGGAAAAGGAAGGCCGAAAACAAAAAACCCCGTTCTGGAAGATCCAGAACGGGGTTGTCGCGAATTCTACCAGACTCAGGAACAGCCGCTCGTCGTGCCGCAATCCTCGCACACCACGCAGGTTCCATTACGACGCACGCGCATGGATCCGCAGGAGGCGCAGTTGTCGCCCGTGTAACCAGCACGACGGGAAAGATCCGCGGCCTCGCTGCGCGACATCGCGCCCCGCGCAGCCAGCGCCGCCCCGCCCGACACCGGTTCCGAAATCACAGGCGTGGAAGTCACCGGTTCGTGGCTTTCCACTGCATGCGCATTGCCGCGCGCACCCGGAGCCTCGAGCGGCTTCACGTGCACGAAGTCGGTCTGGCCGAGATACTGCAAGCCCAAGATGCGGAAGATGAGATCCAGCATCGAGGTGCAGTTCTTGATGTTCTCGTGGCCCTCCACGGGACCCGCGGGTTCAAAGCGCGTGAACGTGAACGTATCCACCAGTTCTTCCAGCGGAATTCCGTATTGCAGGGCCTTGGAGGTCAACACCGCGAAGCAGTTCAGGATGCCGCGGTAGCCCGCGCCTTCCTTGTACATGTCGATGAAGATCTCGCCGAGGCTGCCATCGGGATATTCTCCCGTGCGCAGGAACAGCTTGTGACCACCGATGGTGACTTCCTGAACGAAACCGTCGCGACGCGCGGGAAGTTTGCGACGCATGGGACGGCCTCCGGCCTGAACCGGACGGGATTCGACATGCACGAGCGGAGCCGAGGGCATGACCGGAGCCACAGTCGCGGCGGCCGCGACAGGCTGGGTCTTTTGGCGCGCCTTCTTGACGTTGAGCGGCTGGGACAGTTTGCATCCGTCGCGATACACGGAGATGGCCTTGAGCAATCCCTTATGACCTTCGCGGTAGATGTTGAGGATGTCGGCCACCGTGGCGCTGTTGTCGAGGTTCACGGTCTTGGAAATGGCGCCGGAGATGAATGGCTGCGCCGTGGACATGATGCGCATGTGGCCCATGGGTGAAATCATACGCACGCCCTTGCCGCACTTGCTCGCGCAGTCGAACACCGCGTAGTGATCCGGCTTGAGGAAGGGCGCGCCTTCCACCATCTGCGCGCCGCAAATGGCACGGTCCGCCTCTTCGATCTGCTCGAAGGAGAAGCCCAGCGCTTCCAGCACGTCGAAACCATCGCCATCCAACGCGTTCGCATCCACACCCAGACCGGACAGGAAATCCCGGCCCACGAGACGCGAATGGAAGGCGTCTTCCAGCGACAGCGAGAGGGGCAACGCCTTGTCGATCTTGCGCAACACCTCGTCGGTGAATCCACGCTCGGACAAGGTGGCGCGGTTCACGTGCGGCGAGTTTTCCAGGCTGCCGGTGCCGAGGCAATAGCGCTCGATGGCTTCGATCTCGCTGGGAGAGTATCCCAGATGACGCAGGGCCACGGGCAGTGAGCGGTTGGTGATCTTGAAGTATCCACCGCCGGCCAGCTTCTTGAACTTCACCATCGCGAAGTCGGGCTCGATGCCGGTGGTGTCGCAATCCATGATCAAGCCGATGGTTCCGGTCGGCGCAAGCACCGTCACCTGCGCATTGCGGTAGCCGTGCTTGGTTCCCAGGAACAAAGCGCGCTCCCATGCCTCGCGAGCCGCCTTGACCATGGGGGCCGGGCAGAACTCACCGGTGATTCCGCGCGGAATCACGGACAGGCCCTCGTATTCGGATCCTGCGGCGCAACGTGCGGCACGCTCGTGGTTGCGCATGACGCGCAGCATGGCATCGCGGTTGGCGGCATAGCGCGGGAAGGCTCCCAGCGCGGCGGCCATTTCTGCGGAAGCGGCGTATGACTCACCACCGAGAATGGCGGTGATGGCGGCGGTCCAGTCGGCGGCCGCAGCGGAGTCATAAGGAATGCCCACGCGCATCAGGAATGCGCCGAGATTGGCGTAACCCAGACCGAGCGTGCGGTAGTCGTAGGATTTGCGTGCGATTTCCGGCGAAGGAAACTGCGCCATGCCCACGGAGATTTCCAGCACCACCGTCCACAGGCGCGTGGCGTGCGCAAAGGAGGACACGTCGAGCGAACCATCTTCATTCTGGAACGAAACCAGATTGAGCGAGGCGAGGTTGCACGCGGTGTCATCGAGGAACATGTACTCGGAGCAGGGATTGGAGGCGCGGATGCGGCCGTCGTTGGGGCAGGTGTGCCACTCGTTGATGAGATCGTCGTATTGCACACCGGGATCGGCGCAATCCCACGCAGCCTTGGCGATGTTGTCCCACAGCTTGCGTGCCTTCACCGTCTTGCGCACGGCGCCGTCCACGCGACCGAGCAATTGCCAATCGCCGTCGGCGTCCACTGCGTCGAGGAAGGAGTTGGGCACGCGCACGGAGTTGTTGGAGTTCTGTCCACTGACCGTGACGTACGCCTCGCCTTCAAAGTGGGAATCGTACACTTCGCGATCACCCACAGAAATACCTTGACGCATCAAGGCGCGATCGCGTTCCCAAATCGCCTCGGGAACAAACGCTCCACCGGGAACATTGGGGTTGCCGTCCGCGCCCTGGCGATTCAAATTCTGTTCGCCCGCTTTCAACAGCGCGGAACCCGTGAGCAGGGCCGCGACTTTTTCCTCTTCGCGGCTCTTCCAGTTGATGAACTCCTCGACTTCAGGGTGATCGAGATCGAGGCACACCATCTTTGCGGCACGACGCGTGGTGCCACCGGACTTGATCGCACCGGCGGCGCGATCGAACACCTTGAGGAAGGACATGAGGCCTGAGGATTGTCCGCCGCCGCCCAGCGATTCACCCGCGGCGCGCACGGCGCTGAAGTTGGTGCCCGTGCCGGAGCCATATTTGAAGATGCGGCCTTCGCGCTGCAACAGGGAGAAGATGCCCCCGTCGCCAAGCAGATCATCCTTCACCGACTGGATGAAGCATGCGTGCGGTTGCGGACGCGTGTAAGCGTCGGCGGAATGTTTGATCTCGTTGTCGGCGGGATCGACGTAGTAGTGTCCCTGCGCCGAACCGGTGATGCCGTATTTCCAGTTCAGGCCGGTGTTGAACCATTGCGGAGAGTTGGGTGCCGCCATCTGATGAAGCAGCATGTGCGCGAGCTCATCATAGAAGATCTGCGAATCGGCGGGCGTGTCGAAATAACCGAGTTGATCGCCCCAATGACGCCAGCATCCCACCAGACGATCCACCACCTGGCGCACGCTGTTCTCACCACCGGTCACGGTTTTTCCCGAGGCGTCCTTGGAGACGGGAACGTCGCGGCGGCGCAGATATTTCTGCGCGAGAATATCAGTCGCGGTTTGCGACCACGATTCCGGAACTTCGACTTCGATGACGGAAGATCCCGTTCCATCCAATGCGCGCACTTGTGATTTGCGCCACGCATATTGAATGGTGTCGTAGGGATTTTTTCCTTCTTGAGTGAGCAATCTTTCAAAGCGCATGATACGCCTCCTCTAATCCACGATACTGTAAATGCCGATTGGTTTTTTGTTTGCCGGTGGTGAAGGTTGAATCTAATTCCTGCCCCTTTTTTAAAGGCGGAAATTTTCGAACAGATCGCACGAACTCTTAAGTCATTGTCAAAGTGGAAATTACGATTTTATCCCCAGCCTCTCCACGTGATTCCACAGTGGAAAAACAGACCGGTAATCCCCAAGTTAAGGCATTGCCGATCAAGGAAAAAACCATCCTGATTAAGCCAGTTATCGGTTGATGAAAGTTTTTTTTCATGGATTGTTTTTCACCAGCTAATTTTCCTTTTAACCAAAATGGACAAACGGGGGATACAGCGTGAATAAATGGTTGAAAAGAACCATGATTGTCCTTGCCGCGGTGGCGGGATTCGTGATTTTGGCAAGCGTTGCGGCAACCCTGTACGCTTTGGTCGGATATCGTAAAACCTGGGATGTCCCTTTGCCTGCCACGCGGGCTTCCACCGACTCCTCCGCCATTGCGCGCGGCAGGTACATCGTGTACGGACCCGGTCGTTGCGCGGATTGCCACTCCCCGGATTCCACACGTCCCCAGCTGTTTCTCGGTCAGGAAGTGCCGCTGATCGGGGGACCAGGGGAACATACCTACCTGGGAACCTGGAGCGCGCCCAATTTGACACCGGATTCCGCCACAGGCATCGGAGCGGTGAGCGATGGCCAACTGGCCCGTATGATGCGGCACGGTGTGAACCGCGAAGGCCGGATCGGGCTGCCCTTCATGGATGCCTTCGCGGATCTGACTGAAGAGGACTTGATTGCCGTGCTCTCCTTCCTCCGTTCGCTGCCGCCCCAGCCTGGCGTACCCCCGAAACCCCAGCTCAATCTGCTGGGAAAAATCACCTTGTCCTATTTCATCCAACCCTATGCGCCTCGCACTACGCTGCGGGAAAAATTGACACCGGAGCCCTCCGTGCGTTACGGGGAATATCTGGCCAACACGTTGGGCGGGTGCGGCGCCTGCCACACGGCGCGCAGCTTGAAAACCGGCGAATATTTGAGTCCGTTTTTCTCAGGTGGGCTGGCGTTTCACTCCCATCTTCATCCCGACACCGTCTATGTCAGCCCTAATCTCACACCCGATTCCGCCACCGGCCGTATCACTGCGTGGAGTGAGCAGGATTTCATGCAACGTTTCCGCGCGGGACTGCTCATCCCCGACGCGCCGATGCCGTGGGGTGGTTTCAGCCGCATGACCGACGATGATCTGCGGGCACTGTACCGCTATCTGCGAAGCCTCGCGCCGGTCCATCACGAGACCGGGCCGACGATACAACATGTTCATGGACAGGCGGCAGGATAAAATTCTAAACTGGCCCCGCATGAAAATCTCCCGTTCGCGCACACCGCCCACCACACCCCTCAAGGCAATCATTTCCGCGCATGGCAATGTCACGATGCCGGAGTATCCCGATCGCATTGACGAGACCTCGCGCAAAGGCTGGGGCGCGACGTTCTGGGGCAAGGAATCCACCACCAACTGGTTTCACATTCCGTTTTCGGCCCCGGCCCTGCTGGATGGATCGAAGCCGCTGTTCTCACGGGCGTTCCTGTTCTTTCACAACACCTCGCGTTCCCCGGTAATCGCCGTGCACCTGTACGACGGGCCCAAGCTGCTGCGCGCTTTCGACAACCTCGCACTATTCGGAGATCACGTCGCGGGAGCCACGCAGGCCAACACCTTCAACCTGAAAAAACCGGTGGAGCTCCATTACGGACTGGGAATTTCGGTGAACGTGAGTTTCCCGCGTGACACCGGGGAAAAGCCGCCGCGCTGGATCTTGTTCACTTCCGCGCTGGCGGAATTCCGGTCCTGACGTTCCGGCCCAGCGCGTTCTTCGTTCCGCCACGCCACGGAACCAGCACACCATTCTTCCAAACAGCCTTGACCGGGGCCCGGTGTGAAAAACGCACTTCTTGCAACACCACGGTCGGGAACTTGATGGTTCCCTGAGCAGGATCCAGACTCGGCCAACCCTGTGCATCCCAATACAACGGGCGGATCATCAACCGCGTGGCCCCGCCGTTCTGGGCGTCATAGGAGTGGTTGACGAGAAAAACCGTGTCGTTGTCCACCAAAATATCGTTGTGACCCGTTCCCTTCCAGCGCGTATCACCCGCTGAAACCAGCGTTCCCGCATTCGCCGTGACCCACGTGGTGTTACTTCCCGCCGCATAGTAGGGAGGATGCATGGGATTGCCCGACTTGTCGGCATAAGGTCCGGTCACCAAGGGAGCGCGCGCCACCATCACCTTGTAGGTGCTGTTCGAACTGTTGCAGCATCGATCATAGGAGAACCAGAGATAGTACCACGGCCCGTGCTTGGAGATCATCGGACCCTCAATGGAGCGCGTGTAGTTTGACCCATCCACGGCCTGGGGATAATAGCGGTGCGCGATGGTAATGTACTTGGCGCCCGCGGCGGGCTTGCCGGTGACGGGATCAAGACGAATGAGCTGGATACCGCTTCCAAAAGAACCCCATGAAAGCCAGGGGGTTCCGTCGCCATCCACGAACACATGCGGGTCAATGGCGTTGAAAGCCGTCGTGTCATCGGCATTGACACTTGTGGTGTTGGCATAGAAGCAATCGGTACGAGACGTCTGGTTAGAGGTGCACACCACCATGCCCTGATCCTGCCATGCGTAATTGGCATCGGAAGGATTCAACGTCACGTTGGTCCGCAACCCGATGGCCGATGTCCGGGTACCAAAACTCGAGATGGCGTAATACAGCCAGTACTTGCCGGCGCGATAGTGGATGGCCGGCGCCCATTGGCTCGCAGGCGCGGGAGAGACATAGGTCGCATGCCACGACGGAGCTGTGGAAATCGCGGAAGCCGGATTGCCGTTCGACCAGGTGATGCGATCCGTAGAGGTCTTGATCTGCACACCGTTACCGGTGTGGAAGATGTAATAGGTGTTTCCCTGCTTGATGATCGAAGGATCGGGGGTGCTGGTGGATCCGGTCAGGGGATTCACGTAGGTCTGGGACCAACCCACGCCCGCCGCCAAAAACAGAAACGTCAGACAGAATTGACGCATGTTGCCTCTAGGCTGGCTCATTGTAGGGTGAGGTTATCCGCCCCTACAATGAGTTGGAAACTTATGTCCCGGATTCCCCGCGAGCCATGATGACCTTGCCGGTGCGCGCCAGTTCCACGATGCCATACTTGTCCAGCATGGTTTCCAGCGCATCCAGTTTCTCCGTACCACCGGTGGCCTGAATCAGGATGGTGGACTCGGAGAGATCCACGGCCTGGCCCTTGAAGTGCTCCGCGATTTGCAGCACTTCCGTGCGTTTCTCAGGTGCACAGCGCACTTTGATCAACGCCAGTTCCTTCTCGACCACGGTCTCGCCGGTGTGATCCTTGGCGTGGATCACGTCGATCAGTTTGTTCAGCTGACGGATGATTTGCTCCAGCGTCTTCGGTTCACCCGAAGCCACGATATTCATGCGCGCGAACTTGCCGTTGTGTGTCGGCGACACCACGAGGCTGTCGATGTTGTAGCCGCGGCGCGCAAACACCAGGGAGATGCGGATGAGCACCCCCGGCTTGTTATTGACCAGCAGACTGATGCTGTGCTGGTTGGTTCGCGTTTCCGTGCGGTAGGCCTTGCTCTCGCTGACGGCAGCCTTTGTCGTTCCGTTAATCATGATTCCAATCCTCTTGAGATCCGGTTCAGGTGCTGCCCACCGGTTTTTCCATTTTCATCTTGGGCGGCTCCAGAACCATTTCCTGATAGCTCGCACCCGCGGGGATCATGGGGAACACGTTGTCCTCTTTCTCCACTTCCGCGTCGATGATGCACGGACCGTCGTTATAGGCCAGCGCGCGCTCCAGCACGCGCCCCGCGTCAGCGTTGCGCTTGATGCGGAAACCCTGCATGCCGTAGGCCTCGGCCAGCTTGACGAAGTCCGGATTGCCCTCGAGATCCACGCCGGACAAACGGTTGTCGAAGAACAGGTTCTGCCACTGGCGAACCATGCCGAGATAGCGGTTATTGATGACGAGAATCTTGATCGGCAGCTTATTGACCGCCGCTGTGGCCAGTTCGGCCTGAGTCATCTGGAAGCCGCCATCCCCCACCACGGCGATCACCTGGGCGTCGGGCCGGGCGAATTGCGCGCCAATGGCCGCCGGCATCCCAAAGCCCATGGTACCCGCGCCGCCGGAGGAAATCCAGTGGAAGCGGTGATCCGTCTTGTAAAACTGCGCTGCCCACATCTGGTGCTGACCCACATCCGTTGTGACGATGGCCTTGCCCTTGGTGAGCCGGAACAGTTCATCCAGCACGTATTGCGCCTTGAGCCCGCCGTGCATGCGGTAATGCAGCGGGAAGCGCTTCTTCAGTTTCTTCAGATGGGAGATCCACTCACCGGTGTCACCTTTGCGCGCCAACGGCAGGAGTTCCTCCAAAACCAAACGGGCATCACCCACGATAGCACAATGGGGTTTGATCATCTTTCCGATTTCGGCCGGGTCAATGTCCACGTGGATCTTCACGGCATTGGGGCAAAACGCCGCCAGTTTGCCGGTGATGCGATCGTCCCAGCGCGACCCGACGGACATGATGAGATCGCATTCGGCCACGGCCATGTTGGCGTAGGCGGTGCCGTGCATGCCCAGCATGCCCAAGCTCAATTCGTGCGTCTCGGGGAACGCGCCCTTGCCAAGCAAGGTGTTCACAATCGGGATCTGCAACTTCTCAGCCAACGCCTTGAGCGGCCGACCAGCGTCAGAAATCACCGCTCCATGGCCGATCAACAGCAACGGCTTTTTCGCCGCAGCCAGCAACTCTGCACAACGCGCAATCGCCTCGGGATCCCCTGCGCTGGGAATCACATAACCGGGCAAATCGATCTCCACGTTGTAATTGGGCTCGATGATTGCCCCGGAAACGTCCTTAGGAATGTCAATCAGCACAGGGCCTGGACGACCGCTTTCGGCGATGTAAAACGCCTCCTTCACGATGCGTGGAATATCGTTCGGATTGCGCACCAGATAGGAATGCTTCACGGCGGCGTAGGTCAACCCCATCACGTCAGCCTCTTGGAACGCATCGAGACCCAGCATGCTTTGGATGGTTTGCCCGGTAATTACGAGCATGGGGACGGAGTCCATCATGGCCGTCATGATTCCCGTGATGGTGTTCGTAGCCCCCGGTCCGGAGGTCACCAAGGCCACCCCTGCCCGTCCTGTGGCCCGGGCATACCCGTCGGCCATGTGGGTTGCCCCTTGTTCATGACGTGTCAGGATGAATTTGATGGGAGAATCCACCAAAGCATCAAAAATTGGGATAGCTGCCCCACCCGGATGTCCAAATATGTATTCAACACCATGTTGTTGAATACAGTGAATCAATGCATCAGCACCAGTGCACGTTTTTTTAGGCATTTTTATGTTTCCTTGAAAATCATATTAGATATTTTATGGATATTTTTGAAATAAAAAACGATATGATTTTTATTTTACCTTTGATTTCAAATAAAATCCAATTGAAAATATCAATAATCCAGATATTAACGCATAATACAATGGAAAAATACGCTTTGAAACCTTATCCCACTTCTCGAAACGGATTCTTCCGGGATTCGGATCGCCTGGAAGGAGCTTATTCTCGGGAAACCGGGTTTGAACCACCTTCTGGATTTCCTGAATTCCTGCAGAAGTCGGGAATTCCATGAATAATTGAGTGTCTTCGAACTGTATGACTTGAGCCGCCGGGTTTTCCTGGCCTTTCTCTACAATCTGGAAGACCGGAACCTCTCGCTCCTCCCCGCGCCCGGCAAATAAACCGATAACGGGAAGAAGCGCCCCCACCAGCATGAATAAAAATCCTGTGGAACGAAAATTCATGGCATAAAACTCCTCAACAAAAAAGCCCCCTTTTATGGGGGCCTTTTTGTTGCCTTTTCAGACACGGTCCTAGTTGATGTTCACTCCGATGGCACTCGCACCTTTTGGCGAATAGACATGAACGAAGTATTGGCCTTTGCTGAGCGCCGGGACATCGACATTCTTGCCCTGTCCACCCACGAAATGCTGGTTGAAGTATTGCGTGCCTTTGGCATCCACAACAAGAATCTGGTAATTACCTGTTTCGGACGTGGCAACACGGATATGACCGGATTCCAACCGTATACCCTTGTAGGTCGAACCACTCTTGAGGATCGCCTGCACATTACCGGCACAGGGGGTTGCATTATCAATACCCGCGGTCAGTACTTCTACAGAAGCTTCGGGGTTGTAGTTATTGTCGCCAGGAGTCATGCAACCCACGAAATCACGCGCCAGATAACGAATGAGACGCCAGTTGAATTTCTCAATGACACTGTCGCGAACGGCGACATTGCGGAACTTGCGGGCACGCGTATAAACGTCGCTATGACCTGCGTTGTTGTATGCGGTCAAACCGAGGCCGACATGCCGCGCCCAAGCTTGCGTGCGGTCACCCATTTTGGCCACCGAAGAGTTGTAGTAAGGGGCAGATTCGTCTTGAGAAAGAAGAATCACGATAGGTCCAAACAACACACCGTCGAATGTCTGTGCACCCTGGAGGCGCACAAGGCCGCGGTAGTTGTACCACTCGTCACCGATGCTGTCCCAGATGCCAGGCTGGACGCCACCGACAATGCCATCGTTGCTGGGCAGAGAGTCAAAAATGCTCTTGAATTCCTGGTTCTTCTTGCCGTGCATGATGGTAGCTGCCGCAGTACCGCTGGGTGCGCGCGGAGGCACCTGACCTGTCTGGACGGAGTCTACATAGATGCGACCATAGAAAGGATCGGGATCGTGCGCCAGATATTGTCTCACCAAGACTCTCGCGAGCCAGCGGCAGTTGGCGTCCGTAAGGTTTTCCTGTCCGGAATTGGGACAGCCGATGTAGGCTGCCGCTGCGTGGGTTTGCAAAAGACCCCGGCCTTTAGATTGAACAAACTGCTTCATCGCCGCTAACGATGTGGCGTCCTGAAGGACGTCACCATCACCATTGGACATGACTACCACGTTCACAGGATTGGCGCTGTCCATAGCCAGTGTCGCGTTAGTGATGTAGCTGCTTGTACCTCCAATATCCAACTGAAAGCCATACTTGTTAGCCAAGCGGGTCATGGAATTCAGTAATGGAGTCTTGGAGTGCCCGCCCAAGGTATAGTTGTACAACAGCACGCGTTTCACATGCGAAAAGCGTCCCATCTGGTAGGGATTGGACGCATTATATGCGACAACCTTGGCTTGAGCACGCACTTCCGTTCCATGAACGGCAAAAAAGGCGACCAACATCACGACGAACTTCGTCGCATGATTAAAGATTTTCGTAAGACTCGTTTTCATATCCTCTCCCTCTCTCGTTTTATCCTTTTTCACAGACCTGTCGAACAAGTACAATTTACTCCCAAAGTGCCTAACGCGCATTTAAAAAACACGGTAACAGCAAATTCACGTGTCTTTTAAAAAAGGCCAAAATCGAGCCTGACAACATAATACCAGTCGCTTTTCTTGAGGGTTGGCGGCTGGCTGGTCGGTTTGACTTCCGGATTGGTGAAATGGCGCAAATGGTCACTGGCAGCCTGGGCATACAAGGTCACCCCTTGGGTAATTTTACGGCTGGCGTAAACGGACCAGTGCAGATCGTCCTTTTCAAACTTGCTTTTGTTCGCAGCAACAGTGGAATCGGAAAAGTCGTAATCAAATGGATTCGTGGACGCCCCATCGAGCGGCAGAGGAACCGATTCATAGAAAGGGGCCCCTACCGCGTTGGGGAAACGGGATTTGTGGTATTCCATTTCCACGGCCAGCTTGTTCAGGACGCCAAACGTGGGAATGCTTATACCAGCCATAATGGGCATCCGCTCATCCTTGTGCTCGTAGTAATAGGGCTGATCTTCGACACCCAGCAATGCGATTTCAGAATAGAGCTTGAAATCACCGGATCGATTGTGGTCAAAACCTGCCAAGGTACCGAGATCCAATGAGACGCGGCCCATCGTTTTGAAACCCTTGAAGGTGTAATAGCCCAATGCGCTATTGGGTGTACCATTTTGGGCCACAGTGACGTAGTTAACTCCGTTTCTTCCTGGAACTGCTTGTCCAAGCAACGTATCACCATCAGGTCTGATGGCGGGATCATTGAGCTCAAGACCGGGGGAAGTCCGATCCGTCATGGTCAAAGGACGACCTGTGCTCTTGACGTAAGCATTCAAGCGGATCTTTGGACTCAACCTATCGGGATTCAGTGAGAGGGCATGTGACCAAACGACCCCACCCCCCACTTCCAAAAAGGAAATAGGTTTGACAGTCATCATGTATCCGGGCGAGAAATCACTGGTAGGTTCAATGTCACGCTCCATGAACAGAGTGAAATCATGGACCACCTTGCCATCAAACGTGGGTAACGTAAAACGCACACCTTGGGCAAGATAACTGGCAGCGTTGATATACGACCAACCTCCCGTCCAGATATAACCGGGGTACGTCCCGCTGCGGTAAAGGTATTCACCGAGGTTTGTGGCATCCGAGTTGTACTTCACCGAGAACAGACCGAACTGAAGTTTGGCGGATGGTTTCTCAGGATCACCGAAGGAATAAACTCCCTGTGCTTGGCCCACGCCAGGCCCAAAACGCACAAGGCGTTCCGGAGTGCTTTCACCGGGATGGATGGGGTACCAGAACAATCCACCGATGGTAACGTAAAGATCCAGTTTTTTGTCGTAGCTTCCTGAAGAAGTAAGGTATACACCGGTTCGGGTCAGCGTTTGATCGGACCAGTCTGCGCCGTCAACTGTTCCATCCTTGATTTGGCCGAAGTCGATAGCTGCGCCAACTTCCTTGGGATGAATCTCAACGCCTCCGTGGACTGCGGATCCAAGGAGAAACACCGCGGCGCACCACGCGGAAAGCGGAGCCCATCCGTTGTTGATGATGTCTTTTTTCATCCGGAGACTCCCTTAAATTCCAAATTCGAGCCGGACGACGTAGTACCAATCGCTGGGCCTTGAAGTGGCGGGAAGTGTCGAAGGCGTTGCCGCGAAATTGAAGTGCCGCAGATGGTCGTCAGCAGCCTGCACGAATACCGACAAGCCATTAACAATGCGACGGCGGGCGTATACCGTCCACTTCACGTCGTCCTTCTCCCAAAGTTTCTCGACGGAATCCTTGGCTGCTCCAGTGTAGTTGCTTTCATCGTAGACGTAGGGATCTTCGCCATAGTTGATCGGAATGGGGAGCTGTCCCTGCAGGAGACTGCCATTTGTATTGGGAAATTTGGACTTGTGATATTCCAATTCGAAGGACAATTGATCAAGCAGTCCGAAAGTGGGCACGCTGATACCACCCATGACGGGCATGCGTTCGGATTTCTTTTCGTAGTAGTAAGGTTGATCCTCGATACCTAGCAAGGCAATTTCTGAATAGAGTTTAAAGTCCCCAGAATGCGCAGGATCCACACCCAGCAATGCTCCTAGATCCAATGACAAGCGGCCCATGGTCTTGAAACCCTTGAAGGTGTAATAACCGATTTGATTCTGGGGCGTATTCGCCGTTGCAGTGTCACCTCTAGCATCAGCACCCTTGATCGGCCTGTTCGTGATCTTGCTATAAGCGTTGGCATCTTTTTTCGGAGCCAGTCTGTCGGAATTGAAGGAAATCCCGTGCGCCCAAACAATACCGGCTCCCAATTCGAGGAATGGCAGTGGTTTATAGCTGACTACGTATCCCGGAGAAATATCGTTCGTCGGCTCTAGATCGCGTTCCATGTACATGGTAATGTCATGAGTCAGGTTTCCGCCCAACATGGGAATGGTCAAGCGCGCGCCTTGTGCCAAATAGCTGGCGGCGTTGATATAGGACCACCCACCAGAAGTCAGAACACCGGGGTAGGTTCCGCTGCGATACAGGTATTCACCCAAATTCACGGACTCGGAATACTTGTGGCCGAAAAGACCGAACTGCAATCGGGCAACCGGATTCTTTGGATCCGAGCCAAACATATAGGTCCCCTGCGCCTGTCCCACGCCGGGGCCGAAGTAAATACGGGTTGTCTGAAAGGAGGCGACTCCGTTTTTATCGCGCTCGGGCAATGCAAACCAGAAAAGGCCACCCACAGTCAACTGAATGGTCAAACGCTCGTTATAAGTTCCAGACTCCGTAAGGTAAACGCCTGTTCGGGTAATTTGCTGATCGTCCCCTTTAGTCGCGCTTCCAATGTCAGATCCATCATAAAGCGTACCCTTAACGATCTGACCGAAGTCAAAGCTTCCACCAACAGCGGTTGGATTTCTGACCAAATCGGCGTTGGCTGGTAGTGCCATCCATCCAGCACAAAGCGCAGCCGCAAAACTCAAAACGTTCTTTTTCATTCTAAACCTTTCCAAAAAGAGTGGGAGTCCCCAACGACTATTTCACTTGAAGCAAAATCAATCGCTGGTACTTTTTTTGAAGTGGGAATAAATGTAGGGGCAAACACGGTTAAATATCTGTAAACTTATTGATTTTGTAAAAATAATGGGCAGCTTAGATACGATTTGTTCGCTGTTTAAGAGGGAACTTTTCCATTAAAACCGTAAAAAAGAGGTTTTTTCGAATAAAAAAGGCAAATAACTTCATATTCCCCATTGAACCATCCGAGTAAAAAATACCAAATATGAAAATTCTGAGGAAAAATTGTGGCTTTACAGTCATAGTTTACGATGTCCCACCTCCTATCTAATTTTGGGCATGGCTAGAATACTTCCTGAAGTTTCCCGTACCTTTGCCGAATACCTCCTTCTGCCGGGTCTCACCCGCAAGGATCACGTCCCTCGTAATACTTCCCTGTCCACTCCAGTCGCTGTTTTCCAGCGAGGCGCTGAAAGCCGTTTCCACCTGAACATCCCGGTAGTTTCGGCCAGCATGCAATCTGTTTCCGGACCGGACCTCGCCATTGCGCTGGCGCGGCAGGGTGGCTTGGCGTTCATTTATTGCTCCCAATCAGTGGAGAGCCAAGCCGCGATGATCGCCAAGGTCAAGGCGCACAAGGCGGGATTCGTACGCAGCGATACTAACGTCCGTCCCACGGCCACACTGAAGGATTTGCTGGCAATACAACGTCGCACCGGACACTCCACGGCAGCCGTCACGGATGACGGCACCAACACGGGCAAGTTTCTCGGCATCATCACAGACAAGGATTTCTGGGAGTTCGAGGACGATCTGAACACACCGGTGTCGGGTTACATGACACCGGTTGAAAAAGTGATCCACGGAAAAATCGGGATCAGCCTCGTCGAAGCCAACAGCCTTCTGCATAAACACAAGAAGGAGTGCCTCCCGATTCTCGAAGCGGACGGACGGCTCAATTCGCTGGTGTTCAAGAAGGACTACGTGGACCACATGAACAACCCGCGCGAGTTGCTCGATGCGGGCAAACGCCTGGCTGTGGGCGCGGGCATCAATACCCATGATTACATGGAACGCGTTCCCGCCCTTGTGGAAGCGGGCGCAGACGTTCTGTCCCTGGACTCATCCGACGGTTATTCAGAATATCAAAAGGACGCGGCGCTATGGATCCGCAAGCAATACGGCGACCGCGTGGTCGTCGGCGGCGGCAATGTGGTGTCGGCGGAAGGATTCCGCTATCTGGCGGAAGAAGCCGGAGTGGATTTCGTGAAGGTCGGCATCGGCGGCGGATCGATCTGCATCACCCGCGAGCAAAAAGGCATTGGACGCGGACAGGCTTCAGCCTTGATGGACGTGGCCCGCGAACGTGACGCCTATTTCGAGCGCACCGGGAAATACGTTCCCATCTGTTCCGATGGCGGCTTGGCGAACGACACACAGATCATCATTGCATTGGCCATGGGCGCGGATTTCGTGATGATGGGACGCTACTTCGCCATGACCGGCGAAAGTCCGACACCCAAAGTGTCGATCAAGGGACGCATCTACAAGCCTTACTGGGGTGAAGGTTCTAACCGCGCCCGCAACTGGCAGCGCTATTCGGACGACGGCTCCATTGAACGGTTGAAGTTCGAGGAAGGTGTGGACGGTTATGTGCCGGTGGTTGGTTCCACAGCCGAAGTGCTGGGGGTCACCCTCGCCAAGCTGCGCGCAACGATGTGCAACGTGGGCGCGATGAATCTTCGGGAGTTCAACGAGAAGGCGGTGCTGACGCAGGTTTCCGAGCAGAGCATTGTCGAGGGCGGAACCTCGAACATCATCCAGCCCGACTACAACGTCAGCGACGAGAAATAATCGCAGCCGGGATTAAACCCGGATCGACTTGTTGTCGCCTTCGTTCTTGTTGTCCCGCGAATACCCCTGATCCTGCCGCGCGTGGTTGATGGCGTTCTTCTGCATATAGGCATCGAACACATCTGAAGCCGACATTCCCGACGTGAGCGCCAGCGAAATCCAGAAATGCAGTTGATCGACGATTTCAACGCGGATATTCTGCATATCCAGGTGATCCTTGGACCACCATTTCCACAGCAACTCTTCGCGCAATTCACGGGACTCGTCGTCGAGGGCGGTGAGATATTTTCCCAGCCACTCATTCACGACCGTGTTGGGCCCCAAGGCGGCGCCGGAGCGCGCCTCCCTGAGAATTGCCTCCATCGAAAGCGTTTTCCCTTCGCGATCGCGGATGTCCTTCTTGGCGAAGATTCGGTCGTTGAGTTCGGTTTGCAGGGAAAAAAGCTGATCGAGTTTGTCGGGGGAGCTCATGGGGTCAAAGGTAATCACCCCTACTTTGTGAACATCAGCTTGAACCCCGCGACCATCAACACAACACCCAACATAAATTGCATGAGCCATACCGGAAATTTCCGGCTGCCGAAATAGGATCCCATAACTCCGCCCGCCACAGCCGCAGGGGCCAGAATCCACGCGAAAGAGGGAACGGGTCGGCCGCCGGCGAAATAACCCGTCAAGCCTGCGATGGAATTGACGAGGATGAAAAGCGCAGAAGTGGCGGCAACGTTCCGCGTTTTGGCCCAGCGGAGGAAAAGCATCAATGGCGTCAGAAAAATTCCTCCGCCGGTTCCCGTGAGTCCGGACAGGAATCCAATTCCACCGCCAACTCCGAGAGACACGAGTCCGGACGGAGCTTTGACTGCAGGCGGATCGCCCTGACGGAAGAACAATCGGACTGCGGAAAGCCACAGGACAATTCCCAGCATCACCTTGAAGACTTGCACGGGCACATGCAGATAGCCGCCGAAATAAGCGGCAGGGATCGACAGCAGTGCGAACGGCCAGAATAGACTCCAGGAAAAATATCCCGCGCGCCAAAATTGATAGGATCCAATGATGGCCACGAAAATGTTGAGGATCAGGGCAGTGGGCTTGATGACCGAGACGGAGAGCCCCAACAGCGACATTACCGCGATATATCCCGATGCACCGGCATGGCCGACGGAGGAATACAGAAAAGCCACCAGCAACACTGCAGCGAAAAGCAGCCAGAGGCTGTGCGCATCCATCCAGAGAAAAATAATCCTACAACAAAGAAACCGGATCGCGATCCATCCGCAGCTTCACCGACTTGGGTTGACTTGGTGCGAATCGCTTTACGGCTTCGTCCGCCAACCATTGCAACTGGTTGGGATAATCCCCTTTCACGAGAACGTGCAGACGATGTTCATTGCGGATTTTTTTCAGCGCAGCGTAGGCGGGACCCAACACATCAGCGTGGGCTTGTGGCGCAAGTTCGTTGAGGATGAGGGCGAACACTTCCATGGCCTTCACGACTTCCTCTTCCTTGCGGCTCAGCATTTCGAACAGCAACAATCGACGGAACGGCGGATAGCCGTGTTCGCGACGCCGTTCGATTTCATCGCGGAAAAAACCGGCGTGGTCGTGTTTCAAGGCATGCTGAAGCAACGCGCTGTCGGGATTGTACGTCTGCAGAAAGACACGACCCGATCCTTTGTGACGCCCAGCGCGGCCCGCCACCTGCGTGATGAGCTGAAAGGCGCGTTCACCGGCGCGGAAATCCGCGAGACCAAATCCCGCGTCCGCGTCCAGCACACCCACCACATTGACCTTGGGAAAGTCGTGACCTTTGGCCACCATTTGCGTGCCGAGCAAAATCCGCGTTTCTCCCGCCTTGAATTCCTCCAAAATACGTTCCATCTCCCCCGCGCGCGACACGCTGTCGCGATCCAACCGCGCCACTCCGACTCCGGGAAAGATTTTGTGGAGATGCTCTTCCACCTTTTCCACGCCACGTCCCGTGTCGAGCATTTCATGTTCCCCGCACTTCACACACGGCGAATCGGCGGAGATAGAGAAATCGCAATAGTGGCATCGCAAGGTCCGTGTGGAGCGATGATGCACGAGCGCCACGGCACAGTGCGGACACATGCGCGTCTCTCCGCAGGCGCGGCACACACGGCGCGTGGAATAACCGCGGCGGTTCAGGAAAAGAATCGCCTGTTCGCCGCGATCCAATGCCTGCTGCACAGCGTCGCGCAAGGGAATGGAAAGATGCTGGTACCCCTGCATTTCCTGCTGCGCCTTCATGTCCACAATCTCCACTTCGGGCAACGGCGAGGAGGTGGCGCGTTCCTTCAACTCAAGCAAGGTGAATTTTCCGGTGAGTGCCGCATGATAGGACTCAAGCGATGGCGTGGCGCTGCCGAGAACAACCGGACAGCCTGCCTGCTTGCCGCGAAACAAGGACACATCTCGCGCATGATAGCGCGGAGCCGGATCGTTCTGCTTGTAGCTGGAATCGTGCTCCTCATCCACGACGATAAGACCGAGATTTTCCAGCGGAGCCAGAGCCGCCGATCGCGCGCCGACGACGATGTCGGCTTCCCCGGCGAAAATCTTTTTCCACAAATCGCGCCGTTCCGGTTCGGATAAGCCGCTGTGAAACGCAGGAACCTTGCGACCGAGGAAGGATTCGAAGCGTCCGATAGTCTGCGGCGTCAGCGCGATTTCGGGAAGCAGGACAAGCACACGTTTGCCAAGTGCCAATGCCTTTTTCGCGAGATGGAGGTACACGAGGGTTTTGCCGCTGCCGGTGATTCCATGCAACAGAAACGCACCATGAGAGCCGGATTCCAACGATTTTGAAATTGTTTCGATCGCAATGGATTGCCCGGCCGTCGGATCCAGATTTTTCCCAACGGGCATGATGGATTTTTCCATCGGTTGTTTTGTTGCGCGCTTGGGCGGATGAAATAAAAACCGGGTGGCCGCCTTGGGCAAGCCCGCTTGCAGCACCAACGGCAATGGTGTGAGATAGTATTGGCTGATCCAGCGCAGCAGCTCCAGCCATTCAGCCGACAACCGGGCCGAATCCGGCGCTACGCGATGGATGGGCTTGGTGTCGAAACCGAGATCGGGATGACCGGTTTCAACTACGATGCCGGGCACTTTGCGCTTTTGCAGGGGAACTTCGACCAACGTTCCGGGCCGAAGATCGGAAGCCGTAATCTCACCGGCGCGGTACCAATAGGCCTTGGGCATTCCCCCGCCGATCAAAACGAGGGCTTTCAGTTCTTGTTGCGCTGCGCCGGCCACGGGGCCTATATAACTAATCCAGTAAAGGCACCAGACGCGGCGTGGCCGTGGAATTTTTCTCCACCGCGATGAACACGCCCCGCGATCCCGGACCGACTCCGCGGCCATCAAGCGATCGCAGGGAATATTTTCCCGGATTCATCAAATCACTGCGTGCGATGGGACGTGATCCATTGCGATATGTGGATCGGATGGCGGAGGGCACCATGTCGGGAGATTCAAGTATCATGACCGCCCCGGTGTTGGACGCGATGTTTGTGGTACCGGTTCCCAGACGCAGGGCGAAGAGGCGGCCGCGAGAATCCATTCCGAAGGAACTGAGATTGGCCACGGTGGGTGTCAATTGCTGGGTTTCTGTGAATGCGCCGCCGCGATCCGCACGCGCGCCCCATAGCCTTCCGCTGGCGTTGTCGCCGTAGAAATAAACGTCATTCAAGGCCGCGGACGCATTACCGGAAAAAAACATCCCACCAATGACGGCGTTGCTCTGGGTGCGCGTCAATTCCTGCGCCGGCGCGATCATTCCGGCGCTGTTGCACGTCGCGGTCCCGGGTGGATAGCAATGCGCCCCCTCCATGACGGGCCAGCCCATATTACCGCCCTTGGTAATGCGTGATATCTCCTCATAACCGGTGGTATTCGGATTCCCCTGTCCGACATCACCTGCCCAGAGCTCTCCCGTCACCGGATGAAAAGACCATCTCCACGGGTTGCGCAATCCATAGGCCCAAACCTCGGCCTTATGCCCGCCTCCCACAAACGGATTGTCCGAGGGAATGGCGTAATTGCGCGTGGTATCCGTGGGAAAAGCGTCAGCCCCATCCACATCCACTCGCAACATTTTACCCATCAGTGAGTCCATATTCTGCGCACGACCCTGTGGATCTCCGTTGCCACCTCCATCTCCAAAACCGATGTAGAGAAATCCATCGGGCCCGAAGCCGATGCCACCACCATTTTGATTGGTCTGAGGTTGCACGGCGCGCAAGATCGTTTTCTGCGCAGTGCCGCCATCGCGGATGAACGAGGTGTCGGCAACACGTTCCACGATCAAACTCGTGGCGGCGTTGGGATTATAACTGAGATAATACTTGCGGTTGGTGTGAAACTGGGGATGGAAGGCAAAACCCAGCAGCCCCATCTGGTTCTGGTTCGTCACCACTGTCACCGTGACCATGGTGGACTTTGTCCACGTACCGTTGACCCGGCGCACAGCAATGACCGATGCCGCTGTGCCGGTGGCCGGAAGTTGTTCCACCACCACAAAATTGCTGTCGCGCCCTGGCACTTCCGCCACATAGAGCGGACGGTTGAACGTGAGACCGAAAAAATCTCGCAAGGTGACGGTGTTGGGAATGGCGGCGACGGATACGCCGAGACTCATTGCGAAACCTGCCAGGATCGAAATACTTGATACGTGCATGAGGCCTCCCTGTTTTTCCAGATTTGGCTGTGGAATAAATCTATCTCCCGTTCGCCGTGTTGGGAGAGCCGAGCCGCAGCCACTCCAACAACGAGTCGCGTTCGGCGCGGGTGGGCTGATAACGGAAATTGGCGGGGGGCATTATTTCCAAGTTGAAATGCACGGCATCCGCCGAATCCAGTCGTTTCAACAAAAGCGAGGCCGCATTTTTCCAGCCTGTGTAAGCATCCAATGGTAATGCGGTCCAGCCGTCCAACTGTCGCACATTCAAACCACCCTCGGTGTGGCAATCGGCGCAATAATGGTTGATAAGGCGGTAGGCGGGCTCATATTGGACATCCTTGACGGCGATGTGAACCGGAGGCTCTCCCTTTCCGCTTCCATCGGCTGTGTTGGGAGACAGGCTGTCGATCCACGCGATCATCCGCGTCCGCGCTGCGGGCAACGCCGCGCGTACCGCAGGATCCAAGGCATCCGTGTACTCCTGCGGCGGCATAGGCAACAAGTTGTTCGTATCCAGCCGCTCCTGAATGTAATGCTCGTGCTTGCGCCACTCTTCGTAGTCATCCAGCATCAGATGCAACGCGGCCACGGGTTTGTCGGCATTCTTCCCTCCGGGCGTATGGCAATCGGCGCAATAGGTGCGCACGAAATTTTCCGCCGCTGCATAGCGATAACCCCGGAGGCGCAGCGGTTGCGCTGTGTCTGGCGCGGGCCATGCCGCAAGATACGCCTGAACGCGCGACAGTACTTCATCGGGAACAGACGGTGAAGGCGGCAATGGCATGCCTCCGGACTTTGCGGCCAGCACCAGTTTCTCGGGTCCGTAGGAAAGGATCTGCTCCCAGGTGTTGATTTGAAGCGCCCGCCGAGCCTTCACGGCAAGAGGACTTTGACCGGAACCCGAATGACAGTTGGCGCAGTAACGCCAAAACTCCCGGTAAGAAAGCGGCATGTCCAGAAACGGCAGGCTATCCGCATCCGTGCTGCGCCAGATTCCCAGGGAATCCTGAAACAAATGACCCGTATCCGGAGCCGGCGGCGGGGAGGAAAGTTCATCGCAGGACAACACCAGCAACGCAACGAGCGTCCAGAGAATGCGCTTCACGGTCATTCCCTGCGGAGAAGAGGTACTGTGATCTCCACGCCCCAATCGGCAAAGGTCAGTCTCGACGCAGGAAACGGCGAGAAGATGTCATAGACCCAGTAAGAACGCAGGCCTGCCCCGAAGAAGGAAGCCTGAAGCCCTCCGCCAAATCCCATGTTGAAACGCGTGCGCAATGCATCGGTGTAGGTAATCTTTCCGGCGTCGGGACTTTCGGACACCATTCCCAGCGTGTACGAAGGCGCCCAGATGGCCATGGCCTCCAGCCAGCGCCACGAAGAGAATGGCGCATGGAAGATCACGGGCATCTGGAGATCCGTGAACGTCGCCTTGTCGAATTCATCGGTGAAACCAAGGGAGATTCTGCGGTAGATGAGATCCACTTCCACCGGCAGCACCAGTTCACCGGCAGGAATGGACCCCAAATATCCCACGCCACCGCGAAAGCCGTAATCGCCGCCGACATTTGGACTCGCATGAAACGGAAGGGAGCGTGTCGCCCCGCCAACAAAAGAAACAACAGTCTTTTTCCCGGCACCGAAAGCCGGGAGCACGGCAAGCGATAACAACGTCAGGATTCGCAGGATGGAACGCAAAACCTTTCCTCCCTTGTGACTTAAAGCTAACCGAATTGTTATTTCATGGTTCAATGTTTCCATTCATGAATAACGGAATCTCATGCGCTTTTCCCACATACTGACCGGGGGCCTTCTTGTGCTGTGTATCGCCGCGATTCACGCGCAGGAGGACACCACCATGCCCCTGTTGCCTTCGCAGCTGGGACCGATGGAATCCCTGATGTGGTCCGAACATGGAGCCATGCGCAAGATATTTGATTTTCCCCTGACGCCCGAAGGCCGGGAAAAGGAAATGCGCCTGCGCCGCAACATGCTTGGCCTGCACCAACTCGGTGGGTTCGCGACGCTGGCGGCCATGACGGCCACGGTCATACTGGGACAGAAGGTTTATAACGGCGATCGCGATCTGCTGCAGTTGCATTCGGCCATGGCGTGGACCACGGTAGGCATGTACTTCACCACGGCATCGCTCGGTTTATTCACGCCACCCCCGATGATCCGCCGGGGGGAATGGAGCACCGTGTCCACCCACAAGCTGCTGGCCGCCATCCATTTCACGGGCATGATGGTGACACCCTATCTCGGAAGCCAGCTCGCCAAGGACAACCGGCAAATGCAAACCGTTCATCTGGCCTCGGCATACACCACCACTGCGGCTTTCGCGGCGGCATTGCTTGTGGTGACTTTCTAGAAAGCAAGATGCGATAACTCTGTCATCTTGACAGAAAAAAATCTCCGTTTCTCCGGAAACAATAACGCCTTTAGAACTGTGAGCTTTGTAGATTCCAGTTCTCACCGCGCAATGGAAAAATCCCATGACTTTAAAACGCTTTCTCCAGCCGACCATTGCAATGTTGTTTTGCATCACGGCGGCGCACGCCGCTGATACTCTTGAAACGCATCTTTCGCTGCTTCCAGAAAGGCTCGGCCCCATTGAGTCCGTCATGTGGTCCGAACATGGGGCGATGCGCAAGATGTTCGACTTCCCTCTCACGCCAGAAGGCCGGGAAAAGGAAATGGGACTCCGGCGCACCCTCCTGACGGCACATCAAATCGGTGGATTTGCGACTCTTGCCAGCATGATCGCCACGGTCGCGGTGGGACAGATGGTCTACAACGGTAACGAAAGTCTCGGCGACGTGAAATCCACCCTGGGCTGGACCACGGTCACCATGTATTTCACTACGGCCTCGCTGGCGCTATTCACCCCTCCGCCCATGATCCGCCGGGGAGAATGGAATACGGTATCCACGCACAAGCTACTGGGAGGAATCCATTTCACGGGCATGATTCTGACTCCGCTTCTTGCTACCATGATTGAGGATCAAAAAGGGGGCGGTTCGCACACCATCAAGACGGTGCACATGATTTCGGGATACACAACCACGGTGGCATTCGCAGCGGCCATGATGGTCGTGACCTTCTAGTGGCCGTTCAGGGAGATACCATGGAAAATTTCCGTTTAGCACATGCCCTGTTGATTTCAACCTTCGCCGCTTTTCCAACCGCGGTTTCCGCGAAATCCTACACGGCGCTCAAGGGCGAGTCTCGCATCAGTTACCATATTCACCATCCGTTGCATGAAGTCGAGGGCGTGAGCCAGGATTTCAATTGCACGGTGGAGTTGGGCAACGATACGACGCGGCCGCAAGTTCACGTCAAAGCTTCGATCGACTCCTTCAACAGCGGCAACTCCAACCGCGATTCACACACTTTGGAAATCCTCGACGCCTTCAAATATCCCTCCGTGGAATTCTCCGCCGACTCGGCCATCAGGGTGGAAAAGGGATACCGGTTGTTCGGCCAGCTCACCTTTCACGGAGTGAAGCGGTCCGTTGATTTTATGGTGACGCCGGAATATTCGAAGGATCGCGTCCACATCAAAGGCAATTTTATGGTGAAGCTGTCGGACTTCAAGCTAAAGCGCCCGACCTTGCTGATGATTCCAACGGCGGATGATTTGAAGATCGATATCGACGTTGCGGCCGAAGGGCCTTAGTCCGGATACCTTCCAAACTCATAATTCATCGTCCTGCGCTTCGGCGTAAAACCAGCCTCGCGGATGAACCGTTGCGCGCCGTTCAACGTCTTGAGTCCGGATGACCGCAGAACGTTTTCCTCAATCACAATACTGTTGATGTCGTTGGCTCCGGCATAAAGCCCGAGCTCAGCGAGTTCCTTCCCCATTACCATCACCGACACCTCGATGTTGGCGATGTTGTCGAGAAACAGGCGAGACACCGCCAGCAGGCGCAGATACTCGCGTCCTGTGACGTGTCGAATCGGGAATCGCTTGGTCTGTGGTTGGAATACCCACGGGATGAAGGAAAAAAATCCACCGGTCTTGTCCTGTTGTTCGCGCAACAGGCGCAGATGCTCGACGATATCCTCAGGCGTCTCCTCGGAGCCGAACACGATATTGCACGAACCGGGCAGCCCAGCCTTGTGGCATTCCCCCATCACCGCGCACCAATCCTCACCCGAAAGTTTTTTCGGCGACAGCACGCCGCGCATGTGCTCGGTGAGAATCTCCGCGCCCGCGCCCGGAACCGACCCCACACCTGCATCCTTGAACTTCTGCAACAATTCCGGCAGCGGCATGGCGATATGCCCGGAAAGCCGTTTCAATTCGATGGGCGACAAGGCGCGAATCGCCACCTTGTATTTGTCGCGCAGCATCGTAAAAGCGTCGAGATAGTAGGATAGCGGCAGCTTGGGATTCACCCCGCCCTGGAAGAAGATCTGATCCACGCCGAGCGCCAGGGTTTCTTCGGTCTTGGTTGCGATCTGTTCAAGTGTCAGCGTATAGCCGCGATCGCTGTCGATCTCGTCCTTGAAACTGCAGAACGTGCAGTCCACATCGCAAAAGTTGGTGTAGTTGACCACGCGGTAGGCCGTGTAGCTGACCACTTTCGGATCATGCAGCTTGTTGCGCCGCATATGCCCGGCCGAAACGATGGAAGTCCAGTCTTCCGACGTCAATAATTTCAACGCATCCTCGGGTGAAATCCGATTACCTGCGACGGCATGATCGAGAATGGCCTTCACTTGCATGCCGTGCACCCCAGACTCCACTCCGACGTACCATCTGCGAAAATCTCACGCTTCCAGATCGGCGCCTCGTGCTTGATACGATCGATGATTTTCCGTGAAGCGCGATAAGCTTCGTCACGATGCGCCGCGCTCACGGCGATGATCACCGTGGGTTCGCGCAGAGAAACCCGACCCATGCGATGCCCCACCGCGATCTTGAGCACAGGGATCTCTGTCCGGACCTCTTCCAGAATGCGGGCGACAAGTTTATCCGCCATCGGCAACTTGACTTCATATTCCAGCGCCACAATGCCCGTATGCCCCTCGCTGTGGTTGCGCACTGTGCCATCGAACACCAGCACCGCGCCCGCGGCATCATCTTCCACCGAACGCCGGAGCGTTTCGTGATCCAATGGGCTGTCCGTGAAAAACGATTCCATCTTCAACCGCCGCTCACGGGAGGAATCACATCCACGGCCCGAAGATCCTGCACCACGGTTCCGCGAGGCAGATACTCATCCTCCACAGCGGCGCGGGAAGCAAGGAACAATGCCGCTTGTTTGGGATGAAGTTGTGCGAGGCGGTTGAGAATGTCCTCTTCGGTGGCCGGGAGCTCCAGTTCGATCTCTTCATTGGAAAGGCGCAAGTCTTCCCGCAACTGCGCGTAATAGCGGATTTCGACTCTGACTAACTTTGGCACCGTGAGCAACTCCGTGGTTTCGGAAAATGTAGCGCAATTCCCGGCTGTCATTGCAGCTTCACTGGAGGAGGCGCTGACGCAGGACGCCACATGTTCGCGGCTGGAACGGGAAATACTGCCGGATTATCTCATCCGCCAGCGTTGGTACCGCTCCAAAGCGAAACAGATCGCGAAAGCATCCTTTGATACATGGGAACGTTTCCCAACAACAAGCGGCGACAAGGCAAACTTCACCGTGGTTAAGGTCGTGCTCAACGACGGCAATACGGAACGATATGTTCTTCCATTGGTGGAGATATCCGGGTTGAAAGAAGATTTCCCCCGTGACAAAATTCTCTGCCGGCTCCTGAACGATCACAACGCAACTTGGATCGTCGATGCCACGGAAACCGCGGATTATCGCGTGGCGTTGCTGAGAGAAGCATTGAAGAAAAACATGGGACCGGAAACTTCTTCGGAACTGATAAGAGGCGAACAGAGCAATACTTCGATGATGTTCTCTTCGGGCCATTTTCTGAAACTGTACCGCCGGATCGAGGATGGAATCAATCCGGAACCGGAAATGCTGGCGTTTCTGGAACGGGCCGGTTATCCCAGCATCCCGTCGTTTCTGGGAAACGTGGCGTGGCAACCTGCGTCATCAACTCCTGTGGTCGTCGCTGTGGCACAGGCAAGAATCGATGCACGGGAAAACGCCTGGGAGTACGTGCTCGAACGCATGTCGCCATTGGCACGCATCGCAGGAAACCTCGAGATGGAGACGGTTCCTTTCCCTGGCCATCTCGCTGACTGGGTCAAGTTGCTGGGCAAACGCACCGCGGGTTTGCATCTGGTATTGGGATCGTGTCACGACGATTCGGCTTTTGCGCCCGAGCCGTTGTTGCCGGATGATATCACGGCAATTCGCACAAGTACGGAAAAGATTTTGAACGATTCCCTGGAGCAAATCAAAGGTCGACATCCTGAGGCAGCCGACATTGTCGAATCCGCATTGGCACGGCTGATAGAACTCGAAACCGCTTTATCAAAAGATGCGTTGGGACAAAAGATCCGTGTGCATGGCGATCTCCATCTCGGACAGATTTTGCACAGCGGTCACAATTTCTGGTTTCTCGACTTCGAAGGCGAGCCGACGCGGATCTTGGAAGAACGACGCCGCAAATATTCCCCGCTTCGAGATACCGCGGGCATGTTGCGCTCCTTCCATTACGCCAGCCATGTGGCCAAAGCTCCGGCACTGGCAACGACGATGACCCGGCTTTTTCTGGAAAGCTATTTCGAAATCTTTTCCGATTCCCGGCTGTTGCCGCAGACCCCCTCCGTACGAGACGACCTGCTCGATCTTTATGTGTTGGAGAAAACGGCCTACGAGCTTCACTACGAACTGAACAACCGTCCGGACTGGGTGGAAATCCCCTTGCTAGGATTGAAATTTTCGAACAAATCCTGAGCCTTACTTGGCAAAATCGGAGTCCCGATTTATTTAATTTGAAATCTGACTGAAGGTTTGCATCAATGACCTTGGGTATTCAATCCTCACAGACATCCTCCCGTACGGCACGCGCCGAACGTTTTCTCACGGAGTGGCTCGCGAAGGCCGACATCCGTTTCAATGGGGATCGTCCGTGGGATATTCAGGTTCATAATCCCGACTTCTACCCGCGCATCATGGCGCAGGGCAGCCTCGGTTCGGGCGAATCCTACATGGATGGCTGGTGGGATTGCGAACAAATGGATGAGATGTTCAGTCGCCTTCTCGGCGCGCGCCTGGATCACGAACTGCCCACCAATTGGATTCTGGTGATGGACGTGATCAAGTCGAAACTCATCAACCGCCAGAACAAGCGCTGGTCCAAGACCGTCGCCCAGCAGCACTACGATCTGGGCAACGACTTTTACAAGGACATGCTCGATCCGTTCATGCAATACACGTGCGCCTACTGGAAAGACGCGCAGAACCTGAACCAGGCGCAGGAACAAAAACTGGATCTGATATGCCGCAAGCTCGGCATGAAGCGAGGCATGAAGGTGCTCGAGCTGGGTTGCGGCTGGGGTGGTTTCGCGCATTTCGCGGCAGAGAGATACGGTTGCGAGGTCACAGCGTTGAACATCTCCGAGGAACAGGTCGCCTATGCCCGGGAGTACAACAGGAATCTGCCCGTGGACATCCAGCTGAAGGATTACCGCGATGCAACCGGCCTTTATGATCGCGTTGTGTCCATCGGCATGTGCGAACACATCGGCTACAAAAACTACGGGACTTTTTTCGAGGTCATCCACCGCAGCCTCAAGGATGACGGCATGGCACTGGTGCACACCATCGGCGGCAACGCCTCCGTGGTCGGCATGGAGCCCTGGCTGGACAAATACATCTTCCCCCATGCCGTGCTGCCCTCCATCCGCCAGTTGAGCCACCAGATGGAGCACCGGTTCGTGGTGGAGGACTGGCACAACTTCGGACCGGATTACGACAAAACCCTCATGGCTTGGTACGAGAATTTCGTCCGCAACTGGCCGCGCCACAAGGAGAAATACGGCGAACGCTTTTACCGCATGTGGTCCTACTACCTGCTGAACTGCGCAGGCTCCTTCCGGGGCCGCAAGAACCAGCTCTGGCAAATCGTTCTTTCCAAATACGGCGTTCCGGGCGGATACGTCTCGGTGCGCTAGATGTCCCTTTCCAATCCGGTCGAATACGAGAAGCGCAAAGCCGCGTTGCTGGCAGGCATCGCGGCGCTTGGCGGTCAATTCTCCCTGCGCAAACGCACCTCCTCCAATCTGTTTCGCTACGCGCCGCGCCAGAAGCGTAGCCGTTCGCTCGATCTGAGCGGATTCAATCACGTCCTGAATCTGGATACCGCCAATCGCATTCTCGACGTGGAAGGACTGGCCACGTTCGAGTCCATTGCGGACACCACCTTGCCGCGGGGCTTTGCCCCCCTCATCACTCCGGAACTCAAGCATATCACGCTGGGGGGCGCGACCGTGGGCATCGGCATCGAATCGAATTGTCATCTCCACGGCTTCGTACACGACAGCCTCGTCGAAGCTGAAGTGTTGCTCGGCGATGGCCGCATCGTCACCTGCACCGCGGATAATGAGCACGCGGATTTGTTCCGCGCCCTCGGCAACTCCTACGGCTCGCTGGGTTATGTGCTTCGCGCGAAGATCCGGCTCATGCGCGCCATGCCGTTCGTGCATCTGCGCACCACAACCCACCGCAATCCCGAGGCATTTCTGGACGCCATGCGCGCGGCCACGGAACAGTCGGATGTGGATTTCGTCGAAGCCCTCATGTACGACCCCGACCGGTTGATGCTCACCGTGGCACGCTACGTGGAGCAAGTGCCGCACGTGGATGACATCCTGCGGAAAAACGTCTTCTACAAACTGCTGGCGGAAAAACCGGACGTGTACCTGACGGCCAAGGATTATCTCTTCCGCTACGATCCGGAATGGTTCTGGAATCTTCCCGAAAGCCTTCCCTATCGCCTGCTCCGCCGATATGCGCCTTCTTCGATGCGTCATTCAGGATTCTACAAGCGGTTCATGGATTTTGAAAACAGTCTGCCGTGGAAGGGCGATGATGGACGCGACTTTCTGATCCAGGATTGGGAAGTGCCTTGGGATCGCGCCGGAGAAATGCTCCGCTTTGCGCTCGACAACGTTGATCTTGACGGAGTCCCGTGGCTTGCCGTGGCCATCCGCACGCCGCGCGCTCCGTCCCTGTACCCGATTCGCCCCGAGACGCTGTATTTCAATCTCGGTTGCTACTGCAAGGTGAAACGCCCCGTAGGCAGGGAAGATCAGCACTACACGCGCATCCTGGATGCGAAGTGTTTTGAACTCGGTGGTGTGAAGATGCTGTATTCCTCCACCTTCCTCGGCGA
This sequence comes from bacterium, assembly GCA_900299345.1. Classification (GTDB taxonomy): domain Bacteria; phylum Fibrobacterota; class Fibrobacteria; order UBA11236; family UBA11236; genus UBA11236. The sequence goes on along the minus strand of OMJM01000044.1, from coordinate 111,740 downwards.
AGAGGAATTCTGGAGACGCTACAATGGGGACACCTACCACCGCCTCAAAGCCAAGTACGATCCGGGCTCACGGCTCAAGGATCTGTATCAAAAGTGCGTGCGCTTGTTCTGATCGGGTCGCTCCTGCTTGCCGCGTGCGGCCGCAGGGAAACCGTCGAAACCTACCTCGAAAACAAACCCAAGCTCGTCCGCGAGTACGGATGGTTCGGCCCGAAGGATTCGCTGCATCTCCGCCGTGAAATCGCGTACTTCGCCAACGGCAAGATCGAAACTGAAACCCATTTCCGCAACGGCGATGTCGACGGTGAATTCAAGGACTTCTGGCCCAACGGCGATCTCAAGGCGCGCGGGAATTACACGACGGGGAATTCCGAAGGCAAGTGGGAGTATTACTACAACGCCTATACCGTGGCGGCGAAGGGCGCCTTCCTCCACGGCCAGAAAGAAGGTTTGTGGACGGAGTTCTGGGAAAACTCCAACCCGCGTCGACGCGGCACCTACGCGAACGGCCAACAAACCGGTGAGTGGATCGAATGGAATCCCGCGGGCACGGAGATCTTGCGCAACTCGTGTTTCGAGTCCAACGCCTCAGGCCACTTTCGAAGTTTTTACGGCAATGATTCGTTGAAGGAAGATTACGCCTGCCGGAACGGGAAACATGTCGGGCCTTACGTTGAAAAAGATCCGGACGGCAAGACGTTGACTCGCGGATTCTACGACAGCATCGGAGAACAGGATTCACTGTGGCAGCAATTCCACCCCAACGCACTTCCCGCGGCACATCGCTCTTTTCACCACGGATTGCCAGATGACAGCTCCCTGGCTTGGGACAGCACGGGACGTGTCATCGAGCGCGGATTTTTCCGCCTCGGTACGGGAACCAAGACCCGCTACGATTCAACGGGCCGCGTTTTGGAAATCAAATCCTTCAAGAATGGAAAACCGCTGGCATTGAAACGATGGCACGCGAATGGAAAACTGCAGGCGGAAGGAATCTTCCTCGATGGGAAAAAATCCGGCATGTGGAAAATGTGGGATAGTCAAGGCAAATTGCGTGAATCCGCGGAATACGTGAACGGGGAACTGCACGGTGATCGCCGATTCTACGATTCCACCGGTACACTGATTCGTTTACAGAAATATTATCGCGGAATTCCCAGCATCGGCCTGTTTCCGGGGTTGCAGCGGGGGAATTAGTTTTCCTCCCCCATGCACTCTTAGCTCAACTGGATAGAGTACGAGCCTTCGAAGCTCTGGGTTGGGGGTTCGAGTCCCTCAGAGTGCACCAACCTGCCTTGCCATTGTTTCTATCCCGTAGAACACACGGAAAACACATATAAGTGTCACGTCATGCATAATCACAATTCAAAAAGATGAACTGGAAAGCTTTGAACTGCACCGACATACCGATTAGGCCAAGGTGACGGTCTTATCCAGATACACATCCTGAATGGCATTCAACAAGTCGACTCCTTCCTTGAAAGACTTTTGAAAAGCCTTCCGCCCGGAAATCATTCCCATGCCACCGGCGCGTTTATTGATAACCGCCGTTCGAACCGCTTGGCGCAAATCATCATGACCCGAAGCGCCGCCGGAGTTGATCAGTCCTATCCGGCCCGAATAACTGGAGAGAACCTGGTAACGAACTAGATCGACGGGGTGGGAGGAAGTCAGTTCTTCGTAGACCTTGGGGCTGGTCTTTCCATGTTGCAGAGCTAGGTAACCACCGTTGTTCTCCGCCTGTTTTTGCTTGACAATGTCGGCTTCAAGCGTCACGGCCAGATGATTGGCCTGTCCCGTGAGGTCGGCGGAGAGATGATAATCGGTCTCCGAGGTTTTGAAAGCCGGATTGCGCAGGTAGGCCCACAATACCGTCGCCATTCCAAGCTGGTGCGCTTCTCGGAACGCATGGGAAACTTCATGAATCTGTCGGGAACTTTCAGGAGAACCGAAATAAACCGTAGCACCGACAGCGGCTGCGCCCAAGTCCCATGCCTGACGCACTTGACCGAAAAAAATTTGATCGCTGCGATTTGGATAGCTCAATAGCTCGTTGTGATTGAGCTTTACGATGAAGGGGATCTTGTGGGCATACTTCCTTGCCACGATCCCCATCGCACCCAATGTTGAGGCGAAGGCGTTGCAGCCGCCATCCATGGCAAGTCGCGCCAGATTTTCCGGGTCGAAATAAGCGGGATTGGGAGCAAAGGAGGCACCCGCCGAGTGTTCGATGCCTTGATCTACGGGAAGAATCGAAAGGTAACCCGTACCCCCCAATCGACCATGATTGAAAAGGGACTGCAGACTCCTCAGCACCGGATTGGGACGGTCTGACTGACAAAAAATCCGGTCCACGAAATCGGGTCCAGGAACGTGGAGTTTTTCCTTTGGGAAAGTCCGACATGCATGGTTCAGAAGATATTCGGATTCATCTCCCAGCAATCCCGTGATATTAATCCTGACCAATTGACCTCCCTTGCAAGTGGACTGAATGATGGTATTCCGGAGCAAAACCCATACCGTCCCTCCCCTTGCTGACATGAGGAAGAAACCCGAAAACAGGCAATGTCGAGACACCTTTTTTTGCCACTCTTGCAAAAGACTTTGTCAGAAAGCGAGCAACAGCCTTCCTCAACGGAGAGTGGGTTCGAATGAGCGGTGTCTTAAGGGCATCCAGTACGGCACGGATCTTGCATAAACACATGACATGGAATTAACGGAAAAAATCCCCCTATCTCACCTGCTGAGGATACGGCCCGCCGCTGTCGGGTTGCTCAACGCCTCTGGATTGAAATTCTGGCATCAATTGGACCTTCCTTTGGAAGAGTTTTGCCGGATATCTGGTCTTGACACCGCGTCCTGGATACGTCAGGTACAAGATTTGCCGGTTCCGCCTGAAGATTCAGATTGGGCCAAGGAACCGCTCTACCTCATCATGGATCATCTAACGGCGCAGCATCGGGAATTTCGGACAAAACACCTGAGCAACATCCTCCACCTGCTCGAAAGAGAAGGGCTTCCCATTTATCCGGATGCTTTCTGGCTGCAACATGTCCACCGGGCGTTCCTCTCCTTCAAAAAGGTGTTCCTCGCCCACATGCGCGAGGAGGAAAACCGGATCTTTCCCCATATCCTCCGCCTCGAGGCGTTTCTGTGCGACCCGCACGCGCAGTCGCTTCTCAGCGAGATTGCCCTGGAAACCTTCGCGACCGAAGATCTGAATATCCTCGAAGACCATCTCAAGAAAACTGTGGCAAACATTTTCGATAAGATCCGCGCACATCACATTCAAGAACCTTTGATTTCGATCGCCAACGAGCTTCGCATGGAACTGGATCAGTTCGAAAAACTACTCTCCCGCCACAACAGTATTGAGACGCGTTATTTGTTTTCGCGCGCACTGAAAATGGAAAAAAGATTCGCGATCTTTACACGCTTTGAAAACGGTAGGCCCGTTCTGGCATATGCCAAAAAATGAGAAAACAGCCCCATAGCGTATGATCGAAAATAAAGATGCATGCTTCGAATACGGATCGGGAGGGGAAGAAGTACATCCGCATCTCTGCCGGAAAAACGTCGGTCGGTTTTCTGGACATCCTGTTTGAAGACAACGCCGGGGGATTCCCGAGCATCATCTCGATAAAATCTTCGAACCTTTCTTCATAACCAAGGAAGAGCAGGCCGGAACAGGGCCGGACCTCTCCCTCTCACGAAAAATCATCACTGACCATGGCGGCGCGATTCTATCCGAATCAAATTTCTCGCAGAATTAGTTGAGAGAGCAACACATTCTCGTAATACGATGCAAGTAGAATTACCCTAACTCCACTTTGTCACCGTATTCCGGTGTTACTGCGTCGAATCCCAATTTGTCCACAATCTGCCGGCGCAACGCATCCGCTGCGGAAGGTTCGCCATGCGTCACGAAAACGCGGCGTGGCGGGGAGGGAATCTTCCCAAGCCAGGCAAGCAACCCCGGGGCATCGGCATGCGCTGAAGCGCTTTCAAGCTGGGCAACCTCGCACCGGACCTCAACATACTCCCCGTGAATTTTGATTTCCTTGCGTCCCGATACGAGATCGCTTCCGCGTGTCCCCGCAGCTTGGTATCCCGAGAACAGAATCAAGTTTCGGGCATCACCCGCGCAGGCCTGCAAATGATTCAACACACGGCCGCCGGTGGCCATCCCCGACGCGCTCAGAATGACGCAAGAACCCTCCCGTTGCGTCAACCGCATCGATTCTTCGCGATCCTCCACGTAATGCGCGCTGGCAAAAATCCTTTCGCAGGCCTGCGCATCCCAGCAATGTTCACTCGCGTGTCGCGCATACAGCCCCGTGACTTTAGATGCCATTGGGCTGTCCACGAACACCGGCAGATCGGGAATGCGCTTTTGTTTCCGAAGTTCGCTAAGGCAATACAGGATGTACTGTGTACGACCCACTGCAAAGGCCGGGATGATCACCTTTCCGCCGCGCGCGTTGACGGCGAGAATGTGTTGTTCCAACTGGCCCATGGGATTAGCGGCGGGATGTACGCGGTTCCCGTACGTGGACTCGATCACGACATAATCGGAAGCGGGCGGTGGTTCCGGATCCGGCAGGAGCGGATCGCCGGTGCGTCCTAGATCGCCGGAAAATGCAACGCGAATGTTTCCGGATCGTACACTGACACTGGATGCGCCGAGGATGTGTCCTGCCCGCCGGATTTCGATTTCGAATCCGCCGGGGAGACGCTGCGAATCTCCCCATCGCAACGGGGAAAACCTCCGGAAGCAAAGTTCGGCGTCTCTTTGAGTATAAAGAGGCACTGGTTTCTTGTGCTTGGAATACCCATGTCGCCGGGCATGATCAGCATCTTCCTCCATCAATTTTGCCGAATCCAACAGAAGGATGCGGGCGATCTCCAACGTGGGTTCAGTGCCGAAGATTGTTCCCTGAAAACCTTCTCGAACCAGCCGTGGGAGATATCCGCTGTGATCGAGGTGTGCGTGCGTCAGCAATACGGCATTGAGTTTGGATGCATCCGTGGGAATGGGAGACCAGTTGCGCAAGCGCAAGGTTTTCAGGCCCTGGAAAAGACCGCAATCCACCAGCATGCGACCGCGGCTTTTTTCCAACAGATATCGGGAACCCGTGACCGTCCCGGTGGCTCCAAGAAACGCGATCCGCATGGTCCAATTGTAGTTCGGAAAGGTTCGCTCAGGATCACTTGCGACGTTTTGGCACGGGAAATCCCGGACACCTTAGATGAACCGCGTGCTATTATCCTTAGGTTCGCATGACGACCGCATGGCATACTCTCGACGCCGCCACGGCCGCCGCCCGACTCGAGACCAATTCACTGCGGGGATTGGATTCGGAAACCGCGCAACGACGGCTCACTGCAAACGGTCCGAACGTATTGCGGGAGGCCGCGCCCATCCGTCCCTGGAAATTGCTGGCGGAACAATTCAAGAGTCCTTTGGTGTTGCTTCTGTTCGCCGCCGCATTGGTTTCGGGTGCTGTCGGGGAATGGGTGGATTCGGCGGCGATTTCGATCATCGTGATTCTGAATGCGGTGATCGGATTCTTTCAGGAGTATCGCGCCGAACAGGCCATCGCCGCCTTGAAGAAAATGACCGCACCTTCGGCCAGGGTGCTGCGCAATGGACGCGCCGTATTGATACCCGCCGCGGAGATCGTGGTTGGCGACGTGCTGTTGATGGAAAGCGGCGACCTAGTGGCCGCAGATGCACGCTTGCTGCAAGTCTCGGATCTGCACGTCCGCGAAGCGGCGCTCACCGGTGAATCCTTGCCGGTGGAAAAAGACGCGGAAATCCTGCTCGACACGCAAGCCCCGCTGGCGGACCGGATGAATCTCGCGCTCATGGGCACCTCGGTTGTGACGGGAACCGGACGCGCCGTGGTGACGGCCACCGGGATGAACACCGAAATCGGACACATTGCCGGAATGCTGGAAGCCGAATCGGACGACGACACGCCGCTTCAAAAACAATTGACGCTATTCGGAAAATGGGTGTTACGCGTGTGTCTTGTTCTGGTGGGGCTGGTGTTTGTGCTCGGATTGCTGCGCGGATTGCGGCCGATGCCGATGTTCCTCACTTCGGTCAGCCTTGCCGTGGCCGCCGTTCCCGAAGGACTCACAGCCGTGGTCACCATCGCACTGGCGCTGGGCGTGAAACGCATGGCGCGCCGTCGCGCACTCATCCGCCGGCTTCCCTCGGTGGAAACCTTGGGAGCAACCGAGATCATCTGCACGGACAAGACCGGAACGCTGACGCGCGGCGAAATGACGGTGCGTGAACTGTATGTGGCCGGAGAAGTTTTTCGCCTCACCGGCGCCGGTCTGGAACCCGCCGGTGAAATCCTGCACCGAGACGCCGCGCCGGATGATTCACAGATGTGGCGGCTGCGGCATCTGGCCTCGATTCACGTAGGATGCAACAACGCCGACCTCTATCAGGAAGAGGGCGCATGGCACTCGAGCGGGGACCCCACGGAGGCCGCTTTGCTTTCGTCGGGGCGCAAGATCGGAACCTACCATGGCATTTCCGAAAAGGACGGTTTTCTTCAGGAATATCCCTTTGATTCCGATACGAAACGGCACGGTATCTTCCGGCGCCTGCCCGACGGGAAAATCCGGCTGCTGATGAACGGTGCACCCGATGTGCTGCTCGGCTTGTGTTCCCGAGAGTTATCGGCGGAAGGTGAACAAGCGCTGACTGAAGAAATGCGACGCCAGATCCTCGAAGCCAATGCCGGCATGGCGGAACGGGCATTGCGCGTAATTGCATCTGCCTACCGCGATTTTGACGGTTTATCTCCCCTTCCCGGGCGCGCCGAAGCGGAGCGCGATCTCGTCTTTACAGGACTGGCGGGAATCCAGGATGCTCCGCGTCCCGAAGCGGCAGTCGCGGTGGCACAGTGCCATGAAGCGGGAATCCGCGTCCTCATGATTACCGGCGATCACCCGAGAACCGCGTTGGCCGTGGCGCGCGAACTGGGAATTGCCCGTGATGAAACGGAAGTCATCTCCGGATCGGAACTGGATGCGATGCCTGAGGAACAACTGCGCGAAGCCGTTCAACGTGCCACGGTATTTGCACGCGTCACCGCCGGGCACAAGCTGCGTATTGTCAAAGCGCTGCGTTCACATGGTGCGGTGACGGCCATGACCGGCGACGGTGTCAATGACGCCCCGGCATTGAAGGCCTCGGACATCGGTATCGCCATGGGGCGCGGCGGCACCGAAGTGACCAAACAGGCTGCGGATCTGGTACTGGCTGACGACAACTTTGCTTCGATTGTCGCGGCCGTGGAAGAAGGACGTGGAGTTTATTTTAACATCCGTAAATCGTTGCAATACCTGCTGGCCGGAAATGCCGGGGAACTGCTGGTGATGATCCTTCCCATGCTATGGGGATGGCCACTGCCACTGCTGCCTGTTCATCTGTTGTGGATCAATCTCGTCACCGACGGATTGCCTGCGCTCGTTCTCGCCGCCGACCCCGCCGACGCCTCACTCATGCGCCGCAAGCCGAGGAATCACGGCGAACAACTCGCCAATCGCTCCTTCATTCTCGGACTTCTCGGAACCGGTTGCCTCACGGCGGGAGTCTCACTTATTGCTTTCTGGATCGGGTTGCGCTCGGGTGACATCGTGGCAGCCCGGGCCGACGCCTTCGACACCTTGGTGCTTTCGGAAGTGTTCCGCGCATTGGCGTATTATTCCGAGGAACGTCCATTCTGGCGATCCAAATGGCGAAGCCTGCGGCTTTTATTGGGAGTGGTGTTCGGGAGCCTGGCGCTGCAGATCGCGGTTCACGAAATTCCATTGTTCGAGCAGGTGCTTCGCGTTGAATCGCGGGATTGGAAATCTTCCGGCATTATGATTGGCCTAAGCCTGATTCCGTTGATCGTACTGGAAGCGAGAAAAGTTTTTTTCAGGAAATTTTGAATTTCAGAGTGCCTGCCAAAACGGCAAATATCTTTTCTTTTCTGTCATAACTCTGAGGAGTAACATTAAAGCGCGTTCTTCGGGAATGGAATCTAAGTGTCCAAATTCTCTCAAAAAACAGGAATTGAACAGTCCGCACAGTCCTGAACGGAAAGGGCTTGGGTTTTGCTTATGAAAGAGACCATGCAAAAGAAACTGTTGATTGTGGATGACGAGCAAAGCATTCTGGACTCACTGACCCGAGCATTGAATGGGCAGGGATATGAGCTGCTCACCAGTCCGGACCCATTAAAGGCGCTGGAACTGGTCAAAACGGAAACGCCGCCGGTGGTCATCACCGATCTCAAGATGCCGGGGATGGACGGTCTGGCGCTGCTGGAACAAATCAAGTCCGTCAATCCGCACATCCAGGTGGTCGTCATCACCGGTCACGGCTCGATCGACGAAGCTGTATCGGCGATGAAAAAAGGCGCCTACGATTTCATCCCCAAGCCTTTTAACCGGCAGGAGATCACGGCCGTGGTCAACCGCGCCTTTGAAAAGGTTTCATTGCTGGAAGAAAATTTTCTTCTCCGGGAAAAACTGCGCAAGAGCCAGCTGCCGAATTTCGAAGTAGGGAAGAATCGGATCTTCAAGGAATTGCTCAACCGTTCTGTGCAGGCGGCCAACAGTGACGCCACCATCCTCATTCTGGGCGAGTCGGGATCGGGCAAGGAAGTGCTGGCCAATTACATCGTGTCCAACTCTCCGCGGGCGGCCCAGCCTTTCATTACGCTCAACTGCGCCGCCATTCCCGAAAACCTGATCGAGGCGGAATTGTTCGGCTACAAGAGGGGCGCCTTCACGGGCGCATACCAGGACAAGAAGGGAAAATTTCAGGACGCCAACGGCGGGACGATTTTCCTCGACGAGATCGGCGAACTGCCGTTGCCTGTGCAGGGCAAGCTGTTGCGCGTTCTGCAGGACGGCGAAGTCAGTCCCGTGGGAGGGGCCGCGCAGAAAGTGAATGTGCGCGTGATGGCCGCCACCAACAAGCCATTGCGTAAAATGGTCGAGGCCGGAAAATTCCGGGAAGATTTGTTCTACCGCTTGAACGTCATTCCGTTGAACATTCCTCCGTTGCGCCAACGACCCGAGGATCTTCCTTCCCTGATCTCATTTTTCATCGGGAAATACTGCAAGAAAAACAAGCGGGAAAACCTTTCCGTGAACGCGGATGCGCTGCGGCTCATGGAACACTACGCATGGCCCGGCAACATCCGCGAGCTGGAAAACGCCATCGAACGGGCGGTCATCCTGTGCCTCGGCCACCAGATTACCGTGGACGATCTGCCCGCGGAATTGAGCGGCGACGGCGAAGGGCTGGCGCAGATGAACATCGCGAAGGGAATGACCATGGATGAAATCGAGCTCATGGTCATCCAGAACGGCCTGAAGCGCAATCACGGTGACAAGGCCAAAACCGCTGAAGAGCTGGGAATCAGCCTGCGCACCATTTACCGGAAGCTGGATCAGATCCACTCCCCTGAGCCGGAAGTTCAGGCGGGTTAGAAAAGCCCCGATTTATTTGGGCAACGCCGCTTCGTGCGGCAGCTGGAGGGTAAACCGGGTCTTCCCGCCCGACGATTCGCATTGAATCGTCCCGCCGTGATCCACGATGATGTTGCGGGACAACGACAGGCCGAGGCCTGTTCCCATCTGTCCCTCCTTGGTGGTGAAGAAGGGTTCGAAAATCTGTTCCAAATGCTCGGATGAAATCCCGCCTGCGTTGTCCTCAAAAATGATTTCCACCATGCCGCGGGCATTTCTACGGCCTGTGATGGAGATGTATTTCCCTTCCCCTCCCTGTCCCCGCTCCTCGAACGCGTCACGCGAATTGGATATCAGGTTGTGAAAGACGGATTCCAGTTGCGTGCGGATGCCCCGGACGTTCAATCCTTCCTGGATGTTGATGCGGATGTCGATGCCCCGGTTCATCAACTGCCGGTTCACGAACAGGAACGCCTCTTCGATGAGCTCCTGTACCGTGACCTCTCCGGCTTCAGAAGGTGTGTCCTTCTTGGAATATTGCAGCAGGTGCTTGAGCACGCGGCGCATTCGCTCCACACCCCGGATCACCGATTCCGCCGCGGACAGCGCCGCATTGTGGTCCAGCGCCGTTTCCGGTTGGGAATGAATTTCCTTCAGGTATTCGGCATCAAGCAGAATGCTGGCCAGCGGGTTGTTCATCTCGTGGGCCAGACCTGCACCCAAGGTTCCCAACACCATTAGCTTGTTGGCATGCAACAACTGGCGTTCCAGCATGACCTGTTGTGCGCGATCCAGGGAAAACCCCATATAGCCCACGATTTCCCCGTTGCGCCGGATGGGCGAGATGGTGAGATGGATATGGACCTCGCTGTTATCGAGCGCCTTGTTAACAAGATCACCACGCCATGTCTGACCCCGCGTGATAGTCTGCCACATGTCCTTGTACAGACTGTCCGGCGTGCTTGGGGAACGGATGATGCGCTGGGTCTGACCCAGCACTTCCTGTTCCGAGGTGAACTTGTAGAGCTTGAGATAGGCGTTGTTGACGCGCAACAACCGCCCGGCGGGGTCGGTGATGTTGATGGCGTAATCCGCCTGGGTGAAAGCATCTTCAAGCATGGTCCGGCGTGTCTCGGGATCTGGAAAATTCCCGGGTAAATCTACCCGATTGTCCTGAGGTCCGCAAGAACGGGATGGGGCGTCGACAAGGATCATATCAGATGGCGCGCGAATAGCGCGTCTCAAGGGTGCCGGGACCGGAAGATGCGGCCCGGGGGTCGAAAGCGGAGGCCACCATTCGCGCCAGAGGACGGCCGGTGTCGGTCAGGACGAGCATCCCGTTTTCCTCGCGCACAAGTCCGTCCTGCGCATAAGATGCGAGTTGGCGGCGGGAATTCATCTGGTAGGAGAATTTCCACGGTAGTTCCAAGCCGGGTTCCGACAAGGCGCGCTCCACGTCAACCTTGCCCTGACACAGCAACGAATTGATGATCTTGCGCACGGATATGTCGACTGGAGTCATGCGGTAGGCGTTGTGAATCGGCAGTTTCCCCTCATTCACTTTAGCCTCATACCGGGCGATTTCCTTTTCGTTCTGAAAATATCCCTGATGCAATTGTGAAATGCCCGACGCGCCCAGGGCGTAAACTTGCCCGGCATTTGTGGCGGAGCAATAGCCCTGGAAATTGCGGTGCAGATGTCCCTCGCGTTGTGCAATGGCAAGCGCATCGTCCGGCTTTGAAAAATGATCCATGCCAATGGCATCGTAACCCGCTCGCAGGAACGCTTCCCGTGATTCCGCGCCGATTCGCAGGCGATCCATGGAGTCGGGCATGGGAAATTTCTGGAGCGCCGCCTGATGACCCTTGACCCACGGAACATGGGCGTACGGAAATAATGAAACGCGATCCGGATCCGCCTCGATGATGGCGTCCACGGTTTTTTGGAAAGATTCCCGCGTCTGAAACGGAAGGCCATAAATGAGATCGAGATTAATCCCGGTGAATCCCAGGCTTCTGCAAATGTGAACGAGTTCCTCCGCCGCTATCCTGGAAGGCCTGCGATCTACCGCCCCCAGCACCTGAGGGTTCACGTCCTGAATGCCGAACGAGAGGCGATTGAACCCCACACGCCGCAACTCTTCAAGCCGTGGCAAACTGATCAAGGATGGATCGCACTCCATGGCGATCTCTGCAGAAGGATCCAGATGAAGTTCGCCGGTGATGCATTTCATCAACTCTTCCAGATTAGCGAACGGAACAAAATTGGGCGTGCCACCTCCGAAATGGATCTGGGTTACCGGACGCGATCGATCGAGATAACTCAAGAGCAGCCTGAATTCTTTCTGGAGCATTTCCAGATACTGCCGGATGAAGACTCCGGGCCGCCCAGTTTCGGTGTGGCATCCGCAGAACAGGCAACGACGCGCGCAAAAGGGAATGTGGATGTACAGGGAGATGTTCCGTGGCCCGACATGATTGGAGGTACGCAGAAGTTCTTCGCAATCCGCCACCGCGGGATCTTCGGTGAAAAAATTGGCGGGAGGATAAGACGTATAGCGGGGAACCGCTCCGTCGTATTTCAGCAGGAGTTGTTCAAGTGTTTTTTCTTCGGTTATCGTCATGCTCCACCCTCAGCGTTTGGGAATTACAAACCACGCCGTCGCACACAACGACAGGCTGGCCATGGGCATCAGGACGGCTGCAACGAGAGGGGACACGAATCCGGTCACCGCCAGCGAGATGGCCGCGGCATTGTAAATGCCTGAAACCCAGTAACAGGCAGTCAAGGCCCGGCGTGTTCCCGATGCAATGCGAAAAAGGCTCGAGACGGCCTCCGGATTTTGCGACGTCATGAAAATGTCCGCGCCTTCGGCCATCGGACCGGCCGCGCCCTGCACGGCAAGCGCCGCCTCGGCTTCGCCGAACAAAAGACTGTCGTTGAACCCGTCACCCACTGCCAGCGCACGTCCATAAAGTTTTTGAAAGGTGCGCGCCTCAACCTGTTTATCTTCGGGAGAAAGTCCCCCGAAATGTTTTTCGAACCCGCAGCGCTGCGCAAATTCGTGGACCCGGTGTGGATGATCTCCCGAGAGCAACAGCGCGGGAATATTCTTTTCCTTCAGTTCCCGCACCAATGTCTGAACACCGGGCTTCAACTCTTCCGTGATCCAGATGAACGCCACGAGACATCCATTGACGAAGACGCAAGATTGAGGCGGAATTTCCGAAGCCGACAAGAAGCCGGAAGATGGCGGGGTCAATCCCATTTCATAAAACGGACCTGTCACATCCTCCCAAGCGCCGAAGCGGCAAAGGCAAAGCGGCATGGACTTTCCGGTATCCTTCCAAACCCCGCACACCCCGAAATGCTGGAGTTCCTGAAATTCCGATATCTCTCCCGCCCCCTCCGCAAGGCTGTCGTGAATGGCAGTGGACACCGGATGGCTGCTCATGCGGGTCAATCGTTCCACTCCTGCAAGAATCCGAGTGCGATCCATTTCGTGTGTTCCGGAAATCCACTCCCAGCGTTCCATCTTGCGGCGCGTGAATGTCAACGTGCCGGTCTTGTCGAAGATCACCGATTCAACCCCGGCCAACCGTTCCAAGGTTTCTTGATCGCGGAAATGCAGTCCCAGCTTGTGCGCGCGCAAAAGACCCACTCCCCGGCTGACGGGAACGGCCAGCGCCAGGGCGCAGGAACATGAGACGATGAACACCGATGCGGAAATCTCCAGCGCTTTTTCCCACCCTGCGCTCCGATGCACAAAGAAAGCGAAGATCGCAGCCATGACCACGACCAAAGTGAATCCCAGCGCCACGCGCTCACGCCGGAGGTTCCGCTGCTTCTTGCGCGCCGACATGGATTCCAGAGAACGCTGCAGGGAAGCGGCCCGCGTTTCACGATGCGTGTTGACCACGCGCAACCGCAGCGCGGAACCCAATGCGCGATACCCTGCGAAAAGAAAATCGCCCTGCTTGCAGGAACGTGGCCGATCTTCACCGGTCAAAAATGCCGTGTCGATCCGTCCGGATTCGTTCTCCAGGATTCCATCCACCGGCAGATAATTCCCAGCTTCGATTTGCAGGAGATCGCCTGATTGAACCTCCTCCAAGGAAATCCATTCCTCCCCCGTCCCACGCAGCACGCGTACCACGCCGGGATGCAAAGACTCATGCCAGTTGTCCCGCAGCATCAAACTTCCCTCGAACCGACGCACCACATAGCGGCCCAACAACAGAAAAAACACCAGCCCGGCCAAAGTGTCGGAATAGTTGGAACTGCCGCCGCGCAGCACCGCCATGAGCGATGTGGAGAAGGCGATGACGATGCCCAGCGTAATGGTGACATCGATGGTGAATGCGCGCGAACCCAAAGATCGCCATGCGCCGCGGTAGAATGGGAAGGCCGAATAAAACACGGCGGGCAGGGCGCTGGCAAAGCTCCATGCGCCCAGGAATTTTCGCCAGGAGTCCGGCATTCCTTGCGTCAAGCCGAGATACGGTCCGAAGGCGAATGCCATCGCGTTCATGAAGCAGGCAGCCGCGACCGCCAGACGCATCCATGCACTGCGATCCAATGCCGGACGCGATTCGGAGGAGGATTTGGGTTTGAAAGCGTATCCGTAGCGGCCGATCTCTTCGAGAATATCCGGAAGCGCAATGCGGCTCGCGTCGTAGGAAACGTCCATCTCTCCATGGAGGAAATCCACCTGATAGCCGATGATTCCGGGAATCCCGCCAAGTACGCGTTCCATCAACCAACCACAGGCCGCGCATTGCATGTCTGCGCAACCCAAAGAAAGCCGGTGAATGCTGCCGTTCCACCGACCGATGCGACGCAACACCTCGGGATTGCGAAAGCCTGAAAACAGTTCGCGGATTTCGCTGGAGACGCCCGCACGCGGCGGCCGGATCTTTTCCAGTTTCAGCAGATCGTAGTAGCGTCCGCCGTCCTGCTGCACGAGAATGCCGTGAACGATACGGCACCCATCGCAGCAAAATTCCTCGCCGTGGTCCCCCCCGCGAAAACCCGATCCCAACACGTCCGCGCCGCAGTGGGCGCAGGCGACGGCACTATCCACCCGCATAATGCGTGAAGGAACGCTCCATGATCGGGCGCCCTTGCTCCATGAAAATCATACGGCAATTCCATCGGCCTTTACGCAGCGGCGGCGTTTGGATCGACCAACGCAATGTCGTGTCCGAAGAGGACAGAGAATTCGGTTCGAGATTCAATTTCCGGTCCGCGCCGGGATCATCCGGCCTTTGCAATTCCAAGGAAAGACGATAGGAACGCATCCGTTCCCTTGCTGCTTTGTTCACCGCATGGTTTTTCACTACCAACCCATTTGCCTGTTCAATGAGCTCGAGATCGAAATCCAGTGAATCGAATCGTGCCTCGCGTAGCCGCTGCTCGTCCAGACGCACGCCGGCTTCGTAATAATCGCCCCGCACCAACCCTCGCTGGTTATGATCCGCCACATACACGAGTCCCAGTGAGGAACCGATGGCAATGATGGCCGAAGCCCCCAACAAAATCATCCATGCCGGAATGCGCATTCAATGACTCCCGAACGGGCCGACGAGCATGGCGCCGAATTTCCGTTGTGTTCCATCGCCTTCAAGAACGAGTTTGAGATCGCGCTTTCCGAAACGAAACTCGTCGCGGAGAGAGGTCACGTCGAGCTGCAACGTCTGCAGTTGACCGGCGCCGACCGCGAACTTGCGGCCCTGCCAGTTGTGGCGGCCGCGGAAGGATTCGCCGAACTGCACTTCGAAGGTGCGTCGCTGCATCCCCTTGTTGCGGATGTGCACGGTGAACGTGTTCAGGATGGAATCCGCGCCGATGTGGTAATACGGATTGGACCCGCGACGCACCACATCCACCGCCGTTTCGGGACGGGTGACGATCAGGACTGCAGAGAAACCCGCCAGTACGCATGCGAGGATGAAATAAGTGGTCAGGCGTTTGCGAATTCCCCGGATAGGGTGTCCTTCCAGTCCCGACAGCGAGTCATAGCGGATGAGGCCCGTCGGTTTTTTCCACGCTGTCATGATGGAGTCGCACGCGTCCATGCAGCGGGTGCAGGCGAGGCATTCCAACTGCACGCCCTTGCGGATGTCGATGCCTGTGGGACACACCTGCACGCAATGGCGGCAATCCACGCAATCGCCCAACCCTTCGCGGTTTCCCTTCACCCCCTTGCCGCGCATCTCACCGCGCCGTGCGTCGTACCCCACAATCAAACTGCGCTCATCCAGCAACACGCTCTGGAGCCGGGCATAGGGGCAAATCAACACACAAGCCTGTTCCTTGAAATACGAGAACACCCAGTAAAACAAGAGCGAGAACGCGACGACGAACGCAAACCCCGCCGGATTTTCCATCGGAGGGTGGGAGAGTGCCCACAAAACATTGTCGCGTCCCCAGAAATAAGCCAGCGCCGTATTGCCGATGAGAAAGGCCACCACGAAAAAGACAAGGTGCTTGGCGATTTTTCGCCACAACCCATCAACCGATAATCCCGCGGCATCGCGTGAACGGCGCGCGAAAGAACGTCCTTCGATCCAACGCTCGATGGGTGCAAATACGAATTGGAGAAATACGGTTTGCGGACATGCCCACCCGCACCACACGCGTCCGAATTTCGCGGTCACAAAGAAGACTGCGATGATGAAGGCAAAAAATCCCGGCAGAAAAAGCTTGATGTCCTGCGGGTAATAGGAATGCCCCAGCAAAAGCAGTCGCCGCGCAAAGACATCCACTTGGATCAAAGGAGCGCCATGCCATTGCAACCACGGAACGCCGAGATAGATGGCAAGCAACAGCCACGCGACGCGTGTTCGATTTGTGGTTTTTCGTCCCTTGGTTTCCCGGGGATAGAGCCAGACCCGGCGACCACCCACACCAATGGTGGGCTGAGTGTCGTTTTCACCCAGTCTCAAATCCAGACGCGGCGCCTCCACCGTTCCGGCTCCGGAATTCACTCGACGGTTTCCTCCACGCCCTGCGGGGGCTTGGGATTATCCACCGGTTTTCCCTTCAACATGAGCACATAGGCGGCGAGCCAATGGACCTTCTCCGGGCCCAGAGCGGCTTCCCATGCGGGCATGCCCTTGTCGGGCCAGCCGTGCGAAATCGTTTGCACGATTTCTTCGGGCTTTCCGCCATGCAGCCAGAAATTATCGGCCAAGTTGGGGCCAATAACCCCCTGCCCCTGCTCTCCGTGACATGGAACGCAATTCGCCTTGAACAGCGCTTCGCCGCGCGAAATGCTGGACGGAGTCTTCAACAGCACCATGAGACCTTCATGATCCTGCGGTTCCATAAACGGTTGTTTCGCTTTGGCCGCCTCGTTCAACTGGAGCGCCAGCCGCGCCTGCGAATACGCCCGGTTCTGTTCCACTCCGGCGGCGCGCATCACACCCAAAGTCACTCCACCGTAATAGGCCATGTAGAGAAACGCGAACGCGATGGTGGCGTAAAACATCAGCACGAACCACTGGGGAAGCGGATTGTCGTACTCCCGGATGCCGTCGTAGTCCTGCCCGTGATCCAATATCTGATCGTGCTCCGTCATGGCTGACGTCCTCCGATCGGCGCGCGATCCACATCATCGAGCGCCATGGCACCCATCCGGCGGTAAACCTCGCCGGAACCCGAACGGAACAGCCACAAGACCATGCCGATGCACGAACCACCGAAAATGAAAAGCGAGATTACCGGCCACAGGGCCAAACCTGAATTTTCCATCACCAAACGCGTCATTGTGCGCCTCCTTTTTTGATATCCGTTCCCAAACGCTGCAGGTAGGAGATCAAGGCCACGACTTCCTTGTCGGCCATGTTTTCCAGACCTTCCTTTTGCAAATCGTCCGCAATTCCTTGAGCCTGTTCCCGCGCTATCTGAACCGCGTTCTGTTCTTCTTCATTGGAATAGGGCACACCGAGTTTGCGCATGACATGAACTTTTCTGGCAACATGACCAAAGTTGAGTTTCTCGACCAGCAGGAAGTGATATGGGGGCATCACCGATCCCGGCGAAGTCACTCGGGGATCGTCCAGATGGCGGGCGTGCCACAAGTTGCTGTACTTGCCGCCCACGCGCTGCAGATCAGGCCCGGTGCGCTTGGAGCCCCACTGAAAGGGATGATCATACACGAATTCCCCGGGCTTGGAATAGTCTCCGTAGCGTTCCACTTCGTCGCGGAAGGGACGGATCATTTGCGAATGGCACGTGTAGCAACCTTCCCGCACATAGATGTCGCGGCCTTCCAACTCCAGCGGAGTATAAGGTTTGACCGAGGCGATGGTGGGTATGTTGCTGCGGATGAGGAAGGTGGGCACCATTTCCACCAGTCCGCCGATCAAAATCACCACCAAGGTCAGGAAGGCGAGCAGCAAAGGTTTGCGTTCCACGATCTGATGCCAGTGCGCGATCTTATGCGTCTCCTCTTGATTATCCGGCAATGTCACTTCCTCGTCGGCAAAACTGCCGGTACCCGCCGTTTTCACCAGGTTGAACAACATCAGCACAAGGCCCGCGAGAAAGAGGGAACCACCCAGGGCACGGCCCCAATAGAACGGAATCAGCTTGGTCACCGTCTCCACGAAATTGGGATAGGCGAGCATGCCGTCCGGCGTGAATTCCTTCCACATCAATCCCTGCGTGATTCCCGCCGCCCACATGGAGACGATGTAAAAGAGAATGCCCACCATCGCCAGCCAGAAATGCGCATTGGCCAGGCCGATACTGTAAAGCTTGGTGCGCCACAGGCGCGGAACCAGCCAGTAGGCCATGCCGAAGATGAGCAGCGCCACCCATCCCAGCGCGCCGTTGTGCACGTGACCGATGGTCCAGTCAGTGTAATGCGACAGGGCGTTTACGCTCTTGATCGACATGAGCGGACCCTCGAAGGTGGACATGCCATAGAACGTCACTGCGGCGGCAAAGAATTTGAGCACGGGATCGATGCGCAGTTTGTCCCATGCGCCGCGCAAGGTGAGCAAGCCGTTAATCATGCCTCCCCATGAGGGCGCAAGCAGCATGACCGAGAAAACCATTCCAAGCGATTGCGCCCAGTCCGGGAGCGCCGTATAGTGGAGATGGTGCGGACCCGCCCAGATGTAGAGAAACACCAGCGCCCAGAAGTGCATGATGGAAAGCCGGTAGGAATACACCGGGCGTTCGGCGGCCTTGGGCATGAAGTAGTACATGAGTCCGAGGAAGGGAGTGGTCAAAAAGAATCCCACGGCGTTGTGGCCGTACCACCACTGCACCAGTGCGTCCTGGACACCGGCATAAATGGGATAGCTCTTGGTGAGCGACACGGGTATCTCCAAGGAGTTCACCACATGCAGCACGGTGATGGTCACGATCGTTCCCATGTAAAACCAGATGGCGACATAGAGCTGTTTCTCGCGCCGCCGGAACAGCGTTCCGAAAAAATTGGCCGCGAAAACCAACCACACCACGGCGACGAGAACGTCCAAGGGCCATTCCAGCTCGGCGTATTCTTTACCCGCCGTGATGCCGAAGAGGAATCCCGTTCCACCCAGTGCGATGATGATCTGCCATCCCCAGAAATGAAGGCGGGACAACAGATCGCTGTATAGCCGGGTTTTGAGCAGGCGCTGCATGGAGTAATAGACACCGCAAAAAATGGCGTTCCCCGCAAAAGCGAAAATCACCGCGTTGGTGTGCAACGGGCGCAGGCGTCCGAAGTTGATGTACTTCAACCCGAAA
This sequence comes from bacterium, assembly GCA_900299345.1. GTDB lineage: Bacteria > Fibrobacterota > Fibrobacteria > UBA11236 > UBA11236 > UBA11236. The sequence goes on along the minus strand of OMJM01000044.1, from coordinate 92,504 downwards.
TTGAAGTGCCAGTCCGCCAGTTGCAGCGCCAGCGTCAGACCCGCCAGCATTCCCGCCGCGCCCCAGAACAGGGATGCGATGAGAAACATTTTCACGATGGCGTCGTCGTATTTGACTTTGATCATTTCTGTTTTCTCCCTTGGACTTTTTCGTCAAACAGCACCCGCCACCGCGGACTTTCGAGATCGTCGAACTGACCTCCGCGAATCGCGGCCAGACACACGAGGACAAAACCGGCGGCCAACGCGATGGAAACCGGTATCAGGATGTAGAGCACGGACATCAGGGTGTCTCCCCGGCAAGATTCCGTGCGGTCGCTTCATCCACCGGCTTGAACTGTCCCTTCATCCCAGGCAATGTGCCGAGATAATGCGTCAGCGCCCAGCGTTCTTTCACTGCAAGCGAAGCGGAAAAGGACGGCATGGCCGTGCCCGGACTGCCCTCGGAAATGGTTTTGAAAACATCCTGTGGCTCACGACTGCGTGTCCATTTGGCATCCGGGTTCATGAAGTCGCGCGGCGGCGGGGTTAAAGCGGTGGCTGCCGGTCCCTTTCCATCCGCTTGTTCGCCATGACAGGCTGTGCAATTCTTCTGGAACAACTCCTTGCCTTCTTCGATGTTGTGCGTCGACGACAGAAACATCTCCATGGAAGTTTTGGACGAAATGACAGAGGAATTTTGTCCGTTTGACAGGAACGCCTTGGCGCCCATGCGTTCGCCATTTTGAAATCCCCACAGGAGACATACGGGTGTTCCAATGGCGATAATCATCGAAAGGATGAAATATTCCGCCAATCTCTGGTTCTTCATGGAGTCATTGTGTTCGCTCATGCGCGTCTCCTTCACTGGCCTTTCAATGGCACGTCACCGGGTGGTTTGCAAAAATCACGCCATGCGCGCGCCACGCCGCAAGCACCAGCAAACCGATTCCCAACAGGATGTGATAGCGGCTTCCCTTGACTGGAAACCATTTGCGCGGCCAGGCCAAGAACAACGGCAAGGTTACCACTCCCAACAACAGCATGCCCGCTCCTCCGATACGCGGATTGGAAGCTGCGGCGGCCCATGCCAAACCCGCTTGAGTGGTGACGCAGGGAAGAAATCCCGCGGCAAACCCCAGAGGCAAAAACAAAATGCTTCGCGATTGGGATTCCGCATTGGACATCATCGGACTCAAACGCCGCATCAACCATGCGCCGTAACGCGTTTCCCACGATTGGGGCCACAGAGGCACACCGAGAATCTTCAATCCCATCACTACGTAGAGCGCGATCCAGATCCACGCTGCGCCGGGAACCTTGAACCAATGTCCCAAGGTTCCCGCAATGACTCCCAAAACCGCATAGGTCGCGACGCGCCCCAAGTGATAGAACCAAAGGCCATAGCGTGTCCCGCGCCGCATCAGGAAGAAATGAATGGGCCCGCACATGGCGGCGCAATGGGTCAATCCGCTGAGCAATCCGATTGCGATGGGAAACGCGAACACACCAAAAAACCAGAACGTGTCGGAGTTGATGACGGTGGAGTCAAGGAACCTCATGGCGCCGCTAATACTACGGACGCAACGGGTACGGCTTCAAAGAGTTTGTTCTGCCAGAATGCGCGAGGATTTTGACATCTTGTCTTTAAGATGAAAAGCTGAACATGGCACTTCATTTGCTTGCTCTCATCAGCCATGATTCGACATGAACCTTATCGACTGCTTTTCCCCTTGGGATTATTCTGTGCTCTCATCGGTTTGGGGGTGTGGATCCCCAGTTATTTCTGGCCGCAACTATTCCCTTATCCAGGACAAGGCCACGCCATCATACAGATACAGGGGTTTCTCTTCAGCTTTATTCTCGGATTTCTCTGCACCATGCTGCCGAAGGTCTTGGGCGTACCTCCTCTTGGAGCACTGACCCTGGCCCTGTTCATCATCGGGTTGGCAGGGACCACTGTTGCGGCATTATTCGGTGAATATGGCCTGAGCCAGATGTTTCATCTGTTTCTGCTTCTCAATTTTGGAACGTTCATTCTCATACGATTTCCCAAACGCCGCAACAATCCGCCCGCATTCTTCGTCTTCATCGCACTCGCCATGTTGGCGGATCTCAAGGGAACAACGCTTCGTTTGCTGATACTGGCGGGTTGGTGGGATGTCATACCCTCCCGGACGGAAATATTGTTGCAGTATCAGGCGTTCCCTTTGTTGCTGATTATGGGAGTCGGAGGATTTTTGCTGCCAAAATTATTTGGTAATGCTGTGATTGATCCAAAGTCGTTGAGCTCGCAATCGAACTCTTCGATCCGGTTTCTTTTGTTGTTGGGTCTCACCTTTTTACTGAGTTATGGAGTACAGTATTGGGGAGTCCATGCCCTTTCGACACGCATAGGATATGGAATCCGAGCGGTGGTCTGGCTGTGGTTCCTGTCTTGCAGTCTTCGGGTTCAACATGTGCCATCCAAATTTCCGGCCTATCTGACAGGCGGCCGGGTCGCACCATATTTCATCGCGATGGGTTTGGTGCTGCCCGTTTTCTTCCCGACATATACTCTGGCTTGGGAACATCTGATCTTCATCACCGGATTTCTGTGGCTGACGCTTTCCATTGCCACGCGCGTCGTCACAGCGCATGGCGGGCGGCTTGATCTCCTGGATAGAAACCGAAGACAAACATTGGCTTATGGCATTTTGATTGTTCTGGCAACCGCCGCGCGGGTATCCACGGATATTTGGCCGGGCGCCCACGCATTGCATTTGGCGCTCGCCTCAACGTTTGTAATCTCCGCATTGGTGATTTGGACGCGGATTCACATCCCACTGATCTTCGTCACTCCATCCGACAAAGCACTTTGACCATTCTGGATCCCTGACTTTCTGTCACGCCAAATTGACGCTATGGCCGAGATCCCGATAACTCCAGCGATATCATCGATACCAATTGCCTAATTCTTTGAATTTCCCGGTTTCCGCAACGGGCACACCCCTTGCTGACAATTGATGACAGAGAACCGCTTCGAGGTTTTTCGCAAGAGGAGATGAGAAAATGAAATCAACAGGAAAGTTTCGCTCGATCTGGAGCCTCATCGCCATGAGCTTGATGGGCGCTGCGCTCTTGCTGGCGGGATGCGACAAAAAGGATGACGCCGGAAAAGCGGAGGAGACATCCCAAACTGCCTCAGCCACTTCATCGACTCCATCCAAAGGCGTGGGACCGATCCAGTCCGTGGAATTGGGTTCCGGAATTGACGAGGCGCTCGCCGCCAAGGGTGAAAAACTGTTTTCCGGAACGTGCGCGGCCTGCCACAAACTGGATGCACGCTATGTCGGACCCGCTCTGAACGGCGTCACTCTCCGTCGTACGCCGGAATGGATCATGAACATGATTATGAATCCCACGGGCATGACCCAGCAGGATGATACGGCCAGGGAACTTCTGGCGCAATACATGACCCAGATGTCGGTTTCCGTGACCGAGGACGAGGCGCGGTCCGTGCTGGAATTTTTCCGCAAGAATGACGCAACCAACCCAAACAAACCCTAAAAGGAGATCGCAATGATACACAACAAGTATTCGTGGCTGATCGGAGCGGCGCTCGCCGCCGTCTTCACAGGCTGCCAGCAACAACAAATGGATGACGCAGCGCAAAAGGTTTACGTCGCGCCCGGAAAATACGACGAGCTGTACGGATTTTTCTCCGGGGGCTTCAGCGGCCAGCTTTCCGTGGTCGGTATTCCCTCGGGCAGACTGCTCAAGGTGATCCCGGTGTTTTCCCAGAATCCTGAAAACGGTTACGGTTATTCCGAGGAAACCAAACCGCTACTCAACACCAGTTTCGGTTTCATTCCCTGGGACGATGCACACCATCCCCAGTTATCCCAAACCAACGGCGAAGCGGATGGACGCTATGTGTTCATCAACGGCAACAATACGCCGCGCATTGCCCGGGTTGACCTTAAAACCTTTGAAACCGTGGAGACCATCGAGATTCCCAACAGCGGTGGCAATCACAGCTCTCCCTTTGTCACCGAAAATACCGAATATCTGGTCGCCGGAACGCGCTTCTCAGTTCCCTACCCGCAGGCCAGCGTGGCCATCAAGGATTTCGCGCAGAAGTTCAAAGGCCTGCAAAGCTTCGTCTCCCTGGACAAGAACACCGGCCGCATGGCCGTCGCCTTCCAGGTCCTGCTACCCGGCTTTGACTATGACAAGGCGCATTGCGGCAAAGGTCCTTCGAAGGACTGGGCCTTCATGTCCTCTTACAACGTCGAGCAGGCGCACACGCTGAAGGAAGTCAACTCCTCGCAGAAGGACAAGGACTTCATCGTGGCCATCAACTGGAAGAAAGCCGAGGAATACGTCGCGGCGGGCAAGGCACACGAAGTGGACGGCCTGCACTACGACAATTACCTCGATGAAAAGACGCAGACCGCCACCAGCGATGTACGCAAGAAAGTCAAACTCCTCATCCCCAGCGAGTGTCCGGGAGTGGTTTATTATCTACCCACTCCCAAATCCCCGCATGGCGTGGACGTAGATCCCACCGGTGAATACATCGTGGCCGGAGGCAAGCTCGCCTCGGTGATTCCGGTGCACAGCTTCTCCAAGATGGCGAAAGCCATTGAAAACAAGGCATTCGACGGCGAAGTCGAGGGCATCCCGGTCATCAAGTACGATCAGGTGATTGCAGGCGAAGTGCAGAAGCCGGGCCTCGGACCTCTTCACACGGAATTCGACGGCAAAGGTTACGCCTATACCTCGTTCTTCATCAGCTCCGAGATTGTGAAATGGAAACTGGGCACCTGGGAAATCGTGGATCGGATCCCGGCCTATTACTCCATCGGCCATCTCATGGTTCCCATGGGCGACACCAAGAAGCCCTATGGCAAGTACGTCATCGCGCTCAACAAAATTACCAAGGATCGCTACCTGCCCACCGGACCGGAACTCGCGCAATCCGCCCAGTTGATCGACATTAGCGGCCCCAAGATGAAGATGTTGCTGGACTTCCCCACGCACGGTGAACCGCACTACGCCCAAGCCATGCCCGCGGAAAAAATCATGGCTCAGAGCGTGAAGATCTACAAGCTTGCGGACAATCAGAGCCCCTACGCCATCAAGAGCGAAAAGGAAACCCGCATCGACCGCAAGGGCAAACGTGTGGATATTTACATGACCACAATCCGCAGCCATCTCTCGCCGGACAACATTGAAGGTGTTCAGTTGGGAGACACGGTGTATTTCCATGTCACCAACCTCGAGCAGGATTGGGACACGCCGCACGGCTTCGCGATAATCGGAAACAACAACGCCGAACTTCTGGTGATGCCGGGTCAAACGCGCACGCTCAAGTGGATTGCCAACCGCATCGGCGTGATGCCCATGTACTGCACGGATTTCTGTTCCGCGCTTCATCAGGAGATGCAGGGATATGTGCGCGTGTCCGCGCCCGGGGAGAAGATTCCCTTCGCATTCGGCACCAACACGCTTTAACGAACCACGGAGCGGAGGCGGGCCATGATTCTAATTCCATTGCGGGACGGGGAACGTAAAGCAAAAACCCGCAGTGGAAAGCGCGTGGCCTCCCTCTTGCTTCTGGGCGCGGCGGCATTGCTCGGCGCGTCCCTTTTGTTTCCCATGTGGCACATCAAGCTCGGCGCACCCCAATATCCCGAAGGGCTTGGGATGTACATCTGGCCCAACGGAATCAAAGGACAGAGCCCGAATGATTTGGACATCATCAACGGATTGAACCATTACATCGGGATGAAAAAAATTGTCCCTGAGGACATCCCCGAGCTTCGCTTCATTCCAAAATTGATGCTGCTGTTCGCGGGACTGAGCGCCGCAATCGCCTTGTGGCCCACGTTTTGGCTGATCGGGATTTTACTCGTAGGCTATGCGGGCGCCGGAGGTTTGGGAATGTGGGACTTCTGGCGTTGGGAATACGACTACGGCCACCACCTCGATCCGCATGCGGCAATCAACATTCCCGGAATGACCTACCAACCGCCGCTCATCGGCACCGCCAAACTGCTCAACTTCACCTCCCAGTCGTGGCCCGCCCTCGGGGGATGGATGATGTTCGGCAGCGGCCTCCTGATGTTTCTGGCGCTTTGGATCGTGTGGCCGCGCAGAGTTGGGGCGGACGGCCGTCCGCCCTTACGCCATGGGCTGGGTTTGTTGATTGCCGTTCTGATGGGTTGCAGCAGCGGACCTGTTCCACTCCAATATGGAACGGACTCCTGTCACTTCTGCCAGATGAAGCTGGCACAGAAAAGTTTCGGGGCGGAACGCATCACGGCCAAGGGAAAAGTTTACAAGTTCGACTCCATTGAATGCCTGCTGGAAAGTCTGCGACAGGAAGGCCGGGAAGGAGATCGGATTTACGTCGTTGATTTCAGCCGCCCTGGCACCCTCGGTCCTGCTGAATCCGCGATTTATCTGCGCGCCAAAGGCCTGCAAAGCCCAATGGGCGCGGGACTGGCGGCTTTTGCGGGAATGGATTCAGCCAAGGCCTGCCAGGCGCGTATCGGCGGTGAGTTCGTCTCGTTCAACGACTTGCTCAAATCCTGATTGGCAACCATGCGCTTGCGAATGCTTTTTCTTGTCGGTATCATTGCAGGCTTTGGACACGGCAGGTCGGCTTCGAAGCGCTTTGATATCGGATGGAATCGACCTTTCAAAACGTTGCGCGAAGCATTGGCCATTGCGGATTCAAACGCGGTGTTAGTCGTCCACCCCGGAGTCTATCCCGAAACAGGGCTTGTGGTGAACAAACCGATGACTTTGCGAGGAATGGGATGGCCCGCCCTTGATGCAAGAGGTTTGGGAGCTTTGTTGAACATCACGGCCGACAACGTGCGGATCACAGGTTTTGTCTTCAAAAATGTGGGCGTCAGCTATCTCAAGGATCAGGCCGCCGTCAACATGACGGGAACACGCGGCGCCCGCATCGACTCCAACCGCTTCGTGCACAATTTTTTTTCGATCTACGGTTCACGCTCCCGCAACACCCGCATCGACAACAACGACATCACCGGCCGGTACAACAACGAGGTCGCCAACGGCAACGGCGTCCACCTCTGGCAATGCGACAGCATGACCGTGAAGAACAACAAAGCCCGGGGCCATCGCGACGGCATTTACCTGGAATTCACGGGTCACTCCACGGTCACGGGAAATCTCGCCGAAAAAAACATCCGCTATGGACTGCACTTCATGTTCAGCAACGGCAGCCGGTATGCGGAAAACACCTTTCGAAACAACGGCTCCGGCGTGGCGGTGATGTATTCCAACGACGTGCGCATGGAAGACAACCGCTTCGAGCATAACTGGGGCAGCGCCGCCTACGGCCTGTTGTGCAAGGGGATCGAGGACAGCAAGGTTCGCGGCAACATCTTCGTGGAAAACACCGTGGGCGTTTTTCAGGAGGGTTTGTCGCGCGTCCAGTTTGAAGAAAACGCCTTTGTCCGCAATGGTTGGGCGCTCAAGATGGTCGCGAACTGCGACGACAACGTTTATGAAAACAACCGTTTTTCCGGGAACACCTTCGATGTGTCCTACAATTCGTCCGCACACAACTCCAACGCCTTTCATCGAAATTCATGGGATAAATATCGGGGATACGATCTGAACCGCGATGGATTGGGCGATGTTCCCTACCGGCCCGTGGAATTGCAATCCGTGCTCATGGACCGCTATCCCGAAGCCCTCATTCTGATGCGCGGACACTTTCTGACCCTGCTGAATCTAATCGAAAAACAATTTCCCGCGCTCGCACCGAGAAGCCTCGAAGATGATTCGCCGTTGTTCCCACCGAGGAAGGACTCATGACCTTGCCCATCCGCATCGAAGGATTGCGTAAGTCCTACGGACGCAAAGCCGTCTTGCGCGGAATCGATCTGCATTGCGAGGCGGGTACCGTGACCGCGGTGCTGGGTTCCAATGGCAGCGGAAAATCCACCTTGATCCGTTGCATCCTCGGATTGAACGTGCCTGAATCCGGAACCTTGCGCGTGTTCGGAGAGGATGTGTTCGCTGCTCCCTCCTATCGCCGTCATCTGGGTTACATGCCGCAACATCCCAGCTTTCCCGAGAATCTCACCGTGCATGAAATTCTCCAACTGGTTTCCCGAACGCGCGGCGTTGCACCGGATTTCACCCGTTGCGCAGCCTTGCAGGTCGAAGCCTGTCTTAGTCAGCGTTGGAAAACACTGTCCGGGGGAATGAAACAGCGGGTCAACGCGTTTCTCGCCATGGCGTTCAACCCTTCCCTGCTGATTCTGGACGAACCCACCGCCAGTCTGGATCCAGCCTCGCGGCTCCGGTTCATGGAATTGGCCATGGCTGAAAAAGAACGGGGAAAAACGCTACTGATCAGCACGCATCTTCTTGAAGACATTCGGGAAATCGCGGACTATCTCGTGTTCCTGCGAAATGGAAAAGCGCATCGCGTGTCCAAGGAACTCATGCTGGAACTGGCGGGTTCTCCGCATCGCAACGCCTTTGAGCAGGCGGTCGCCGTGTGTCTCGAAGAGTCGGCACCCAAGGCAGGATGATATGGGGCGGATCTTTCGCTATTGCTTCTGGGATTTGTTGCGCAGCCGTTTTGTGCTCGCCTATTTCGGCTTCTTCATGCTGGGTTCGCTCGGAATTTTCCGTTTCGCTCCCAGCGCTTCGGCGGCTTTTGGAGCCTTGCTCAGTGCGGTGACCTTGCTCGTGCCCTTGTGTTGCCTGGTATTTGGAACACTGTACTTCTATCAATCTCGCGGGTTCCACGAATTGATGTTCGCGCAACCCATCGGCCGTGCGCCATTATGCCTCGGCCAATACTTCGCGTTGAGCTCCGCGTTGGGACTGGCATTTGTACTGGCCGCCGGCATTCCCATGGCGGCTTACGGATTTTCAACAAATGGGGACATCGGATTGCTCGCGGTATTTGTCGGTGGCGGATTGCTTCTGCATCTCGCGTTTCTGGCGCTGGCGTTCTGGATCGCGGTGTCCATCGAGGATCGCCTGCGCGGATTTTCCACCAGCCTGTTGATCTGGATTGCGCTGGTGTTCGGCTACGATGCGCTGGTGATGGGACTGGTGATGCGCTTCTCGGATTATCCGCTCGAAACCGGAGTGCTGGCAGCGATGCTTCTGAATCCCGTCGATCTGGAAAGGGTGTTAGTGTTGATGCACTTGGATACCTCGGCGTTGCTCGGGTACACCGGGGCGGCCTTTCAAAAATTCTTCGGCACACGTTCCGGCACCTGGATTTCTCTGGGGGCATTGTCGGCGTGGATCCTCGCCCCCTTGCTCTTGTTCCTTCGCAAGCTCGCGCGCAAGGACTGGCAATAAACCGATTTTCACCGAGGTATTTCCAGCGTCACCACTTGGCACCACCGGGGTTGACTTCCAGATAAAGCCCCCCCGCCATCGAATAGCTTGAAGGTTTTGGCCTGGTGTTTGGTTCTTCGGATTAGTGACCTGCTCCCCGTAAACGAAACCGAATGAAATGAAAATCCATTTTAGTTCGGCACCTTCAAGAATCGTTCCAAATGGCTTAAAGAATTTTGCTGTGGGATACTTTCACCCTGTTCCCATGCCTTCCACCTCTTTCGGTGAACTCCAAATCGGGCTGCTGCTTCCTTGAACGTCCACCCCATGACCCGGCGTTTGGCTAGCATCCTTTCCGGTAGAGTCCGGGGAGTCGGAAACGGGTCGTATCCCAAGAACTTCAGGATACCTGGCATGGCCTCAATCTCGGGTTCCTTACCCCTCTCCCACCGACTGACGTTCAAGGTTTGGGTGGCCATGCAATCCGCCGCCTCGCCTTGGGTGAGCTTTCGCTTGATCCGACAGCAACGAAGGTGATCACCCAAGTGTTGAGGTGGTGACACAGGAATCTGCGATTTCAGAGTTTTTAACAGAACGGGGACGTGAGGTAAAAGAGCAACGCCACCCTCAGAGTGCACCATACGATATTACACCACGGAGCTTAAATTCCTCATTATGAATCCCCCGTCCCTTCCGTCTTCTGCGGTCAAAAGTTCCACCCCCAAGTGGATCGTCGTCAATCGCGTCATTTTCGCGTTGTTGACCGTGGTAATCTTGGCAGGAGTGTTCCGTTACCAGAACGGATTGCTCGACGAATCGCGGAAATGGGTGGATCATACCCACGCCGTGGAGGAACAGATTTTTTCGGTGTTTCTGAAGGTGAAACGGATGGAGTCCGCCCAGCGTGGCTATGTGCTCACCGGAAATACAGAGTACCTGAAGCCCTACGGCCAGCTGCTGGGTGTGGATGCTTCCTGGGGAGCTGGCGGTCGGGATATTGCTCCCGACACCTTCGTGTTTCACGGCATCGACAGTTTGCGTGGATTGATCGCCGACAATCCGCATCAGGAGGAAAATGTCGATTCTCTCCGGCACCTGATTGAACGCCGTCTCATGTATTCCCGTTTTATCATCAACACCCGCCGGGAAAAGGGGCTGGACGAGGCATTGAGCCTTTCCAAAAGCGGACTCGGCGCACGCCTGACGGACAGCATTGAAACCCTTGTGGGGCGCATGGTGGAGAAGGAACAGCAGTTGGCAGACATTCGTGCGCTCGCGGAGGCACGGGAATCACGGACGCAAAAATGGGTGGTGTACGGTGGCATGGCATTGTTTTTTTTCCGGGCTGCTTTTGATGATTTTCCTGGAAACCGTGCACCGGAAGCGCCGCCACATATTGCAGCGGGAACTCCATGAATCCAATGCGCTGCTGGACGCCGTCATCAATGGAACGGACTACGCCATATTCGTCGTGGATGAGGAAGGCGTCTTCAAGCTTTACAGCAGGGGCGCCGAGCGCATGCTGGGCTATGTCCCGTCCCAGATTGTAGGCCAGAATGCGATGCTTTTTTCGCAAAAAGTCTGCGTTCCGGAGGAGATTGCCTCACGCGCCCGCCGCATACAGGAACAATACGGACGGCCTCCGGTGGGGATCGAAGTCTTCAAGCTGCCGCTTCGAGATGACGGTCCTTTCGGACAGGAGTGGATTAACATCCGGGCCGACGGTTCCCGCCTCACCGTAGCCGTGATGATGTGGGAGTTAAAAGACGCGGACGGCGAACCACAGGGATCGCTCGCTATTGTGCGGGACATCAGCCGCATCAAGGAACTGGAAGAGGTAAAACACGATTTCATCGCCACCGTAAGCCACGAATTGCGTACTCCACTCACGTCCATTCAGGGTGCACTGGGCCTGACGACCGCGGGAGTTGCCGGTCCCCTGCCCGAAAAAGCCTCGGAGCTGCTGGCGATCGCCTACCGCAACACGGAACATCTGGTGCGCCTCATCAATGACATCCTCGACATCGAAAAGATAGAGGCTGGAAAAATTTCGGTGGAGACCAAAACACTCGACGCCTCGGACGCCTTGCGAGGAGCGCTCGAGTCAAACCGCCCTTACGCCGACAGATTCGGAGTCCATATGGTTCTCAAGGGGGCAACTGCGGGGATTCTCGCGTCTGCGGATCCCGCCCGCCTCGCCCAAGTACTGGCGAATCTGCTTTCCAACGCTTCCAAGTATTCCCCACCTGGGGGCGAAGTTTGGGTCGCGACCGAGGTTCTTCCGGAGACCGTGCGGTTTTCTGTGCGCGATTTCGGACCCGGCATTCCGGAGTCGTTTCAACCCTTCGTGTTTGAAAAATTCATGCAGAACCGGAACGAAGCATCACGTAGCGGGGTGGACAGTACGGGACTGGGGTTGAACATCACCAAAAGACTGGTGGAGGCCATGCAGGGAACGATCGGATTCGAAACCGAAGCCGGCAAGGGTACCACCTTCTTCTTCGACTTGCCGCGCGCAGTGTAGTCCCACACACAGCGACGAATTCTCCTAACGCGTGTATTCCCCATTCACCAGACGCATGATCTTCAACGGATTCGCTGTCTGCAGTTCCGGCGGCAGATGAGTTTCCGGAAAACCCTGAAGACACACCGGACGCGTGAAGCGGTAAACCGCCGCCGTACCGACCGAGGTGAAATGCGGAAAGCTGGTGGACGGAAACGGACCACCGTGGTGCATCGAGGGACACACTTCCACACCCGTGGGATAACCGTTCACCAGAACGCGGCCTACCTTCTGCGCCAGCACTGCAAAGAGATCCTTGTGCGCGTCCAGATCGGCATCGGTTCCATGTACGCCTCCCGTGAGCTGACCGGACAGTGACTGAGCCACGGTCATCATCTCTTCACGGTTGTCGCACACAATCAGGATTCCTGCCGGGCCGAAAATCTCTTCGCCGATTTCCGGGTGTGCCAGAAACTCGCGCGCCGTAGACTGCAACAAAGCTGGCGGGGCTTCAGTGTCGGCAAAGACACCGTGGCCGGAACTCTGGAACACCGTCTTGACCGAAGGATGCTTGCAGCGTTCGGTCAACGCCGCCGAGTATCCTTTCTTGATAGATGGATGAACCATCGTTCCCACTGAAACCTTTTCCAAATTCGCCGCGACGCGTTGTGCGAAGGCATCCGTGTCGGAGCCGCGCAAGGCCACCACCATACCGGGACAGGTGCAGAACTGGCCCACACCGAGCGTGAGTGATTGCGAATACCCATCGGCGATGGCTTCGCCGCGCGATCGCAAAGCGTCCGGCAAAAGGAACAGCGGATTGGTGGAGCTCATCTCCGCGTACACAGGGATGGGATGCGGACGCGCCGCTGCCGCATCGAACAGCATTCTCCCGCCGCGGTAGGAACCCGTGAATCCCACCGCGCTGATGCGGGGATCTTTCACCAACGCATCGCCAATGGAGTGCGAACTCGAATGAATGAGGGAAAAAACCCCGTCCGGCATTCCGGTCTTGTGGGCCGCATCCACGATGGCATCGGCATATATCTCCGCCGTTCCGGGATGCGCGCGATGCGCCTTCACAATCACCGGGCATCCCGCCGCGAACGCCGAGGCCGTGTCTCCCCCGGCGGTCGAAAACGCCTGCGGAAAGTTGGAAGCTCCAAACACCACCACCGGGCCCATCCCGATCTGGTATTGACGAATATCCGCCTTGGGAAGCGGCTTGCGATCCGGCTGCGCCGTGTCGATGCGCGCCTGCACCCACGAGCCTTCACGCAACATGGTCGCGAACATGCGCAACTGCCCCACGGTGCGATCGCGCTCGGACAAAATACGGGCCTCGGGATAGGCGGTTTCCTCGGCAAGGCGTTTCTTCAGAGCCTCTTCGCGCTCCAGCACAGCGACAGCGATGGCCTCGAGAAATTCCGCACGTTTTACGCCGGTCATGCGGTGAAATTCCTGAAACGCCGAGGCCGCCTTGGCGCATGCCTTCTCCACCTCGGACAACGTGGCTTCACGAAACGCGCCCGGCAATAATTCACCGGTAGAGGGGTTCACGGCCTGATACGATGCCGTACCACCACCCAAACGCTCAAAACCGATCTGGTTGAATCCGTGGATATTCATGGCCGCTCCCGAAAATTTGGCAGCAGACAAAAATACTTATTTGGGAAAATTCAGGAAATCGTGGAAAGGCTCAGCCAATCCACTTGACTTCGAGGTATTTGATGTTCAACGAAAACAACTCCTCTTCGCCGCGACCTTCCTCGCTCTTTGCAAACGTGATATGCGCCTGCTTCTCATCTTCCTCTGACAGGAAGTCCGTCTTCACAATCTTGCCGCGGACGTTGTGCCCGTTTCGTTTGAAAAAGACGTTGTCAAGTTTTGATCCAATCATGTCGTTGGATTCCGGTTCAACGACATACGCGGCCACAAACACCAAGCGGCCGTTTCCGGGATGCCCCTGCTTCCCACCGGATTCGATCTCCAACTCGACGTCCCCGTCCTTGTTCTCAATTGAGAGAATCTCGGCGTCATGCAATTCCAAGGATTTTACCTGATGATCCGACAGTTGCATGGGCGTTAAATTTAAAGCGGGTTTTTCAAAAAAGCCACCGGCTTTCATGGAATCATCGTGACAATTTTGACACTAAATAATTTTTCGAAAATTTATGTCCCTTTATTCCGGGACAGATCGTCGAAGTAAGACCGCGACATCAAGTCGCACCCCATCGAATCAACAAATCAATTAGGGTTTTACAGAAGCCTTAGAAAAAGTGCCACAAGCCGTGGTGCTTCCAGTTTTTCCAATCACAATGCTAGTACTGTCTTCCTCTGTCTGCGCATTCGTCTTGGAAGATGCACTCTGAGTGCTTACCGTATCATTGGGCTCAGACACCGGACCCGAAACATCCATGCAACCCACTAGAAACAGGCAAGCAGCTAGGCAAACTGCCAATCCAAAGAATCGGTTATATGGCAGAAAAACTATCGCCTTGCGCGGATACACGTGGATTAGACGTGCTCATCATCACAAGTAAGACATTGATACAAAATATTTTACGCTAATTTGTCCTAGGACTTTTCGGCAAAACAAGCCCAAAGCCAAAAAATCACCTGAATTCGGCTAGTTCTCTGAAACCACTACCCCCGTTGTCGAGTATTGAATCGTCTTGGTAACCCCATCAGGACCGGTATAGGTAGCCTGATATCCGGTGGGAGAAAAAGAGCCGACCAAGGTTGCGGTCTTGTCATTGCTGAAAGTAACGCTGGCGGAGAAAGTTCCGGATTGGGGTTTCTGGCCATAGGGCACAGGCTGCGATGGAGTAAAAGTGAATTCTCCGTCGCGCTCAAACACCCGGCGCTTTTGACTGACGATATGCAACGAATAGAAGTGATCATCCGTATGGCTGTTGAGAGTGTCGCCCGGATTGAAAGCGATATCCACAAGCAGCGAAGCCAGAGTATCGGTCGCAACGGAAGAAGTGGTATGGAGAAAGAGATGCATGGTGTCACTCGGAGTGATGTTAAATCCCCCTACCTTGTTTTTGAAATAGACGCTGTCGGTGTGCCCCCCCACGTCCGATCCCAAATCGCCTGATAGACGATGTTGTCGCCGCCCGTGTTATAGTTGTTGTCCGCGCCCGGACCCACGATGATCGTACCCGTCGCCAGTAAGGGCTGCCCGAGGAACTTGTCGCTGTGGGTGAACACGGCCTTGACTTTATTGGTTCGTCCCGCGACTGGAGGGCTGACAATGCCATCCCCATCAACATCAGTGTATGCGGCGCGATCCACAGCTCCTGTAGGAACACTCGTCGAAGGATTCTGATAGACCACTGTCTGCGAAAACTCAATGACATTCTCGTTATCCTTGATATTGTCCTTGAATTGCGCATCGTATTTAACCTTGGCGGTATCGTAGGTGATCTGAAAGCCGAACGCGCCGGGAATCGTCACCGCGATGGTCACATAGCCCAATGCCCTGTTGGTTGAGTCCACGGTCACGGTGTTTCCCGCCGCCACGGCAAGCTTGCCAAGCGCCGACGTCTTGGACAACGTGACCGTCATGGTTGTCCCCTGTGAGGGAACAGAATCCGTGGAACCGGAGACACTCGTCCCCCAATTCGCCATCAAGACCGCGCCCGTATTTAAAGTCGCTCCCATAGCTGCAGGATCGACTGCCTTGGATTCGGTGTCATCGTTGAGTTTGCATGACGTGAAAAACAGGGAGGCGACGGCCAATACAGCAAGGATTAATACGCGCTGCATAATGAAAATCTCCTGGTTCGACGAGACGACTCTAGAGACAATTTATCATCCATTAAATAAAACAGGATATGGGGAGCTTGCCCATATCCTGTTTGGTTAGCAGATCAACTGGACGATTGACCCAAAAACAATGCTCCGCAGTTAGTAAACCCCTCCGATGAATCGGAATTGGAAATACCACTCTTTGGGGTTTTGCAGAATGTCGTAATACTCATTGCCCCCTGAATTCATCATCTTGGTATGATCAGTTCCAACCTGGGCTACGAGGGTGATGCCTTTGAACGATTTCTTGGCGGTGACGCCCCATTTCCAGTCATCTCTTTTGGAAACACTCCCCACCTTGGTCGGATCACCCCATACAGTATTGTATTTCGAGGTAATGCCGGGGTATGGCAGAAAATAAGAGGAACGCATGGTCGTGCCCGGGAAATAAGGGCTTGAATAATACTCCGCTTCAAATGCGAGGACGTCCAGGTAATTGAACGTGGGCAAATTGATGCCTCCCATGATGGGCATACGATCACGACGCTTTTCATAAAATCCCGGATAATTTTTCCAGCCCAGCACAGCGGTTTCCATATATGCTTTGAGCGCGTCATGGCCCAATGGATTTTCTCTTCCCAACAAGTTCATGGGATTGAAGGAGATTCTGGCGGTGAACAGAGTTCCGGCGAAGGAATACTTGGTTTCGGTTCCTTGAATCCCGGGCAGCAGATGCATGGTAGAGGGATCAGTGAGATCGTCCATGCCATCAGTTTTCAGAGCCCCAGAAGCAAATCCATTAACTCCCCGGCCCTTTATACGGGTGGTATCCGCCGGGCTGGTCCCCGATTGCACAATCAAAAGAGTTGAATCAGCGCCCAATGGCGCAATGGTAACCGTCTTCGCGGGATCGGAACCAATAGCAGGAATAGTGACTGTTTGAAACGGAACTTCCTTGTAAACATTGTCGTTGCTTTTATCCTCTGTGGGTGTGGTGAGACTCGGCCGTACAGGTATCAGGGATTTGAAATTCACCCCGGCACCAACCTCCACTAGATTCTTGTAAGAGTAATCGGCCGTATAAGCAACGGAAACGTCGAAGAAGGGATAATATTTTGTTTCGCTCGTGACAAAGAGATTTTGATTGAAGCTCTCATTCCAGTGATGCCCCAGGCGCACGCCGAAAATCTGCGCCTTGGGATAGTTGAACTTGGTGAAGAGAATGCCCGGATAAATCCAGGAGCGGAACAGATAATCGCCAAAAATTTTGGCGTCGGGATTTTCCTTGTAAATCATGTAACCCAATTCTGCTTCCAAAGTAGGCTTGGCGGGATCACCCAAGATCGCCCACTGTGCCTTGGCCTCTTCCATGTAAACAAGCCACCGTGCGCTCCGACTTTGTTCATCCTGCCCCTCATCATTCGGAAACGGGTAATAGTCCTTGAGCTCCGGATTTATGCGCAACCACAGACGTTCCGTGGGATGGGCCGACAAAACAATGCCTCCCATGAGATCGCCAAAAACGACGGACTTGCGATTGTCTCCATTTTGCAGCTTGGCTTCCTTCAGATATCCCCCGTCCCAGATGAAGTATCCAGTGGTGCGAACATCCAGTCCACTGCTATCCTCCGCCAGCACGGCACGTGGGAGTATTAAGGCAAAAAGCGTCAGAATCGCGGTTTTTGACATGGAGTTCCTCCGAGGGGAAAAGGTGATGTGGGAATTATGGGGAAGAAGTGTCTAAATGCCATGAAAATGAAGTTTTCATGTGGTCCACTCCTCCAATTCCTAGTAAACAAAAGCAAAAAAACAAGTGTCACGAATATTTTTTTGCATTACCATTACATACCAGAAAATTGTCGTTGTCCGGATACATCTTCAATCAAGGGGAGACAGGATGGAAAAGCAGTTTTTAAAAACAGTAATCGCAGCGACATTGCTTCTTCAAGCGGCAGCGTTCACACAAACCATCAGCAACATGACGATGGTGTCTCGCTACGAAGGCCCAAACAACGTATACCACTCCAAACACTACGCCAGCGTGTGGGGTTATGTCGCACCCAACGGCAAGGAGTACGCATTGTTGACTGTGGAAGGCACTAACGGCACGGCCAATAACGGCGGCGTGAGCATTGTGGACATGAGCACTCCCTCTGCCCCAGTGGAGCGCGCCTATGTGACTGCCACCGGCAGTCTTTGGCATGAATTGAAGACCTACAGGAATTACATGTACCTCTGCACCGATCAATACGGGTCGGACGGAATGAAGATTGTTGATCTTTCCGGCCTGACCAATGCCACTCCCAGCGTGCAGGAGTTGACCGCTTATCATACCTCGGGAAGTCAGCCCGTCACCGTAAACCGCTGCCACAATCTTTGGGTGGACAGTACGCATAACCCGCCTTATCTGTACGTTCAGAATGCTTCAACTTCCAATGGTGTGTTGATCCTTTCGCTCGCCAATCCCGCCTCTCCAACCTACGTAGGACGCATTGCTGTGGAATGCCACGACATGTACGCCAATAATTCGGTGCGCCCGAACCGTGTTTATGTTTCCACAGGCTACACCCGCACATGGGATGCCTACGACATCACCAATGTCGCTTCTCCTACCCGCATTTCACGCATCACGTTCGCAAATGTCACCACACTGAACGGCACTGCCCTGAACGAGGTGACCGCCAACACCTACTCCCACAACATCTGGCTCTCACAGGACGGTAACTACGCGTTCACAACGCAGGAAACAGACAGGACTACCGTGAAAGCGTGGGACATTTCCGGCGCAAATGAGACCGCGCCAAAATTGGTGGGCACCTGGATCGGAAGTTCACTGACTTATGCCAATGTGATTGCCCACAACGTGCTGATTCGCAGGAACCTCATGTATGTGCCCCATTACAGTGGAGGCCTTTGGGTCGTGGATATCAGCAATCCCGCCGCCATGGTCACCAAAGGCTATCACCGTCCGAGCAGCGCCACGGCCCAGTTCTCTGGAAGCTGGGGAGCCTACAACTGGTTTCCTTCCGGACTGCTGATTCATGGCGACATGGAAGATGGCCTTTACATCGTAAACCCCGATGCTTCGTTCAAGCAGACGGGAACAGATCCTGTGTCCGTCGCGCCTTCGATATCCAAGAAAGGCTTGTCGATTTCACGCCTGAATGGACAATCCGTTCAATTCGATCTCCCCAAAACCGGCGAGTATCTGCTCTCGATTCTCAATCCGGCTGGAAAGACGGTTTACAGCTTCCATGGAAAAGGCGCTCAGGGCTACCAAATCGTCCCGATGGACAACCGTCTGGCTAGCGGAAGCTATGTGGCCAGTCTCCGTCAAAACGATGCCTATACCAGCACTGCTCTGACGATTCAACATTGAACCTTTTTTCACGGTCAAAAAAAGGAGAGGGGAACCCCTCTCCTTTTTTTTCGCCCAACAAGCCAGGACGTATCTTTGAACAAGCTCATATAAGGTTCTGAGCCATGGTGCGGGTTTGCCTTCTCATAATTCTTCTGGGTGCAGCCACATTCGGGGCGCACTGCCCCCAAGATCCTCCCCCAGGGGTCACTATTACGCATCCTTCTCCCGGAATGGCCGTCCAAAAAACCTGCTATGTCCAATTTGGTTTCTGTGTCAGCGACACTTTTTATCAAGCAAAACTTCACGATCAAATGGTCATGCAGTTCCGGAACTCGCAGCATGCCGTCGTTGGCAGGCTGGACAGTCTCCGACTGAGGTTCATCCTGGACACCAGCTGGTACAACGGGAAACTGGTCGCCATCGACACGTTGGACGAAGAAAACCTGTGGATGAGCATTCTGAGCGAATGGAAGGGAACCGCACCAAAGCAGCTTTACTTCAAGGACACCCTGCCGCATTTTCCACCGGACGTTTCCCCCACCACCTATGTGGGACTTGTGGACACGCCGATGGCGGGTTTCTTCAGTACCACCGTCCAGCAACAAGGCGGGTTCATCCTCCGCTCCGGCGCACGCGCAGTTCCATTCATTTCTTTTTTCAACGACGCGGATCATGTGCGGCATTTGGGTCTCGGTCCCACGGACGGCTGCTATTTCGAGGCCACCGCATACGTGTTGATTGCCGGACGCATTCACAGGCAGGGGATTGAAGGGGAACGGATGCCCGGAGTTTCCCTCTCCCTCGATCAATTTCTCGGGGAGGTTCAATTCCTCGGCGGATCCATGAACAGTTCCGTCCCTTCCATCACCAAAATCGATTCTTCCGCCCGTGACCTGCCCTTCCATTATGGAAAGACCCGGATTCGACGGGTGTTTCCCGCAAACGGATCAACTCCATGAGCGAAAGGCGGAGATTGACAGCAACTCGAATGGCGGGATTGGGAACATTCACCATTCTGCTCGCGGCGTGTTTCGGCACCAACCTCGACAACACAGATACCTCTTCCACCGGAAAACTTCTGATGGGCAAAACCTGGCTGTTCCAAGGTGTGACGTATGATCTTGGAAGCGTGCAAGGCGACAACGTGGTTTATGGAAATGGAAGCCTGCAGGTATTCGGCGGAGACACCATGCTGGTTTTGTCCGACAGCACGTCGTACAACGGTTCCGGAAGCGCGAAGCAATTGTTCACGAACAGCCGTGAGTGTTCCTACGCAGTGAAATGGGCCTCTCCCGGCGCGTGCGCTGCGGACGATTTCTGGAAATTCCAGTCGGACTCTATTTTATCCCTTCATTCCGGGACCGCTCACTGCGAAGCCGGAGAGCCCGCCGTGACAACGGGGAAATGGTCCCTCGTGACCGACAGTCAGGTGAACATGACGGCGGAAGGGAAAACAACCGCTTTCCAGATTGAAAAACTGGGGAAGACCGGTCTGCAGTTGTCGGAAACCCAACAGGACACGATCTGCGGCGGGACTATTGAGATCAAAACCGTTTACAGCTTCTCTTCACAATAAGCGCGATCGGGCTTTGTCCGACGCACAGAACAGGGCGGGGATTTATCTTTGCCCAAGCTCATTACCTCCAAGGAGGATCGCATGCGCTGCAACATCCTGAAAACACTCGCCGCCACCGGAGCCGTCATGATTCTCGGCCTGTCCGGTTGCAAGAAGGACGGCGGATCGAACAACGACATTTTGATCGGTGAGTACGGTTCCATGACCGGCTCCACGGCAACATTTGGTCAGAGCAACCACAAGGGCGTGGAAATGGCCTTTGACGCGGCAAACGCCGCAGGCGGCCTGCTCGGAGGCCGCAAGTTGCGCGTCCTTTTGGAGGACACACAAGGGAAGCCCGAGGAATCCCAGGTGGTGGTGACCAAGCTCATCAACAGCGACCGTGTGGTCGCGATGATCGGCGAAGTCGCATCCTCCAACAGCCTCGCAGCGGCTCCGGTGTGCCAGCAAAACGGCATTCCGATGATCAGCGCTTCCTCCACCAATCCCAAGGTGACCGAGGTGGGTGACTACATCTTCCGGATTTGCTTCATCGATCCCTTTCAGGGACTCGTCATGGCCAAGTTCGCCGCCAACACCCTCAAGGTCAAGCGGATTGCCATTCTTCAGGACGTGAAGACAGATTACTCCGTGGGTCTGACGAATTTCTTCCGCGAGAATTTCATCAAGCTCGGCGGCGAAATCACATCCGAGGAAAGCTACAGCCAGGGAGACAAGGATTTCAACGCGCAGCTCACCGCCATCAAATCGAAAAATCCGGAGGCGATTTACATCCCCGGCTATTACACGGAAGTGGGTTTGATAGCACGTCAGGCGCGCAAGCTGGGAATCACGGTTCCGCTGCTCGGGGGCGACGGATGGGACTCGGAAAAATTGTGGGAAATCGGAGGAGAGGCCCTGAATGGTTGCTACTACTCCAACCATTCGTCCACGGACGATCCCAATCCGATCCTTCAGAAGTTCGTAGTCGACTACAAGGCGCGCTACGGCGGCCAACCTGACGCCATGGCCGCGCTAGCCTATGACGCCGCGCTGGTTTTGATCGACGCCATCAAGCGGGCCGGCAGCGCCTCGCCCGACAGCATCCGCATGGCGCTGGCCGCGACCAAGAATTTCCCGGGTGCCACGGGATCGATCACCATCGACGAACACCGGAACGCCGTCAAGAACGCCGTGGTCGTGGAAGTGCGGAACGGGAAATATCTCTTCAAGGAAAGCGTGGCGCCCTGACAAGCTTCGGGTTTCACGTCCTGCGGTGATTCGTCAGGCCTTCCCGAATATGAGGCGGTTCATCGGATTTCTGGCGGTGGTGTTGGCGCTTTCGTGCGGTGAGCTGACCTTTCCACCGGGACCTGACGATCTCGCATTGACCGCCTCCGGACTGAAGCGTGATTCATTGGGCGTTTGGCGGGACACGCTTTATCATCTTCCGTTCATGGATCTTCCTCCCGCCTACCGGGAATTCTGGCGGAACTGCGCGGGCTGTCATTCCTCTTCGGGACAACGGCAGGAAGCCGAACAAGCGCGTCATGCCCTGCGCTTGGACACGTGGCATGAGATCTCGGCATATGGACCTGAAAAACTGGTGCTGGCAGCCAAGACGGGAGGCATGCCGCCTTCGCCTTCCGAACGTGTTCCCGATGATATGTTGACGCGCGTTCAAGCCTATCTGGCGGTACGCGGAGAAGACGATCCTCCGATCAAACTCATTGGATACCGTTACACCGAGGCCACGGAATTCATCGGGAAATATTGCGCGGATTGCCACTCGATTGCGGGACGCAATCCCCAGCAACCCCTTGCCTCCAACTGGTTCATGCTGGACACTTACGATGCGTGGCGAATGCATCAGGACAAAATCGCACGACGACTATCGGCAGGCTCCAGCGGAATCATGCCCCCGGATTCTCTACCTGCTGACAAAAAACCGTCGCAAGCGGAACGGGTCAAAATGCTGGACTGGATTTCGCGCTTTTCACCAAACACCGCGGATGGCAAAGGCATGGGCGACAGCGCCTACCTTGCGACGGTCACCACGTCCGGCGCGGTAGACGGCGTCTTGTATGACTCTGCATACAGAATCATCAATCGCTATTGCGCGGATTGCCACACGCGGAATGGGCGCAATCCCCTCCGCCCCAATACCTGGGAACACGTGTTGCGATTGGACACCTATGAAGATTGGAAACGTGCCGACAGTTTACTCAAGCTGCGATTGAATCGCGATTCCATCGCCATGCACGATCACCTCGAGGAAATGCCGCCTTTTGATTTTCCGGATCGACTGGACGAAGAAGATCGACGCATACTCACGGACTGGCTGAATCGGGGTTCTCCCAACACGGCCAACGGCCGTTAAACAGACGCCTAGAAATCCAGAGCCTGAATCAGGCTGCCCAACAACAAAAGTATCGAAGCGATCCAGACGACACGTGGCAAACGCGTGTTTTCCTTGCGCGCCCGACTGATGGCCCATCCCAGCACCAACGAGGTGGCGGGCCAGAACGCAGTGAGCAACGCGGTTTTCCCGACTCCGATGGCACGAATGGACGCATAGAAACAGGCGTACCCGATGCCGAAACTCACGATGCCATGAAAGATGAACGGCGCCGCCCACTTCGGCGTCACATAGGAGGGACGTTTAAGAATCGCCGGAAATGCGACGGGGACAAATGCCAGCGTTGCGGAACACAGGGATACGAAGGTACTGTTGATCGCTGTGGAACCGCCTGTCCCGAGCTTGATAAAAATTTCGCCGATGGCCCACGAAAGAGCAGCCAGCAAGCCGAGCAACAAGGCCACAAATCTGAACGTACCGCGCAGACTTCCGATGAGGAACAGAATCGTGCCCACCGCGACAAAGGCCAGCGATATCCAGGTACGTGACGTCAGCAATTCTCCGAGCACGAGTGCGGCGAACGCCACGGAAAAAAGCGGCTTGACCCGGGTGAACTGAGAGGCGATTTCAACTTTCCCTCCAAACGCATATCCACTGAGATAATAGAGGCCCGTCGCAACGGGAAACGTGAACACACCCGCGGCGATCAACGGAAAGGAAAAGTCGAGACCGCGCGCATGCGGAAGAACCCACAAGGATAGCGACGCCGTGCCACTGAGCAGGCTGATCAGCAATCCAAGCAAAATTCCCCGTGCTTTTGTTTCCCCAGGAATTTGTTTCAGGCCGTAAGTGATGACGGGTCCCGAAACCGCCCAGGCAAGGATGCTGACGAGCGCATAGACATAGTTAGATGTCATTAAAATCTCGCTTGAAAAAAAACATCTGTCTATGCCAAATATAGTGGGTCAATAATGACAAAAGAAAGTTTATGTATGCTTCTGAAGTACCAAGGAGACCTTATGCGAGTCTTTCCCAAAGCCCGTTCAATCCATTTCCTCCTTGCTGCCGGTATTCTCGGTACAGCGGCTTTGCTGGGTTGTGAAACTGATTCAAATTCGGATCCAACCATCACAATCACCTCCCCTGCTGAGGGCGACACGGTGATGAAGGCATCCATTGTTCTGCGTTTTAAAACCACAAATTTCTCCAAGGGGCATGTGCACGTGTGGTTGGATGTTCCCGACTCCATACGTTTCGATGCGAATGTGCTAACGGTGCTGACCTGCTGCACGGACAGCGTCGTGATTACCGATATCAAAGCCATCCCGGTCGGCACGCATACCTTGGCGGTGGGGGGCGCCCATGAGGATCATTCCGACATTGAAGGCATGGAAGACGAAGTGGATTTTTACGCGAAATAATCCCGGGTTTCTCGTCTACGGATCCACGTAGAAGGGAAACATCATTCCATCTTCAAGATGCTCGGCGATGTGGCAATGGGCCATCCAGCCGCCGGGATTGCTGGCATCCAGCAGAATATCCACGGCCTGCCCCACACCCACCAGATAGGAATCCTTCCACGCCATGTTGCGGTTGGGAATTCCGTTGACCGAGCCGACGAGAAAGCGCTGGCCGTGGAAATGGATGGGGTGCGGCATGGGATGCACGGATCGGAGGCCGTCATTGACAATGCGAATTTTCACCTTCGATCCCTGCTTGAACCGCCAGTTGATATCGTGATTTTCAGCTCCCGTCGTTGAATCACGCACGATCCATCGCACGTTGTCCACGGTGGATTGCGCATTCGGGCCGGGCATGTTGTCGTACCACTCGATGCATTTGCCGACGACATCGCCGGGATCGTGCTGCGCCGCGGACGCCTTCATCAGGGGCATGTCCGCACCATCCCCTTTCTGCCCGAGCTTTACCGTGAGAAAGAGAATCTTGTCGGGCGGCACAGAGGTGTCCAATCGCGAGCGCACCGAATCAATGCTGCGGATGGTTTCAAGGTGCGCGCTGCGCTCCGGAAAAGTCCTGCCATAACCTGTGCTCACCGAGTCTGACAGGACCCTCACGCGTCCCATTACATACACGCTATCCTGCGTGGGCAGGCAGCCCACGGGAAAACGGGTGTCGTGCAAGAGGAAATAATCACCGGGGGTGTCGAAATACGTCTCCAACACGGTACGTTCCGAGGGAGCGAGGAATTCGTTGGGCAGCAAGGTATCGTATTCGTATTTGCCGTTGTCGGCGCCGATGATCTTGAGCGGGATGTACCTGCTCGTGGTCGTGGGATCCGGGGTGAACCCCAGATGGAACGTCCGGACGTTGGACGCATTGGTGAAATAGAAACGGACGACCTCCTTGCGCTTGACCTCCAACGTGTAATTCGTGTCGCCGTTGACCATGAAGATGTTTCCGAAACGACCCATCATGGTGTGGCTTGGTCCGTCGGTGCGGAAAGGCGCCGTAGCTGTAGCGGGATCGAGATAGAAGTCGTCCAGAATGAGCGTCTGTTCCCGGTTGACCGGGTTCCAATAGGCACTGTCCGGGGATGTGACGGAAAAATTGCCATACAACCCCATCTCCTGCTCGTAATCCTCGCGCGTATGCGGATGATACCAGAACAGGCCCGCGTCCGGAAAGTGGATCCGGTAGGAGAACGAGCTGTCGTTAGCGATGGGTTTCTGGGAAAACCCCGAAGCGCCATCGTATAAATAATCCAACCGCACCCCGTGTGAATGCAGGCTGGTCTTAAAACCCGTGTGGTTCCTGAGAATCAATGTGATCGTCGCGCCTTGGGGAACCTGAATCATGGGACCGGGGATGGAGCCGTTATAGGCCAACATCCGGACCTCGTGCCCGTGAAAGGATTTTTTCACCGGGGCCGCGTTCAGTACAATGGTGTCGCCATTCTTAAGAACCTTCGTGCTCGGTGCCTTGGCGAACTCCAAACCTGTCACATCATTGGAAAACCACACGGGTTCCGGATCCGGCGGCGGAGGATCTGCATCCTTGCTGAACAGACAACCGTTCAACAGCAGACACGCCAGCGCCGGAACTCTCATGTTTCTTGCGAAAAACATCTGTCGCCGCCGTGAATGAGGACTGCAATGAATCTAATTCGAAACAGTTTTTCCGGCATTTCCACGAATGCAAGGTTGGTTTACGCCACCTAGAAACCGGACTATTTTGGCCGATGACGCTTGGATCTGGAGGAACGGATGATTCCAGGGACTTTTTCAGCGCATCTTGAGAACCGCATTGCCGCCATGCAATCGGAAGGGATCGTCAACCGGGAACACGTGCTGCAATCCGCGCAGGGCTCGCAAATCCTGCTGTCCTCCGGCAAGCGCGCCATCAACCTGTGCGCCAACAACTATCTGGGATTGGCGAATCACCCCGACGCAATCCGCGCCGGAAAGGAAGCTCTCGAAAAATGGGGGGCCGGTGTTGCGTCGGTTCGCTTCATTTGCGGCACCCAGGAAATCCACAAACAACTGGAAAGCCGCCTCGCAGCGTTTCTCGGAAAAGACGACGCGTTGCTCTACTCCTCCTGCTTCGATGCCAACGGTGGATTGTTCGAAGCATTGCTGGGTGAGGAAGATGCGGTGATCAGCGACGCCCGCAATCATGCCAGCAGCGTGGATGGACTGCGTTTGTGCAAGGCCAAAAATTTGCGGTATGCCAACGGTGATCTAAAAGATCTGGAAAAATGTTTGGAGGAAGCCAAAAGCGCGCGATTCCGTCTCATCTCCACGGACGGAATTTTTTCCGTGGACGGGATTGTGGCCCCGCTGAAAGGCGTTTGCGAGCTGGCTGAAAAGTACGACGCTTTGGTGATGGTGGATGATTCTCACGGCGCGGGAATCCTGGGTCCAAATGGTCGGGGCACTCCGGAACTTTGCGGCGTGGCCGATCGCGTGGACATCCTGACCGGCACCTTGGGCAAGGCATTGGGAGGGGCTTCGGGCGGATATATCGCGGGCAACAAACAAATTGTGGAATGGCTGCGGCGGCGCTCCCGACCCTATCTCTATTCCAACGCCGTGGCTCCGGTGATTGCCGCCATTTCACTGGCCGCCGTGGAGATTGCTGCGAAGAGTGTGGAGTTACGCGCACGGTTGCACGCCAACGCCGCGCTCTTCCGTAACGGATTGAAATCCGCCGGTTTCGATGTGTCCTCCAGTGAACAGCACCCCATAGTGACTTTGCGAATCGAGAATGATACGGTGGCGAAAAGCATGGCCGACCGACTGCTCGAGGAGGGGGTATATGTCATGGCTTTTTCACATCCGGTGGTTCCCAAGGGACAGGCGCGCATCCGCACCCAGATGTCGGCCATTCACCAGAGGGAAGAACTGGAAACTGCATTGCTCGCTTTTCAAAAAGCGGGAAGAGAACTGGGACTGATTCCCTGACTTGCGAAAGACCGTGGCAGTCGGCTTACGATTTGCCCTGCTTCGCCTTACGCTGTGCTTCCGCGACTTTAAACAAAATCTCGAGGGGTGTTGAAGCATTCACATCCAGCCCCATGACTGCGTCGAACAACTCCCGGTGAACCGGATTCTCCACGGGAACCGCGGCGTGGCCGTTCGCCGTGGAAACGCCGAAGAGATCGACTTGGGATTCCGGGGATTTGGCCGCCTTCCTGCCGGATGATTTGGAACCCAACGGAGCCGAATCTCCGCGTTCCAGTTCCGAAAGGATTTCCCAAGCGCGACGGATGACGCGATCCGGAACACCCGCCATCTTCGCCACCTGAATGCCGTAGCTGGAATCGCATGCGCCGTCCACCACCTTGCGCAGGAAGATCACTTCGCCATTGGCTTCGCGGACCGTCACCTGTGCATTGCGCAGACGCGGCAGCCTTTCAGCCAGACGCGTCAGCTCGTGATAGTGCGTGGCGAATAACGTGCGCGCCGCGATGGCGGAATCCTCGTGCAAGGCTTCGACTACAGACCACGCCAGCGAAAGACCGTCGTACGTGCTCGTGCCGCGTCCAATCTCGTCGAGCAGGACGAGACTGCGCGGCGTCGCATGGCGCAGAATGGCCGCGGTTTCAATCATCTCCACCATGAAGGTGCTCTGTCCCTTGGCAAGGCGATCCGCCGCGCCGACGCGGGTGAAAATCCGATCCACCAGACCGACATGCGCGAAGTCGGCAGGCACGAAGGAACCGATTTGCGCAAGCAGCGCGATCAATCCGATTTGCCGGAGATAGGTGGACTTGCCCGCCATGTTGGGCCCGGTGACCAAAACGATCTGACGATCGCGGGCATCGAGCTCCGCGTCATTGGCGATGAAAACACCTTCGCCTGCCAACGCTTCGACCACGGGATGGCGGCCACCCAGAATACGCAACGAGGAATCCTCGGAAATCTCCGGACGCTTGAAGTGCAATTCCACGGCAGCGGACGCCAGACATTGCAACACATCAAGTACGCCCAACGCCTGGGCGGCGGCGAGCAAGGCTGGAGCCTCCTGCGTCACACCGTCGCGAATGCGACAGAAGATCTTGTACTCCAGCGCGTTGATCTCGCCCTCGGCACCGAGGATGCGATTTTCCCACTCCTTCATCTCCGGAGTTATATAACGTTCCGCGCCCACCAGGCTTTGCTTGCGCAGGTAATGCACCGGAACCTTGTCTTCGTGCGTCTTGGTGACTTCGAGATAATAGCCGAACACCTTGTTGTAGCCGACCTTGAGGCTGGGAATACCCGTGGCATCCCGCTCGCGCTGTTGCAGCCCGTTCAACCATTCGCGTCCATCACGGATATTGTGATTCAGCGCATCGAGTTCGGGAAATACACCGGGGCGGATCATGCCGCCTTCACGCACGGTCAAGGGTGGACGTTCGGTGAACTTATCCGCCAGATCCGCGCCTTTTTGTCCCAGCCCTTCCAGGGGCTTTGCACACTCGGCGAACAACGCGGACTTCAAACCTTGCAATACTTCCGCGAGCTTGCCAGCTTCGATCAGCGAGGAACCCAGCCCGGAAAGATCGCGGGCATGCACACGCGCTGCACCGCACTTGGCGGTGATACGCTCAATGTCGTTGATGCCCTGCAAATGCTGCCACAGAGCGCGCAAAATCTCCGGATGATCGGCAAGTTCCTGCACCGCATCGAGACGCGCTTCGATGGCCGGACGATCCAACAGCGGATGCGTCAACCAAAACTTGAGTGTGCGGCCGCCCATGGCCGTGACCGTGCGATCCAAGAGATGGAACAGCGTGCCCGATTCATCCTCGCCATGGATCGGTTTGATCAACTCGAGGTTGCGTACCGTGGCTTCGTCCAATGTCATGTATCGGTCGAAGCGCGTTGCCGTGAGTTGCACCAGATGGGACAACTCGGATTTTTTGCTGTCCTTGGCATAAGCCAGTGCGGCGGATGCGGCACGCAGCGCCAACGGCAGATGCGTACAACCGAAGGCTTCAAGCGAATGCACCTTGAAGTGACGCTGCAATGATGCGACACCTTCGTCGAGGTGAAAATATCCCTTGGGTAAGGCGGTGAACGGAAGCCGCTCGCGGTCGCGGAACCGATCCAGTTCAGGAGGAAGTTCCGCTGCTTCGGGATACAACAGCTCTTGCGCGTTCATGCGGTAGAGTTCACCCGCGACTTCTTCCAATCCTCCCTCGGCCACGGCAAAGTGACCCGTGCTGAGATCGAGGTACGACAGGCCGTACTTGTCCTCGCCCGGAGCGGGATACACGGCCGCGAGATAGTTGTTGGACTTGGCTTCCAGATAATTTTCCGACAACGCCGTGCCCCGGGTCACCACCTCGGTAACTTCACGCTTCACGACGTCTTTGGCTTGCGCGGGATCCTCGGTCTGTTCACACACCGCCACCTTGAGTCCGGCCGCGATGAGCTTGGGCATGTAGCGCTCCAGCGCATGGTGCGGGAAACCCGCCAGCGGCGTCGGATCCTTGCCGCCGTGGTTGCGCCGGGTCAAGGTGAGACCCAGTACACGCGAAGCCGTGACGGCATCGTCGTCAAAGGTTTCGTAAAAATCACCCATGCGATAAAGCAACAGTGTGTCCGGGTATCTGGATTTGATCTCCAGATACTGCTTCATCATGGGGGTCTGGGACATGGGTTGCAAAATTAGATTGGATATGCCGGACTGTACGGTTTCGGGAAATGTCCAGAATGGGTTACCGGGGCTCCTCCAACTACGACGAACGCGACAAGCTTTTCCAGCAGAGCATGCAGGACAAACCCGTGGATCGCAACCAGGTGAAGAAGGGATTGGACGATTTGTTCAAATCCAAGGCGCCGGAGGCGAATCTTTGCCTGAAAGGCCATGCATGGATCCGCGACTGGGACGGAAAAACCAAGTGCGCGCGGTGCAAAACCCTGAAACCTGCCGAATGATTAAATTTTACCCGCTTTAAATCGAACGCAAGAGGAATCCATGTCCCGCACAAAAATTCTCGGAATACTCGTCGTTTACCTCATCGGCATCGCGGCCTGCACGTCTTGGTCCGTGTCGCTCGGTGGCACCAAACTGCTTGGACTCCTCCTGTGGACTTCGTTTTTCGGATTCTGCAACGCGGTGACTTGGGCCTTTTGGTGGTCCCGCGACAACTGGTTGTCGTAAAAAAAATTATTCCAGCGCCGTTACACGCAGCTGGATTCGTTTCGTTCCCCGGAACACATTCCATTCCGGATAAAATGCCAGACGTTCGATCCGCGCCCTTGTCCGCATCCAGTCCGCGAGATGGCCGAGGTTGAAGCCGATGGCGTCCAACACCTGATTCCCTTCGCGCACGGAAAACTTCAAGTGCTTTTCTCCCACCGTGCGCGGTTCACCGTTCAGTTCCACATTCTCGGCATAAAACAAAGGGGCGATGTTGCTCGTGCCGAAAGGTTCGAAACGGCGCAGCCATAACAGACCTTCCTCATTGACCTCGCTGAGGCTCACTGCCAAGGTTGGAATGATTTCCAGGCGGGGCGGTCCATTGACGAGGATATCCCGGGCACGAAGAACCATGCGTTCGCGGAATGTGGGAATATTTTCCTTGCGGATGGTGAACCCGCAGGCGAATTCGTGTCCTCCCCATTTCTCGAACAGTTCCGCATTATCGGACAGCGCCTTGTGGAGATTAAAGCCGGGGACCGTGCGGCCGCTTCCTCGCGCAAACCCTTCCGCATCGATCGCCATCACAAAGGACGGCCGGCGAAATTTGTCGACAAGACGCGCGGCCACGATGCCGATCACGCCTTCGTGCCAGTCCGGTGAGTCCAGAACCAGACACGACGCATCCCGAAACTCCGGATCGTTTTCCGCCCGCTGCACGGCTTCCGCCGTGTTGGTTTGATCGAGCTTGCGACGTCGGGTATTCTCCACTTCGATGCGGTCCAGGCACTGGTGCGCTTCACTTTCACTTTGCGACAGAAAAAGACGCAGGCTGATCTCCGGACTTCCCATGCGACCGGCGGCATTGAGCAATGGCGTGACTTTGAAAAGAATTTCACTGCTGGTCAACGCCACGGAATCCACCCCCGCACGCTTGAGCAATACTTTCAATCCCACGTTGGTGGGATTTGCCATGCGCCGCAACCCCGCACGCATCAAGGCGCGATTTTCCCCGGTGACGGGAACGCTGTCCGCGAGGCTGCCCATGGCGAGAAGATCGAGATAGCGCTCCGGTTCGGAACCACCCAAGGCTACGGCCAGCGCTTCGAGCAAACGATACGCAACCCCGCAGCCGGAAAGCCCTTTGTTGGGATACGGACAGCCGGGTTGGTTGGGATTCAGAATCACCTCAGCGCGCGGCAGCACCGACGGAGCCTGATGGTGATCCGTGACGATGACCTTCAACCCGAGTTCGCGCGCGTGGTCGACTTCTTCCACCGCCGCAATCCCCGTGTCCACCGAAATGACCCATTGAGCTCCACGCTCTTTTAACAAACCCAGGCTGCGACGCGACATGCCGTATCCGCCGTCGAAACGATTGGGTAAAATCCAGAGGGCATCGAATCCCAATTCCTTCAATCCGAGATACAACAAGGCCGTGCCGGTCACGCCATCCACGTCGTAGTCTCCATGCACCGCCACGCGTTCTCCCCGCGCGCGCGCTTCGCACAACAAGGTTACAGCGCGTTCGAGATTCAGAAAGGATTGCGGCGAAGAGGGCGCCGGTTCAGGCAGAAAGAAGGCGCGCGCCTCTTCCTTGCCGCGAATGCCGCGCAGCAACAACAAATCCGCGACGAACAAAGGACCGTTGATTTCCTTGGCCAGTTTCCGACGCGTCGTTTCATCCGCCGGAGCAGTGGGCGGAACAATGCGTGGAAGGTCAACAACGAGGGATTCCATCTCAGACTCTTCCTGCGGTCGCATGCCCACGGTGCGTCTTGGCATCATATTCGAGAAACAATCCCAGCAAAGCCACATGCGGGCGCGTGTAATCCCTCACCGCCTGATAGGCGGATTGCAAGTAGGCCGTGAAGCCGGGCAGATCGCCAATGTCTTCCAACGGGCCGATATGAACGCACAACGAAGTGTCCCATCCCTCGGCTTGCAGTGCCTGCGAAGTCCAGCGATAGCCATCTGACTTGCCGTGCATCACTCCGTTGTGGCGAGCCCGCAAGGCTTGATGCAAACGTGCGCACCGCAACAGGAATTGGATCAGCCGCGC
The DNA here is from genome assembly GCA_900299345.1 of bacterium. Lineage (GTDB taxonomy): Bacteria > Fibrobacterota > Fibrobacteria > UBA11236 > UBA11236 > UBA11236. Next base: position 60,007 of record OMJM01000044.1, on the reverse strand, counting down.
CGTGTCTTCGAGTTCCTCCATCGTTCCCGCATAATCGGCGAACACACGCCAATCCGATGCGGTGATGGCGGAAAGAAAGCTTGCGGAAGCCTCCAGCAATTCGTCCCCGCCATGCTCCAGCAAGTCGAGATAGACACCCGGCGATCCTTCCGAGAACGGAAGCAGGTGCGAAGACAACGGTCGTCCAACCTTCTCGGACAGGATCGAAGCGGTCTCCTTGAACTCTTTCAAAGGCAAGGGTGATAGTCCCAAATGCAGGCAACGCGACAATAAAGTCGGCAACAACATTGCGCGATTTTCGCTGGCGATGAGGAAATAAACATCCATCGGAGGTTCTTCCAAAGTCTTGAGCAACGCATTGGAAGCTTCCGTGGTCAAGGATTCAAGATAAGGAACCAGTACGATGCGTGCGCCGCGATTGCGCGCATACCCGAGGCGTCCGATCAGTTCCCGGACCTGCGGCACACGCACCGAGGCTTTTCCCGGAACGCTGAACGCATAAGGTGCGGCATGCCAGCTCTGGATGGCCTTGGACAATTCCTCGATCTGATCGGAATTCATCGACGTTTCGGCGTCTTCCGAATCCTTGTCCTTCTCCTTGTCTTTCTTCACCAACGGAATCAGGTAATGCACCGACTCCAAAGAGGAGCTTTGAAATGCCTTGCAGGAAAAACATTTGCCGCAGGCGCGATCCTTGGTGGATTCACAAACCAGGATTTGCGCCAGATCCAAGAGCAAGGCATGCTGTCCCAACCCCGGTTCACCGTGAACCAGCATGGCGTGCGGGAAACGCCCCTGCGCCAAGGCTTGCGAAAGCCTTTCCCTGGCCTCGTTCTGGCCGAAGGTGCGTGTAAAAGTGAATGCCATGCGGTGAAAGTTACGAAGGGTTGATAACGATGTGTGTGACGATGGTCAACTAACCCACGAGGCCCATGTAGGGGCGAACGGCTGTTCGCCCCTACATGGGCACACTGTCATTTTCGTTTCAGCCACGCCTCGGGATCCAAGGTTTCCGTGCCCTTTCGCACTTCGAAATACACGCGGCCGGGATCCGGCGCTTCGGAGGCGATTTCCTGGCAGGTTTTGACTTTTTCTCCGACCGCCACGCGGATCTCGCTCAGGTTGGCGTAGATGGTAAAATACCCCGAGCCGTTGTCGAGAATGAGCCCCTGTCCATAACCGGGAATGCGTGCGATCATGGCAACCTCACCGGATACCGCCGCACGCACCGGAGCCCCGGAAGAAGCTTCAATCTCAATGCCGAGATTGCGTGTGGAAGTTCCCAGCAAGGCGTGATACTGCATTCCGTAATGCGACACCACAGGCCCTTCAGACGGAGCACAATAGCGGGAACCCGTTTCCAGTTCGCGCGGTTTTTTGTTCGGACTCCGGGCGAGTTCCTGTTTGCGTCGTTTTTCAAGAGCGGCAATGATCTCGTTCAGTAGTCGCGCGTTCTCACGCAATTTGCGCAAGGCCGCAGCCTTGGCAGATTCCGTCTGTTGCAACGCATCCAACGTCTGCTCCTGATCCGCCTTGGCCCGGGCGAATCGTTGCATCTCTTCGCGCTTGCGGCGTTGGAATTCTTTTAGTTCTTCGCGTTTGGACAACAGGTTTTGGAGGTTGTCCTGCTGACGGCCGAAGTCCTCCCGGGTTTCCCCCACCAGACGTCGATCCTGCCGCACCATGCGCTTCACCCAGTAAACACGACGGAAAAAATCACTCTCTCCCGCCGGGGATCCAAACAGCAATCGTTCGGGGCGGCCTTGCATGAACAACACCCGTGCACGGCGCGCCATGGCGTCGGAACGCGCGTCCAATCTTCCCTGTGTTCCACGCAGCTGTTCCTGCGCCGTGTCCACGGCATCGGCGAGTTGCGATTCCACGCTTTCCAGTTTGCGCAAGTATTGATCGGTCATGGCGATGTTGTTAGAAAGCTTTTCCAGTTCATCCACCGTGGCGGACTTTTTAGCCTTGAGTTGGGCGAGCTCTTTCTGACCGGCTTCAAGTTGGCTGCGCAACGCGTCGAGCTCCTTGCGCTGACGGGCGAGTTCCCGGTCCGTGTCCCGCGTTCCCGCCGCAAACAGTAATGCGGCGGCAAGCAAAAGGTTCACGTCAATCTTCCCCGGAAAAAGGCATGCACGGTGCGCCAACTTGAAATCAAGGCGATGAGGACACCACCACCTACGAGAAAGCAAGCAAGACCCGCAAAGGAAATTTGTTCCGTCATGGAGGGAACCACGGCAAGACCCGCCTGACGCAACAACCATAAAGCCACCGCACCGAACAGGCTCCCACCCAAACCGAGCAACATGCCCTCGATCGCGAAAGGAAGCAGAATGAAGCCTTCCGACGCACCGCAGTACTTCAGGTTTTCAACCAAGGTCCGGCGCGCATACAGACTGATCTTGATGGCGTTGTGCACGACCAGCGCCAATGCACCACCCACGAAACCCAGCAACAACAATCCACCCGCCTGCGCTGGAAGACGCCAGCGATCGAGCCATTGCAAATAGGCGATGTCACTGGACACCTCCTCGACTTCCGGAAACCCACTGACCGTGGTTTGAAGTTCGCGCACCTTGGCCGCGGATAATGGTTTTTCGGAGGGATAAAGCTTGAAGGAATGCGGCAACGGATTGGCTTCGAGATACTGCAGCATCTCATCACCGAAATCGCGGCGAAACTCCTGCAGCGCATCGTCTTTTCCGATGAACACCACGGAATCAAACACCGACAGCTTTTCCAGTTTGATGCGCAGGTTCTCGACGTTCGCCGCATCCTCGTATTCGGGCTTGGTGAAAACCCTCAGCGGCGCGTCTCCTCCTTCGCCCAGATGATTGAGCGAAAAGACCAGCACCAGACCCAACAGCAGAAAGGCCATGACCGCGCTGCAAACCCCGATGGTGACAATGGAGGTGACGGAAAGAAAACGATCCGCGCGCAATCCCCGGAAAGCCTCGCGCAACAAAAATCCGAACTGGTTCCGCATCGCTCACCAAAAATGCAAAAAAGGCCCGCGCGAATCTTAAATTGACCGCGTGGTCGTTCTCGGCATCGAAACCTCCTGTGATGAAACCGGTTGCGGCTTGGTGGACGGGGAGTTCCGCGTCCTTGGCCAGAGCGTGTACAGCCAGGCCGAAACTCATGCCCGCTTCGGTGGGGTCGTGCCCGAAGTCGCGGCACGAGCACACTTGGAGAAGATCGGGCCCGTTTTCCGCGCAGCGCTGGAAGAGACGGACCTCTCTCCCGAACGGATTGACGTCGTCGCTTACACGCGCGGTCCCGGGTTGCTCGGCCCTTTGCTGGTGGGGTCGTCGTTCGCACAGGGACTGGCGCGCTCCCTGAACAAACCCGTCATGGGACTCAACCATCTCGAAGGACACCTTGCTTCGGCGTATTTGACCAATCCCAAATTCGAACCTCCATTCCTGGCCTTGCTCGTTTCGGGTGGCCACACCGAACTGGTGCGTGTGGGTCCGAATCTGGAATTCACGGTGTTGGGACAGACACGGGATGATGCAGCCGGAGAGGCCTTCGATAAAAGCGGAAAGTTACTGGGCCTGGGTTATCCCGCCGGCGCGGAAATCGGAAAGTTGGCGGAACACGGACGACGCGACTTCATCGATTTTCCGCGCTCCTTGATGGAGCGCGGAAATCTGGAATTCTCATTCAGTGGGCTTAAAACCTCGGTGTTGCGCGAAACCCAGAAACGTAATCCGGAAACCTTGCTACATGAGCGCGCCGATTTTTGCGCGAGTCTTGAAACGGCCATTGTGGATGTGCTGATTGCCAAAACTTTATGGGCGCTCGAAGCTTGTGGAGAAGACAAACTCATCGTGGCCGGAGGTGTGGCCGCCAACTCTTATCTGCGTCAGCGCATGTCGGATCTTGCCAAACGCGAAGGCATTCAGTTGTGTCTGCCGGATCGGAAGTTCTGCGGAGACAACGGCGCGATGATAGCTGCGGCGGCGCAGAAGCGTTTGCAACTCGACAAATGGCCGCAACAGGGCGGCGCAACAGCGGGATTGAGATGGGAAAAAACGACGACTTAAAAATACCGGATACGGTCAACCACAAATACTTCAGATTCGTGATATTTACATTACTTTAGGGTAAGGTGTAATAGAAAAAGGGATCGCATGTCTTTTTCGTTTTGCCGAGCATTTTTATCCAGATACTGCGTAATCGGTGTCGCTATGGCGGTGGTTCTGTTGAGTTGCGCATCGCCTTATTATTTATCGTCTTCGGATCAATCATATTCCCCTGCGCTTTCTCAATCACCGCGTCTTCCTCAAATTCAGGTCTATGTTAAGTATGAACGCGATCCGGACTTTATCTTAAAAGACGGCACCGTAAAGGTCTGGGTACCAGATACTGCCACGATATCCGACAAAAAATTGAAGTACGCCATCAAAGATGGACTGGAAAAACGAGATATTAAGACATCCGATTCAGGGATGGACTATGTTCTTGAATTTTACCAATGGACTGATCGTGGAAGTTACGCAAGCGTTGAATATTTCCCCGAGTTTCACTCCGGCTCTGGCTACGGAAATGCCTGGGGCCAACAATCTGACTATGGAACTGGCTATGGAAATACACTGGGTCAACCCATTACAAATTGGAGCTGGAGAAATGACGTTATAAGCAACATTCAACTTTCTTACCATGAATCCAAAGAGATCGAAAAACCTATGTCGGTAACAAACTTTTATAGCTACAAAAAAATTGTTTTCACCCTTTACTCCATGGACGGAATAAACAATTACTTGAAAGGCCAGACGAAAACAGTTCAACCTGTTTGGAAAGGGCTTTGTAGTGCGAACGAAGAGGATTTTGATGTACGCGAATCAGTCGTCATCACCGCATGTCTGAGCCAATTCTTTAAGGATGTAAAAGGCAATTTTTCTGAAAGCTATACTCCGAATATGCCGGTGCTCGTACCAAGCTGGTCAAAACCATAAAGGAGATAATTCAGAAGCATGAAAAGAGGCGCGAACAAAAAAGCGGCAGGCCGACCCAAGGATTTGATCGATGTCGACGCGCTTGAGTCGTGAGCCTTACTCGATCCAGAAGTGCGGGTTGTAGGCGATCTCCCACAGATACCCGTCCGGATCGGCGAAATACCCGGTATAGCCGCCCCAGAAAACTTCCTGTGCGGGCCGCGTGACCTTGGCCCCCGCCTTCACCGCCTGCATCATCAACTCATCGACTTCTTTTTTCGTCTTCACGTTGTGCGCCAAAGTGATGCCCTGAAATCCCGATCCCTTGGCGGGAGCCTGCGCGTCCTCAGCGAGCAACTTGCGCGGGTACAGGCCGAGCCAGACTGTCTTGAGGCCGAAGAATACCACATCGCCCTGGCTTTCCGGCCGCACGGGAAAACCCAGTCCCTTTTCATAGAACTTACGGGATTTTTTCAGATCGCTGACGCCAAGCGTAATCAGGCTGAGACGGGGTTGCATGGAAATCTCCGGATTGGATTTTGACCGCACAAGATAAGATTCCAACATTTCGGTTCATGCCAGACAATTTGATCTCCCGCGACCTCCGCCACGTCTGGCATCCGTGCTCCCAGATGAAGGACTACGCTTCCTTCCCTCCGCTGGAAGTTGTAGGCGCCGAAGGAAGTCATCTCATCCTGAAAGACGGACGGAAAATCATCGACGCCGTTTCGAGTTGGTGGTGCAAGTCGCTGGGACACGGACATCCGGGATTGCGGGATGCCTTGATCCGGCAAGCCGGAAAATTCGAACATGTCATTTCCGCCAATACCTCCACCGAGGTCTTGGTTCAACTGTCGGAAAAACTCGCGGAACTTTGTCCGCCGCTTGACAAGGTGTTCTACGGCGGCGATGGTTCCACGGCCGTGGAGATCGCGCTCAAGCTGGCGTTGCATGCCCAGCGCGTGAAGGGTGAATCCCACCGCACGAAATTCATCGCGTTGGAAAATGGATACCACGGGGAAAGCAGTCTGGCATTGGCCGTCAGTGATCTGGGTCTTTACCGTGAGCCGTACGACTCCGTGCTTCCCGAACCTTCCATTCTTCTCTCGCTGCCTTATGTGTCCTCCTCCAACGATCCACTGTGGAGCGATTGCGGTGAAGTCTGGCCTGTGCTCGAAGCGCAGTTGCAACCCTGGGCCGGAACCGCGGCTGCCTTGATTCTGGAACCTGTACTTCAAGGCGCGGGCGGAATGAAAGTGTACAGTCCCGATCTGTTGCGCCGTCTGCGTGAGTGGACGCGGAAGCATGGCGTCTATCTCATCGCCGATGAGATCCTCACAGGATTCTGGCGCACCGGAGAAAAGCTGGCTGTGCGTCACGCGGGCATCGCACCGGACATGCTGTGCTTGTCCAAGGGGTTGACCGGAGGATGGCTTCCTTTCTCCGCTGTGCTCATCGATCCCACGATTTACGATCTCTTTCTTTCAGACTACGGACAGGGCCGCGACTTCCTGCATTCCAACACGTATTCCGGAAACGCACTGGGTGCCGCCGTGGCCTTGGAAGCTTTGCGCCTCTATTCCGAACCGGAATTCCCAAAAACCGTTTCGGCTTTGTCGCGGAAAATGGCAACGTGCTGGGAACAAACCGTGTTGGCTACGGGGGCTTTTGAAAACTCCAGAACCCTCGGCACGGTCGTTGCCGCGGATTTGAAGCTGCCTGCGGAACTGCGGGGCAAACGGGTCGGCTTTCAGGTTTATCAGGAAGCGATGAAACAGGGGGCCCTGCTGCGGAACTTGGGTAACACCGTGTATTGGCTGCCCCCGCTCAACTCCGCCCCGGCAGTTATCGAGCAGTTAGCCGAAATTACCGCGAAATCCGTCTTATCCGTCCGGCAAAAACTGGGTTTTTGACCCGCCTCGGGCTATTTACATTTCATTTCCCCATTTACCGAAAAGGACGGACACATGAAAGTACTGGTTTTCTCCGAAAGCGCCGGTTTTCGCAAGCAAATCGAGGATCTGTTGTCCCACTCTTCGCATCAGGTTGAAGCGCGCGGCCTCAATGAAATACTTGATAAAAGCAAGGATTTGAACTTCGACGCCACCTTTACCGACTATGAAAGCTGGCAGCGCTGCGCTTCGGTATTCCGTTACTTCGACTGCCTCGACACGTTGAACCAGAAGCCGCTGATGTTTTTCAGCAAAAACCGCAAGGCGCCCGCACTCAAACTGCGCCGCGCGCGTTCCTTCACCACCCATTGCCCGCTGCCTTTGCAGAACGAAGAGTTCCAGGCCGCGATGCAACAGCTTTCCTCACAGGCCGCTTAAGCGACCGGAACGCAGGGATCCCGCTACGGGGAATCTCATGCACAAGCAGGAATGGTTCGAACGGTGGTTCGGGGACGAATACAAGGCCCTCTATCCCCATCGCGACGAAACGCAGGCTCATGAACAGGTCGGCGCACTGATCCAATCCCTGTCCGCTTCGCCGTCATGGCGTGTGCTGGATGTGGGTTGCGGTTCGGGTCGTCATCTGCAAAGTTTCCAACATCGCGGCTTTCAACACGCCTTCGGAATCGATCTCAGCTCCGTATTACTACAGGATGCACGTACTGCGAACGTTTCCGTAGCGCGCGCCGACATGCGACACCTACCATTTGCTGAGGGAAGTTTCGATCTGCTCACGAGTTTCTTCACCTCATTTGGGTACTTTGCTACACCGGATGAAGACCTGTATGTTCTCCGCGAATTTTGCCGCACCCTCAAACCTGATGGATGCATCTTTCTCGATCTGCCCAATCCTCCGCTGGTGATTCAAGGGCTTGTGGCGCACGATACGCAAAAAATCGGAAACGACACAATCCAAGTGGATCGCTTTCTCGAAGGGGATCAAGTGGTGAAGCGCATCCGCTGCGGGAATGGCGGAGACATGTACGAAGAACGCGTGCGCCTCTATTCCCTCTCCGCGTTGCAGCCGGGTCTGGATCGCCTGAAGCTCTCCCTGTTGCGCATTTTCGGTGACGAACGCGGAGCGGAATTTTCTCCGCAAACATCTCCTCGCATGGGCCTTCTACTGAGGCGCAACTGATGTCTGTCACCTTGCTGCAAAACGTTCCGCTTCGCGATGTCGCCAGCCGGCATCTGGCGGAACATCCGGAAGGCTCCGCGCTGTATCCGGCGGGGTCGCTCTCTTCCGCCGCCGCTGTGGAAAAACGGGCCAGCACATTGAACGCATGGTCCGGCGATCGCCATTCACTGCAACAATGGTTGAATGAACAGAACGCCTTTTCGCCCTTGCATCCGGCGCAGGCGAAAAATCTCGCGGCGGTTGCGCAACCGGACTCACTGTTCGTCCTCACCGGACAGCAACCCGGATTACTCGGCGGACCAGCCTTGTGGTTCTGCAAGGCCATGACCTGCGCGGCCTGGGCGCGCACATGGACCGAACGCCTGAAGCGTCCCATGATTCCCGTGTTCTGGGTGGCGGGTGACGATTCCGATTTGGCCGAATGCAATGCCGTGGAATGGCCGGAAACTTCCGCGCTGCGGCGAAGCTTCTCGCTGGAGTTCGACGAGCCATCCGCTTCCATTCCCATGAGTCTGCGCTCGTTGCCTCCGGATGGATTGGAGGAACTCCAAAAAATTCTGAGAGCGACCTGGGATCGTGAAACCGCGGAATGGGCCACGACGGCCTATCAACCCGGAAGAAATCTCACCCAAGCCTTTCTGCATCTGGCGCAAAAGGTCCTCGGACCGGAAGGCATATTGTTCGTGGATGGATTTTCGGCAGCCACACGGACGCAATCGTTTTTGCGGCGCATTGTCGCGGAGGCACAGGCCTTCCATGAAGCTGTGGGACAGGGTTCCCGTCGAATGTCTCAAGTTCTGTCGATGCCGCCACAGGTTCCGTTGCGACATGGTGCGGTTCCTGTGTTCACATTGCGCGATTCCGCACGGGCGCGGCTGTTCTTTCCGGATTCCGGGGGGCGCGTCTATATCCAAGGCGATGAAGGGCACGACGTGCTGCCGGAACTGAAACAACATCGTTTGTTGCACAGCGCCTTGAGCCGCCCCTTGGTTGTCGAGGAACTTTTCCCGACGTTGGGACACGTGTTGGGTCCTGCGGAGTTGCGTTACTTCGGCCAGCTTACGGATGTGTTCCCCGCCTTTGGAAAATCCTTTCCCTTGCTCGCCCCACGCCAGCAATTGATCGCCTGTTCTCGCAACGATTGGACACAGCTGGCGGAGTTGGGACTCAACGCCGAAGATCTTCCCGGATTCAGTCCATCGCGATTGCGCACCATTCTGTCTGAAAAGGCGTGGAAGAATCATCCCGCCGCCAAAGAATTTCCGGATCGGGCCTTCGGAGATTTCACCGCCGGATTGAAACGCTATCAGGAAAAACAACTGCCGGGACGCGGCCCGCTCGATGCGGGAATGCGCCGGTTGGAAGGCGCCTTCGAACGCTACCGCACGGCGGCCAAGCAGGCGGTGTTCGCCCGCGAGGCCTCGGAAACCTATGCTTCCTTCGCGTCTGTGCTGCGCTGGCTCGGCAATGGCGCGCAGGATCGGCATCTCAATCTGCTTTCGCTGCGCAACGCGTTGGGTGCGGAAGGTTTTGCGGGCATGACAGAGTTGTTGCACGGCGGCGACGCCGCGACTTCGGTGGTGGTTTATGATTAGGAGGCGTTCATGAAACGCAACACAAAAGGGATGGACTTCATGGCCGTGGCCGCGCATCCCGACGATGCGGAAATTTTCGGCGGCGGCACATTCCTGAAATTACGCGCGCTGGGCAAGCGCGGCGTACTGGTGGATCTGACCGATGGTGGATCGGGAACGCGCGGCTCCGCATCCATCCGCGCCAAGGAAGCGGCCAAAGCCGCCAAGGCTTTGGGCATGGAACGGGTCTGCCTTGGCGAACCCGACGGCAAATTGCAGAACACGCTGGACGCACAGTGGAAGCTGATCGAGGCCATCCGCCGTTTCCGCCCACGCATCATTTTCACACACCACTTCTCCGAGGAACATTCAGATCACGGAGTCACCGCGCAGATTGTGAAAGAAGCGGCGTTCCGCGCCGGGATTTCCAGGCTTGACTGCAAAGGTGAACCGTGGCGACCCAAGCGCTTGTTTTATGCGGTCGGCGCAACTTCTGTGATTCCTTCATTCTGCGTGGACGTCACGCCGTATTGGGAATCGAAGCAGCGCGTCATCCGCTGCTACGAAAGTCAATTTCACAATCCCAACGCCGGGAAATACAAGGGCACGACGGATCTCGCCAAGCCCGCATTCCTTGAGGCGCTGGAAGCCCGTTCGCGGTTCTGGGGTGCGCGCATCAAGCGACGTTATGCCGAAGCGTTCTGGTGCGAAGAGCTTGCCGAAGTCGCAGATCCCACGGCATTAGGAGAGGAAAGATTTCCGTGAAGATTGGAATTACCTGCCACCCGACCTTGGGTGGAAGTGGCGTGCTTGCCTCGGAGCTGGGAAAATTCCTGGCACAGCGCGGACACTCCGTGCATTTCATCACCTTGGGAGTTCCCTACCGTCTGCGCGGTGAATTCCACGAGAACATTTTCTTCCACACCGTCGATCCGCAGCCGTATCCGGTGTTCGAGCACACGCCGTACAACATGGCGCTTGCGGCCAAGATGCGCGAAGTTGCGGCTGCGGAATCGCTCGACGTACTCCATGTGCATTACGCGGTGCCGCATGCTATCAGCGCCTATCTCGCCGCGCAAATGCTGCTGCCCCGCAAGCTGCCTGTGGTGACCACGCTGCACGGCACGGACATCACCCTGGTGGGTCAGGAAAAAAGTTTCTTCGAACTGACGCGCTTCGGCATCGAGCAAAGTTCGGCCGTAACCGCGGTGTCGGACTACCTCAAACGCAAGACCGAGGAAGTTTTCAATCCTCAGAAGAAAATCCGGCGCATCTACAACTTTGCGGACTCCGCATTGTTCCATCGCCGCCGCGATCCCTGCCATCGCCCGTCGTTCTCGACGCCGGGACAGGTGGTGTACATGCATCTGTCCAACTTCCGCCCGGTGAAACGCGTGGAAGACGTGATTCGCATCTTCGCCAAGGCGGCGCAAACCGTGGACGCGGTGTTGGTGATGATCGGCGAAGGTCCAACCCAGCGCCCGGCGCGCGATCTGGCCGCGCAGCTCGGTGTCGCGAACCGCGTGCGCTTTCTCGGCAACCAACAGGACGTTCCCAGCCTCATGGGTTGCGGGGATATTTTCCTGTTCCCGTCCGAGCTGGAGAGCTTCGGGCTGGCGCCGTTGGAGGCCATGGCCTGCGAGATGCCGGTGATCGCCTCCGATTCGGGCGGCGTGCCGGAAGTGGTGGTGCATGGTGAAAGCGGATACCTCGCGCCTGTGGGCGACGTGGATCGCATGGCGGAGTATGCCATCGAGCTCGGTCGCTCGCCGGAGCTGCGCGCGAAGATGGGCACGGCGGGCCGCAAGCGCGCGGAGACGGTGTTCACGCCGGAGATCGCGATGGAGCAGTACGAGGCGCTGTATAAAGAAGTCATGAACGCGGCGAAGTGATGAAACCCTTTAGGAACCCGAGGTTCGTCCCATGAAAATCATCATCATGAACATTGCCTTTTCAGTGCTGATGGCCGTCATGGCCTGGCTGAAAGGTTTCAATCCCATCATCTGGCTCTTCGGCGGCGGCCTGCCCGGATTCCTCCTGCTGGTCTTTTTGCCCGCGGCGAATGCGGAGGGGATTGATGAGGAAACGCGCAAGGCGCGGCGGCGGCGCAGCGACATCGCCGGGTTGGTGGTGGTGCTTTTGACGGTGGTGGTGCTCGCTGCGTTGTGGAAGTATGTGAAGGGACAGTAAAAATGCGATGGCAGGATTTCAATCGCGACGAAAGCACATTTGAATCCCCGACGTGGCATGTCGAGGCTCTGAAACACACCGAAGGCATGGTTCGGGAAGGCAAGGCCAAATTCGTGAATTGGGAAACTGCCAAGAAGAATCTCCGCCAGCAGCTTCTTAGGCACTCTCCAAAAAAATAAGACTTACCGCGTGTTCTTGAGCGGAGCGTCCGGCGGTGAAGCATCGTTCAGCATGCAATAGAACTTTCGCTCTTGATTGATACTGCTATAGAACTCCTTCAGCCGTTCGCACTCTTCCTGCTGAATCGTTTTGCCAAAATATCTCATGTCGAGGACAAGAAACAGTTCAGAAGAGATCGTGCTGTCCTTGTAGAGTTTCCACGATGGATCTTGTTTATTCAGAGAACAAGCTGCCATAGCGAGAAAAAACAGGGGCGTAAATTTTTTCATCTTGCCGCCATTTCGTGCGAATGAAAACCTTTTGGAATCCACCCCTATTTCCCAGAAACCATTTTCTTGCGAACGCGCACCGGAATCAGCTTCCGCGCCGAAACAATTTTCCCGTTAACTTCGAGCTTCTTCAAGTCCACCGCTTTCTTGGCGTGTTCGATTTCCAAAGCCGTCAGCTCGTTTGTCTCCGAATAAAAGGCCACGGTTCTGGAATTGAGATCTTCCCCTTCGACACCCTTTCCCTTTTTGAATTCGATATAGAGAGTGTCTGTTTCGGGCGTGTATTCAAACTTCATCATTCACCTCAACTTTTTCCTTGCCGTCCGATCAAAAAAGGCGTTGTGGATGGTTTCACCGTCTTGCAACAAGATAACTCTGATATACTTGCCGGGATGCTTTTCGACCATGCCGACAAGGCTGTGCCGGGTTTCCTTGTCCAGTACTTGAAGTTCATGGTGAATGGCATTGGCTATGGCTTCCAATGCGGTCAACTGATCCACATGACCCGGCTTGTTCCGGGATTTAAGGAAGTATTCGGTAAATTTGAAAACCTTCGGAGAATCGCCTCCCAATTTGATCGGCAGGTTCATGTTCTGATTCCGTCCGAAAGCTAAAGACTACCCTTCGTCGACGGCACACCCATCACCCGCCGCGACGGCGACACCGCCATCGACAACGCCCTTGCAAAGGCCTTGAACAAAGCCTCCACGCAGTGATGCGAATTGGTCCCTCGCAAAAGATCCAGATGAAGGTTCATCTTGGCGTTCTCCGCCACGCTGCTGAAGAAGTGCGACACCAGTTCGATGTCGAGATTCCCCACGCGGGATGACGGGATCGGCGCGTTCCACACGAACGACACCCGGCCGGAAAGATCCAGGGCACAGCGGGCCAGCGCTTCATCCATGGTCACGTAGTAGAAACCGTACCGCTCGATGCCCTTCTTGTCGCCCACCGCCTGCGCCAGCGCCTCACCGAGGCAGATGGCGATGTCCTCGGCGCTGTGGTGCATGTCGATGTGCGTGTCGCCCTCGCAGATCACGCTCAGGCCGAAGCCGCCGTGCTTGCGGAAAAGATCCAGCATGTGATCCAGGAACCCGGAGCCGGTGCGGATGGTTCCCTCGGAGCCGGGCTGATCGAGATCCAGCACCAACTCGATGCGGGTCTCCTTGGTTTGACGCGAGATGGAGGCGTTGCGCATGGTTCCCCGTCAGAAGTAGGAAAGAACGTTGCCGATGACCTTGAACCGCCGCTTCACGGGAACCACGGTGGAATCCCCGATGGAAAGGCGGAGGCTTCTTGATTTGTAGAGATAAAACGTCACGCTGTCCCCATACCGGACTTCGGTCTGCTGGCCCTGAATCAAGGTTTCCGCCACGGTCTTGTGGCCCGTGCGGAAGGCGCGGAATCCGGCACTGTCCGTCAAGGCGGTGATGCCGATGCGGTTCGGCGTCGTCTTGCTCTTCACCGCGTGGGCGGCAATACTATCCGCGACGATCTTCTGCCTTTGCGCAGTCGCAGAATCTGCCAGCGCGGCCTTGGCCATTGAATCCACCGCCACAGCAGAATCAGGACGGAGCGCCGCACTTTCCGGCATGGTGTCCGCAGGTTGAGGCGCGGCAAGCGTATCCGTGCGCGGCGGGGCCGGAGCCGCCATTTCGTTTTTCTTTTCGGGCGATGAATTCACCTTGGCAAGAATGAACAGCAACGCGATGAGCAACACGGCGAGCAATCCAATGAACAGCTTGCGATGGGTCACCACCTGAGCATCGGAAACATCCTTATACGCTTCCGCCGGAATTTCGGGCGGAAGGGCGCCGATATCCGCCGCATAGGCGGCCAGTAATTTCCGGGAATCCATGTTGAGCGAACGGGCGATGGACATCATCAACGCGCGGACATAGGGATCGCCGGGAAGCCGCCCATACTGGGAAGCTTCCAGCGCATCCAGCGCGGCGGTGGAGATGCGCAGCGAAGCGCATAAATCCTCGGCCTTCACACCAGCGGCGGTGCGGGCCTGTCGGATCATTTCCCCCGCTTTCAATTTCGCGGACGACGTTTGCTGATTTTCAATCCAATCTTCCATGCCTGTTTCACATTTGTGCTTGGGCCAAATCTACTTGAATTTCAACCGGATTCACCCGGCATGATACGGCTCCAGCAGCCGCAAGGTGCGCTGCACGGGAAGCCCCATGACGTTGAAAAAACACCCCCGGATTCCCTCCACCAGAAATGCGCCACGGCCCTGGATGGCGTACGCCCCGGCCTTATCCAGCGGTTCCCCGCTGCGCACGTATTCCTCTAGTTCCGCCTCTGTGCGGCGGGCAAAAGTCACTTCGCTGCATTCCACTCCCGAACCGGTGATGTTTCCCGCCAACGCGAGGGCCACGCCCGTGTAAACCCGATGCGTTCGACCATTCAAGAGACGAAGCATGTCAACGGCTTCTTCCGTTCCGGAGGGTTTGCCCAAGATGCGGCCGTCGATCACCACCAAAGTATCGGAGCCAAGCACGAGTGCGTCGGGATGTTCGGCGCTGACGTGCAATGCCTTGGCTCTGGCAAGCAGTACAGGCGCCTGCTCCGGCGAAACATCCGGTGGAAGGGTTTCGTCGATGCCCGGTGGCACGATGGAAAATTCGAATCCCAACATGCGCAGGATCTGCTCCCGACGTGGCGACTGACTGGCAAGGATCAAGGGATGGCGCAGTCTCACTGATTTCTCCTCAGGCCGTGCGTGTCACCGGTCTGCAACTTGATGTCGGGAAGATCGATGACATGGATCAGGAAATTCCAGCCCTCGGCCACACCCACGGGCGTCCAGTGAAACTCCATGCGCCAGCAGTGCAAGGTGCGCTCGAAGCCGAAGACGTGACTGGCAAACTCGCCCTGCGAGAAATCAAACTGGGTATCGTAGGTCATTTTCCACGCCGCCGTGGGGTTGATGCGCAGGCCCGCCGAAGCCTGGTGGGTTTTGGTGGTCTGATAAATTTCCGAGGTGCCGAAGAACCGCTCGGGAGCTGTCCCTGTTCCCGAGGTGCCAACGCGTGTGGCACTGAAGTCGAATCCGTAGTTGAACGAGGCCGACCAAGGGGACTGCTGAAAGCGATCCGTGGCATTCCCCTGCGCGTCGCGCGCCATCAATCCCGTGCTGAATCCTCCACCGACTTCAATGCCCTTGCGCCATGCGAACTGCCAGGTCTTAAGCACCGGCGAGACGAGATTGTTCTTTTGCGCCGTGGGCGCGAGATCGTCGTACAGGCCGTGCACAGCGTTCACGGTGAATGCCACGTTGCGCGTGAGATACAGGCTGAGCGAGCTGGACAGATCCGACCACGGACGCTCCTTGTTGGCGAAGTTGTAGGACAGCGAACTGTTGGAGGTGAACAGCTTGTACGATTCCGCCTTCTTGGTGAGATGTGCCGGATCGGCGAGCTTGAGATCCACGTCGTTGCCGAGTTGAAAGGTCAAAGTACGCTGCTCCGCCTGATACGCCGTGCCACCGATTTTGGGATTGGCGTAGTACTTCGTGTTGGAGTCAATCTTAGGCGCATAGGTGGCACTCACCGAAGGCGTGACCGTGTGCCGCACCGCCTGCAACCGTCCGAACCAGGGATGATCGCCCGCCTGCGCGATACCGTAAATACGCGTGTCCGCGCTCAGGCCCGTACTCCACGCGAAAAAGTACTGCCCCAGTTTTCCATTGTCGGGATCAAAGGAATTGCGATACGGTTTCGATGTGTCGCCGCTGCGTTCCGTGGCCGACCACAATTGCGAAACTCCCACCGAGGGCGTGAGGTTGACGTACCCGGCGGTGTATTTGCCCGACAGCGAGGCGTGATCGGAATATCCGACATAGGTGTTGGTGTCGCCGCGCGACACGCTCAAAGCAGGGTTACGCACCTGATCCACGTTGAAGACGTTTCCATAATCCCAGTTCCACTTGCGGTACCACGGATCTTCGACGCCGGGTGTTTCTTCATCCGAAGCGGGAATGAACGGGCCGCCGGCGTGAAAGGTGACGTTGGGCAGGCTACGTTCCAACTGGTTCTGTGTGAGGTTGTAGTTCTGGGACAGATCGACGTTCAGCACCGACTGGCCCGGGTCCATCTGTCGGCGATAGCCGAGATCGGCGTTGGCTGTCTGCTGCAGCGCTTCTTCCTGCGTCAAGGCGTTATTCGCGACCACGCCAGGATCGGACTGGATGCGGCCGCTTCCCTTCAGCGTCTGCCGTCCGTCCGGCGTCAGATTGAGGTCGTTGCTGAAATCCACATACCCGCCCGCGCGACTCGGATCAAATTCGGAGACGTACATCTTGCTGCTGACCATGCCGTTCCACACATAGCGCTTGTTCCACTGGTAGGTGGCCGTCAGGTTGGTGTTGTCGAAATTTCCCTTGGGGCCTTCCACCATGTCTCCGGCCACGAGAAAATCCGTGTACTCGCTGATGGCCCAGTAATAGCCGAGGTTGAGCAGGTAGTATCCCTGAAACTGATCGCCGCCGAACTTGGGCTGCAGCAGTCCGGAGCGGCGGCCCTTGCCCAACGGAACCACCATCATGGGCAGCACCGCCACGGGCACGTCGCCGATGTCCATGACCACGGGACCCGAAAGCACTTTGGACTCCGGCTCCACGATCATGCGGCGGGCGTAGAAGTAATAGTGCGGATCGGGCTTGTCGCAGGTGGAGATTTCCCCGCGCGAGATATACACGTCCCCGTCGCTTTGCCGCCGCACTTCCATGCCGTTGAAACTTTGGTTGCCGCGTTTCGACGAACCGTAATACACGGTACCGACCTTGTTCTTGACGCTGTACCGCATGCGGTAGCCGAGGATGGGCGGGTTGGCCACGTCCTGAATCAACGGCGCTCCAGTCGCTACGATGATGTCGTTCTCCGAGAAATACACGATGGAATCGGCCGTGAGGGTGGTTCCCTTGTACTTGAGCAGGGCCTTGTCGGCGAGTGAAAACCGGTCGGTGCGGAAACGGATGCGGACCGCGGAATAACTGACCGTGTCCGTGGCGCCACTGTCAGATGTCACGACCGTCGCCAGCGTGTCCTGCGCGATGGAATGTGCGGTATCTTGCGCGTACGGGGAAAGGGCCGCGAGCATTCCGGCGGCGAGGGCGTTACGCCAATGCATCGACGGCGGTCAAGGTAGAAACCCCTTTAAATCTTCAGACGGCCTTCCACGCCGAACATGATGAAAAAGCCGAGTCCGCGCGTCACCACCGGTTGCAGATCGCCGTTCGCGTCCCCGGGACGGGTCCAACCGCGCTGACGGCGGTTGTTGCCGCCAAGCCATCCGCCCAGCGTGCCTTCGTAGTTCGCGAAGATGTTGTCGGCCTCAAAGAAGAAGCGCATGGATTCGAGGGGCCGCCAGTGGCTCTTGAGATCCATGTTGATGCGCACGTCCACCCGCTTGCGCGACACTTCGGGAAAGGTCGTACTCTGGTACACGGCGACCTGTTCTGTGGGGTGGTCAGTACCCGTGGTATCCCACAACCCTCGGTACTCGTACAACGGGCGATCGTTG
Source organism: bacterium (assembly GCA_900299345.1). Classification (GTDB taxonomy): domain Bacteria; phylum Fibrobacterota; class Fibrobacteria; order UBA11236; family UBA11236; genus UBA11236. The sequence continues at coordinate 42,229 of OMJM01000044.1, read as the reverse complement.
CTGACCGTGTACGTGAGGATGAAACTGAAAAGGGAATCGGAACGCGGGAGAAAGCGAATGTTGGTCACCACGTCCATCGTCCGGTTGGACTCCCACGGCAAAGTGCCGCCATCCTTCATGTGATAAGCGCCCTGAATTGCGGAGCCGTTGATCCCCAGACCAACGTGGTGGCTGGGGAGCCAGTTCAACGTGGCGTTTCCTCCGCTGACACGCGCATAGTCCGACGAGCGTGTTTCGGCATAATTCCAGAACACATCGGGCACCGGCAACAGTGGATCGAGATACCAGCGCGTATAGCCGCTCCAAGCATAACGCAACGAATTGAGCGGTGCGCCGTCGCCGCCGAACAACACTTCGCCGCTCTGCGTCGATTTGGTGTGGACGGTGTTGTATCCCACGGGTTCAAAATCCGTGGACTGGCGCACGGCGGCTTCCGCAAAAAGCTTGTTGTCGTCACCCAAGGGATGTGTGTAACGCAACGATGCCAACGGAAGGGGCTTAAGAATCTCTGGTTTGTCTCCTGCGAACGGCGCGTCGTAACCTCCCGCCACACCAAGCGAAAGATCCAATCCCTTTTTCTTGGGAAGGTTCCAGCGAAGGCGGTAGAGGATCGTCGCAAGTCCCGCATCCAGCTTGATCGTCTGCAGGTTGTTGTAGTCCACGGGAAGATCGTAGAAGCCGCGATTCTGATGATGGTATTCCAGTTACACCCCGTAGCTGGGTTGTGCTCCGAAAGTCTTGGAAGCAGGGGAATATTGCACAGACCAGATCGCCTGCCAGTCCGTGCGCTTGTTGTCGCCCAGTTGATAATCCACCTGATTGGTGGAATTAATGCCGTACTGATACCAGTCCGGCACATTCGTCGTAGTCATGGTGTCGTGAAACGCGTCCTGATAGTCGCGGAACAAGGTTGAAAAACCCCACTCCCAATCACCGGACGAAGAGGGAGTCACCGACTCGTAGGAATACAACCAAGCCCCCTGATGACCCTTCACAAGGGCGCGGGCTTCAGCGTCCTCCAGCGTCGCACCGACATCTTCCTGCACCTTGAAATCATCGCCCAGGACCACGAGGCTGTGACGCGAAAAGGCTCCCGTACTATCGCGCTTGAACGTGCCGATGAACAGATCGCCGCTGGTGAAAGAGAGGGGATCCTTGAGGCCCGCGCAGGTGACGGTGGAATCCTTGCAACCGCCTGACTGGCCGATGCGCGCATCTTTGGGTGTGGTGAAGAATTTGGAACCGAGATTGCCAAGCGAATTGTCGTCGAGCAAGCGGCCGCTGACGAGATAGGTGCGTCCATCCCAGTACCCGTTCAGGTTGAGCTCGCGATCCACCGAACCATACACGAAATCACCGTGGATGGCTTCGGGATCACCGTCCTGCAGATCATACACCAGCGCCGAAGCATTACCCTGATTCACCGGGCCCTTGGCCTGGTTGTCGGACAACGTGACCGACTTGAGGACGCGCGGGTTGAGCACGCTCTGGTTGCCGGGGAAACCGAAATCAAGATGACGCAGGCTGGGAATGCGGCTGTGGCCGAGATAATGGGTCACATCCTGGGTGCGGGAACCATTCACCGAAATGTCGTTGGTGAACTCGTTCATGCCCGCCACGCCGTGCAGCTGTCGCAGGTGATCGTTGAGGTCGATGCGCATGCCCTGCAGCGCTTCCAACTCCTCCATGCTTTGCGCCTGATTGGGATCATGCGCGGGACGCTTGGTGAAAGCAGTGACTTCGGCCAGTTCCTGCACGGAGGATTCCATGGAGATCTCCACGTCGATCAACTCCGGCAACTCGCCGAGATCGACGTCGAGATCCTTGTAGCCCTGTTTGCGGAAGATCACATGGGCGCGGCGATTGTTCACCTGCACTTCAAACCGGCCCGTGCTCTGGCTGGTGCCGAGCTTCTTACCGTCGGGGGTGCGCAACTCCGCCCCACCAATAGGTTCGCCGCGTTCGCCATCCTGCACCAGTCCCACGAAGTCGTAGGTCTGGGCCAGCAAGGGCATGGCCAAGAGACAAATAAGGCTCGCGATTCTCGTCATTTTTTCACGGGTCAATGGTGGCCCAACAAACTAGAAACCCGGCCTCTCAAAAGCCCGGCGGCGGGTTCTAGATTTCCCTTTCCAGAAAGAATTCAAGGAGTATTGCGCCAATGATTGATCCCAAACTGTACCGCGACGATCCTGAAAAGGTGCGGGCGGCCCTCAAACGCCGGAGCACGGCCTTCGACCTCGACGCCCTGTTGCGACTGGATCAGGAAAAACGCAAGATCGGCTCTGAACTGGAAACGTTGAACGCCGAACGCAATGCGGCCACCGAGGCCATTGCCAAGCTCAAACGCTCCGGGGGTGATGCTTCGGCGGAGATCGAAAAGACTCGCTCCTTGGGAGATCGCATCAAGGAGCTGCAGGCCGCCTTCAATGAGGCCGAGGAAAAACTCAACGCGCTGGCGATGTTGTGTCCCAACCTTCCCCATCCGTCCGTTCCCGACGGAAAAACCCCCGCTGACAACAAGGTCGCGAAAACCTGGGGCAAGTTGCCGCCCGAATCGCAAGTGTTTCCGCACCACCTGGAAATCGGTGAGAAGCTCAAGCTGTTCGACTTCGAACGCGGCGCCAAACTATCCGGCCGTGGATTCCCGATCTACACCGGATTGGGCGCGAGGCTGGAACGCGCGTTGATCAATTTCTTCCTCGACGTTCACGTCCAGAAATTCGGCTTCACGGAAATTTCGCCACCGTATCTCGTGTCACGAGCCAGCATGACCGGCACGGGCCAGCTTCCCAAGTTCGAAGAGGACATGTACCGCTGCGGCGATGATGATCTGTTCCTTGTGCCCACGGCCGAGGTTCCGGTGACGAACATGCATCGCGACGAAACGCTGGACTCCGCCAGCCTGCCCCTCTCCTATTGCGCCTACACCGCCTGTTTCCGCCGCGAAGCCGGATCGTGGGGCGCGGACACGCGCGGCTTCCTGCGCCTGCACCAGTTCGACAAGGTGGAGATGGTGAAGTTCACCTTGCCGGAAGTTTCCTACGACGCGCTTGAGGAATTGCGCGAGCAAGCCGAAGAGCTGCTGCGCATGCTGGAACTCCCCTACCGCGTATTGGAACTGTGCGCCGGGGATCTCGGCTTTGGCGCTGCCAAGTGTTACGATCTCGAAGTGTGGGCCCCGGCCGAAAAGAAATGGCTGGAGGTTTCTTCCTGCTCCAACTTCGAGGACTTTCAGGCGCGGCGCGCCAACATCCGCACCAAGGCCGGCGGCAAGACGCGGCTCGTGCACACGCTGAACGGCTCCGGCCTCGCCACCCCGCGCGTGCTGGTGTCGTTCCTCGAAACGCATTACACGCCGCGCGGCACCGTGCGCATCCCTCCGGCGCTGCGCCCCTATCTCGGCGGCGCGGAAGAAATCGGTTGAGATGAGTTGGGAGCCGGGACAGCGCGTCGTCGTGCTGGAGCGCGATCCCTCCACGGGTGATCGCAAACGCATCCTGTGGATGGATCCGGAGATCGAATTTCTCCGTGCCCATCTCCTGTTTCTGGAGGATCACGGCTACGAGGTGGAAAAAGCCTCCTCCGAAAGCGCGGGGCTATCGCTGCTGCGACGCCAGCGTTTCGATCTCGTCCTGCTGGATGAGCAGATCTCCGGCAAGGAAAGCGTCGCGGGCGCGCTTCAGGAGATCAGGGAAAGCCATCCCCGCGTGCCCGTGCTGCTCGTGACCAAAAACGACGAGGAACGGCTCGTGGAAGCCGCATGGGGCCGCAGCTTCGACGGATGGCTGCCCAAGCCCGTCAATCCGACGCAGGCGCTGGCGGTCTGCATTTCCGCTCTACGGACGCGCTCCGCGGCTTCGCATCAGTCCACATCCAACTACGTGCGCGACATTTCCGAGATCAAGTCCAACCTGCTTGCCAATCCCTCACCGTCCAAGTGGGAGAAGATTTATTTCCAGCTCTGCAAGTGGGACGTGGAACTGCATTTCGCAACGTCCTCCAGCCTCGAGTCCATGCACCGCGATCAGAAGCGCGAACTGGCGCGGCGTTTTCTTTCCTATGTGGAAAACAACTACATCGCCTGGGCGGGGCGGCAGGGCGGCAATCCGGATCTGCACACCTTCACGGTACGGCGCAAGGTGATTCCCATGCTGCGGAAGCATGGAAAATGCGTGCTCTTCGTCATGGCCGGCCTGCGATTCGGCCAATGGCTGTACGTCCAGAAGCTGATCGAGTCCCGGTTCAAGGTGGAGAACAACGCCGCCTGGGCTTTGCTTCCGACGGACAAGGCTTTCTGCCGCGCTGCCTTGTTTTCCGGGCGCATGCCGCGCGACATCAACCGCGATCAACCGCAGTTGTGGCAGCGGCTCCGCGAAGAAGAGGATGCGGCGCCCTACGAACGCGAATTGCTGAAGATTCAGTTGCGCAAGGAAGGACTCGATCTGGAGGATCCCCGTTTCATCCACGTGCGGACGCAGGAGGACGCGGCCAATCTCGCCTCGAACCTCGCGCGCCATGAGGATGCCCGGTTGATCGTGGTGGAAGTCGAGTTCATCGATCTGCTCGACGTCCACCGCCGCGATCATCCGCTCGATCCCGCGCCGCGCGAAAAGGAAGTCCGCGCCCGCGCCGGGGAATGGTTCCAGTCCTCGGGTCTGATGCAAGCTTTCGAGGTGATGGCGGAAAACAAACGGCCCGTGGTGGTGACCAGCGATCACGGCACGGTGCGTGTGGACACGCCCGCCGAGGTGTTCTGCCAGGAGGAAAAGACGCCCAACCCGCGCGTGAAAATCGGGCCGAACATCTCCTGCGACGAACGGCAGGCGTTGTTTGTGGAATCTCCATCGCAGTATGGTCTGCCCGGCGAGGCCGGTGAAATCGCCTATGCCATCGCGAAGGAAAACTTTTACTTCGTCTATCCGAACAAGTTCCAGTATTTCGTGACCCAGTTCAAGGATCAGATGGTGAGTGGCGGCCTTTCCATGGAGGAGATGATCGTTCCGCTGTCCACCTTGACGCCGCTGTAGGGGCGGGATAATCCCGCCCCTACAGCGGCGTCCCAAAATCGCCCATGACCGAATTCCATTCCCATTCAGAATCCGAGACCCTGGCTTGCGCCGAAACGTTTGCCGCGAAGTTGCAATCCGGTGATGCTGTCGCGCTCAAGGGACCGTTGGGCGCGGGGAAAACCTTGTTCTGCCGTGGAGTGGCGCGCGCATTGGGCCATCACGGTGTGGTAAACTCCCCCACCTATGCGCTGGTGCATGAGTACGCAGGACGGATTCCGGTGTATCACATGGATCTCTACCGCCTCGCTCCCGGTGCGGACTGGGAGGAGATCGGCCTGAACCATTATCTGGAAGGTGATGGCGTTTGCCTGATCGAATGGCCGGAGCGATTGCCCGGGCATTTCAGTCCCTTCACGTGGGAAGTGGAGCTGGAACCTTCCGGTGACACCTCCCGCATCATCCGCATCCGCAAACACGGTGTAGGGTAGCCCCATGCGCTTGTGGACCCTCCATCCAAAACACCTCGATCCCGCCGGACTGGTGGCCCTGTGGCGCGAAACCTTGCTGGCACAAGCCGTGCTACAAGGCAAGACCAAGGGTTATAAGCATCACCCCCAGCTGATACGCTTCCAACAACTCGACGATCCGGCCGCCGGAGTCGCGACGTATCTCGCGGTGATCCATGAGGACGCTGTGCGACGCGGTTACAACTTCGACGGATCGAAGATTCAGAAGAAGCGATGGACGGGAAAAATTTCGGAGACAAAAGGCCAGTTAGCGTACGAGTGGGAGCATTTGGAAAGAAAGTTGAAGAAACGGAATCCGGAATGGCACAAGGTGCATCACAAGGATTTGGTCCCGACGCCACATCCGATGTTCAGGATGGTTGCGGGGGATGTGCGGGACTGGGAAAAGGTTTAAAGCTCGAAGCGGCGTATCAAAATCAATAATTACGGATGATACTTCGCCAACAACGGAGCCTTCGCCCGAATAAACGCCAGAATTTCCTTCTCCAACTCCTCCCCGCCCTTCGTCTCCCTAACGGAAACCAACGGCAGGAACAACGGTGAGTTGAAGAAAGTCCCCAGCGGAATCGGATTCTTCCGGGAGAACACCAACTTAACGAACGCCATGATTTCGTCCTGAAAGGTCTTGGCCTGGGCTGAATTTCCTGACGCGAATGCGGCAACCAGCTTGAGGAACAACCGTGAAGCTTCGGGAATCGAACCGCTCGCCGTGATGACGCCCGCGCCGCCCAGTTCCATCATGGCGGCCACGCCGTCGTCCTCACCACTCACAATACCGAAGTCCAGATTCTTGGTGGATTGGACCACGCGCGCAGTGTCGTCGCGATGCTTGCCGGGATTGCGGAAATCCACCGCCTGCTTGAGGCCGATGATGTTGCGATCCGAAGCAAGCCGAATCAGGGTATCTGGCTCCAGGTAGCTCGCCGTGCGGGCCGGGACGTTGTACAACACGATCTTCGCGCCGGTTTCACGCGACAGCGTCTCGTAATGCGCAGCCAGGCCTTCCTGCGGCGGGTTGTTGTAATACCCGGTCACGCACAGCACGGCCATGTCACCAAATGACTTCAGGATGGACTGGATCATGTCCACCGATTCGCGCGTGGAGTTCGATCCCGCTCCGGCGATCACAGGCACGCGGCCGTTCACGTAGTCCACCGTGAAGCGGATGAAATCGAGGTGCTGCTCCGTGCTGACCGTGGGGCTCTGCCCCGTCGTGCCCACCGGAACCAGACCACTCACACCCTCGGCGATGAGATCGTCGATGATGAGTCTGGCCTTGTCAAAGTCCAGCGAATTGCGCAAACGCTTCGGATCGTCGTTCTTGAGCGGCGTGAACAGCGCAGGCCAAACGCCGCGCAACTCCGCACCCGCGGAAATGCTTCTGGAACCGGACACGACTCAGGCCCCCGCCGGTTCGGATTGCAGCAGTTCCGGATGCTGTTCCAGGAACTTGGTCGTGAAATCTCCGGCCACGAACTTCGGGTGCTTCAGAATGCGCTTGTGCAAAGGAATCGTGGTCTTCACGCCTTCGATGACAAACTCGTCCAGCGCCCGCAGCATGCGCGCTATGGCCTGATCGCGGGTGGGCGCATGCACGATCAACTTGGCGATCATGCTGTCGTAATTCGGCGGCACCAGATACCCGCCGTAGCAATGTGTATCCACACGCACCCCCGGACCACCGGGCAGGTGAAATGCGGTCAGCGTGCCGGGAGACGGCTTGAAGTCGTTGAACGGATCCTCGGCGTTGATGCGGCACTCGATGGAATGGCCCTCGAAGCGGACATCCTTCTGCGTGAAGGAAAGCTTTTCGCCGGCCGCCACGCGGATCTGTTCGCGCACGAGATCCACACCCGTGACGCACTCCGTCACCGGATGCTCGACCTGGATGCGCGTGTTCATTTCCATGAAGTAAAAGGAGTTGTCCTTGTCGTACAGGAACTCGATGGTTCCCGCGTTCACGTAACCGGCTTCAAATGCGCCGCGGGCCGCAATCTCACCCATCTTCTTGCGGATCTCCGGCGTCACCGCAGGACTCGGGCTTTCTTCGATCAACTTCTGATGACGGCGCTGCACCGAGCAATCGCGCTCACCGAGATACACCATGGTGCCATGCGAATCGCCGATGAGCTGGATTTCAACGTGCCGCGGTTCGGTGAAATAGCGCTCCAGATACAGATCACCGCGTCCAAAGGCGGAGAGCGCCTCCGCGTTGGCGGTGGGATAGACCTTGGTCAGCTCCTCTTCGTTCTGGGCCACGCGCATGCCGCGTCCACCGCCACCGGCCACGGCCTTGACGATGACGGGATAGCCGACCTTTTTCGCGGCCTTCAAAGCGTCTTCGAGCGTGGCGACGATGCCTTCGGAACCGGGAATGGTGGGCACCTTGGACTTCTTCATGGTGGCCTTGGCCTCGGCCTTGTCGCCCATGCTGCGAATCACTTCCGGGGAAGGCCCGATGAACACCAGCTTGTTGTCGCGGCACACTTCGGCGAAGCGCGCGTTCTCGGAAAGAAACCCGTAGCCGGGATGGATCGCGTCCGCGTTGGTGAGCTCCGCCGCGGACAGGATTTGCCGCATGTCGAGATAACTCTGCTTGCTGTTGGCCGGACCGATGCAGATGTCCTCGTCGGCCTCGCGCACGTGCAGCGAATGGACGTCGGCCGTGGAATGCACGGCCACGGTGCGGATGCCGAGCTCCTTGCAGGCGCGGATGACGCGGAGGGCGATTTCCCCTCGATTGGCGATCAGGATTTTCTTGAACACGGTCAGGCGGGCTTGACGCGGAAAAGGACGGTTCCGTATTCCACCGGTGTTTCGTTGGCCACGCACACTTCCATGACCTCGCCGGAAACGTCGGATTCGATCTCGTTCATGATCTTCATGGCCTCGATGACACACAACACCTGACCCGGCTTCACCACGGAGCCGGCGGAGACAAAGGCGGGAGCGCCCGGTGACGGACTGGCGTAGAAGGTCCCGACCATGGGCGAGGTGATTTCCTTGTACTTGGGCGCGGCGCTCTTGGGGGCGGCCGCAGCAGGCGCCGACGGAGCCGCAGCAGGAGTGGCCACAGGCGCGGCCTGCGCCACGGGAGCGGCCACCATGGGAACGCCCATGACATGGGTTTCCTTCTTGAGCACGACGCTCGAAGTCCCATCATTGAAACGGAGCTCCGAAAGGCCGCTCTTGTCGAGCAACTTGACCAGCTGTGTTACATCGGAAAGTTCCATGACCTTGTTTCCCTTTCGGTCAGCCATCTTACGTTTTTTCGCCGTTCGTGGAGGCTTCAAGCTCCCGGAGACGTTTTTGGGCCGCTTCGTTGTCCGGCTGACGCTCCACGAGCTGACGGTAAATCTGCAGGGCCTGTTCTTTCAGGCCTTGTTGCAAATATATCTCGGCCAAAGTGACCGTGGCAACGTTCGGAAAGGGGTCGGAACCCTCGTCTTCGAACTCTTCTTCCGCTTCTTCCTCGCGGATTTTGGCAATTACGGGATCGACCTTGGTCAGGTGATCGACGCGTGCCACCACGGACGGCGATTTGGGCTTTTCCACCGGCTTGAAAATGCGCTGCTGAACCGCCCGAAACCCCTCGTCCCACGGCTCCTGCCGGAGAAGGACTTCCAGATGACGCAGCCGCTCGGCGGGTTCGCCAGACGCTTCCGCGATTCCGGCCAGCATGTTCAGCGCGGCGGGACAATTCGCATCCAGACGCAGGACTTTTTCCAGTTCGGATTTGGCTTCGGCTGTGCGATCCGCGGCCTTGTAGGCCCGCGCCAACACCAGAAGTCCCGTGATGTAGCGGGGGTAGCGCGACGTTCCACTGGTGAGCATGCGAATCGCTTCGGCGGTTCTCTCTTCCCGGATCAGCGCCTCACCAATGCGCGCAAATGCGAGGCTGTCGTCGGGAAACTTCCGATCCAGTTCCTCGAATGCATAATGAATGCTCATGGGCCGACCGGAATGGCCTCGTCGATCAGCATGATGGGAATATCTTCGCGGATGGGATACAGAAACTTCTTATCGGCGCGAAGAAGGCCTGCTTCCATTTTTTCCTTCACCGGTTGTCCGGCGCGGTTCTTCAGCGTCCCCGCTTCAATGCGGCCATTCAATTCGCCGACGAACTCTGCGGAGGCCAATGTGAGATCCTGCTTGGTCTCTGGACAACAAAGAATTTCCAGCAACTGTGCATCCACCATGATCATTTCTCCGAAAATCGGGCCATGCCCGCGTACTTGGCCATTCTTTTTTCCACCAGCTCTTCGGATGTCACCCCGCGCAATGCTTCCAGTTCCTCCACGAGCACGCTCTTCAGCATATCGTACATGGAATCGGGATCCCAATGCGCTCCGCCCAGAGGTTCCTTGACGATCCGGTCAACGATCTTCAACTCCTTCAAGTCCGTGGCTGTGATCTTCATCGTCCCGCTCAAATCCTGTTTCTTGCTGCTGTCGCCCCACAGAATGGCGCTGCAGGATTCCGGGGAGATGACGCCAAACCATGCGTTCTCCAGCATGAGAATGCGATCGGCCACACCGATGCCCAATGCACCGCCACTGGCACCCTCGCCAATCACCACGGCGATGATCGGGGTTTTGAGCACGGCCATTTCCATCAGGTTGCGGGCGATGGCTTCGGCCTGTCCGCGCTCTTCGGCACCAATCCCCGGAAACGCGCCAGGAGTGTCGATGAAGGCGATGATGGGCAGGTTGAATTTCTCCGCCATCTTCATGCAACGCAGGGCCTTTCGGTAACCCTCAGGATGCGCCATGCCGAAGTTGCGCCGAATGCTTTCCTTGGTGTCGCGACCCTTTTGCTGGCCCATCACCACCACGCTGACATCGCCGAGCCGCGCCAGTCCGGTCACCAGCGCCGGATCGTCCCCGAAACAACGGTCTCCACGCAACTCCACGAAATCGGTGCACAGGCGCTGGATGTAGTCGAGCGTATAGGGCCGGGAAGGACGTCGCGCAAGTTCAACGCGATTCCAGGAGGTCATTTTACCCGCGATTTTCCGCTGCAGCGCCTCCTTCTTCGCGATGAGGTCTTCAACATCCTTGTTGGTGATTTCCCCGGTCTTGAGGAGGTCTTCGATCTTGACCGCCAGTTCCACGACCGGCTGTTCGAATTCGAGATGAGGTCCCTTGGGGATGGACATGAACAATTCCTTCTTTGATGGGGAAATGTAATCCTTCCCCTTGTGCCGTAAAACGCGATTAATTTCGGAAATTCAGGTCTATCAGGGAGTTTTTGCCGGGTTCCGGATCTCCCACCAGCATTTTAATCTCCAATGAGCCTGCGCCGTGCGCCGCAAGCACTCGAAGCGCGGCAGGATAGGTTCCCTCATCCAGCGCGATGATCACCGCCTGCAAATCCAGTTTGCGCGCGAGAGTCGGCAGGGTCTCCAGATCGCCAATCACATTGGCGCGCACTTCCTGCGGCACGGGCCCGGCGGGAAAGTGAATGAAACCCACGCATTCATAGCCTTCCAAAGTTTCATTCTGGATGAGAGCCGCCAGTGTTCTCGCCCGCGCGGCCGTTCCCAAGATGACCACGCGCTTGACACCGCCCACGACCTTGCGCCAGAACCGTCCCCCGTGGCTGCCCGCCAGCCGCCAGCTCGTGAGCAGAGCGGCACTCAACACGGAACTGATTGCGAACACCACGCGGGAATAAGCGTGCTCCTTCATGAAAAAACTGAGTGAGAACACGGCCAGGAAGGAAATACCGACGGAAAGAAACACCTTGCGGGGCCTCGCCGGCCCGCTCCCGTACTCACCCGCATAAGCCAGCGGCAGCACCACGGCCAGCGAAGTCAACACATTCCAGAATACGTACACCGAAGGTTCTATAAAGGAGAAAAGCGTGTGTCCTTTGGCGTGAACATACACATACGCGACAACGCCCAAGACCAGATTGACGATCAGCAAATCGGCAAACCAACGCGGCCATTTTTGGAACCTGGAAGAAATGAATTTGGCCAGCGCCAGAATCGCCACGCCCGCGTTGAGCAAGATCAGGGGAAGCGCCCGCAACTCCAGATGCTTCTTGGAAAAAATCACCATGGCGGCGTGGAAGTCGAGGAAGGAGCCGAGCGGACGGCTCTTCGCGCTCTCGCCCTTGAAATGGATCACTTGCGTGATCGGGTGGTAATAATTGCGCTTTCCGAGCAACTTGGCGCGGAAGCACAAATCCAGATCCTCGCCGTACATGAAGAAGTCCTCGTCAAAACCGCCGATCTCACGGAACAGTTCCGAAGAAATGCAGAGGAAAGACCCAGACACCGCATCCACCTCGTGGGTGGTGTTCTCATCGAGATAGGTCAGATTATAGCGGCCGAACACACGGCTCTTGGGAAACAGGCTACCCAGACCGATGAGCTTGAAGGCCGCCACGCGCGGCGAAGGGAAACTGCGCTTGCAGGCCAGCTGCAGGCTGCCGTCGCGATTGACGATCTTGCATCCAGCCACGCCCGCGTCAGCGTGCGACCGGAAAAAATCCCACATCACCTGTAGCGTGTCTTCGCGCATCAAGGTGTCGGGATTGAGGAACAGCAACAACGGCTGCGTGGCCACAGCTGCGCCGCGGTTGCAACCGGAACCGAAGCCGAGATTGCGATCCGAGGAAATCCACGTCGCCTCGGGCCAGCGCGGCTTGAGCAAGGACACTGTACCGTCGCGAGATTCATTGTCGAAGACGATGACTTCCACGGTTCCGGAAAAACGGGCCGCGGCATGATACACGCTCTGAAGGCACGCGTCGAGAATTTCCCGCACGTTGTAGGAAACGATGATCACCGAAATGCCGGGGCCGCGCGGGCCGGCAACTGTCACCGCGCGCCTCCGAGGCGGATGCGGATGATGAGGAGCAGGGCTTCGCGGATGATCTTGCTGGACATCTTGGACACTCCGGCCACGCGATCCTTGAAGAGAATCGGGATTTCACGGATACGACACCCACTTTTCCAGAGCTTGTAATTGACCTCGATCTGAAACGAATAGCCGTCGGAATGGACGCGATCCAGATTGAGCTTGCGCAACGCCTCGGCGCGGAAACACTTGAACCCGCCGGTCACATCGCGCAAGGGCAGTCCCGTGACCCAGCGCGCATACATATTGGCGAAATAGCTGAGCAACAACCGGCTCATGGGCCAGTTCACCACGGTGACACCGTTGATATAGCGGCTTCCCAGCACCAAATCGCATTCCTTGATGGTCTCGAGAAATTCGGGGATGTAAGAAGGATCGTGGGAAAAATCAGCATCCATCTCAAACACGAAGTCGTAACCTTTTTCCAGCGCGAAGCGGAAACCGCGCACATAGGCGGATCCTAATCCGAGTTTTCCGGATCGTTCGATTAAATGCAAATGCGGCCGCGTGGTCTGCTGTCCCTTCACCCAATTTCCGGTGCCGTCCGGTGATCCGTCGTCGATGATCAGAATCTCCAGCCCGAGATTCAGTGCCTCCAGCGCGGGCAGCATGCGCGGAAGATTGTCGATCTCGTTGTAAGTAGGCATCACAATCAAAACTTTTCCGGCCATCTCAAACCTCTCCCGCATCGCGGTGCCATGCCAGCTGTTCACGCAATCCGCGCAAACGAACCCCAGCGTCCCGCGCCAGCTTATCGCAGATCAATCCCGAGCGCAGGGGTCGGGTTGCATCCTGCTTCAAATCAGCCGTGACCGCCGGTTGAATCAAAGATGCGTCCAAGCCGTAAAACTTGGCCACTTCGACCGCCCAATCGAATCGGCTCATCCAATCCGTTCCCGCGGCATGATACAAGCCCGCGCGTTTCCCGGCAATCAAGGCCCACACGGCGTCAGCCAAATCGTTCGCCAATGTCGGATTTCCCCACTGATCGGTGACGATACGCACGGTCTTTCCGGCGGCCAGGCTTTCTCTCACGAAATCCGTGAAACTTTTCTTGGCGCCTTTCCCCCGGCCCCACAACAGCATCGTGCGCAACACCAACGAAAGGGGCGATACCGCCAATGCCAGCATTTCGGATTCCAGCTTGGCGCGGCCATACCGGCTCAGCGGAGCTGTGGCTGCATTTTCTGCGTAAGGCCCGGCAACACCGTCGAACACATAGTCACTCGAAATCTGCACCAGGGGAATGCCGGTTCCGGCCAGCCACCCCACCATGTCGCGGTTGATGCGATCGTTCAATTCGGGATTGCGTTCGCATGCGTCCACGTCGGTCATGGCTGCGGCATTGATGATGAAATCCGGTTTGGATTTTTCGACCGCAGATAGCAACGCGGCGCGATCACCGAGATCCACTTTCTGATAGCCGCCGGAAAGTTGTTGGGACAGCAGGGGTTCGGGCTCAATGCCCATGCCTGCGAGTTCCATTCCCGTGGCTCCGGCCGCACGCAATAAATTCTGGCCGAGCAGGCCGTTGCAACCCGTGACGAGAACCTTCATGCGCCGGTTCCGGCAGGGCACCCCGGAGTCACGGCGGCAATCGGTGGGGGTGTCGCGGGTGCGAAACGCTGGTTGAGCATCTCCCCCAGCAAGCCGATGGAAATGAACTGGATGCCGACGATCACGGAAGCGGCGCCCGCCAGCATCATGGGACGGACATGCAATTGTCCTGTCACAGCCCAACTGATGCCGAAGCCGGCCAACACAAAAAGACCCGCCATCGCGAAAATCAGACCCATCAACCCGAAAAGGTGGAGTGGGCGGCGGGTGTAGCGATGAAGGAACACCAAGGTGACCAAATCGAACAAGCCATTGGTCAGTCGCGCCCATCCATACTTGGAATGGCCGAACTGGCGTGCGCGATGCTCCACGACCTTTTCTTCAATGTGATTGAAGCCGTTCCAATGCGCCAGCATGGGGATATAGCGATGAAACTCCCCGTACAGCTCCACACTTTTCACCACTTCGGAGCGATACGCCTTGAGCCCGCAATTGAAGTCGTGCAGTTTGACTCCGGAAACGGCGCTGGTCACGGCGTTGAACAGCTTGGACGGCACGGTCTTGTGCCAGGGATCGTGCCGGATTTTCTTCCAGCCGGAAACCAGATCGGCTCCCTCGTCCAGCATGCGGATCAAGCCGGGGATTTCGGAAGGATTATCCTGCAAATCGGCGTCCATGGTGATCACATAGCGGCCTCGCACGCGGCGGAAGCCTTCGGCCAGCGCCGCGGCTTTTCCACTGTTGCGCCGGAAACGCAAGGCGTGGATTCGATTGTCCTTCGCGCTGATTTCGCGCGCCTTGTCGAAAGTGCCGTCGGTGCTGCCGTCGTCCATGACCAGCACCTCGTATTCGATTTTCTCCCGTTCGCACACGACACGGATTTCTTCCAGCAAATGCGGGAGGCTTTCGACTTCGTTGTAAGCGGGAATCAGGATGGAAAGTTGCATCAGGCCGCACGCCCCTGTGCTGAAGATGAAGGACGGAAGACAAAGTAGAATCCGCCCCCGAGCATAACAACCATGCCGATGGCGGTGGGAAGAAACGTCAGTGCAGCCGCGGCGGAACGCACATCCAGCACGGAACCTGCTGAAATCGAGAAAACTCCCGGCAGTGCGTAGAGATATGCTCCCAGGCCTTGCGGCAGCCCCCAACCACCGACGTTCAATGGCAGAACAGCCGCCAAAGCGATCAGCGGCACAAAGGAAAAGAACAGCGTCGGTGCCAGGGAAAGATGCAATGCCCATGCGCTGAGCGCATGCACCCCCACGCGAAGAAACTGGACCACACAGGCAAGGACAAACACCGATCCCATATTACCCCACCGCGCCTTGTACGCCACAAGGGAATCCTGCGCCTTGGCGTACGCGGCGTCCAGTTTTTGAAATCCGAGGGCGCGGATAATGGCATGCAGGACTTTCGAGGTACGACGACTCAGCAGGGGCAACAGGAGAAGAAGAAACGCCAATGACACCGAACCCACCGACCAGAGCAGATGACGGAGAAGATCGGCGGGCAATTCGTTGCGGTGAAACTCATAGGCCAGCGCCAGCAGGGAAAAGAAGGCCAGTGCGCTGAATCCGAGCAGCCGATCCAGAAACGTGGCCGCTGCGGCGCGACCCACGCCCGTGGCTTCGCTGCGATGCACGTCCCACACGCGCAAGGCGTCCCCGCCCACGGTACCCGGCAGAAAATTATTGAGGAACAGTCCCGCGTAGTAGGAACGGAAACAGCCGCCGAATCCGTATTCGATTCCCTGAAACTTCAACAGCAAATGCCACTGATACGCCCCCGCAACGATAGAGAGGAAAAAACACACTGCCGCAGCGAACGCCCATTTCGGATCCGCCCCCAGCAAGGCCTGCGCAATCCGCTCGCGGCCATTGTGCGCCACAACCCAATACAACACGGCCGCCACAATCAACAAGCGTACCCAGAACCACGGCTTATGCACGATGATGTTCCTCGTAAGCCGCGAGCAAGGCTTCACGCGTTTTGAGATAGGCCGGTTCCCAAGTATGCGCTTCGGCCCAGCGGCGGGCGTTTTCCGAAAAGGTCAGCCACAGTTGCGAATCCTCCAGCAGGCGCTCCATGGATCTTGCGAAAGCATCCGCGTCCCCAAACGGCACCAGAAATCCCGTCTCGCCGTTTCGCACGCTGTCGCACAAACCCGGCACATCGGTCGCCACCACAGGAGTGCCGCAGGCATTGGCTTCAATGGACGTGAGGCCCCAGCCCTCCTTGAGGGAGGAGTTCACCACGATCATGGCTTCGTGATACAACTCCACCTTGCGCGTCTCCGTGACGAAGCCGAGAAAATCCACGGAGGATTCCACGCCCAGTTGTGCGGCAAGGTCGCGCAAACGCGGCACATCGTCGCCCGAACCGGCCACGGCCAGCCTCATCTCCGGATGACGCGGAAGCAGCAGGACCAGGGCGCGCAAAAGAACGTCCAGCCCCTTGTAGCGCTTGACGCGGCCCACATAGAGGATCAAATCCTTCTTGCGTTCAGGAATGTGAGGCAGGACATAACGTGAAAGTTCCACGCCTTCCGGAGCGATGTCCACTCTGCGAAACCCCTTGGACAAAAGTTCCTTCTGACTGCTCGCGGATCCGGTGAGGACACGCGCGTTGCGATAGCACCACGGCATGAGCTTCTCGAAGAACAGCACATACAACGCCATGGGCCATGCGGTTTCCCGGAACAGGGCGCGACCGAAAAGATGATGGAGCTGCAATACCAACGGCCGGTTGGAAAACCACGGCGTCAGAAAGGCAATCTTGTTGGAATCGTCGAGCACCACGTCGATGCGGTGTTCCTTGCACCAGCGGCGCAGATTGAACAACACAGTGAAGTTGAAGAGGAACTTCCCGCCGCGACGGAGGATATGCACGCCATCAAGGATTTCCTCGGCGGAACCTCCGGGGAATGCATGCGAGACTTGAAGACAGAAATGACCCTGCGCGGCCAAGCGACGGGCCACCTCATGCAGATGCACTTCGGCGCCGCCGGCTTCCGGATTGCGGGGATCCCTCCAATTGACGAGGAGAAACCGCAATCCGCTGCCTTGCAAAGGAACCACTCTTACTTCTTGGCAGATTGCACGGTTGTAGCCGTGGGAACCACTGCCTGAACCGCCGGAGCTGGAGGCGTCCGCATCTGGGCATCAAGCTGCTGGATCTGCTGGGCAATCGGACTTGCGTACTGATGTCCGGGATTGCGCGCCAGCCATTCCGCGAACAGATCGCGCGTCTTGCGCAATTCACCGCGACGCTGGTACAATCCGGCGAGCGTGTACATGGCCTCAAAGTCGTCCGGCATCTGGGCATACATTTCCGCTACCGTGGATTCGGCTTTGGCGTTCTGCCCGTTCTGGGAATACAACTGGGCCAGATTCATCGCGAAGATGCGGGAATTGGGTCCGTCTCCCGCTTCACGGATTCCGCGCCGCAACGATTCCTCGGCTTTTTGCGTTTCACCGATGTCACCGTAGAGCTGGCCCGCGTAATAATGGACGCGCCATTCGCGAGGCAGAATGCGCATGTTCAAAGCGAGATATTTCTCCGCAAAGGCGATCTTGTCCGCGCGCGCCTTTTCCAGCACCGCAATGCGCGCCTTGACGGAATCCGAGGGTGCGGCCACCTTGCGCAAATCCGTGAGCGCCTGGTTGATGACCTGCAACGTGTCATGAGCCCACGTCACCAGATGAAAGTTCGTGGAGGAGTAGTTGGTCAGCAATCCCTCGGTGTTGAGATCGATGTAGACCTTCGGATCGCCCAATCCGCGAAAACGATAGACGGAATCCACCATTCGTGACGTGGCGACCGGATCGATGACCTTGTTCACCGGATCCTCGACCAAGGTATATACCATGCCTTCCATCACAGTGAACTTGTCCAGGCCCATCTCATTCTCATCCCCGACGGTGATGGCGAAGTGGATCGGTTTTTCCGGATAATTGTTCATCACGATGTGAAGGACCATGATGTCCTGCACCTTGAGGTAGGGCAGCGGCCCGAGCTGATAGCGGATTTTCGAGTGGGGAATCTGGATGTCCATCGGCCCCTTGCCCTGCCAGCCCATGGGCTGCAGGGCGTCAATCTGCTCGCGGTTGAATCCGATCTTCAGGTACGGCTCGTGCTCGGTCAATTGCTGGAGATACCAGTTGGTGTTGGCCAGCGAAAGGTTGACCACGCGCACGTCCTTGCGGACGCCTTCCACCTCCTGCAGGAACCACACGGGGAAGGTGTCGTTGTCCCCGTTGGTGAACAGGATGGAGTTGGGACGGCACGACATCAACAGGTTGTAGGCGTAATCCCACGGCACGTAATCGCCGGTGCGGTTGTGCTCCTTGTAGTTGGACCACACGGGCACGGCAAAGGCCAGTCCCGCAAGGATGATTCCCAGCGGCCGGACCAGCGCCCCGCGCCGCGCCGCAATCCAGCGCAGCAGGAAGACCGCGGAGATGCCGAAAAGAATTCCCATGTAAATAAACCCGGGCGTGAAGAAGTAGTCGCGATCGCGCACTTCCAGATGCACTGGAGGCGGCTTCTGGTTGGGATCAAAGCCCGTGGATTTCCAGTAGTCGTAGTCCCGCATCTCAAGTTGGGATCCGTCCGCGAAGTTCATGTAAAACAGCAGACCGTAACTGGTCACCGCGTAAAGCACGAGCAGGTAGATCCCGAGCTGCCTGTTGCGCCGGTACACGAGATATCCTCCATACAAGAACGGAAGCTGCATGAGCAGGAACAGCAGGAACTGTATCTGCGGCTTGCTTTGAAGAAGAACGTGAAGTGTTTTGAAATTCACATCCTTTCCGAAGACGTGGCGAATCACGGGCTCGTTGTCCTCGGCACGGGTCTCACCCACCTTCCACGGAACATACTGCTGGAGCATATAGCCGCCATAGCCCATGTGGGGGTATACCAGAAACTGGTTCTGAACATGCGCACGGCGATGCAAGGCGCGCGTCAACATCCCCTCGGAACCGTATTGCTTGCGCTCGAGATACTCCTTGAAGAGCGGCCAGGTGCGCGCCTCACCCTCGTCCACACGGGGAATCGTCATGGAGCGGATGGGAACATACAGGTAGCTTGAAAACCCGAGCAATGCGACGATGCACATCCAGGTCGAAAGCGACCAGCGGCGTTTCCATTGCGGGGATTTCACCATCAGCAATCCAACCACACACACGACCAGCGCCGCTCCGGCATACACAATGAAGTTTCCGATGTCGTAAATGAGGGAGAGAAGAGCGAGCGATGCGAGAAACAACGGGACGTTGGCCCGGGAATCCGCGTCAGTCAGCAGGATGAACAACCCCACGACGGGCATGGTAATGAAGGAAAACGGGTGGATGCCCATGCCCAAAAATCCGAGATACCCGATCAGGATGAGCGCGCGATCCGCCTTGGGAGTCCCTCGGTTTTCATACCAGTACAGCGTCAACCAGGAAATGGTCATCACGAGGAACATGGAGGAACCGTAGACTTCCGCTTCTACGGCGCTGAACCAGAACGTGTCGGCAAAACCCACAAGGAAAGCGGCGATCAGGCCGCCGCAGTAGAGCATGAAATTCGTAATCTCGCCCTTGAAGATGATGCGCAGCGCCTTGATCGTGAAGAGAAAGGACATCATCACGGTCAGCGCCGACGTCAACACGGAAATGAAATTGACGCGCATGGCGATTTCGTGCAAGGGCATCACCATGATGAACACCCGGGCGATCAAGGTGAAGAGGGGGTTTCCCGGCGGATGGGGATTGCCGAGGATGTTGGACGCGGCCAACAACTCGCCGCAATCCCAGAAGGACACGGTCGACGCCATGGTGGCGAGATAGACGATGAAGGCCAGCGCGAACACCGCGAGGGCCATGATGCGTTGCAGGGTTTTGTCGTTCATGCGTTTTATCCTTGTGCGGATTCTGTGTGTGATTCGGAAGGAAGGTTTTGCAGTTCACGCGCCACGGCGTCCAGGACGCCGTTGACGAAGCGGCTGCTGTCCTCGGTTGAAAACTTTCGGGCGATTTCGACGGCCTCGTTGAGGCAGACTTTGACGGGCACGTCGGGTTCCGCGAGCAGTTCAGCAACGGCCATGCGCAGAATGATGCGATCGATCACGGCCAGCCGGGTCACGTCCCAGCGATCGGAGACGCCGCCGATGAGCCGATCGATTTCTCCGGCGCGCATGCGCACCGTGCGCGCGAGCTGGAGCCCGTACGCCTTCGCATCGGGAGGCACGGGAGGTTCTTCACGGGCCAGCGTCTCCGCAGCCTGTTCAAGGGTCTCACCCCCCACTTCGGATGCATACAGCACTTGCATCGTGAATTCCCTGCCCCGGCGACGTGAAATCACGGAAGCTTTTCCCACAAACTGGACATCTCAACGGCTGCGAGCGCCGCGTCCCATCCCTTGTTGCCCGCCTTGGCGCCGGCGCGTTCCAGCGCCTGCTCGAGGTTTTCGGTTGTCAGAACGCCAAACGCAACAGGAGCATTCCCCTGCAATGCAATTTCCCCCACGCCACGTGTCACAAGCGCCACCACCTGATCGAAATGCGGTGTGCCGCCACGAATCACGCAACCGAGCGCGATCAAAGCGTCGAATTTTTTGGAGTCGGCTAGTCGCTTCAACGCCTGCGGAATCTCGCCGGCTCCCGGAACCCACGCGATGGTGATGTCCTTTTCCTGAACACCATGACGCAACAGGCAATCCTGGGCGCCGCGCAACAGCTCCCGCGTGACCAAGGAGTTGAAACGCGAAACCACGATGCCAAAGGATTTTCCCTGAGCGTTCAACATGCCTTCCAGAATTTTCGCGGCGCTCATGCGCCCCCCTTCCTGCGAACCTTCGTCTTCCGCCCTTGTACGGAAAACGGCGTCTGGCGCGCAATACGCAATCCGTAACCTTCCAGACCCTGTATCCGCTTGGGATGATTGGTCAAAAGATTGAGCCTGCGGACGCCGAGATCAAAAAGAATCTGTGCTCCAATACCATAGGTCCTGGCATCCATGGAGGAGCCATGATGGACATGCGGCTTTGCGGGACGACTACGGGCCTGTGCGTCCTCCAGGGCATAACCGTCCACCTTGCGGCCGAAATCCTCTTCCGCCTGAACCTGGCGCATATATAGGAACACCCCACCTTCACGGCCAATGACCTTTAATCCCTGATGGAGCAGTTCCCCGCAATCGCAACGATCGGACCCGAACACATCGCCAAGAAGGCATTCCGAGTGCACGCGCACAGTCATCACCTTGGATGGGGACAGGTTACCGCGCACCAAGGCCATGTGCTTGCGGCGGTGGATGAGATCTTCGTACACGTGCGCCTGAAATTCACCTTGCGGGGTGGGAAGCCGGAAAACGCCACACGCGCGGATCAGCTTTTCGCTAGCCCGGCGGTAATGGATGAGATCTTCCACCGATATGATCTTCATTCCATGCTTTTTGGCGAACCGCATGCAATCCGGAAGGCGAGCCATGGATCCGTCTTCGTTCATGATCTCGCAGATCACGCCGGCACAACCCTGTCCGGCCATGCGCACCAAATCCACCGCGGCTTCGGTATGACCCGCGCGCACGAGAACGCCGCCACGACGGGATTGAATGGGAAACACATGACCGGGGCTGACAAATGCTTCGGAGCCTCTTTTTTCATCGGCCAGAAGGCGGGCTGTGACACTCCGATCCGCTGCAGAAATCCCTGTGGTGGTTCCTTCGCGCGCCTCCACCGAGACGGTGAAAGCGGTCTCGTGTCGCGAACGGTTCTGGCCGGTCATCTGCGGCAGGCGCAACTGTTCAACCCGTTCCGGTGCCAGCGCCACGCAAATCAATCCCCGCGCATGCTTGGCCAGAAAATTGATCTTGGCGGGAGTGGATGTGTTCGCCGCGAAAACGACATCGCCTTCGTTTTCGCGGCTTTTGTCGTCCACGACCACGATCAGGCGGCCTCGCTTCAAGTCGGCCAGCGCTTCGGGAATGCTATGAAACTCCATAGCCCCACTTCTCCAGATCGGATTCATTGAACGAGGGAATGGGTTGCAAAGAAGCATGACCGCGGAATCCCGTTGCCAATTGCCGCTCAACGTATTTGGCCAGCATATCGACTTCGAAATTAAGCCGATCACCCGCCTTGAGCGAGGCAAAGGTGGTCTCTTGAAGCGTGTGGGGAATGAGCGCGAATCGCAGGAGATCGCCATCCACTGCGGCAATGGTCAGACTTACACCCGACAAGGTCAAAGAACCCTTGTAAACGCAATAGCGCAGGAACTCCTCCGGCAACCGCACCGTCAATTCACAGCCTTCACCATTCGGCAGATCGCTAGCTGCAACCACGTCACAAACATCGTCCACGTGCCCCATTACAAAGTGTCCACCCAATGGAGTTTGGAGAGTCAACGCGGATTCGAGATTGACCTTGCGTCCAACCTTCCAATCGCTTAATGTGGTTTTGGAAAGAGTTTCGGGAACCGCACACACCGAGAAGTGGCCCATCAAAGGATCACATTGTTCCACAGTCAAGCAAACACCGTCACAACACACGCTGTCTCCGGCCTTGACCTTTGCCGCCATAACAGGTGCCCCGAAAGAAAAGCGCACAGCTTTCCCTGCCGGTGTGCTCTCCCGGATTTCACCTTTTTCTTGTACGATGCCCGTAAACATTCCGAAATTCGGCCAAAATATCCGGTCCGAAGGGGGTAAATCTATGAAATTCAAGGGTTTTAACCCATCCCGGCTTGAGGTTTGAAACCCACCGTTCCCCCTTGGGAAACAGAACCGGAGCGGTCAATAAATACAGGGTATCGAAAAGCCCGGAGTTTAAAAAGGGAGCCCATACGGAGCGTCCGCCCTCCACCAAGACCATGTGATACCCTTTTTGCTGAAAGAGCTCTATCAGGGCATGGGCCTTTTTTTTATCCGAATCCAAACTTGGTGATAAGCTCACTTTTGTGGTCTTAGAGACTCTCTTTGCAGAAAAAAGCTTGTATTTGGCTAAAAATCGATGTTTTCGAGTCAAAACAAGAGCTTCCGGAATTGAGCCTGGATGCAATCGCGGAGTCAAGGCAGGGTTATCGACCCGAAGGGTCTTTCCGCCGATCAACACGGCATCTGATTGAGCACGCAAACCATGCGAAAAAACTTTTGCTTTGGCGCCCGTAATCCGTGTTTCCACGCCAGCCCGCGCATTGATCCGTCCATCCTGACTTTGTGCGATTTTCAGAATGATTTTTGGACGCCTGTGGGTGATATAAAAGAAAAATCCTTCGTAAAACCATTGTCCTCGCGTCTGCAAAACCCCGACTTTCGTGGTGATTCCAGCCCTCCGCAGCGCCGCTATTCCCTTGCCCGAAACCTTCGGATTTGGATCCTGGCAGGCAATTACGACCCGTTTGATCCCGGCTGCAATGATGGCTTTAGTGCATGGGGGAGTTTTTCCAAAATGACAACAAGGCTCCAAAGTGACATATAGCGTTGCCCCACGAGCATTAACACCCGCCCGCCTCAATGCAACAATTTCGGCATGGGCTTGGCCTGCGGGCCGGGTCCCTCCCTTGGCGACGATGTGGTCGCCTTTGACCATCACCGCCCCCACGGGCGGATTGGGTAACGTCATTCCTTTCACTTTTTCGGCTTCGGCAAAAGCCATTTCCATGAATTTTTGGTCCCTGTCCATTGGTGGCATCACAGAAAAGAGAGCAATTAACAAATCCCTCGCAACGGGCATTTTTCAGCACAAAATGACGTTTTCACGTATATTTTTTTAGTATCTGTCCTTCAGGAAAGCGCGAGCACAAAAAATGACGAACGCTGAAATCAAATCTTCTTTCCTTTCTGCCCTGCGTGAGCACGAAATCGGGGACAATGTTCTCGATTACGTCCCGGACATTTATTTCTTCGTCAAGGACAACAATGGCCGCTTCGTAATGTGCAATCGCAACTTTTGCGAAAGCCTCGGCGTGTCTTCCGAAGATCAGATGATCGGCCTTACGGATTATGATTTCTTCTGGCGTTCGCAGGCTGACGCTTACCGTCACGATGACTCGATGGTCATTAGAACGGGACAGCCCCAAATCGACAAACGCGAACTCATCCCCACGGCGGATGGATTGGTGGATTGGTATCAGACCACAAAGATTCCGGTGCATGACAAAGATGGCGGCGTCATCGGCATTGCCGGCGTGTCGAAGGATTTGCGCAAGGCCAATTCAGCCCTGCAACCCTATCGCACGATGGAGCCCATCATCCAGCACATCCTGCGGAATTATTCCAATCCGATTCAAACGGGAAGCCTCGCCGTGATGGCGGGAATGAGTTCCCCTTCGTTCGCACGACGCTTCAAACGCGAATTTCAGGTGACACCCAACCGCTACCTCACCATGGTGCGGCTCAACGTGGCGTGCCGTCTGCTCACTGGCACCGACAAATCCATTTCGGACATTGCGCTCGAAGCAGGATTCTACGACCACAGCTTCTTCACCAAGCAATTCGTGAAGTACAAAAACATGACGCCCAAGGAGTTCCGCCGCTGCTTCCGTGAAAAGCCGGAACAGGCGCGCTTCTACCCGCTCGGAATGATTGACCCCGGAGCGGGCGGTCTTTCAGACGACTGAGAGAATCAATGAAAAAATTAAAGGCCGCTGGAATCCAGCGGCCTTTTTTATGTCGAGCGGTTTGATTTTACGTCGAGGCCTTGAGCCGGCGATTATCCCACCAGACCACAAAGGGGCAGGCCACCGCGATGGTGGAGTAAGTTCCGACCACCACACCGATGATCATGGCGATGCTGAAGTCACGCACTTCTGATGCGCCCATGATAGCCATGATGAACACGGTGAAGAACACCGTGACGTGGGTGATGATACTGCGGCTGAGGCACTGGTTGTTGGCGCTGTTCACTCGCGTCGCGAAACTTTCCTTCAGGCTGGCCGTGCCGGTCAATTCGCGGATGCGGTCGAAGATGATGATCGAGTCGTTCAGCGAATAACCGATGATGGTGAGAATGGCCGCCACGAAGTCGAGCGAGATGGAGCGCCCGAAGAGTGCGAACAAGCCCAGCGTGATGATGGAGTCGTGGACCAGACCCAACACGCCACCCAGACCGAAACCGAGGCCATTGCGGCCGAAGCGGAACCAGATGTAGAGCACGATCAACACCAGCGATGCCAGAATGGACCACAAAGCGGACATGCGCAAATCGCTGCCCACCGAAGGACCGACGGTGTCCTCGCTTTCAATCACGCCCGAACCCACGGCCGCGTGAATCTGCTCGCGAGCGAGTGAATCATTGGCCACCTTGGCCACGGACACAAGGATTCTGTTTTCACTCAGAGAGCCCACGGTCTGCACCTGCGGTTCTTCCAATCCCGCAGCGGTGACATTATGACGGATTTTTTCCACGTCCGGCGTTTCCTGCATGCGGACTTGATAGACGTGTCCACCTGTGAAGTCGATGCCGAAGTTCAGGCCGCGCACGGCGATGGCTCCCGCGGCAAGCAGGAACACGGCGATGGACAGGCCCACATAGTAGCGCGCCCAGGGAATGACCTTGATATCGACCTTGTGGAACCAGGCGATGCCGCGTCCGATACTGAGCTCCTTGACTTCGCGGCGCGCGAGGAGGTAGTCGAATACCAAACGGGTGACGACGATGGCCGTGTACATCGAGGCCGAGAGACCGACCATCAGCGTCAAACCGAAACCCTTGATGGGGCCAACGCCGATGTAATACAGAATGGCCGCCGTTCCCAGCGTGGTCACGTTCGAATCAAGAATGGCGCTGAACGCTTTTTTGTAACCAATGTCAATCGCGGTGCGCGGCGATTTACCAAGCCGCAATTCTTCACGAATGCGCTCGAAGATCAGCACGTTGGCGTCCACAGCCATACCGATGGTCAAGGCGATACCGGCAATGCCCGGCAACGTCAGTGTAGCGTGGAATGCCGAGAGCACGGCGAACAGAATCACGACGTTCAACAACAACGCGACGTCCGCAATCAAGCCGGCACCGTGGTAATAGATGACCATGAACACGGCCACCAACAGCAATGCGACCAGGGCCGCCAGAAGCCCCTTGTGAATGTTTTCCTCGCCCAAGCTCGGACCCACGGAACGCAATTCCGCGATCTTCATGGGGGCAGGCAGCGAACCGGCACGCAAGGTTACGGCCAGTTGCTTTGCTTCAACAATGTTCTTCACACCCGTGATGGAGGCACGACCATTGGGAATACGGCCCTGAATAACAGGCGCGGAATACACCACGGAGTCGAGCACAATGGCCAATTGACGTCCGATATTTGCTCCGGTCACACGGGCAAATTCTTTTGGACCCAACCCCTTGAACGTCAGGCCGACTTCCAGCTCGCCCGCCTTAAGACCGCCCTGTGAATGCGAAAAGTTGGCGTCGGAAATATCCTTGCCCGTCATCTCAGCGCGATGCTTGAGCATGTACAAGCGGCGAACCTTCTTGCCGCCACCCAAATCCTCAACGTCGCGACCCCAGAGGAACTGATAGCGCGAAGGAATGATTTCGCGCATTTCCGGATCTTCCAGAATCTGGCGCACCTTGTCCACGTTCTCGGCGGGAACGCCGATATCGCGGCCCAATCCCACCAGCATCGAACTGAAAGGACGATCCTTCAGCGCCAATTCACCAGCAGTCGTGTCTGTCTTGTTGCTGTCCATCGCGGCCACGGCCGTGTCGTTTTTCTTGGTTGTATCTCCCATTGCGGAAATCGCAGCGGGTTTTGTCGTAGCGCCAGTATCCGACACCACGCGTCCAAAGACGTTCTCAACCGAGGAAGAGGGCTTCACGGCGGCTGCGAGATCCGCTGCTCCGGGTTTGAGGCCTTTCTTGCGGGCCGCAAGGAATGCGTCCAACTTGTCCAATACAGGCTTGAATTCCTGGGGTTCAGGCACAAGCTTGAACTCCAGCAAAGCGGTGGCTCCGATCAGCTTGCGCGCATCCTCGGCATCCATGCCTGCAAGGTCGGCCACGATTCGGTTGTTGCCGGACTTGGCAATGACGGGTTCACTCAAACCATATTGGTCCACGCGGTTCCGGATGATTTCAAGGCAGCGATCCAGCACGTCGCGCTGGGCAGACTCGTCCAGCTTGGACTTGTCGATTTCAACGATGATGTGGGTTCCGCCCGCCAAGTCGAGGCCCAGGTTCAGAGCCTTGGAGGCGACCGTGGGATGTTCTTTCTTGTAAATCTCCCGTGTGCGCTGCTCGAGAGGCAGGCTGGGATCGTTGCTCTTGGTGAAGACAAGCAAGGTGGGCACCAGACTCCAGATGCAGAGCAACAAAACTCCGATCAGGACGATGGTGCGAAGGCCGGTTTCCCTTTTCATGCTGTTTTGAATCCTTAAGGAAAAAGCGTGGCGGCAAAAACTCCTCCACCGCCGCTAAAAGCAAGCGCTGCAAGGGGTTATTACCCTGTCAAAAAAGCCGATGGAATATAACAACTGCCCCGCATTTTGCGGGCAAGAAATGCGGATTTTCAGCCGTTTTTGGGGTTATGAAAACGCAAAAGAAGCTCGTAACGCAGCAGCTTTCTCAGCGAATCGAGATCTGGGTCGCGTAATAACCATTCAAGATCCTCAAAACCCTTGGCCAGCGCTTGTTCCAAGGCATCTAATGCGGGTTCACGGTCGCCCGCAAGAGCCAGATAGCATGCCAAATCGTAATATGCCGCGGCACAATCGGGGTCGATGGACAAGGCTTGCCGGACCGCATCAATACTTTCGGGCAGGCGCCCTTCCAGTTTTACAATGGAGCCCAGCAGAATAAAAGCCGGAGAAAAAGCAGGATAGTGCTCCAGCGATTTGCGACAGTGCTGCCCGGCAAGATTCAGATTTCCGAGACTCTTGTAAACACCGGCGAGGCAATAGTGCGTTTCAAAGGTGTCGTAACCCGCTTCCAGCGCCTGAATCAGGCAGTCGGCAGCTTCCTCGTAAAGACAGGCATCGGCATATTCGAGGCCACGACGAAAGCAGGCGCGGACCTCTTCAAGCCCTAACACGGAAGGATTGGGGGAAAACCGCTCTCTGTTCAATAACGCGTGTTCGAGCAAATTCATGGCGGCGGGAATTTTCCCGGCCGTCAACAACAAATCAGAAAGCTCGCGGTAATACTCAGGCGAAAGAACCCCCTGACGTTTTTCGCGTAACGTCTGAATTTCCTCGCGCAACAAAAATGGACTCATGACCCCACCCGTACTTTCGGGGAAAGAGTATACAAGGCGATCAGGCGTTGAACCAGCTCACGGTTTCGGCGATGGATTCCATCGGATCCTTCTTGGTCGGGATGAATTCCAGACCCAAGTAACCCCGGTAGCCGTTTTCCGCCAGAGTGCGGAGAATGAGGGGGAAGTTGATCTCCTGGCTCTCATCCAGTTCATTCCTGCCCGGAACGCCGGCGGCCTGAACGTAACCGATGTAGTCCTTGTATTCCTGAATGCGGCGAACCAGATCGCCGTTCATGATCTGCACATGATAGATGTCCAGCAGTAGGCGGAGGCCGGGAGAATTCACCGCCTTGACCACCTCCATGCAGTCATCCACGTTGGCGCCTTGATATCCAGGGTGCCCTTTCCAGTCCGCGGGGTCGCGGGTGTTCAAAGCTTCCAGAAGAATCTGCACTTTCTTCTCCGCCGCATACGGCGCAATCTGGCGGTAAAACTCGATGAGATTTTTCTTGCCTTCTTCGAGGCTGACTCTGCTGCCGCCATCTGCGGTGGTGTCCTCGTAACCCCAAAACGTGATCACATTGGTAAAGCCGTATTCTGCGTTGGCGTCGATCCCCTTGCGCAAGGCCGCCATGCATTCATCCCAGTGGGCGCGGTTATTCGGCCCCTTGATGAACCAGTGGGACATGGTCAAGGCGCAGGTGAGTCCGTGAGCCTTCAACGTCGGAAAATCCTCGGGGTTCACGACCTCAACCGCTTCCATTCCAAACTGTTTCGCAACCTGGCAGATTTTTTCGAGCGACCATTTTTCAGGGTGACAGAGGCCCATGGGCCATGTTGGAAGCGCGGGTTTGATTTTTCCCTTGACGATGCTCATGCTTTCCTCTTTCCGAAACAGCGACGAATGCCGTGGAGTCGCATATTTAAAAAAAGCCGTCATACCGGGCCATGATTCCTACTTTCCACATCATGGAAGATCTGCTTGCCGCGCGGGCGCAGATGGCCCTCTCCCTCGGTTTCCATATTGTTTTTGCCGCCATCGGCATGGCCATGCCGTTTCTCATGGCCATTTCCCATTACCAATGGCTGCGCACGGGTCGTCAGGTTTACTTCGACGTCAGCCGGGCTTGGTCGCGCGGCGTGGCCATCTTTTTCGCAACGGGCGCGGTTTCGGGAACGGCACTGTCCTTCGAGCTTGGCCTGCTCTGGCCGAAATTCATGCAACACGCCGGGCCGATTATCGGCATGCCGTTCTCGTGGGAAGGCACCGCGTTCTTCGTCGAAGCCATTGCGCTCGGCCTTTTTCTTTACGGACGCAAGCGGCTTAACCGCTGGGTCCACTGGGGCATCGGAGTCGTGGTCGGCATCTCCGGTGTCCTCTCCGGCATCTTCGTGGTCTGCGCCAACGCATGGATGAACAACCCTTCAGGCTTCGACTGGATTGGCGGACAAGCGGCGAACATCAATCCTGTAGCCGCCATGTTCAACCCCGGATGGAAAACGGAGTCGCTTCACATGATTCTGGCTGCCTTCGAAGCCACAGGGTTCGCAGTGGCGGGAGTGCACGCCTTGATGCTTCTATTCCGTCCCTCTTCTTGTCACCGGGAAGCTTTCAGAATCGCCTTGTTGGTGGGAGCCTGCGCAGCTTTGATTCAACCCTTGAGCGGCGATCGACTTGCCAAAGGCACGGCCGCCCGACAACCGCTCAAACTGGCAGCCATGGAATCGCATTTCGAAACATCCACGTTCGCACCCCTGATCGTGGGAGGCCTGCCGGATGCCACAGCGCGTGAAGTGCGCCACGGCATTCCCGTTCCGGGTTTGTTGAGTTTCCTGGCCAAGGGCGATATCCGCGCAGAGGTGAAAGGGTTGAATGATTTTCCGCGTGTGCTTTGGCCGCCACTGTTGCCGGTTCATGTGGCTTTCCAAATCATGGTGGGATGCGGAACGGCTTTGGCAGGGTTGGCGCTATTATCCCTGTTCTTCATCTGGCGCAAACCGGCATGGCTGGGCAACAGGCGCTTTTTAATTCTCGTCGTGCTCGCTACACCGCTGGGGTTTCTTGCATTGGAAGCCGGATGGGTGGTCACGGAAGTGGGACGACAACCGTGGATCATCTACAGCATCATGAAAACCGCAGAGGCAGTAACACCCATGCCCGGACTCGTCTATCCGTTCCTGCTGTTCTCTGCGGTCTATCTCTTTCTCACCGTCGTGGTGGCGTGGTTGATGCTGCGCCACATCCGTGCCGTGGCACGCAATTATCCCTCGGCGATGCCTGAAGGAGGTTCGCATGCTTGAAGTCGCACCCTTCATGCTGTGGGTGGTGATTGGATTTCTGGCCTTCTCATTGCTTCTGTACTGCCTGCTCGCGGGAGCCGATTTCGGTGCGGGCGTGCTCGAAATCTTCATGAGCGGTGAACGACGCGAAGCACAGCGCGGAATCATCGGCAAAGCCATGGGACCGGTATGGGAAGCCAATCATATCTGGCTGATCTTGATCGTGGTCATCCTCTTCACCGGCTTTCCAGAAGTGTACAGCCGTGTGTCCGTCAATCTTCACATTCCCCTCACGGCCATGCTGCTCGGAGTCATTGCACGGGGATGCTCCTTCACCTTCCGGCACTACGACGCGGTAAAAGGCCGCT
Source organism: bacterium (assembly GCA_900299345.1). Lineage (GTDB taxonomy): Bacteria > Fibrobacterota > Fibrobacteria > UBA11236 > UBA11236 > UBA11236. The sequence continues at coordinate 11,434 of OMJM01000044.1, read as the reverse complement.
CACAGCGGATGTACTCCGGCTTCTTCATCTTCTCCAGCGTGTGGACGCCGTTTTGTCTTGGCGTGGTGATGGGGGCGTTGACGTTGGGAAACATCAACCCGGCGGCGGCAGGTTATGCCGAAGGTTTTATCCACCCCTGGTTTCGGCCATTCCCTCTGGCCTTGGGTTTGTTCACCATCGCCCTGTTCGCTTTTCTGGCGGCGGTTTATTTGATCGGTGAAAGTCCGGAAGGCGAGTTGCGTCTTTCCTTTGTCCGCAAAGCGCGTTGGGCCAGTGCCGCAACAGTGCTGGCGGGAGGCGTGGTGTTTGTCTCCGCACATCTCGATGGGCTCGAACTCATTCCGCAATTCCTGCGCTCCAAAACCGCCATGGGATGTCTGCTGCTGGCGACCTTGTCTTTGCCGTTGTTGTGGCTGGCACTGCGCAATGCACAAATCTGGCGGGCCCGGATGTTGGCGGGAATGCAGGTGATTCTGATTCTCGCGGGATGGATGTGGCTTCAATTTCCAGTGTTGGTCCACATGCCGCAAGGCGATCTGACTTTCTTCAACGCCCACGCTCCGGAACGAACCTTGGTGAATCTGGCTTGGGCATTGATCGTCGGCGGCGCCTTCATCCTTCCCGCGCTGTTTTATCTGTTCCGGGTGTTCAAGCGCGATGAAGAATGACCTTCATTCCTCGCCCGCCATGCGGCGCAGTTTGGCTTCGTCGTAGATCATCAGATCGTTGTTTCGGTCCTCGCACCAGCCTTCCCAGCGGGTGAACAGCCGCGAGACGGTTTCACGCGTGGTTCCCGCGAGTTCGGCGATGCGGCGTTGCGTGGGCCGTTGTCGCAACAGCACACAACGGCGACCGTCGCTGTCCTTCATGCGAACGCCGCGTTCATCCAGCATGGAAACCAGAATAGATGCCACGCGGCGCGGGGTTTTGTGGTTGCAAATTCCCGTGATACGACGATTGGATTGACGCAGCCGGCGTGAAATCTCTCCGAGAAATCCCATCGCATGTTCTGGCTTTTCCTTCAACACCCGCAGGATATCTTCGCGATGAAATGCCAGCACGCGCACAGCTGTTGCCGCGCGAACGGTGGCGCAATGCGGCCCGCCGTCAAACAACTCCATTTCCCCGGCCATATCCCCGGTTCCCAACGTGGCCAACAGCAATTCGACGCCTTGAGCATCCTCCCAGGTCACCGTGGCCTCTCCCGTCATCACAAGGAAAAGGTGGCGGCCATTGGACTCATCCTGACGGATCAACACATCGCCCTTGTCGAGACGGCGTTCACGGCCCATGGAGGACAATTTCAACACATCGGCATCGGGCCATTGCGAAAACAGATCCATACTGCGCAGTGAGTCGTAGATCGACGCGCCGCTGACGGGACGAACGGCGGGAAAAGAAAGGACTGTGACAGGAAGAGTTTGTGTGAGCATGAGGGGTTCCTCCAGTGAGAGTTGCGTTATCTGCCGCTGGCATTTTCGCCAGTCGCGACTTCGACGCAAGGCTTCGTCACGGAGTAACGAGTCTTCTCATGGCCTGGTGACGTTGATCACCGGATGTTTATTTGCCGATGCAAAATCCCGAAAATAGCCGGTTCAACACCTCGTCCGCCGTCACTTCGCCCAGCAGTTCCCGCAAGGCCTGACAGGCCTCACGCACCTCGAAGGCGAGGATTTCCACGGCGGGACGACCATCAAGGTTGGCTTCTGCGGCCAGCAGACGGACGCCTGCCTGTTCCAATGCCTGATGCTGGCGCTCGGTCACGGCCACCGCCTCGTCGCTTTCCGGTGCAAGCACGGAAACGTGAGCTTCGATGGCGCGCAGTAGCTCATCCAATCCCGCGCCTGTATTGCTGGATACGGAAATGAATCCGTCTCGCGGGGAAAATTCAGGAAGATCGCTTTTGGTAAGAACGCACAGTGTTCCTTCTTGGAGGGACGGGTAAGAAATGGCTCCATCCATCACATGAATTCGAATGTCCGCATCGTCGAGCTGTCCGCGTGTGCGCTCCATGGCCAACGCATCCACGGCATCCACGGGCTTTCCCAGGCCGGCGGTGTCAATGAGTTGCACAGAGGTTCCCGCGATGCGCAGTGGAACCTCCACGAAATCGCGCGTGGTTCCCGCCACCTCGGAGACCAGCAGACGATCCTTTCCAAGCAGTGCGTTGATCAAGCTGGACTTTCCCGCATTGGGCGCGCCGAAAAAGACGAGCCGCGGCGGACGCAGCCAGGAGCGGCTGTGCTCGAAACCGCGCAACATGTTTTCAACGTCGTTGCGGATGGCGGCGATGCGAGGCTTCCACGAAGAATAGTCCGGATCGGCCTCTTCTTCCGCAAAATCCACGTCAAGTTCGAGCCGCGCGGAAAGATCGATCAAGGCGTCGCGAAGACCGCGCAACTTTTCCGAAAGTTCGCCGCGCAACAACCGGCGGGCATTTCGCAACGCCGCCTGACTCTGGGCATGAATGAGTTCTCCGACCGCTTCCGCCTGAACTAGATCGATCCTGCCGTTTTCAAAAGCGCGACGGGTGAATTCTCCCGCTTCAGCGAGACGCACACCGGGCATGCGCAGCAGGGCGCGCAGGATCGATTCGACCAACAAGGGATTTCCGTGCGGGAAAATCTCCAGCACATCTTCTCCCGTGGGAGAATGCGGGCCAGGCAAGAGATGAAAGGTCAGTGAATCGAGAACCTCGCCTGTATCTGGATTCTGAAAATCGGCCGAATGCAAAAAGCGCGGCCTGCACTCTGTGCGGCCAAGACACTGTCGCGCAACTTCGGCACAGTCTGGTCCGGAAAGGCGAACCACCGCCAGCCCGGAAATTCCCGGTGGGGTGGATGAAGCGGCGATGGTGTCGCCGTGCATGAATCCTCAGGCCTTGGCCGTCTTGATCCGGCCGACGATAGGAGAGGGTTTGGGGGTGAAAATTTTCGTCTGCGCAATGGTGAACAAGTTGGAGACCGTCCAGTACACTACCAATCCCGAGGGGAAGGAACACGAGAACAGGAACATCATGATGGGCATGAGCCACACCATGGCCTTTTGATTCGGATCCTTGAGCGTCATTTTCATCTGCACCCACATGGTTCCGGCCATGAGGAAGGGCAGAATGGTCAGCCCCACGGGAAACACAAACGGCACTTGAAAGGAGTACAGCACCACGTCAGGCTGTGAAAGGTCGCGGATCCAACCGAAGAACGGCATCTCATGAAGTTCCACGGCTCGGCCCAACACATTGAACAGGGAGATGAACACTGGCATTTGCAACAATGCCGGGAAACACCCCATGACCGGAGCCAGAGGGTTGATGCCCTGCTGCTTATAGTACGCCATCATTTCGATCTGTGTCTTCTGACGATCGCCGCGGTATTTCTCCTGAATCTTCTTGATCTCGGGCTGATGCTGCGCCATTTTCGCGGCCTGCCGCGTCTGGCTGATGGAGAGGGGCAAGGTGATGAAACGAACCAGTAACGTCAGCAGGATGATAGCAATGCCGTAGTTGGGGATCCAACTGTGGAACGTGTTCAAGAGGCGCAGCACCAGACCGCACAGTTTGACGTACCACAAATCGGCCCTGAAAAACCATTCCCAACCCGAGAACAGAATTTGCTCGTAATTACGCCCCAGCGCCTTGATGTTGGCGTACTGCAAGGGCAGCACCATGACGTCGAAATCGAGCGCGTTAGCATCATCGGCTGTTCCCGCCACGCGAAGACTGTAATGCTTGGGGGCGGTGGATTGGTTGGGATCGCCCTTCCCCGTCGCCACGATGCGGTCCTGAATCTCCTTATGAAAATCGAGAAGCACGGCGACGTACTTGCGACGCATCCCCAACCAGCGCACCACGCCGCTTTCAGCGTTGAAAGTTTTTTCACCCTGAAAGGACGTCCGCTGCACGGATACGCCATTGTCATACACGACTTCGCTGAAATAACTCGAGAGGAGTCCGAACCCGCGGCCCGAAGCCAACTTCTCAGTTTCTTCCAGACCGCCCTTCCACTCCAGTGCATAACTGGATACGCCATTGGGCAACACGGTCTCATGACGGATGGCGGGCTTGTCAGTGAGGAAGGTGTATTTGCGGACGACTTCGCCCATGCCCGGAACATTAGTGGAAAACGAAATTGTGACCGGTGCGCTTCCCAATTGAATCAACGTGTCCTGCGTGTCCACCTTCCAGACGACGGGGCCCAAATCCTTGTTGTTGATGGCGAGCGTCAAGGCTCCTTCGCCTTCGGGACGAATCAGCGTGGGGTTATAAACCGGTTTGCCTTCCAGACTGGCAATGCTCAGTCCTGCAATGCGCGCGCCCTGATTGTCGAGCATCGCGGTGAAATGCGGTGTGACAACACGGATGGTGCGATGCGGCTCGGTGGTCGCGTCATTTGCGGACGTTGGAACGGATGACGCCGAATCCGGCGTTGCAGTCAACGAAGCCGCTGACGTGGTGTCCGCAACTTTCGGATGCGTTTTGTTGAATTGCGCCAGTGAATCCGCTTTCTGCTGCTCCACCAGCTTCAGGCTTTCCTTGGCCTGATGCGTCTTGTATTGGGTCCAGATCAAAAACAGGGACATGAGCAAGGCCCAGCCCAACAACAGATTGCGGTTCAAGCGAACCTCCTTAACGACATCTTCAGGGAAAGTTTCGGCGCTTTCTCAACCGGTGGAACCGGATCGAATCCACCGCGACAGAAAGGTTGGCAACGCAGCAGCCTGCGCACCGCAAGCCATGCTCCATGCAAAGCTCCGTGCGTTTCCACAGCTTCGGCGGCATAGGAGGAACAGGTGGGGTAAAACCGGCATGTACCGCGAAAGAACGGAAGATGCACGGCCTGATAAAAACGAATCAGAAAAAGGATCAAGGTTTTCATGCGGGATGCCCGCACAACGAGGCAAGGAGAAATTCGGTGCTGCCACGAAACTGGGTGCGGGTGCTTTCTGCAGCCCGATCCGAAACTTCAAACACCACCCAGGCGGGGTTCACAAAACGGCCTTTTGCCTCTCGGAACATTTCACGCAAGGTTCGACGCAGCGTGTTGCGATAGACGGCATCGCCCGCGCCTTTGCGGATCACGAATCCGATCCGGCTTTGCTGAATATCAGGAGCATGAAGGTAGCGCATGGAGAGGGGGAATTTACGCAAAACTCCGCCTTCCGTTTTCACCCGGCGATACTCCTCCGGCGAACTCATCCTGTAGGAGCGAAGCGGTGTTTTCGAAGGCCGGTTCGGGTTCAATCCGGGGAACCGGCGGACTAAATGTCCTTGTGAGCCATGGTGTCGCTGACCGTCAGGCGATGACGTCCCTTGGCGCGACGGCTGGACAAGACCTTGCGGCCGTCCTTGGTTTCCATGCGGGCGCGAAAGCCGTGCTTGTTGACTCGCTTGCGGTTGCGCGGGTTGAAGGTACGTTTCATGGCAAAAACCCCGTTCTAAGAGGGGGAGAATTTACATCCTCAAAGCCTTGAAATTCAAGGGACTAAGCTGTTTCAATATCAAATCAGCTAATTTTGAGCAGGTTTCGAGTAAAATTACGCGACATGAGATTCTTGTTTCCATTGCCGTTGACTGCTGTTCTGTGCTTTGGCGAGTCCACGAACGTGGCAATCCCCACTACGGTGGGGTATTTGGATTCTACGCCTCTGACACGGATTAACAGAAACTTCACCAGGTGAACAAACTGCTTCGTATTTGTGTTTTCCCTCCGGCCCTTCTTCTGGCGGCAACAGTCTGGACTTTGGGGTTCCGCAAAAGAATCCTGCGGCGTAATTTCCAATTGATGCGGTGGAATCACCGCGCCGGCCTGTATTGGAAAATCTGCTTCAATGCATCACGTGATTTGACCGAACTCTTGATGGGACTTAAACCCCAAACTCGAGTGGAGCGCCGTTCAAATGCGGCACTTCAGGCGATGCGCGAAAATCCAAGTCTGTTGCTTACAGCGCATTTTCACAACTGGGAGTTCCTCGGGAGCTTTTTACACCGCAAGAGAGTCCCTTTGCTGGCCGCTGCGCGAACACTTCGCAATCCAAAGGCACAAAAACTGCTGCTCCAACTGCGGCGTCGCATCAATGTGCCCACGGTTTCCGAGAATGTCCCGCGCGCGGCGCTCCGGCATTTGCAGGAAGAGGGATGTTTTGCGTTGTTGTGGGACCAACACTCTCCCGATTCAGAATATCAAGGACGATTTTTTGGGCTTCCCGTGAACATGAACCCGCTCCCTCTGTTTCTTTTATCCCACCGTCCTTGCCCGGCTTATTTCGGCATTATCCTTCCCAACGGGAGATTGCGGCTTGTAATGTTGTTGAAGCGCTTCGACGGGAACTGGCAGCAGCGGTTGACGCAACGCTATCATCGGGTGCTCGAAACCTTGATTCGCAAACATCCCGGTTATTGGTACGGATTTCTGCACGCGCGTTTTAAACACAGTGCAACGTACCCTGGTCACCGCGTCAGACTTTCGGAAAAAACCACACACGAAACAACCTTTTCATACGAGATGAAATCCTGATGCACCCGTTTCTTCCCATCCTTTCAATCGTCCTCATGCTCATGGGGGATGCGACAACGTTTTTTCTGTGGAGGCATGGACATGACCCCGAACTCGCCTCCCATGTCTCCTCTCTGTGGGCCTTGATCGGATTTAGCATGCTGTTCGGGGCTGGATTGGGATTCTGGTTGCGCAAATTTCGGGTAAACTATCCGTCTTACGTGGCAATCGCCTCATTCGTTTGGCTGATTTCACTCATATTTGTATAAATACCCCCCTAATCAAGGTCATTTGAAGCCAGAGGGGCCTCCGGCGGTTTTTCGCCTTTTCCCTCGAGCCGATACGACTCGCCGGATTGGAGTTTTGTTGTCCGCCAATAATTTCCGCGACTTCCGCGCCGTTGCCTTGGCGTGTACCCTGCTCGCCTCCCTCGGAGGCGTGGAGTCCGTGCATGCCCAGGGAGGTTCCGCAGTCATCACTTTGGTGATGCCCGTGGGCGCACGGCAGCTTGGCATGGGCGAAGCCGCGACCGCGATTTCCGACGACGTCTACGGAACCTATTGGAATCCGGGCGGCCTCGCTTTCGGACCCGTGGCCAATGAATGGGAGTTGATGCTTCCCCGCGTTTCCGGCAAGGATTCCGTCACCAAACACCGGCACTTCACCACCCTCGTGACGCGGCCCCGTTCCGGATTCCTGGTCAAATCCATTGTGTGGGCCGGCGCGCAGGACGGCCTGTATTACTACGACGGCAAGCGATGGCGCGAGGCCCATGAATACGTGATGGAAGAGGGCGACAAGATCGAATCCATCGTGCGCCGTTATGTCGGCGGCGGTGATCATCTGGATTCGCTGGTGGCTCGCGTGAAGCGGTACAACCACGTCTATACCAAGGAAGACGAAGAAGAACTTATCACCCTCAAGATGCCTTACAATCTTCTCTTTCCGGGCCAAACTGTGCGCGCATTGACGCTGGACAATTCGGATCGTCTTTGGGTGGGAACGGCCAGCGGCCTGTTCCGTTTCGATGGGCAGGGATGGAAGTCTTTCGATCGCGAGGAAGGATTCACCTACGTTCCCGACACCTCTTCCGCGCAGGTGGAATCCGCGGGAAAATCCGATTCGATCAAGGCTTCTGCTGCTCCTGCAAAAAGTCCTTTCCGTCAGCTCTCCGTCACCGCGCTGGCTGTGAAAGGCGTCAGCATCTGGATCGGAACCGAGGATGGATTGTACGAATACAAGAAGAACTCCATCATCCGCCGCGGTGAAAATATTCTTCCCTCCCAGTACATCACCTCCATCGGAACCCACCCCGAGATCGATGAAATCTACGTGGGCTTGAAGGGGCGTGGCCTTGCCCGCTACAAGGGTCCGAAAGCCTCGGGCGCTGCGGCAAAATGGAAAATCTTCACCACGGCCGATGGTCTTCTGGATTCCAACATCACGCAAATAGCGCTGGACAAGTATGGCCATGTTTACACCTCCCACGATGGCGGCGTTTCGCATTTCTCCCTGCGCGCATGGGAGAAACTCCACTTTCGCAACCAGCATGTGCGCGGCATGTCTGTAGATGATGACGGTCGCGTGTGGATCGCCACCTCGGAAGGCGCATGGAAATTCACTCCGGCACACACCACGCCCAAAGGCCGGCGCGACGCCGCAGAGAGAGCCGGTTCATCAGGTGGCAGCGAAAGCTCGGAGAATCTCGGAGGAGACTGGGCACATTTTCACACCGGCAACGGCCTGACCAGCAAGGATGTGCTGGCGCTGAAAACACAGGGCGGGGACGTGTGGTTTCTCACCGACGCGGGCGTCGAACGCTATCACAACGCCAAGGCGCAAGTCGGATTCTTCTACGAAAACCTTTTGCCGGTATTGAACCTGACCGATCTCTACCACGCGTTTCTTGGTGCGACCTTTCCGATTGAAGAATGGGGAACCCTGGGCGGATTCGTGAATTTCGTCTCTTTCGGTCAGAACCTTCAGACAGGCACGGATGCAAGCGATCAGGCCAAGTTCGATGCGTACGAACTCGTCGCGGCATTGACGTACGCCACCCGTCTCAACAAAAATGCGGGCGTGGGCGTGAACGCCAAGTTCATCTATTCCGCGTTGACCCAGGGCGTGACTTCCAGCGGCGAGAAAACCGATGGTGTAGCGGCCAGCTATGCGGTGGACCTGGGTTTCATCCAGAAAAATCTCTTTACGTTGAAAGGCCTTTCCTTCGGGTTGATGATGCAAAACATGGGACCCGCGGTGTTCTATGTGGATCAGGCACAATCCGATCCCATCCCCTTCACGTGGAAAGTCGGCCTCGCCTACGAACTCATTCACACGCCCAATCATCGTCTCACCATCGCGGGCGATGCCAATCGCGAAGCATTCTACCGCTACGGCAACAAGGCGGCTCCGGTGTGGGTCGGGGCTTGGAAGGAAATCCTGCAACCCAGCGGCACCGATGGATTCTCCCTCAACGAAAACCTGCGACGCACCGTTTATAATACCGGTGCGGAATACGTCTATGCCAATGTGGTGGCCGTGCGCGGGGGGTATTTGCACGACATCAGCGGCCAGCGCTACGAAATGGACATCGGATTGGGCTTCATGCTCTCGGATATTCTGCAAATCGACGGAACTTTCATCAAATCCTTCGACAACGGCATCCGGAACGGTCAAAAACGCTTCAGCATGATTCTACGTTTCTAGGGCATGCTCAACAAGCTGATCCCCACCGACAAACGTTTCTTCGCACTTTTCACCCAGAGCGCTGATCTACTGAGACAAGGCGCCGAAGCCCTGGCTCAAGCCGTTGAAAATCCGGCGCGCTCCGGCGAGTTCGCTCTCAAACTCGAACGTCTTGAACATGACGGCGATACTCTCACCCACGACATTCTCAGTCTGCTGGACAAAAGTTTCCTCACGCCCATCGATCGCGAGGATATCCATGCACTGGTGCAGGCGTTGGACGATTGTCTCGACTACATGGAGTCGGTGACGGAGCGCATGCAGCTATATGGCCTCACGCAACCCACGGAATTCATGAAGCAAATGGTGGATGTCATCCGCAAACAAGCGGCGGAAATCCATATCCTGCTGCCGCTCATTTCCGGCTTCAAGTACGAGAAGATCATCCCGCATTGCAAGGAGATCAACCGGTTGGAAAACGTGGGCGACAAGCTGTTGCGCGAGGCTCTCGCCGATTTGTTCAAGGGAACCACGGAGCCGCTGACAGTGATGAAGTGGAAAGACATCTACGACTATCTCGAAACCGCCACGGACAAATGCGAGGACGTGGCCGGCATCGTGGAAAGGATCGTGCTCAAGCATGGCTGAGGCCGCGTGGGGTCTTTGGGCGGTCATCGCCATCGCCCTCATCTTCGATTACATCAACGGAATGCACGACGCGGCCAACGCCATCGCCACGGTTGTGTCCACGCGCGTGTTGTCGCCGCGCCAGGCGATTCTGCTTTCAGCATGCCTCAATTTCGCGGGGGCGTTTCTCTCGACTGCCGTGGCCAAAACCATCGGCAAAGGCATCGTGGATCCCGCCATGGTCACCCAAGGGTTGGTGGCCGCCGCAATGCTGGGCGCCATCGGATGGAATCTTCTCACCTGGTATTACGGCATTCCCAGCAGTTCCTCACATGCGCTCATCGGTGGCATCATGGGTGGCACGGTGGCTTTTCATGGCTTCGGTGCACTGAACTGGAAGGGGCTCAACACCATCATCACAGCGCTGCTTGTCTCTCCCATCATCGGACTCATCGGAGGCTTCGCGTTCATGGCGCTCATCATGTGGGCTTTCCGCAAAGTTCACGCGGGTTTTGTGAATCGCCTGTTCAAGGGACTGCAAGTCGTGTCCGCATCGTTCATGGCCGTGAGTCACGGATCCAATGACGCACAAAAAGTCATGGGAGTGATCACGATGGCGCTATTCGGCATGGGTTATATCCATGACTTCAGCGTTCCCAAATGGGTCATCCTTGCCTGCGCTTCGGCCATGGCATTGGGAACCGCGGCGGGCGGGTGGCGCATCATCCGCACCATGGGCGTGCGTATGATCAAGCTGGCTCCGGTCAATGGCTTTGCCGCCGAATCCGCCGCCTCGCTCATCATCCTTGGCGCCTCGCACGTGGGCACCCCCGTCTCCACCACACACGTCATCTCGAGCACCATCTTGGGGGTCGGCACCGCGAAGCGCGCCAGCGCTGTAAGGTGGGAAGTGGCGGGTAATATGTTGGTGGCTTGGATTCTTACCATCCCAGCATCCGCCATGACGGCTTTTTTGGTGGGCAAAGCCATCCTTATGGTGAAGTAGTCCATTTTTTTTCAAAAAAAGGCTTGACATATACCTTCAGTTGTTATTTTCCCGGACACCAACCACTAGATGTTGGGTAGGAGGTCCGGTTGAAAAACATCACCAAGCAAGATCTCATTCACGAAACATCCGTCTCCAGCGGTCATCCTCAAACTGAAACCCGCGCGGTTGCGGAGCAGTTCATGAAGGTGATTCTGGAAATGCTGTACGAAGACAAAACCATTGAACTGCGCGGCTTCGGAACATTCTACACCAAGGAACGCAAGCCGCGTCCGGCACGCAATCCTCGCACTGGTGAGATCTGCCCGCTAGGCCGGCGCCGTGTGGCGCTGTTCCGTTTCTCACCTGAAGTGCGCGAACACATTCATGAAATGCCTGAGTTGCAAGAAGCATTGAACGCCAATGCAGACCTCGTTGAAATCGCAGCCCCTCGCGCAACCACTGGTACCAAGACCTTGGTCTGATTTTCAAATCTTCTCTTTGCTAGAAAGCGGTGGGAGACAAACTCCTGCCGCTTTTTTCATGCCCTGATACGTGAAACAAGGGTGTTTGTGGTCTAGAAACAATTCCGTACCACTGGTAATATCATTGTGTGATAGTGTCGTTTTTGTGCTGTTTTGTGGGT
>OMJM01000043.1 GCA_900299345.1 bacterium | reverse complement strand
CCACGGCCTTGAGCACCGCCGCATCGACGGCCATGTTGAAAGCACCGCGTTGCTTGCCGGTGAACAGGACGCGCCACGGTTGCGCGTTCATGCTTCTTCGCGGGGAATTTCGAGCAAACCGCCGTGAGATTCAAGCGCGGCGCGCGCTCCGGACTGTTCTGCATCCTTCTTGGAGGACCCCTCGCCCCTGCCCCACTCTTCGTTGCGAATCTTCACCGCCACCACGAAGTTCTTGCGGTGCTCCGGCCCGCTTTGGCTCACGACTTCGTACGAAGGCGCGCCAAATCCCTGCGATTGTGTGTACTCAAGAAGCAGGCTCTTGTAGTTGGCAAAATCGGCGTCCGTCAGCACATCATCCATGATGTCCATCAAGGTGGCGTGCACGAGCTTTCGCACCACTTCGTACCCGCCATCCAGATAAGCCGCGCCGAGCACCGCTTCATAGGCGTCAGCCAGGATGTTGAGGCGCTGTCGCCCACCGGATTTCTCCTCGGCCTTGCTGAGTAAAATGAATTCTCCCAGATTCCAGTGACCGGCGCACAAGGCGAGCACCTTGGCGCTCACCACCAGTGACTTCATCTGGGAAAGTTCGCCTTCCCCACAGTCCGGATAGCGGCGGTAGAGGTAATCCGTGACGATGGCGTTCAAAGCAGCATCGCCGAGAAACTCCAACCGCTCATTGGAAGGCGGCGGAGGCATTTGCCGCACATTATTGACATAGGAACGATGCGAGAGCGACATCTCCAAGAGACGGAGATCGCCAAAACGGTAATGGAGAATCTTTTCGAGGCGGATGAGCCGGGGTTCGTACCCGGCGCGTTTCCCCGGCGTCCGGAACGGACGCCGCAGGAGGATGAACAAATCGCGCGTGAACAGAATCAGGACTTGGACTTGACGTAGGCGATGACGTCGCCCACCTTCTTCAGCTTCTCGGCTTCCTCGTCCGGAATCTCGATGCCGAACTCGTCCTCGAGGGCCATGACGAGTTCCACCTGATCCAGCGAGTCCGCGCCCAGATCCTCGGCAAAGGCGGCCTCGGGCTTCACCTTGTCCTCGGTCACACCGAGCTTGTCCACAACCACCTTGGTGATTTTCTGCATCAGATCATCAGACATTGAGCATCTCCTTGGAAGGCGCTTTCATCGCGCCTCTGCGGCTAATATAATCAATCAGGGCCGTTTTATCCGCGCGATTTCTCAGGTTCAGATTCCCATGCCGCCGTCGATGGAAAACACCTGTCCGGTGACATATGCCGACTCGCGTGATGCGAGGTATGCGGCAAGATCGGCAATCTCAACGGCATTACCCATGCGCCCCATGGGAATAGACGCGAGAATGCCCGTCTTCTGGGCTTCATTGAGTGCCTGGGTCATGTCGGATTCAATGAAACCCGGCGCAATGGCATTGCACGTGATGTTGCGGGAAGCCACTTCCTTGGCGCAACTCTTGGTGAATCCCACGATACCCGCCTTGGAAGCGGCGTAATTGGCTTGCCCGGCCTGTCCATGCAAACCGACGATGGACGTGAGGTTCACGATTCGTCCGTATTTCTGTCGAATCATGGACTTAACCGCAGCGCGGCTACACAGAAACACCGAGCGCAGATTGATGCGGATCACTTCGTCGAAGTCTTCATCCTTCATGCGCATCAGCAAACCGTCGCGGGTTACCCCTGCATTGTTGATCAAAATTTCCAATGTGGGGCTGATCTTGGTCACGGCATCGAACAAGCCTTGGACTGCGGTGGCATCGCCAATGTCCGCCGCATGAGCATGCGCTGCGACTCCTGTTTCCGCGGCGATTTTTTGCGCGGCTTGTTGCACCGCTTCGGCATTGCGGGCCACAAGGTGCACAGCGGCTCCTTGTTGCGCCAAGCGCAAGGCAATCGCATATCCCAAACCCCGGCTCGCACCCGTTACCAAGGCGGTTTGTCCCTTCAAATCGATCATGCCAAATCCTCCGGATTTTCAACGGGGGTGACCTTCACGTCGCGCGAGATGCCGCGCAACAATCCCATCAACACCTTGCCTGCACCGACTTCAAGACCTTCGGAAACTCCCAATGCCTGCGCCCGTTGCATGGATTCCACCCAACGCACCGGGGAGTAAAGCTGCTTGAGCAATCCAGACTTCAATGCTTCGGGATTGGTTTCCTCAATCGCCTCGACGTTGGAGATGACGGGAACCTTGGGAGCGGAAAATGCGACGGCATCGAGTCCCTTGCGCAAACCCTCCACGGCGTATTCCATCAACGGAGAATGGAAGGCGCCACTCACAGGAAGGCGGACCACTTTTTTCGCGCCGAGTTCTGCGCATATTTTTTCTGCGGCTTCCACTCCGGAGCGTTCTCCGGAGATCACAATTTGGGAAGGACTGTTGAAGTTCGCAGCAACTACAATGCCGGACGCAGAAGCCGTCTTCAACGCCTCTTCCAGCTTGTCTCGCTCCAGACCGAGAATGGCGGACATGGCTCCGGGCCTTGCTTCGCCGGCCTTGGACATCAGTTCACCACGCAAGCGCACGAGCCTCAATCCATCCGCAAAAGAAAACACGCCAGCCGCACACAGGGCCGAATACTCGCCCAGCGAATGCCCAGCGGCAAAGTCAAAACCCATTCCGCGTTCGCGCAGCCATTCCATGGCCATCATGGACACGGTGAACAAAGCGGGTTGGGTGTTGTCCGTGGAAGTGAGTTTTTCCTCCGGGCCGTTCCACATGATGTCCGCGAGATCGAACCCGAGGGTGGCGTTCGCCTCATCAAGCAGCTTGCGCGCTCCCGCGTGGGATTCGGCGAGTTTTTTCCCCATGCCGAGATATTGGGAGCCTTGACCGGGAAACAGAAGAATGCGTTTGCTCATAAATCACCACCGTAAAAGATTGCAGCCCCACGACATTCCCCCGCCCACGGCGGCCAGCGCGATGCGCATGCCGGGCTTGAGGCGTCCGGCCTGTTCGGCTTCATACAGCGCGAGCGGAATGGATGCGGAGGACGTGTTGCCATAACGATTGACGTTTACCATCACCTTGTCTTCGGGCAGTTCGAGTTTCTCGGCAATGGCGTTGAGAATGCGGACGTTGGCCTGATGCATGACCAGCAAATCGAGGTCAGACGTCTTCCAACCTTCCAGGGCGAGCACATCGAGAACAACCTTGGAAACTTCGGAAACGGCCAGCTTGAACACTTGCTTACCATCCATGCGCATGTTGGCCTTTTCATTCCCGACATTGTCGAGGAACAGGATGTCGGCGTGCGCGCCATCGCTGCGCAGGATGGAACGCATGACGCCGCGATCCGCGGGTCCTTTGCTGATCACAGCAGCAGCTCCGGCATCACCGAACAGAATACAGGTGTTACGGTCGGTCCAATCCACGGCTCTGGATAGCGCTTCGGCTCCGATCACGAGCACGTGTTCACATTGTCCGGAATCGATCATCTGCGCGGCCAGATTGACTCCGTAAACGAACCCGGCGCAGGCGGCGGTGATATCAAAGGCAAAAGCGTTCTTCGCGCCGATCTTCTCCTGAATCAAACAGGCGGTGGCGGGAAATTGCTTGTCCGGAACCACGGCGCAGGCGATGATACCGCCCACTTGCTCAGGTGTCACTCCCGCCTTCTTCAAGGCCGCCAGTGCGGCCGAAGCTCCGAGATCGGAAGCCTTCAGCGGACTGTCCTTGGGAAGTATGTGCCGCTCTTGAATGCCCGTGCGGGTTTTGATCCATTCGTCGGAGGTTTCCACCATCCGTTCGAGATCCGCATTTGTGAGGATGTTCTCGGGGACGTGCACCCCGATGCCGCGAAGGATCGCGCCCATCAGGCCACCTGGGCCAGCTTGGCGGCGATTTTCTCCACGATGCCCGCTTCGGCCTGGCGGTAGGCTGCTTCGAGTCCGTTCTTGATGGCCTTGGCGTCCGCGCGGCCGTGAGTGATGAGACCGGTGCCGTTCAGGCCCAACAGCAACGCGGCGCCGAAATTGGAATAATCCCAGTCGTGCTCGAATTGCCGTCCGGCGTCGGAGTCGACCGTTCCAAAAATCTTGAGATGGTATTCGTGGAAGCCTTCCATGAGCTTGAGAACCACGTTACCCGTGTATCCCGGCGTCACCACGACGTCCACTTCACCCTTGAGCAAATCGCGACCTTCAACATTGCCCGTAAAATTCAGCGGAGCCTGCTTCAAAAGCTGATGCGTTTCCTGCAACGCTTCCGGGCCCTTCTTTTCTTCTTCGCCCATGTTGAGCAATCCGACCTTGGGATTGACGCGGCCGAGCACGGCTTCGGCATATACGGAACCGCACACACCGAACTGAACCAGGGTCTGCGGCTTTTCATCCACGTTGGCACCACAATCGAGCACCACGGTTTTTTTGCCGAGCGACGGCATCACGCATGCGATGGCCGGGCGGGGAATCTGTCCCACACGGCCGAGAATCATGAGACAGGCAGCCATCATGGCGCCGGAATTTCCGGCGGAGATGCTGGCCTGAACCTTACCCATCTTCTGCAGCTGGACACAGGCAACGAGACCTGAATCGGTTTTGGTCTTGAGCACTACAGTGGGCGAATCATCCATGTTGACGATGCCGGGCGCATGAAAGACTTCGATGCCCTCACCCGACCAACCGTACTTGTTCAACAGGGAACGGACGGTGTCCTCGGGACCCGCCAACACAATGCCGTAACGTCCGGCTGCCTCACGGGCGGCCAGTACAGCACCTTCCACCACAGCGTCGGGGGCATTGTCCCCGCCCATGGCGTCTAATGCGACTTTAATCATGGATTCGGAGGGTTTTTATTCCGCCGGTTGGCGGACCTCCACATTACCATAGAACCCGCAATTGCCGCAAACGCGGTGCGACATTTTCACCTGTCCGCAATGGGAACACTTGGTGAGCGCGGGCGCGGACAGCTTCCAATGCGTCTTGCGCTTGTCTCGGCGTGCGGTTGAAGTTTTTCGTTTTGGGACTGCCATGTGAAACTCCCGATCTGTCTTTTCCGGTCAGGCCTTTCCACGTTTTTCTCCGGAATCCGGACCTTTGGGGTCTTTCTTTCCGGAATCTTTGAGGCCTTGAAGACCGGCCCAACGAGGATCGACTTTATCCGCTCTCTTCGTCTCTTCGGCCGTGAAGGCCAAACGGCCACATTGAACGCACTTATTCTGCGCATCCAAGGCCGGAAGAGGGTGCAAATTATAGTTAAGCAGGACCTGTTCCGCAATGATGGAATCCAGTGGAATTTCACGAATATCCGACCCGATTTTGACCTGATAATCTTCGACTCCCTGGTCGCCATCGTCGCTCCAGGAGAGTCCTTTTTCCGTGCTCTTTTCCATCAAGAGGTTGAATTTGATGAAGAAAGGTTGGTCCAATGCTTCGAGGCAGCGGCCACAATCGAGCTTCAAGATGCCACGCGCCTCTCCCTGTCCGAGATAGGCTTCCCCCGCCAAAGGCGTGACTTCAATCCGGGCATGCACTTTGGCAATGGCCCCGGTCTCGGAAAGCTCCTGAAGTTCGGAAGCATCCGCTTCCAACTCCAGTGTTTTCGGGTCCTTACCCAAGGTATGGAATTCGAGGTTCACGATGCGGGAAAAGGTAGTATTCACCCATCGTGGTTACCGCGCTTCTCGTATTGACCAGCATCTGGCTGTTTTTCGCTTCCGCTAAGGCACACGGCCGGCAGCTTCGGCTGGAACGGGAATTCGAAGGGCATTACTCCGTGGAATTCGGAGGTAAAAATCATGCCTGGGTCGAGGCGCTTTGGAAGGCTGAACGTTTCCGTTTTTGGGGTCTGACTGTAGTCTGTGAAATCGGTCTGCTGGTCGTGGGCGTAATAAGCCATTCCGCTTCATGGAAACTTGGTCTTGTTGCGATCGGATGGATTCCTTCGCTTGCCTTCACCGTCACCGGCGGATTGAGTCTCTGGCGGTTATTGCAAGCGATGAAGCTCCGGAATCGTAACGCATCAACGGCGCAATCCCTGCGCCCAAATTGGGTGGTGAATGCCATGATCGGCAGCGCAGGCTGGTGGGTCTTGGTTTTAATATTGGGAGTGGCCGCCGCCTTTCTGTCATGATCTCCTTGTTGTTCTACCTCGCCTGCGCCGGTTACATCCTGCTGGATCTTCAACTGCTGCGCGGTTTGTTCAAGCTGAAAAAGCGGAACCGCCCAGAGAACCGCGAAACGCCTACCATCACCGTTCTCATCGCCGCCCGCAACGAAGAACGGAATCTCCCCCATGTTCTCGATGTATTGCTTGCGCAGGATTATCCCGTCGAAAAATTCAACGTCATAGTGGTCAACGATCGATCCAACGACGGCACGGAAAATGTCTTGCGGAGTTATTCAGAAAGAAATCCGGACAAGATCCGCTTCATGACCATTACCGAAGTGTCGCCTGGGATGAGTCCCAAAAAACATGCGTTGATGCGCGGGTTGGAACAGGCCCAAGGTGAATGGATTGCCGTCACCGACGCGGATTGCACAATGGGACCGCGCTGGTTGTCCTCATTGAGCCACGAGTTCAACACCGACACAGGCATGGTGCTGGGACTGACAGCCTATGCAGAACTGAAAAATGGATTCGGATGGGGAACGGGAACGCAAGCCTTGGAATTCATCTCCTACGGTATTGTATCTGCTTCACTGGTGGGACTGGGATTTCCCGTCATTGCCAATGCCAACAACCTCGCCTACCGCCGCAAGGCCTTCGAAGATGCCGGAGGCTTTCGCGGTCACGGAAACGTCGTAAGCGGAGACGATGACTTCATTTTGCAAGCCATCCACGCCACGGGACAATGGACCACCAAATTTTGTTCCACACCAGAATCCCTGGTGCGCACTGCAGCCCCGGAATCATGGGCGCATTTCTGGGAACAGCGCAAACGCTGGGCCAGCAAATGCCTGTACTACCGCCTGCCGCAGAAGCTTTTTCTCGCCATTGTCTTTGCATTCTACGCCGCCATCCCCCTGCTGCTCCTCGCGGGAATTATCTGTCCGTGGTATGCGTGGCTGGGAATATGTGGATTCGCCGTCAAGACAGTCTCGGATTTCGCCGTGATGCGAAGCGGATTAAGAGGTTTCGGACTTTCCTCGCTACTGCGTTGGTTTCCCGGAACCGCACTCTTGCACATTCCACTGATACTCGCCGCAGTCGTGGCCGGAACCACGGGCGGATTCACGTGGAAGGGCCAGCGCCTTTCAAAGCGAGTTTAGCTACCGTCATTCCCGTGAAAACGGGAATCCAGGATTCCTTGTCTGGACCCCCGCGTTCGCGAGGGTGACGAAGAGTGGATCAATACTGATCGATATTGTCGTACTTGGGTTCCAGCACTTCCTTGTGCGGGGTCGCCTCTTGAGTGCTGTCGTCCGGTGAAATCTCCACCGGAGCTTCGGGCAAGGGTGCCGCGGCAGTTGCTGTGGAATCCTTGGCTGGAGTGGCTGTGGTGTCCAACGTGATATTGACCTTCTCCATTTTCTCGGCGGCAATGCGTCCATATACCGTGCTTGCGTAGTTCGTACGGAGATTGTGATAGGCGACCTTGGCGGAATCGAGGCTGCCCTTGACCGGTGGCGTTTGGTGCGCCTGTTCGTCACGAAGGAATCCCATCACGAACAAGGCTTTCGCCGCCTCACGTGTGCGTGGGTAGGATCCATACACCTTGCGATACGCCGGCACTACCTTGCTGGAAACATCCTCCCCGGCGAAGCGGAGGTTCTCCGCGTCAAGGAACAGCGCATGCGCCCTGTCCTCGTCGGTCAGCACTGTGGGCGGCAAGCCCAGATTCTTTTCCGCTTGCTTGGCCCATTCCGTATTGGGAAATTTCTCCAGCACGTAGTGGTATAACGAATCCGCCTTGGGTTTGTTCTTCTTGAATTCCTCGTGGATGTAAGCTCTAGCGTACGCTGCGCGGATGGTGTGCACGCTGTCGGAAACCGGGCTTTGCACGATTTGATCCAGACGGGTCAAAGCGCTGTCCACTTCATCCAGATTGAACAGGAAGAGTTCGGCGATCATGAAATTCTGGTATTGCGGCAGGAGCGAATCGGGTTTTTCCTTGCGCAGCGATTCGATGCGGGTCAACGCCTTGGAACGTTCATCGGCCAGTGCTCCGTATTCGAAGTTGCGTCCGGATGCGGCCGCAGAATCGAAATACACGCGCGCCGAATCCTGCTGTCGCACGACGCGCAGAAAGTGATCGCCGATGCGGTAATAGGCCTCGGCCGCCACAGCCGTGCGCGGCCCCATTTTGGGAACCTCGCGAAAAAGTTTCTCCGCCGCCTTCCAGTCGTTCAGCCCTTCCCTGCCGCGACCCATCAGCAGCTTCAACTCGGGGCGGAAAACCACGAAAGCCTTTTTCTTGTAGGCCTTCTTGGCGTCGTCAATGCCTTCGTTGAATTGTTTGCCGCCATAACGACAGAGAATGCCCATCCGCTCGTTGCGGAACTGAAACTTGTCCGGCAGTGCCGAGCGCTCCGAGGACAATGCGTGGAACCGAGCACGCTCCCACTGCTGGATTTGATACGCCAACTTGGCCGCCTCCCAATGCAGATTGGCGCGGGTCTCCGTGGTGAGATTCTTCTCCTGCAGCAGCTTTTCATAATAGGCCAACCCCGCCGCGGTGGAATCGCCTTCCACTTCCATGCGCGCCGCGAGCAGCAAGGCTTCGCGGAGAATTTCGCCCTTGGGATTTCGCTTCAGTATTTCCTGCACTGCAATACGCGCCTTG
>OMJM01000042.1 GCA_900299345.1 bacterium | reverse complement strand
CCTTCCCGAACACGGAAGTTAAGCCCCATCGCCCCAATGGTACTGCGGTCACCGACCACGGAAGAGTAGGGTTACGCCAAGAGTATTTCTTCATCAAACGGCCACCTCCTCAGGTGGCCGTTTGTGTTTATTCCGTTCGACCCGTTCGATTCGGAGTCACGATGAGGTCCTGATATTGCCGTAACAGGGATTCTGACGCGGCAACGTCTTCATTGAGATGCGGCAACGCATGCGCAATGGATTCAATGGTCGCGAGTCCTGATTCCTTGGCCTGATTTCTTTTGGAACCTTGTCCGACATTCAAGGCGATGCGGTTGACCCTCAACAGCCACGGATTGCGCCACCACAGGGCATGGGCCTGTTTCCACGAGCCATCGAGTACAATGATTCCTTCCAGGAAGGACGCGTCCTCCAGCGGTTCTTCCTTGCGGTTGAACAACTGAAAAGGCTTTTCAATAGGCTTGTTGCTCTTCAAATACAGAGCGGCCCAGTTGCGCGGCTCTGCCGTGGGAACCCCGGAGGCCTTTTTCAGGTTGGGCCATGAAAGACCGGTGCGCAACACACTGTTGGAAAGCGTCATGTTCGCGAGTCGGGCAGAGTTCCACAGTTTGAACTTTTCCTGCGGGTGCTGGAGAATGACGACGCGGAGTTTGGTGGGAGAAACAGCGACTCTTCCGCAAAAGCATTGCTGCAAAGGCCTCAGGCATTGCGGGCACGCATTGACCTTGTCGATTTTCTGGTTTTGGGACATCCGTAAAACGGTATTAAAAAAAGATCCGCGTATTTCGTATTTTCCGCCCACCCTGTCGGCATTTACTGCAGGGTGGGTATATCTGAAAGGTTCCATGATTCAACATTCATTGCGTTTTGTCGGTCTCTTCCTTCTCGCGATCTGTTCCTTGGCATTTCCGCACGCCACCGGCACCTCGAAGGTTGCGGTCCGTTTGATCGATCCGGATTCCGTCACCGTGGAAGTCAATGCGAATACGGAAGAGCTTGTGAATGCCACGCATTCAACAGCGGACACGGGCAGTGCGATGGAAAAATCGCGGCTATTTCAAGAACGGACAGAGAGCTATTTGATCTCTCGCGTGAATCTGACGGTCAATGGCCGTCCTGTGGACAATATGCGGGTGGTTCGATGGAAGTTGCATGGAGCAGGCCGTGAAGACGACTTTGTGCACGATACCAACTTGATCATGACGTCGCCCTCCATCATCACATTGGGCGGCTCATTGCCGAAAGAGCGCCGGGTTCTGAAGGTCACGGTCAATCTATGGCCGGAACTGGGCGTACAGGCGATTTCCGAAGTGTCATTTTTCTGGCGTGACAGCCTGTTGGATCGACGATGGATCAAGATGGATTCTCCGTTGCGGTTCGAAATTTCTCCCGACTCCCTCGCGGCAGCGTTAGAACGCACCAAACATGTAGAGGCACGTGCCAATCCCGCCGGCACCAATCTTTTCGCGCGGTTCATTGGATTGGGCTACACGCATATTCTGCCGTTGGGGATGGATCACATCCTCTTTGTGCTCGGCCTGTTCTTCTTTGCCACCGTGATGCGGCCCTTGCTCATCCAGATTACGGCGTTCACTGTGGCGCATTCCATCACCTTGGGCCTTTCGATGCTCGGCATCTTTTCATTGCCGTCGCGCATCGTCGAACCTTTGATCGCCTTATCCATCGCCGTCGTCGGCATCGAGAACATCTTCTCTAAAAAACTCCGTCCTTCACGATGGATGGTGGTGTTTGGTTTTGGCTTGATCCACGGCATGGGATTCGCAGGTGCGCTCAAGGAACTGGGACTGCCCCCGGGGCGCTTCTGGTCCACCCTGGCGGGCTTCAATATCGGTGTGGAACTGGGTCAGCTCACCGTGGTCAGCATCGCTTTCGCGTTGACTTACTGGATGTGGAAGAAACCCTGGTACCGCGCCTGGGTGGTCATCCCCGCCAGTGTTCTGATCTCCGTGGTGGCGTTGTACTGGTTCGCCCAACGTACGTTGGGATTCTGATGCCCTAGTTTCGGGAAGAGAGGAGAAATGTCCTCCTCTCTTCTCCTGTGCTTACTTGTAAGCGACGGCTGCGCTGGTCGGGCCCGCCAACGGCAACCATTCCGTTTTGGAGAATCCGGCCTGATGCGCCAGGCGATCGAAATCGTTGAAGGTGAAATCCGCCCCCGTTTTCGTTTCGATCAGCATGTTCAGGGACATCAGCAGCCCGAACGTGTTTTCGGAACGGTTGTTGTCGATGATGTTTTCGATGCACACGAATGCCCCGCCTTTGGGAAGCGCGTCATAGGCTTTCTTGATCAACACGAGTTTTTCCGCGTCGTTCCAGTCGTGCAGGATATTCCCCATGGTGATGACATCGCTTTGGGGCAGCGCATCCTTGAAGAAATCTCCTCCGGTTGTTTTGACCCTGGACGACAGATCGAATTTCTCGATGGTCTTCCGGGTCACTTGTTCCACAACGGGTAAATCGAAATTGAGGCACTGCATGTGTGGATGGTTCATGGCTACTTGAACGCACAAGGATCCGTTGGCTCCTCCAACATCGCAGAAGGTGGTGTATTTCGAAAAGTCGAATTGTTTGGCAAATGCCATGAATGCGCCCATTTGAACGCCGGACATGGCCTGAAGGAACTCGGCCAGGGAATCGGGATTGCTGTAAATGGCGTCGAACTGGTTTCCGGATCCGGGCTTCGCGTATTTGATTTCGTTCTGCGGCAACCCGGTCTTCAATCCTTCATCCAGGTCGGCCCAGAAGCGGTACAACCGGGTGTTGCACATTTCCAGAATGCCACCGAGATAGGACGGCTTGTTTTTGTCGAGGAAAAAATCCGCATCGGACGAGTTCGAATAAACGCCGTCGGCTCCCAGTCCTTTCCGTGTCAGGAATCCCAACGAGACCAGCGCATCGAGGAAATCCAGATAGGCGCGCTCATGCAATCCCAGGGTCTGGCGAATCTGGCTGCCGGAAAGCGGTTGCTTCGCAAGCAAGGTGAACAACTGGAAATGAACGGCGGTGAGCACCGTTTTCGAGGCCCAGAAACCCATTCCGATTTTCAGAATGTGTTCGGGGTTATGATGCTTGGCGTGTGCGGGTGTTTCCGTCTTCGGCATTTCGAGAGTTGCGACCATTTTATCCTCCTGGTGTCCGCGACGTTGCGGAACATGTGGATGAAATTATTCCCGGGCGAATGAAGATTCATTGATTTGGGTTAAGATTTTAAAGGGCGTTTTCTGCTTTAGTCAGCCGAAAAACGCCCTTTTTCCGAAAAATAGGGATCAATACTCCTTGAATTCCGCATCGTTCAGGAAGAGGATTTCCGGCGCGCTGACCACTCCGGCTTTTGCCATGCCCGAGCGCAGGACGTCGGAAGTTCCGTATTCCTTGGCGCGCTGGATGTCCTTCATGTGATTCACGATGGTGACCGTGTTGGGATCGCCTGCGTCCTGATAAACCTCGTGCGCCGTCCAGCCGTAGCCGCGGCGCGTTTCGTTCATGCTGTCGAAGACTTCTTTCCACTGCTTGAAGTCCGCCACCTTGTGTTTGACCATCATCACCGGCATTGTGTGCTCCCTGTTTGTCCGCGACATCGCGGAACATGACGGAGAAGTTATCCCGCCACGGCGAAGGAATCCATTGACGATGGTTAAGATTTTCAGGCTTTTTCGGTCAGCCGTTTTCGCAACCGGCTCAGCGATTCCGGCTCAATTCCCAAATAAGAAGCGATGTAATGCAGGGGGACACGCTGGAAAAGCTGCGGTTGCTCTTTTGCGAGCAGGAGGTATTTCTCTTCCGGCGTTCCGGAAGTGGTGACGGAAATCCGCTTCAGAGTCGCGAAGTGGGAGCGTTGCATTTTTTCCTGATGGAAGGCCTTGTACTTGGGAAATTCCTCGCATGCCTTCATAAAATTTTCGCGGGAAAGCATCAATAATTCGGAGTCTTCCAGCGCCTGGATGTAAAATCGGGTGGGCTGCTCGAGAAAAAAACTTTCCAGATCGCCAATCCACCAATCCTCCAAAGCAAAGTTGACGATGACTTCCTTGTCATGCTCGTTGATCACATAACGGCGCAGGCAACCCTTGTTCACATAGGCCGTGGCCTTGCAGACGTCTCCGACCTGGAGGTGGAGTTCTTTTTTCTTGAGGAGTTTGACGCTCCATTTGCGCAGGAATTTTTCGAGCTGCTCGTCCGTAAACTCCGCTTGTTTGCGGAGCGTCTCGAGGAACTTGGGCTGGACTTTGTCGAGGGTTAGCACGGGTAAAAACTATCCACTCCACAGAGTTTGCGGGACGCCTTAGGGGTGCAGCTTTTCGCCCTTCTTCAGCGTTTCAACGAACTGGGCGATGCGCTTCGTCCGTGTTTCCGCTTTCTTCGCGGTCTGAATCCGGAACAGGATGGCGTAGCGGTTGGCGCTGTTGAGCGTGGCGAAAAAGGCTGCGGCCTTTTTGTTCTTCTTCAGTTCCTTTTCGAAATCCTCCGGAATGGAGCTCCTGCTTTGGGAATCATAGGCGGCGTCCCATTGCCCGTTCTGCTTGGCGGTTTCGATGGCCTTGAGCCCGGCGGGTTTCATCTTTTTGCTTTTGATGAACCCCAGCGCCTTGTCCTTGTTGATCTTGGACCAGATGCTTTTGGGGCCGCGCGAGGTGAACCGCTGGATCCATGAGACGTCGTCGTAGGATTTTTTCTGGCTGTCGATCCAGCCGTAGCACAGGGCAACGTCCAGCGCTTCGAAGTACGTGACGGACTTCAGGCCGGAATCTTTTTTCGCAAGTCGGAGCCACAAGCCGGAATGCTTGGTGTGGTTCTTTGCCAGCCAGGTTTCCCAGTCGTTTGGGGATTTGAAAAGCCGGATGTCAGAGGCAGTAGGTACCATATTGAGGGATAGAATTCCCGGCAAAAAAGAAATCAGTTACGAAGTGTGTGTTTTAAAATTTCGTTAACACGGGTGGCCACTTTTTCATAGCCAGCTTGAGCCGGTGGTGTTGGCTCCTGGCGTTCCTCGTATTCCAATATCGCATCTATTAGTGATTCAATGTTTGTGTGCTGCATCATTATCTCTTCAAGCCTCGCCACATATTTTGATTCGTCCTCGGCAACTGATCTAAGCCCCAGCAGATCGTTTCCAATTTCAAAGTGACTGAAGAATCGTTGGGCGAGAATGACTTGTAATACGTCTTTTTCAGTCAAACCCGGCGATTTATAATGGCGGTATTGGTGCAAAAGGGTTCGGCGAGTAATTTGGGGATGCCCCATGATGTACAGTTGAAACTCTTCATTATCAATTCCAAATTCTTTGCGAATTAATTCTAGACCGTCGATTTCAGGTTTTGTGAGTTCAATGTGAGGTGGCAGCTGAGTGGCCCACTTAGGGCTTTTACGAAGAAACTCAAACATTTTGAGACCTCCTGTTTTAGCGCCACGTAGATCTTAATGGCTTTTCGCTAGGCTACCGACCTTAAAGTCAGACAGTATGGTTTACACGTCCAGTTCGCTGACGAGGTGTGCGTTTTCCTCGATGAACTTCCGGCGGGGTTCAACTTCCTCGCCCATCAGCATCGTGAAGATCTGATCCGCCTCCACCACGTCCTCCATCGACACCCGCTTCAGAATGCGGTTCGCGGGATTCATGGTCGTGGTCGCCAGCTGTTCGGGGTTCATTTCACCCAAGCCTTTGTAGCGCTGGAGGTAAACACCCTTGCGGTTTTCGCCGCCGATTTCCGCGAGGACGCGATCCTTCTCCCGTTCGTCGAAGGCGTAGCGTTCTTCCTTGCCGTACTTGATCTTGTACAGCGGCGGTTGGGCGAGATACAGCACACCGTTCTCAATCAATTTCTTCATGTAGCGGCAGAAAAAGGTCAGCAGCAGCGTCTGGATGTGCGAGCCGTCCACGTCAGCATCGGTCATGATGATGATCTTGTGATAGCGCAGCTTGTCGTAGTTGAAGCTGTCCTCTTCCTCGCCGAGTCCGCAGCCAATGGCCTGTGCCATGGTTGCGATTTCCTCATTGGCGAGGATCTTGTCCATGCGGGCCTTTTCCACGTTCAGAATTTTTCCCTTGAGGGGCAGGATGGCCTGGAAGGCGCGATCGCGGCCCTGCTTGGCGCTGCCACCGGCGGAGTCGCCCTCCACCAGATACAGCTCGCATTCGGCCGGGTTGCGCGAGGAGCAGTCCGCCAGCTTGCCGGGAAGACCGCCACCCTCGAGAGCGCTCTTGCGCCGCGCCATTTGGCGGGCCTTGCGAGCTGCTTCGCGGGCCACGGCTGCGTTATACACCTTGTCCACGATCTTGCGGGCAATGGCGGGATTTTCCTCAAGGAAGGTCGAGAGCAGTTCAAAGGCTGCAGCTTCCACGATGCCCTTGACTTCGCCGTTGCCGAGCTTGTGCTTGGTTTGTCCCTCGAACTGCGGTTCACGCAGCTTCACCGATACCACGGCCGTGAGGCCTTCGCGCATGTCTTCGCCCGTGAGCTCGAGATCGTTCTTCTTGTTCTTTCCGAGCAGATCCTTGGCCTTCTGGTTGATGGCGCGCGTCAGCGCGGACTTGAAGCCCACCACGTGCGTGCCGCCGTCCACCGTGTTCACGTTGTTCACAAACGAGAACAGGCTTTCGTTGTAGCCTTCGTTGTAACGGAAGGCGATTTCGAGCGGAACACCCTGCGTTTCTTTCTCGAAGTGGATGGGCTTGTCGTGCAGCGGTTTCTTGTGGCTGTCCATGTATTCGATGAATGCCGCGATGCCGCCGGGGAAATGGAATTCGTGGGAACGAACCTCTTCGCGCTCGTCGCGCAAGGTGATGGTCAGGCCTTTGTTGAGAAAGGCCAGTTCGCGGAGACGCGAACTCAACGTGTCGAAGTTGTAAACCGTGTCCGTGAAGATCGTGTCGTCGGGTTGGAAAAACACGCTGGTGCCCTGTTTGTCCGTCGTGCCCTTGAACTCGCCCGGTGCCACGGGAACACCTTGTTTGAAGGTCTGGATGAACTCGCGGCCATCGCGCCAGACAGTCACTTCCTGCTTCGAGGACAATGCGTTTACGCAGGAGACGCCCACGCCGTGCAAACCGGCGGAAACCTTGTAACTGTCGTTGCTGAACTTGCCACCCGCGTGCAGTTTGGTCATCACCAATTCCACGGTACCGATGCCTTCAGTGGGGTGGATGTCGGTCGGAATGCCGCGTCCATTGTCCGTGACGCGAATACCGTTCGAGGCGGTGATGGTGACGTCGATGCGCGTGCAGAAACCGGCCAGGGCTTCGTCCACGGCGTTGTCCACGACTTCGTACACCAGATGGTGCAGGCCGCGCCCGTCGGTTGATCCGATGTACATGGCAGGGCGCTTGCGCACCGCTTCCAGACCTTCGAGGACCTTGATGTCGCCAGCTTCGTAACCGCGGGTTTGTGTCTCTTCCATGTCTGCCCTTCCGTTGTGCGGATTGAAATCCGCCCCTACCAACACCATCCGGCGGATTGAAATCCGCCCCTACGAAACGTCTACCGTAACCGAATTTCTTTCACCACGGACGAACCCAGAATGTCGTTCGCCTTGCGGCGCAGCGCTTCCCTCTGAAACATCAACTCTTGCCGCCATACTGAATCCGACACGCGGATATGTAGTTGGCCATCCTTGAGCGATTCCATCTCCGCGATCTTCGCGGCGCGCTCGCCCATCAATTCCTTCCACCGCTCCCTCAGCCGGGACTCGTGCAATAGATGGCCGAGTCCACTGGCTTTCAGCGTCTGCTGGAGCAGGCCTTGTATGGCCTCGGGCTGCTTTGCCTTGGCCATGGTCAAGACGTCCTGCCGCGCTCCATGTTGAACAACTGATCCACCGCGAAGGGAACGTCCTCCCGTCTCGGAGTAGCGATGAACACTTGTCCACGGTTCCGAATCAGGGATCCGAAACGCTCACGGCGCCCGGGATCCAGCTCGGCGAACACGTCGTCCAGCAACAGAATGGGGGGGAGTCCGGACACCTCTTCGAGCAGTCGCGCAGCAGCCAGTTTCAAGGCCAAAGCGACCGACCTTTTTTGCCCTTGAGAAGCGAAGTCCCGCACCGTTTTTTCATCGAGAAAAGCTAGCAAATCGTCACGGTGAGGCCCCACGGAAGTAAGCCCATTTTCGCGGTCCATAAAGCGTTTTTCCAGCAACTTGTGAAGGAAATTTTCCCGCAGTTTTTGGGGCTCATTTTCGGCTCCTAACGAACGTGTCATTTCAAGTGTGAGCCCCTCTTTGTCTTCGCCGATCTCGCCGTAAAATTCCTTTGCGTGCGGCGCGAGTTTTGCCAGTAACTCGAGTCGTTTCAACACGATCTCCGCGCCTGCCTCCGCCAAAGTTGTTTCATAGGCCGCGAGCAAATCCTCCTCTCCCGGCCGAAGATTCAGGCGCAGTGCGGCGTTGCGCTGCCGCAAGGCCTGCCGATAGCGGCGCAGGAGTTCCATGCCTGTCGTGTCGTGCTGACACAGGAGAATGTCGAGAAAGCGCCGCCGTTCCTGCGGCCCGCCGCGCAGGATATCCAAATCCTCGGGGTTGAAGGACACGAGCAGAAAATGTCCCAACAGATCGCCCAGCTTGCGGCTTTCGGTGTTTCCCACCTTGATACGGCAGCCTTCCTCACCGTATTCCAAAGACTGGACGTGCGGCCTGCCGCCAATCGTGCCTTCGCCGCGGATCACAAAGGAGCCCTCGGTCCAGGCCACGAGATCCTTGTCCTTGCGGGTGCGGGGGGAATGTGCGAGGCACAGGTAATGAACGCTTTCCAGCAGGTTGGATTTGCCGTGTCCATTGGGCCCGGCCACGAGATTGATGCCCGGCGCCGGGCGAATTTCCAGTCCGTGCAAGTTCCGGAAATGATGAAGGGTCAGGCGGTCGAGATGCACGGTGGAACGGTAGAATTCCGGTGGCGGAGAGCATGGTGAATTTGATAACTTCACACCCCATGGAACTTCGCGCGACGCTTTCCCGTTTTGACTCTCTGACTGTCTTGGTGCTGGGCGACAGCTTTGTGGACGAGTATGTCACCGGAGATTGTTCGCGCCTGTCTCCCGAGGCTCCGGTTCCCATCCTGCATGTGGATTCCTCCAAGACCAAACGGGTGTTGGGCGGTGCGGCCAACACCGCGGCAAATATTGCCTCATTGGGTGGCAGGCCCGTGTTGTTCACCTTGTGCGGAAAGGATGCCACAGGTCAGGCCTTGGAGACGCTCTGTCAGGGGATGGGGATTGCGCCCGTGTTCTTTCAGGACGGTCGTCCGACCATCGTCAAAACCCGGATTGTGGGACAGCGCCAGCAGTTGCTGCGCATTGACCACGAAGACACGCAGGATATTACGAAAGAGCTGGAAAATCAGGTGCTGGAGGCGTTTCGCAAGCAGTTATCGCAAGCCTCTGTGGTGGTGCTTTCCGACTACGCCAAGGGATTTCTCACGGCCGCGTTGACTCAAAGCCTGATCCGCGAAGCCAAGGCTGCGGGGAAATCCGTCGTCCTTGATCCTCGGCCGCAGCACGCGGCCCGTTACGTGGATTGCGACTTTATCACACCCAATTGGAAGGAGTCGCTCGGTTTGCTGGGGCGTTCCGGTGATTTGGAAGCCTCGCAATCCAACATCCGATCCGTTGGGAATGAACTGCGCCAGAAGCTTCGGGCACACGTATTGCTGACCTTGGGGCCACATGGCATTGCGTTCTTCCATCGCGATACCGGTGAATTTTTTCACATGCCCACCGCAGCGCGTGAAGTTTACGATGTGTCCGGTGCGGGCGATACCGTTGTCGCCGCCTTTGCATTGGCGCACGGGGCTGGGTTGGCGGATCGCAATGCCGTGGAACTGGCAAATCGTGCGGCCGGTGTGGTGGTGGCCAAACTGGGCACGGCTACAGTAACGCGTGAGGAACTGCTACAATCTGATTTGACGTCGTCAAGGAAAATTGAACGCGCCCGCCTCGCGGCCTTGTCGCAGATGCTGAAGGCGCAGGGGAAGCGTATTGTCACAATCAACGGCTCCTTTGATCTCCTCCACGCCGGGCACCTCTACATTCTGGAACAAGCACGCGCACAAGGCGATGTTCTCATCGTCGGCCTCAACAGTGATGCATCCGTAAAGCGCTATAAATCCAAGGATCGCCCCATCATTCCTGAAGAGGAGCGTGCCAGAATGTTGCTGGGCCTCCGTTGCGTGGATTATCTCCACGTGTTTGATGAAGATGCGCCGATGGCTTTTCTTGAAGAAGTCAAGCCGCATGTCCATGTGAACGGTTCCGAATATGGTTCTGACTGCATTGAGGCTCCCACAGTCAAACGGCATGGTGGAGTCATTCACATTGTGGAGAAAATCTCCGGCCTTTCCACCAGTCAGATTCTTAGCCGTATCCAAAAGCTTTCGTCGACTTGATTTTTCGGGCCGCCGTTTCCGTTATCTCCGAAAAAGGTTGACTTACCACGAATTTTTCCATTGTTACTGTTTTTGTTACAAAAACGTGATAAAATCAGAAGCTTATTTTGCTGTAAAATGCGTATTTTGTTATTATTAAATAATTAGATAACATTTTAAATAGTCTCAAATATTCTTATTATTTGTTTATAAAAATGGGTTTTTTATTAAATATCCGTTATCTAACATTAAAAAAGTGTTTGATTTTTATCCTTGTTATCGGATAAGTTATAAGTGACTTCTCATGAAGCCGTAAAAAAACCACCTTTAACCCGGCAGGAATCCCATGAAACCTTCACTCTCACCTTCCATCAAATACGTGGCCTTGGCTCTTATCGCAGGCGCTTTGCTCACAGGATGTGTCACCCAATCGGAGCAGGCAGGTTATAGCTCCGATGGGGGGAATGCCTTGATTGTACAGGAATCGTCGAACATGGGAACGGTGTTGAACACGCACCCTCTTGCCAAAGTCTCTTCTGAGGTGGTTTCCGACACCGGAGAGGTGGTTGTCAAGCACATCACTTTGAAAGCGGACACCACCTGTTTGCCAGGGCCATGCTTTATACGCGGTTCCGAAGTCACGACTCCGAACGGGAAATTCGATCGGGATCGTCAGGACACGATTTGGCTGCTTGATTCAACGGGCGCGTACATGACAACTTTTCGTCCGTTTGACGCGACGACCATCGTGTATCACCGCCATGTCGTGAAAACCAAGGACGATAAAAGCATGGACATCCAGTTCAATACCACATTGACATGGGGTGTTGACAGCGTCGGCAACCGGGTCGCAGTCTTGAATGGCACCATTACCGGCACGATCAACGGCGAGGCGGTGAACGCCACCATCAGCGACGTTATGATCCCGTTTGTTCCGGGATTGGGCTGCGGATTGCCCAATGAGGGAATGATTCATGCCGAGCGGGGTGGGGATGTGGTCGACATCGATTTCGAAGAGGGTGGCAAGGCCCATTGTGACATCAAAGATGACAGAGGGCACCATCATCACGAAGATATCGAGGGAGATGTTGAGACTGAGCGGGATTGAGCCGGGGTGAAGAGGGGGGAGATGAGTGCTCCCGGCCCGCGCCGGGAGCCGCTTTATCGCGTACATTAGGGGATGAGGATTGAAATGGAAGGTAAACCGCACATGATGCAGCGGCCGAACGTCTATCAATACGACGACTTCCGCTTGTTTTTGCGCGACGCGTTTGAATTCAAGAAGATGGAGGAAGGCGATTATTCCTACCGCAAATTTGCGGCGGCCGCGGGAATTGCCAACCCCGGATATTTGCTGGACGTCATCATCGGCAAACGCACGTTGAGCCGAAACCAGGCCTTGAAAATGGCGCCCGTCTTCGGCCTGAATGAAACGGAAACGGATTTTTTCCTGCTGCTGGCGCAATTCGGACAAAGCAAAAAGGATCCAAAGCGTCAGGAGTTTTATCAGGACATGCTATCGCGGCGCAACCGCAGCCGGTTCGCCCGCCTCAGTCCCTCGTTGGTCAAATATTATCAGGACTACCACTATTCCCTCGTTCGGTGCGCTATTGAGGCGATGGATTTCCGGGGTGATTGTGAGGCGCTGGGAAAATTTCTGGATCCTCCCATGGCGCCAGCGCAGGTGCGCAAATATCTGGAAGATCTCGAGGAATGGCATCTGGTCGTCAAGGATTCAGACGGACGCTATCGTGTGACTGAGAAATTTGTGGAGCCTCCTCCTACACTTTCCGCCATGGTGCGAAGACTGAATCGCGAATGGATTTTGCAGTCTGCGGAGGTGCCTTTTAAATTTGGTTCTTCGGATCGGCATGTTTCGACCTTGTTGCTCATGGTGAGCGAGGGAACGCGTAAAGTACTCATGGAAAAAATTGAGGCCTTCCGCAAGGAAGTACTGGACATCGTCGAGAAAGATCCCGCGCCGGAAACCATCATGCAGCTCTCCGTGCAGTTTTTTCCAAAATCCCGTAAGATCAACGGGAACGGTTCCAACAGAGCGCACACGGAGCAGAAATCATGATGAAGCACGTGAAGGCCCTGGCAGTCCTCTTTCTTCTTTCAGGATGTTTCTTCCAAACGGAATATCAGTATACGGGCGGTGAGGATTTTCCCAACACGATTCAACCTGTGGCCAAGGTGGCCGCCACCGACATCTCCTCATACACGCAGTGGGATCAGTTCCAAGGCATTGATACCACGCCGGACTTGTCCGTGAATTCCCTCGCGATTACCGTTTCCACCACCGCCAAAATCGCTGCGGGTCTCTCGAGTGCGGTTCAGGATACCATCCTGACACTTGAACAGGGTCCGGAGGACTGGAAGTTCGTGCAGAAGTTGCGTGTCAACAGTGGAGACGGGAGTCTAAGTACCAAGAGCGACAATCGGATCCGGGAATACATCGCCTACCGGGTGTGGCGTAGTGATACGTTGGAATGGACGCGAATGATCGATGCGGATGGAGATAGCGTCTTATGGGGTAGTGGAGATTCAGGGGTGGTCGAACTGCAGCGCAAAATGTGGAATCCATTGCGTAAACCTGATGTCGAAAAACAATGGTCCGTGATTCGAGCCAAGATTTATCATCGGGGCAAGACATCCCAGCCACTTTCCTACTCAGAAACCGATTTGCGTCGTAATGGAGACACAGCGCTATTCACCGCGAAGGGCGTTCGGGGAGATTCCTCATTGGTGATGAGCGATACCTCTTTGGTGACCTTTGTGTTAAACCCGCTGACGACCGATTCGCTCCAAAAATCCACAGGCCGCTATTGGGTACGCCTTGGCAAACTGGCCTGGCCATTCCGCGACAACGCATTGTTGCGCTTTAACTCCGAGAATCGGTGGAAGTCCGGCGTATTGCGTTACTCCTCGCTTGACTTCACGCCCGATACGCCCATGGTCTCGGGAAGCGTGGACATACATGGAAATTTTGTCCTCTCCACGGAGGACGAAAAGGGTGCGACCGGACAGGTGACGGGAACTTTCCGTGGGGACACTCTGGATGCCGATATGCATGAGCACCGGGACGGCAAGGACAGTCACTATCACATGGTGTGCGACAAACACGGTGACGTCAAGCAGCAAGAACGTCGCGACGATGCGCCGCGTGACTACTAATTGCCGCCAAGTTTCCTGAAGGCATCCCAAACCCTGTCAACGTCCAGGCGGACAAGACAGGCCTTGTATTCCGGATTCGCGCAGCGGTGGCCGCAAGGCCGGCAGGGCATGGGGTCCACCTGGACCGCGTACGTGCGCGGTCCCCGGGGCAGGACCTGACGTGCATCCGATGAACCGTTGATCCACAGTACAGGTTTTCCGAAATAACCCGCCACATGGCCCGTAAAATTGTCGGTCGCGACGATCCCTGCGCAGCTTCGGATTTGTTCGACAACATCCGCCAGTGATCCGTTCATAAATTCCGCGCGCTGCGACCAGCGTTGTCGGAAATCCTTGAATCCCTCATCGCCGTCCGGCGCCTCCAAGATGCGGAAGGAGACGTTGGCGGCGAGCATTTTTTCCAGCAGCTGTTCCCACCGATCCAGAGGCCAGTTTTTGGTGTCTTTGCGTGTCCAACAGGAGATGATCCAAGACGCATTTGCTTTTTGTTGGGACGATGGTTGGCCCGGTAGGGGCAAATAATCATTTGCCCCTACCGGGCCAACAAATCTCGATTCGCAAAATGCCTGGACGACCGCGATATCCCGATCCGCCTGATGCACCGCTTCTGGAGGCATGGCAAAGCGTATGTCGAAAAGGGAAGCTCCGGCCCGATCAAAAGAGAGGGCTGTATGAACTCCGGCAATCTTCAACCAAAAAGCCGTGCGGGGATCCGCGTCGAGATCCAAAGCCATGCTCCCAAGTTCTCCCCTGAGCTTCCAAGCCTGGGAGAAGGTTCTGAAAAAGGTCGTGAAGGTCGGGCGCGTGAGAAATGCATTGTCGAAGGGCAAAGCCTTGAAACCCAGTCCGCGCAAAATTTCTACGCAGTCGGGTCGGCAGAGAATCTGAATGTCGATGCTTTTTCCCAGTTCTTGAAGCGCGGGAAGCGCCATGAACAGATCGCCCACGAGATAGCTTTGGAACACCGATAAGGGGACATTCGGATAGAGGCGCGGTTTTGGAAACGCCCGGAGCAGCGGCTTCAGCAGAGGTGTCAAAACTCCGGCCAGCAGGCCGGGACCTCCTCGGCGCATCAAGTTTGGGTTTTCCAGGATTCCACTCATGCCAAAGGGTTGCGGTTTGTTCGCAATGAGAACGTCCGACAAGTTACCAAATCCCAAATTTGTAAGTTCAAGTCCACTTTATTCTTGCGGTACGCTTGTCATCTACGCCTGAAATCCTCTTCGCCATCCTGACCGACTTGGGTACGGATCACCGCTGTTTCAAGCTGGCAAAATCGCTGCGGAATCTCGGATACAAGCCCGTCATCTACTGCGACAAGCCCGTACATTCCCTGGGACCGGCATGGGACGGGTTTGAGGTGCGTGTACTGACGTCAGAGTCCCATCAGCGAAGTTTTTTCCCCGTGTTTCTTTCCTTCCTATTGCGCTTGATGCCGGTGTTGTGGCGCAGTCCCGCGAAGATATGGATTTCCCTGGATGCGCCGCCGTTGTTTTGGCTGGCGTTCTGGGGCAAGCTACGTGGTCGCACGGTGATTTACGATTCACACGAATTGTTCCTTGAAACGCCGTTGGTGTTGAACCGCCCCAGCCGTCGAATCTTCTGGCGGCTTTGGGAAAACGGCGGCTTCGCGCTGATTCGCAAGTGTATCACCGTGAGCCCGGCCATTGTGAACCGCTTGAAGGAACGCCATCCCACGGTGGATTTTCATTTGCAGCCCAACATGCCTTTTGCGGTGCCTGAACTTGTCGCGGAGAGAATGCCTCCAACGAACGAGGCGCGTTTGATTTTTCAGGGGGGGCTGCGGACTGCCACTGGCTTGCCGGAATTATTCGTTGCCATGCAATCCGAGACTCGTTTTTGCCTCGATGTATACGGCGCGGGATTGGAAGAAATGAACTTGCGCATGAAAGCCGGAGAGCTGCGCGAGCGCGTCGTTTTTCATGGCGCAGTGCCTTTTGAAAAGCTTCCCGGACTTATTGCGCAAGCCCATGTCGGGATTCATCTGATGCAGCCCGTGTGCGACAGTTTTGCCCTGACATGGGCCAACAAGATTTTCGATTATGTACACGCGTTGTGTCCCGTCCTCTTGAGCGACAATCTCGCACATCGGGAGTTGTTGAAGGAGTTCCGGGTGGGAGTGGTGGTCGACTCGTATTCTCCGCAGGACATTGCGCGCGGCTTGGAAGAGCTGGTGTCCGATTACGAACATTTCGTGTCGGTGTGTCGCAAGGCCCGTGAACACTGGCATTGGGAAGCCTATGCCAACCGCTTGGGTGGATTTCTGAGTCTATGAAGGAACAGACGGGTTCGCTGGCTCGTGAGGCTGGATCTGCCATGCGCTGGAATGCGGTGGCGGCGGGCGCCACTCTCTTGTCGCAGTTATTGCAACTCGTCGTACTGGCGCGCTGGCTGAGTCCGGCCGAATTTGGTCTGGCGTCCACGGCCATTTCCATCGCCGGGTTTGCGCAAGGCTTGACGGATCTTGGATTGACTAATGCGCTGGTGCAGCGCGTTCAAATCGGCGAGAAGGCCTGGGCAAGTGCCTTGTGGGCCTGCGTGCTTGGAGGGCTGGTGTTGTTCGTGGGACTCACGGCGGTCTCTTCGGGATTCGAACACCTATTGCACCTTCAGGGTTTGGTGCCGCTGTTGTGTGTCGCCGCGTTGACGCTTCCATTTGCGGGTCCGGGTCTCGTCTTTCAGGCGGACCTGCAGCGCCGTTTGAGCTTCAAGCGTCTTGCCTCTGCGGAAATCCTTGCCGCTCTCGCTTCATTGACCGTGGCGCTGGGTTGGGGGTTGTGGCGGCGCGAAGCCATGGCCTTGGTGGCGGGACAAGTTGCCTTGTTAGCTGTGCGCTGCGGAATGTTGGGCGTGTTTTCATCGTTGCGTCCATTTCCACGCTTAAGCTGGGATGACCTGCGTCCGCTGGCAACTTTCGGGACCTATCAAATGGGTGAGCGCGTTCTTAATTACGCGTCGGGAAATCTCGATCGTTTGTTGGTCGCGCGTCTGCTTGGCGCTTCCGCGGCGGGATATTACACAGTGGCTTCGCAGATTGCGTTGCGGCCGTTGGCTTTGCTGGGGCCCTTCGTGTTCCGCACCCTTTTTCCGCTCTTCGCGCGTTTGCAAGAGGAGAAAGAAAGACTGGCGTCTTCTTTGTTGCGGTCGCTTTCGCTATTGGCGTTTTTGTCGGCCGGATTGTACGCGCTTCTGTTTGGCCTGGCAGGATCCCTGTGCCGCATTGTACTGGGGGAGGGGTGGGCACCAGCCGTTCCAGTGCTTTGGATTCTGACTGGACTGGGTTTTTTGTGGGCAGTGTCGAATCCGTTGGCCAGCCTTACCTTGGCCTTGGGCCGCGCGGGAACAGGGTTCTGGATTAATGTGCTGACGCTGGCGATGAACACGGCTGCCGTTTTGATCGGATCTTCTCACGGCTTGCGCGGAGTCGCTTGGGGCATGGTCATTTCCGTGGCATTGACTATGCCGCTGGATCTCTATTTGGCGCGCAAATGGATCGGTGTGCCGCCCTTGCGCATGACTTTGGCGATGGGTTGGGCATTGCCGTTTGCAGCGGCCTCGGCGCTGGTGATGCAGCTTTTCAGCAAATGGGATCTGGACCTGAACCGTTGGACGGAACTGGTCGTGAAAGCCTTGATCGGCGTTGTTGTTTTTGCCGCATCCTCATGGCTTCTGCAACAAAAACGAGTACGAGAGGCCGTGCTGGAAATCGTGGCAAAGCTCCCCGGCAGACAACCCGGTTAACTTGCAGACGTGGCGGCAGATTCTTCCCGTGCGCGTTCCAGCGTTTCGAGAAAGGCTTCGACGGGCTGGGCGCCGGAGATTCCATACTTTCGATTGATGACAAAAAACGGGACTCCCTGGATGCCGAACTTGATGGCTAATTCTTCGTCAGCGCGCACTTCCGAAGCATAGCTGTCACCCTCCAGCACCGCGCGTACCTCGTCAGAGTTCATTCCCAACTCCACCGCGAGTTTGACCAAGGTGTCGATATCGCTGATGGCTTCACCTTCCGTGAAATAAGCCTTCATCAAACGCTCTTTCATTTCTCCCTGCAACCCCTTGGTCTTTGCGAAATGGATTAACCGGTGTGCATCAAAGGTATTGCCGTACTGCGAATATTCGAAATGGTATTCGAGTCCTTCTTTCGCGGCCAGCGTCGTCACGCGCTCGTGAGAGGTCGCGGCTTGGGCCAGGCTCATTCCATATTTTTTAGCAATGCGTTCATCCGCAGTCCCATCGAAGTTGCGCGGTGCATCGGCATCCAGCTCAAAGCTGCGCCACAAGATTTCAACTTCATCGCGATGTGGGAACCGTTTCAGCGCGGATTCCAGCCGGCGTTTGCCGATGTAGCACCATGGACACACCACGTCCGACCAGATCTCGATGTTCATAATTGCTACCTCGTAAATTACCAACTCCCATGTGCGGCATTTCCGGTTATTTCGCATACTCAGCTCTTGTCGAAGAGACGAAACAGTTGCGCGCCATGAATCGGGCGGTGGCTCATCGCGGGCCAGATGGCGAGGGGATGGCTTTCATTCGGAGCGATGGTGGTGCACCGCCTTCTTTGTTCCTTGGCGATAAAACCTCAATGACGCCCGATCTTCCGGAATGGAGATCGGATCTCCGTATAACGCACGACCTTGCCTTTGGTCATCGCCGCTTCGCCATCATCGATTTGAGCCCGGGTGGGCATCAGCCGTTTGCGACGAACGACGGTTCGCTGGTACTGGAGTTCAACGGGGAGATTTACAACTATCTGGAATTGCGGGAAGAATTGAGGCGCGCCGGACGTGTCTTCGCCACGCGCAGCGATGCCGAAGTGTTGATGCACGCCTACCAGCAATGGGGAACGGAGTGTTTCGCAAAACTTCGGGGATTTTGGGCGTTGGCCTTGTGGGATGCGCGTCGCAACGCGCTGTTGCTTTCGCGAGATCGGATCGGAAAAGCCCCGCTGTACTATGCCCGTCAGGGAGGCAGGCTCTGGTGGTGCTCCGAGATCAAGGGTTTGCAGGCGGCGGCAGTTGGTTGCCACGCCTTTCCTCCACGCATGGAGGCTGTCGCACAATTCATTCGTGCCGGACTGAGAGATGTTGGCGATGAAACATTCTTCGAAGGCATTCGAACTTTTCCTCGCGCCAGTTATGCATGGGTGAAGCCGGATGGAAGTTTTGTGCCGCAGTCCTTTTGGTCTCTGCCTGAAACGAGAGTGAGCGCACGCGATCTCGGACAGCGCGATGCCGTTGAAGGGTTGACGGCGCGCCTGCAATCTGCGGTGCAGGTGCGGCTGCGTTCCGACGCGCCCATCGGACTCGAACTGAGCGGAGGTCTTGACAGCTCGGCCCTCGCCGCCCTAGCCTCCGAGGCGCGTGGTCGGGTGGCGTCATCGCTTGAAGCCTTTACGGTGAGTTTTCCCGGGACGGCGTGGGATGAAGCCCCATATGCGCGACAGGTGGCTTCGCATTTATCCGGCGAGGTGAACCTTAACGAGTTGCCCCCGGAAAACAGCTTGGTGCTCGAACATCTTGCGAGATTCCAAACCGGAATGGACGAGCCCTTTCATTCGCCCAACATGATTCTCAATCAGGAGATTTGGCGGCGTATGGCGTCATTGGGAATCCGCGTCAGCCTGAACGGCGCGGGTGGCGACGAGGTTTTTGCCGGATACGGAAGCGAATATTTTGGTCCATATGTCCGGCAGTTGCTGGTCTCGGGACGCCTGCCGCAGGCATGGCGCGAATTATTGCGGTACAGTGAACGCAAAGACAATGGCGTGAAGCCCTGGCTGCGTGAACTGTGGTTGTTGCTTCCCGATGGGTGGAAACAGGGGATACGTTCATCAGGCCCGTCCCCGGAAAACGATCCGCTCCGTCTAAATCATGCGTCCCTGCCGTCGGCCTCGGACTCTTTTGCGCATCGAATGCTCGACCACCTCACGGATTTCAAGATGAATTACTGGCTTCGGTCCGGAAATACCTCCTGCATGGGCGTGCCGATGGAAGTACGGCTTCCGCTGTTGGATCACGAGGTGGTGGAGTGGGCCGGGCGTCTCCCTGCCGATTATCTGATTCGCGATGGGTGGCTGAAATGGGTGTTGCGCAAGTCGATGGAACCGCATCTTCCCGTGGACGTCGTCTGGCGGAAGGTGAAGATGGGTTTCCCATTTCCTCTGCGGGATTGGTTGCTGGGATCCAAACGCCATTTTGAAATGTTGAAAAAAGGTGAGGATATCCCGTTTCTGGATCGGACAAAACTGTTCGCACATTATGAGATGCTGGCGAACCACCACACGGCTTACCTCTGGCGTTGCCTTTCAGTGTTGTTGTGGTGGGAAGATTTGAAGAAGCGATCGGTTAAATAGTTCACCGATAGATATATTCCCGTCCTCTCCCGGAGGTGCGCATGGCGGATTTCAACGCGGCAGTCACCAAGACTTTGGCGCGCGAGGGCGGTGGCAAGATCACGGACGATCCCAAAGACAGAGGTGGCGTCACCAAATACGGGATAACCCAGCGCAGTTACCCCATGCTTAACATCCGTGCATTGACGGAGGAACAGGCGCGCGGGATTTACAAGGCGGATTATTGGGACAAGCTTCGGGGCGATGAGATCGCAGACCAGATTGTGGCCGAGTGTCTGTTCGATGCGGCCGTCAACATGGGTGTCAAAACGGCAGTCCGTCTCGCGCAGTATTCACTGGGAATTGATACGGACGGGACCGTCGGCACGAAATCCATTGCGGCGATCAATGCCGAAGACGCGCACGCATTTCTTGCCAATTTCACTTTGGGCAAGATCGCCCGTTACGTCAATATCTGCATGAAGGATCGTAGCCAGGAGCGTTTTCTGCTCGGGTGGGTTCGCAGGGCTTTGGAAGGGAGTGCGGCATGAATCCGTTCAGTCTGATTGGGAAAATGTTCTCCGGAGGCAATATCGTGAAGGACACGGGTGACGCGTTGGACAAACTCTTCACCTCCGACGAAGAGCGGATGGAGAAGAAGCTGGAGATCCAGAAGGCCACGCAGGAGTTCCAGCTTGCCGAAGACAAACTGGATGTCCAGCTGGCGACGGGCCAGCAGGAGATCAACAAGATCGAGGCGGCCAATCCCAACATGTTCGTGGCCGGCTGGCGGCCCGCGGTGGGATGGATCTGCGTTCTGGGGCTGGCCTACCAATTTCTCGGCTATCCGTTGTTTTGCTGGATCACAGCGTGGCGGCATTTCAATGGCCCTGTGCCCCCGGCGCTTCCGGGTGATGTGTTGATGACCTTGTTGTTCGGCATGCTCGGTCTCGGCGGCTTCCGGACTTATGAGAAGATCAAAGGCGCTGACACGAAGGTAATCGGGAACAAATAGGGAAGTTGAAGGCGGAAGACTCACATTCCGTCATCCTCTTCGACGGATTTTGCCACCTCTGCAACGGGGTGGTGAAGTTTGTTCTCAAACGAGATTCAAAACATCATATCCATTTTGCTCCGTTGCAGTCCGAGGCGGGACTTTGCCTTCTCAAGGCGCACGGTGTTCCTCACGAAAACATCGACAGCATCGTTCTGTTGGAGGCGGGGAAGTGGAGCATTGAAAGCACGTCGGCTTTGCGGATCGTAAGGCATTTGCGTTGGCCGTGGTCGTTGCTGTATTTCTTGATCATCATCCCCCGGTCGGTGAGGGACGCAGTGTATCGGTGGATTGCAAGGAACCGCTACCGTTGGTTTGGAAAATCACAGACCTGTATGGTTCCGAAGCCAGAATGGCTGGAGAGATTTTTGGGGTAAGCCTTATCCCCATACCTCATCCAGCCACCGCGTCTCACCGTGACCCATGATCCAAAAGTCCTTCTCCGTCAGATTTTGGGCCTGTAAAGTATCCCGCAACAACTGCGGTGGTTCCTCGAAGGGTTCATCCGTCAGCGCGAACGTCCCCCAGTGCATTGCCACAGAGAGCTTCGAGCCCAGATCACGATGGATTTGAACGGCCTCGTGCGGGCCGATGTGCATCGAATGCATGAACCAGCGCGGTTCGTAAGCACCGATGGGCAGCAGCGACACCGTCATCGGCCCGATGCGTTCATGAATGTCCTTGAAGTCGGAAGAGTATCCTGTGTCGCCGGGGAACAACAGCCGGCCGTTGCGGCCTTCCACGATGAACCCGGCCCACAACGTCCGGTTCACGATAAACGGTATGCGCTGGCTCCAGTGCTGTACCGGTACGGCATGAACCTTCAAACCGCAAACATCGGCGCTGTTCCACCAGTCGATTTCCATCACGCGCGGAAAGCCACGGTGCCGGAACCATGAACCGAGCTTCGACGGAGTGACGATCACCGGAGGATTCTCCGGTTGACGGCGCAGCAGCTCTTTCAGAGAGCGGGCGTCGAGATGATCGTAATGGTTGTGCGAGACCAGCACAAAGTCTATGTGTGGCAGCGCCTCCATGGCGATGCCGACGGGTGTGATCCGTTTCGGCCCGGCGATAGGGAAAGGCGAAGCGCGATCGCTGAAGATGGGGTCGGTCAGGAAATTTTTTCCTTCGATCTGCACAAGGAAGGTGGAGTGTCCCACCCAAGTCAA
Organism: bacterium; assembly: GCA_900299345.1. Classification (GTDB taxonomy): domain Bacteria; phylum Fibrobacterota; class Fibrobacteria; order UBA11236; family UBA11236; genus UBA11236. Next base: position 53,801 of record OMJM01000042.1, on the reverse strand, counting down.
CGAGGGTCGCGTGCGGTTGGTAAGCAACGCGGCTGGATCATTCGGCGTCAGGGGAAAAGGCTTTGGTTTTGGCGGTGCCTTGCGTGTCACCCGCCAACGGATCAGATCGAGGATGCCGGGATCGGCATGCGGGTAATTGTTGCGGTACGCCAGATTCGGCGATGTTTTTTGAAAGGGCATGGGGAACCTATCCCAAATCCCTCAATGCTTCTTCCAACTTCGCAACCTTGTTGATCTGAGAGCGCAGTTTCTCGCGTTCGCCTTCCACCACATCGGCAGGCGCGCCCTGCACGAACTTTTCATTCCTCAACTTGTTTTCCTGGGTGACCACGAAACTCTTGGCCTTTTCGAGTTCTTTACCGAGGCGTAGCCGTTCCGCATTGGGATCGAGCAGCCCTTCCAGCGGAACATACACCTTGCCGCCGGGAATCAAGGTTGAGGCTGCGAAAGAGGGTTTCACAATGCCGGAACCGATTTCCAGATTCCCGATCTTTTCCAGCCCCAATATGATGGACTGTTGCGGCAACAGCGCGGCGACTGAATCTTTGCTGTCCATCTGCACACGCACGTCCAGCGCCTGTTGCGGTGGCAGGCTGTATCCGCCGCGGATTTGCCGCACAGCTTCCACGATGGCGATCAAACCATCCATGGTTTTCTGTTCGGCGGCGGAGAATTCAACCTGACGCGATTTCGGCCATTGTCCCGTAACGAGGAGATCCGTTTCACCGAGGTGCGAATGGATCTCCTCGGTAATATAGGGCATGAACGGATGCAGGATGGCGATGAGATCGCGCAGCACCGCACGGAACACCGTGGTGGCGGCGCGCTTGGCCGGTCCATCCTCACCGGTGATGTCCTTCTTGCGAATCTCCAAGTAGCGCGAGCAGAAGTCATCCCATGTGAAACGGTACAGTGCTTGCGCAGCGTCGGAGAAGCGGAGGTTTGGCGGTTCCAGTGCCTCGGCCACTTCACGGACGGTTTCATCGCAGCGTTTCAGAATCCAGCGATCGGCGAGAGAAAGCTCCAATCCCTCGAGGGACGGGGCGGCCGAGGAAAGATGCGGATGCACGAAACGCACCGCGTTCCACAGCTTGTTGGCGAAATTGCGTCCACCCTCGAACTTCACGGGCGACAGCTTGATGTCCTGTCCCTCGGTCGTGAGCGTCAGCAACGCGAAGCGCACGGCGTCCGCGCCGAACTGCCCGATCATTTCGATGGGATCGATGCCGTTGCCCTTGGACTTGCTCATCCGCTGGCCCTTCTCGTCGAGAATGGTGCCGTGGATGTACACGGTGTGGAACGGCGCAGGCCCCATGAACTTGAGCCCGGAGAAAATCATGCGCGCCACCCAGAAGTAGATGATGTCACGCGCCGTGACCAGCACGTCGGTGGGGTAGAAGGCTTTCAGGTCCGGAGTTTCGTCGGGCCAGCCCAAGGTCGAGAACGGCCACAGGGCGCTGGAGAACCATGTGTCGAGCACGTCCTCTTCCTGCTTCAGCGTGCAATCGGGACCGAACTTTGCAACAGCCTGTTTGCGCGCGTCTTTTTCGGATCGCGCGGCAATGTGCGGTGTTGAATCCAGAACCTTGCCTCCGGTTTCGGAGATCACGTACCACACCGGAATTTGGTGGCCCCACCAGAGTTGGCGTGAAATGCACCAGTCGCGGAACGGTTCCAGCCATTGCCGGTAGGTTTTGACATAGCGCTCCGGCACGAAACGGGTGTCGCCGCGATCCACACAGGCCAATGCGGGTTCGGCAAGCGGACGCATCTTCACATACCACTGGCTCAACAGTGAAGGTTCGACCACATCTCCGGAGCGGTAGCAGTAGGGGATGTTGATGAGTCGATCCTCGACGGAAACGAGCAAACCTTTTTCTTCCAGTTCCGCCACGAGCTTCTTGCGGGCTGCGAACCGTTCCATGCCCGCGTAGGGGCCGGCTTCGTGGTTGAGTGTGGCGTCGAGATTCATGGCCACAATGGGCTTGAGTTGATGCCGCTGTCCGACCTCGAAGTCGTTGAAGTCATGCGCGGGTGTGATTTTCACCGCGCCGGTTCCCTTGGTCGGGTCGGCATGTTCGTCGGCGATGATGGGAATGGCGCGGTTGATGATGGGAATCAACACCCGCTTGCCGATCAGGTGCTTGTAGCGTTCATCTTCGGCATGGACGGCCACGGCCACGTCGCCGAACAAGGTTTCGGGACGCGTCGTTGCAACCACGATGCCTTCGCCGGGATTACCCTCCAGCGGGTAGCGGATGGACCAGAAATGTCCCTTGCTTTCCTTGTTCTCCACTTCCTCGTCCGCGAGGGCTGTCTGAAGTTTTGGGCACCAGTTCACCAGTCGAGCGCCGCGATAGATCAAGCCGTCCTCGTGCAGACGCACAAACACTTCGCGCACGGCCTTGGACAATCCGTCGTCCATGGTGAAGCGCAGGCGCGACCAGTCGCAGGAGCAGCCGAGCCGCTTGAGCTGTTCAACGATGCGTCCGCCGTATTCATTCTTCCACGCCCAGACGTGCTCGATGAATTTCTCGCGTCCCAGATCGTGTTTGCTCTTGCCGTCCTTTTGCAGGGTCCGTTCCACCACGCTCTGCGTGGCGATGCCCGCGTGGTCCGTACCGGGTTGCCAGAGGGTGCGGTATCCCTGCAGCCGCTTGAAGCGGATCAACACGTCCTGCAAGGTGTTGTTCAGGGCGTGTCCCATGTGCAGCGCGCCTGTCACGTTGGGCGGAGGGATGACGATGGTAAAGGGCTTGCCTTGGCCCCGGGGTTCAAACGATCCGGCTTTTTCCCACGTGGCGTACCACTTGGCTTCGATGTCTTGGGGAGAGTAACGGCTATCCATGTGTTCTGTGGGCAGGCATTCCACAAGAGAACGCCCGCAGAGGCTCAAAATTGCAAGTTTATCGGCTCTTGCTCAACCGGATCCGCCGAAAAAAAGCAGGCTTCCGGTGGCGATCAGATAAAGCAGTGAAACCAGCAGCATTTGCCGGTCCCGCAACACGTCGGCCACGGTGTTTTCTCCGAACCCTCCGTGCATCACCCGGTACAGATAACGGAACAGGCCCCACAACACCAGCGGCAGGGTATAAATCAGCCCGGCCGTATGATGCACTTCGGCGGTACGGGAGCTGGTGGTGTACAAGGCGTAGGTAATGAGAGATGCCGACAAGGTCACACTCAACAACAGGCGTAAAAATTCCGGCGTGTAATTCTGCAGCACCCGGCGTTTTTCCTCCAGCGGCCGCTCTTTGTCGATGAGTTCGGCATAGCGTTTGGAAAAACCCAGGAAGAGGCTGAGTGAAAGTGTGCACAAAAGAAACCATTGCGAAGGAGCGATGCCCAGCCCCCACGTTCCCGCCAGCAACCGGATGATGAACCCGAAGGCGATGCAAAAGACATCGAGCAACACGCGGTTTTTCAAGTTCAGCGAGTACAGGATGTTGACCACGATATAAGCGGCCAAAGCAAGGGCTAATAAACCGGAAGCACGCAAACCTAAAACCATTGCGAACAGGATTAGAACTCCCGAAGTCAGATAGCCTGTATTCCGTGAAAGCAAACCAGCCGCAATCGGACGCAGCCGTTTGCGGGGATGGTTCTTGTCCACTTCGCAATCCCATGTATCGTTCAGGGAGTATACGGCGCTGGATGCCAGGCAGAAGGCGAGGAATGCCTCAAACGCAAGCATCAGCATCCCGGGTTGCCGCCAGTTTCCCGAAAAGAAAACGCCGGCCAGCACGAAAAGATTCTTGATCCAGTGCGAAGGACGCAATAAGCGCAGCCAGACCAGCGGCTTGGAGTTCATAATCCCAGTTTTCTGAACAAGGGTTCCGGGATGGCGCGGATCACGAGCATGATGTACTTCCAGAAGAACGGGGTGTAAACCACCTCGCGTTTTTTCCGGATGGCGTTCACGATGTCGCGTGCCGCCCAACGGGGGGAAACGATTAACAGACTGCGGAGGCCCGCCGTCATCGGGGTGCGCACATAGCCTGGCTTGACGCACTGGATCAATACGCCTGTGTTTTTCAAACGGTTGGCCAGTCCCTGAAGGTGCGCGCTCAACCCTGCCTTTGACGATGCGTATGCCGTGATGCTGCCGCGCCCACGATCTCCAGCTACCGAGGATACGCAGCTGATGAATCCGGAATTCGTTTGTTTGAAGTGTTGCGCGAACAAGGTCATCACGGCCACCGGGCCGTTCAGATTGGTGTTGAAGGTCAGCAAGGTTTTTGCGGGTTCGGCATCGCATTCCTTTTGTGGAATCTGGATGCCGGCAGCCATGAAAAGTCCGCTGATGTCGTGTACGGCAATCAATTCCCGAAACAAGCGTTCATGTTCCGCGAAACCCAGAACGTCCCACACGAAACAGGGAATGGCTTTACCGCTGAGGACTTGAAGATCCCGTGCCACGGCATCAAGGCTTTCCTTGGAGCGTCCGGTGAGAACCAGTTCCTCGCCTTGGGCCAAAAATTCCTCGGCCACGGCACGAGCGATGCCGGAGGTGGCGGAGAAGATGACTATGCGTCCCACAGCTTCAGCCTTTCCGCCAAGCGCGATGAAATTTTACCCTCGGGGTTGAAGTGTCGGATCGTGTCCATCCACGTCTTGTATTCGGGATACATGGCGCGAAAAGCTTCGGGTTTGAGACGGGCATCCTTGGTCAAATACACGCGACCGCCATAATCGATCACCAAGGCGTCCAGCCGATCCAACGCCCGCAAAGTTTTCGTACCATGGAAAGGAATGTCCAAGGCCAATGTGTAGCCGCGTTTGCAGAAAGGCAGCATCACCTCGTCATCTCCGCAGCGCTTGAGCACGGAGACAAAGGAGCCCAGACCGTTGTCGCTGAGAAAGCGCAGACAGGACTCGATGCCCTGTTGGCCGTGTGGATCAGGAATGACGCACTGGTATTGCAGGAATCCTTGTTTGCCGTACAAAAGATTCCAGTCGAGAATACGGTCGAGCGGATAGAAGAACGATTCAAAGTTTTCTCGTGATTTTCCGTGTCGGCTGAAAAGGTAGATCGCAGTGTTGAAGACTTTGAGTGAGGCGTTGTTCATCAGCATGCCGGGCATGGGGAAAGGAACTCGCAACTTGGTTTTTTCACGGGAGCGGTTTCCTGTGACTGGCATGTCGGAGTGGTTTCCCAGCATCAGGATCCCACGGCCGCGATTTCCCCCTTTTGCCAAAGCGTCCATCCATGCCACGGAATATTCGAAGTTGGTATCGTGTTCCTCGAACAGTCGGAACATCGCCTCCAGATTTTTCGCGCGGATGCGCAGGCAATCCACTTGAATCGAGGTGACAGGTTTCAGTTTCAGGTTGGCGCGCGTGATGGTTCCGGTCAGTCCGTAGCCGCCCAAGGTCGCAAGAAAAAGCTCGCGGTTGCTCTCTCGCGAACAGGTGAAAGTTCCGGAGGGAGTCCCGATTTCGAACTCGGTGACAAAGTGTTCGATGGATCCGCAGCGATGATGGTTTTTTCCATGCACATTGCTGGCCAGCGCTCCACCGAGACTGACGAACATGGTTCCAGGAGTCACCGGAAGAAAAAAACCGCGCGGCAGTGAAAAGCGAAGGATGCGCTCCAAGGTCACGCCGCCCTCTGCTTCCAGAATTCCTGTGACGGGATCGAAAGAGATGAAACGATCGAGATAAGAGGTGTTAAGAGCGGTATGGTCAGATGCGGGGAGGCCCGCATCCCCATAGCTTCGGCCTTGTCCACGAGGAAGATAAGGAGCGTTCAGCTTCGGGGAAAGTGTTTCGCGTCCCGCGGGAAATTCTTCGCGAGCTTCAATGACCGGGTATCGCCCCCAGCCGGAAATGGTTCTCTTACTCGGCATTCACAGGGTAAACATCGAAAAATCCTTGATGACTGGCAGTCTTCAACCGGAATAAGCCGTACCTTGTATTTTTCACATCCATCATGAAGCTGCATCTAAACGGAGCCGTTGCCGAATTCGAAGGGGTGCTCACCATTGCCGGTTTGCTGAGTCGCCATCAATTGAAACCGGAGTCCGTGGTTGTGGAATACAATTACAAGGTCCCTCCGAAATCGGATTACTCAAGCATCGAATTGAAGGATGGGGACACGGTTGAAATCGTGAAGTTCATGGGCGGTGGTTGATGCCAGCATGCCTCCATTTGCTGGATGCCTATCTGCATCGCACGGAGACATTCATCTGGCAATCCCTGCGCAAGTCGCGCCGTTTCCAGCCGCTTGTGCTGGCTGACATGTGGGAGAATCTGGAACGATTCCCGCTGGCCAATGGTGAGTTGTTGCGCTTTCCATCGCGTCGTTCGATGATTGCGAAACTTTTGGCACGAATGGCAGGCTCTTATGCGCCCGTTCAGTATCCCGGAGCCTTTGAAATATTGCGCAACAGGGAGATTGCCGTGTGCCATGCCCACAACGGTTTTCGGGCGGTGGTCACTCATGATTTTGTGCGGACATTGGGAAAACCACTGCTCGTCAATTTTTACGGAGCTGACGTTTCCCAAAAAACCTTTCTCAAGCGCGCCGAAGCCGGATATCGAAAGGTGTTTGCTTCCGCACGGTTCTTGATCGTGGAAGGTCCTGCGATGCAGCAGAGGCTGATCGAACTGGGCGCGCCCGAGGAAAAAATCCGGATTCAACGCATTGCCATTGATCCGATGGAATATCACTTCCGTGAGCGTGCATGGGATGGAAATCGTCCTGTGCATTTTCTTTTTGTGGGGCGTTTGGTCGAGAAAAAGGGATTGTCCGTAGGGTTGGACGCGCTGGCCGATTCGCGTGTGGATTTTCCGTGGCGCCTCACCGTGCTGGGTGACGGACCGTTGCGCAAGGCGTTGGAAGACCAAGCCGTCCGTTTGGGACTTCAGGATCGGGTTGAATTTCAAGGTTACTGCACCTTGGAAGAAATGCGTCTGGCCATGGCTGAGCACGACGTACTGCTGCAACCTTCGCGCACGGCTTTCGATGGAGACTCTGAAGGTGGCGCGCCCACGGTTCTCCTTGAGGCGCAAGCATGCGGTATGCCGGTGGTGTCAACGATGCATGCAGACATTCCCTACGTCACTGTGCCCGAGCACAGCGCATGGCTGGCTCCCGAAGGCGACGCGATGGGACTGGCCTATATGCTGCGAAGGATGGCGGAGGAGTCCGACCGTTGGGGATTGATGGGTCGATCAGGTCGCACCAAGATCGAAAAAGACCATGATATCAACAAAGAAATTGAAGCGTTGGAAGGCCTGTATGCGACGGCAGGCTAGGGGTCAGGATTCAATGCGGAAGGAATCCGCATCATCGGAACCGCGCATGTCCAGGGGTTGAATGCGCGAATAACCCAATCCCTTAAGCAACTCCAGACATTCGTTGCGGCATACGGTCCCGTGTACTGAAAGAAGCAGCGCGGGTTTACGTTCGCGCAGGAATTCAAGTCCGCCGCGCAGCACTTCCGCTTCCGCGCCTTCCACATCGATTTTGATCACCTCGGGGAATAGCTGCTCGCGCGTAATGAATTCCCGAAGCGTGGTGGCGAAGACAGGGATGTCCCCGGTGGAATCGAGGCGTCCCATGGAACTGTGGGCACCTTCCTGAAAAGTCCGGAAACCGGTTTCTCCGGCCACGGCCCAGGGAAGAACCGTTGTATTCGAAACGTGGTTCCATGAAAGGGTCCGCATGAGCCACGCGATATTACGCGGTAACGGTTCAAACGCGCAAACTCGTTTCGCCCTGCGTGAAAAGACCAGCGAGTACAATCCTGAATGAGCTCCGATATCGAAACAGCAGGTCGCATTATCGGACAACCGCGCTGCGGCCTCAAGCTGTTCCGGTTCGGAACGGTTCCAGAGAACGGACAACCCTTTTGAAGGCCCGGGCGCGGCCCCTGTCAACCAGATTCCGCCCCGCGCCGGTCCCCGTATGACCGGAAGTGGCAGTCCGGTCGGCAGCAGTGAAGCGGCAAGACGGGAAGGAAACCTCACCGCGCCACGATCACCTTGCCCCGTTCGACCGAGGAGCCTGAAGTGACGCTGTAGAGATAGATGCCCGCCGCCACGGATTTGCCGTTCTGGTTGGTTCCGTCCCATTGGGCTTGATGTCCGGTCAGTTCGGAAGGATGAAAAATCCGAACCACGGTCCCGGCGGCGTTATGAATGCGCAAGGTCGAGTTTTGGGGGAGATTGTCGAAGATGACGAACCGGTGTTGTGGCCGGAATGGGTTGGGATACACTTGGACGCTGCTCAACGTTTTCACCGGAGGTTGCGAGGCGCTCTCCAGCATGCTGATGCCGCGATCCGTGGCGATCCAGACCTGCCCATTGGAGGGATCCACGCTGAGGTCGTTGATGGTGAGGCTTAGCAAGCCCTGATCCAGCCCATAGCGCTCCACCTTCCCGATGCCCGATGGGCCGGGTTGAATGTGATACAGCCCATTGCTACACGCCGCCCACAGGGAGCCGACCGGATCTCCATCGAGATGATAGCACTCCTTTCCGGTGAAACCTTCGGCGGCCTGGAGTCGCTGCTTGACGCTTCCCGGGCGTATCATGGCCGAATCCAGCGTATCTTTTTCGACATAGAAAAGTTGATCCGCCATCAAAGCCCAGGGCCTTCCCATAGCATCAGTGGCAAGTCCCCACGTTTCATTGGCCGAACCCTCTCCTGTCCATAATCCCGCCGAGGACGAAAGTCCCACCGGCGTCAACAAGATGGAGTTGAAAGCCTCCCGCACCTTGTAAAAGCCGACACCAAGATCGCTGGCAATGCCCAGCAACGAGTCGGAGAACATGCGGATCGCGTGGGGATAACCGCCCACTGCCATCGTATCCGGACAGGAGATTTGTTCCGTGGCCGTGTTGAGATGGATGAGGCGATGGGTATAGACGTTCTCTCCCTTGAAGAGGGAAAAGAAAACATGGTTTTTGAATGGAGGATTCAACGCGTAAACCGGATACCATGATGGTGACGTGGGTTGAATGCACGTATTGACAGGCGTCGTGGTGCTCCACGCCTGCTCGACTTCATTCCGCACGCGCACCAGACTGCCTCCCCATAGCCCGGCGTACACATCGCCATTCGCATCGGCTTTCAGGTTGCTCAGGTTGCGGTAGAGAAATTCGGTGGTGATGAGTCGCGGCCCGCCGACGATATAGAAGGCGTTGAACGACAATGAATCGCCGCTGGATGCGCTGAGGCTGTAGAGACCATTGACGGACTGTCCCCACAACTTCCCGCCATTGGCCGTGATGTTCCAGATGGTATCGCTGGGAACCAGCGAAGGGCGGGAAATGGAAGAGAGGGTGGGAGTGGCGCTCGCGGCATTTGCGGAAACGAAGATACCGTTTCGTCCACCCAGAAACACCTTGCCGTCGAGATTCACGGCGGTCACTGCGAACATCGAGGAGAATGTGGAGGAGCCAATCTGAACGGGTTTTTCCCCGAATGCTTCTACGTGAATGGGGGATTGCAGCAAAGTTCCCGGTCCGTAAGTGGCCAGTGAATCGCCGATGAACGCCATGAATTCGTAACGCCGCAGTTGCATCGTGGAGGAATCGATGATGCTTAGATTCACCCGTTTCCATATGCGTGAATCTGCAAGATTCCCATAGCGCGCTGCGGGGTTGACGGGGTTGACGGGGTTGGAGAAATCTACACCTGCCTTGTAAACGCCGTCGGCCGTTCCCACATACAACGTGTCCGCCCGGCGCAGCAACGAGAAGACAGGACTTCCGTTCAAGGTGTCAAAGCGCGTGATATTGGCCTGGGAAACTTTCTGGTCGAGATCGAACAATGTCAATCCCTTTTCCGATCCCAGAAAGAGATACTGCCCGGCGGTCAGGGCAGCCCGGTCGTTCATCACCCATTTCTGGGCGGCGTAGCTTCGGCCGTAGGCTTCCCATCGGTCATTGGAAAGCGCATAGACATAACCATCGCGAGCAACAGCCCAGAGTGTTCCGTCGTCACTTTCCGCGAGGCCTGTGATCCAGCAATCGAGCAGTCCGTCGAGATTGTCATAATCTTTTTCTGCGAGTGTCACCGGGTCGATGCGGCGGATGCCTCCTTGCGTTCCAGCGTAGATATACCCGCCGTGCGAAATCAGGGAAGTGACGCGCTCCTTGTTCGTGAAGCTGTGCCATTTGCCGACATAGGCAAAGGATTTCGCGGCGAATAGGAAAAGAAGGGATGAAATAAACGCGGCAAGACGCATGCTGCACATTAATCTACGAAGATGCATGGCTTGCCAGATACTTCTTCACGGCGTTCAGCAGTCCGGGCCCGAGTTCCATGTGTTCGCCAATCACGTCCACGGAACCGGAGATGGGAGAACTTTCCAACTTGATCCAATCCTTTGCCGAACACACGAACCGTTTCACGCCGCATCGTTCGGCCTGCCGCCACACCCTGTCAAGCTCGGGTAACGCGTGGTTTGGGCCGTGAGAGATCCCTGCCAGATGTACACGCGCATAACGCAAATCTCGGACAAAGTCAGTTGGGTTTCCCATGCCGCAGACCGCCCAATATTTTTTTTCAAAGTCGAATCCCTTGGGAAAAATCAGTTCGCGTCGGAACCATGCACTATCTGATCCTGTTTCGTTCGATGGACCCAGAACAACACAATCCGCCTCCTTGAGAAACGAAGAAGTCAGGCGATAAGGGCCAGCAGGTAAAAGATCGAAGATTCCGGGGTTTTCCTCCGGACGCTTCAGCACTATTCGGAACGCGTTTCGCAAACGCGGATCCATAAGTCCGTCATCCGAAATGAGGACGTCGAACTCGTTGGATCGACTCAAGGCATCCCAAGCGTGTTCGCGGTTCCGTGTGACAAAAACCCGCATACCACTTTCGCGCGCCAGCAGGACCGCCTCATCCGAGCACTGCTTCCAGTCCATGTTCGAGGTTACTTCGAACAAGAGCGCGGGGTTCGCATTTTTTTGGATTCGATATGCCAATATCGCGACACGCAATCTCTGCGACTTAAGTCGTCGTGCAAGTTCCAGGACCACCGCAGTTTTTCCGGCCCCGCCCGCCCGCAGGGATCCGATTACTACCAAGGGAAGAAGGTGTTTTGGATCGTGGATTCCCGTTCGCAGCCAAAATGTTCCGTGCAGGAAACGGAGCAATGCGTACAGCGGCGATAAGGGCGCGATGATACGAGAAAACCAGCTCGGGCGATGGGTTGAAAAAAACATGGAGTCATGAATTTTACACAGAAATCGGATGGAAATCCCCTTCGGGAAAGGGCTTTTCACGTTAGATTGTTGAGGCTCTAAACAGGGAGACGGCGATGCGGCTTTCAGGAAAATCAGTGGCACTTTGCGTGATGGTTATTGTCGCCACGTCGGCATGGTCCCAAACGAGCTGGACGTGGCCGGGGTGCCCCAATGTGACGGATGCGGACTTCAAATACGACACCTTGGTGATTAAAAAGACGAATGCGGATACCGCGATTTTGTCGGAACCGGACAAGATCGCGTTTGATATGGACGCCAGCGGGAACACCGACGTTTATTGGGTCGAAATCCGTCCGGGCAAGATCAAACGGTACAACGCCGCGACCAAGACCATCAAACTCCTGACGCAGCTGCCCAACTGGGGACGGGGAACCGGTAATAATGACTACCTGACGGTCAAGAACAGCACTTCGGTCGAGGAAGGCGTCACGGGCATTGCATTGGATCCGAATTTCAAGACCAATCGCTGGGTATACATCCACTGGTCTCCGTTGCCCGCCACCAACGAAGTGTTCCGTGTTTCCCGTTTCACCATCACCACCGGCGCGAATGGCGATACGATTTTGCCGAGCTCGGAAAAAGTGATTCTGGAAATTCCCGGCCAGCGTCAGACCTGCTGCCACACCGGCGGCGCCATGGAATTCGACGCCTACGGTGACTTGTGGATCACCCAGGGCAACAACGGAGGGCGCGCGGGGTCAAATACGACGAATCCTCCCGAAGGCATGGATGAGACCAAGAAATACGAGAGTGATCAGTGGGGGGCCAGCAGCACCAAAGGCTTGCGGGGGAACATTCTGCGCATCCATCCCGATAATTCCACCAAAGGTTACAGCATTCCCAGCGGCAACTTCGGAGAATATTTCGCGCAGCAAACGGGCAAGAGCAAATATCTGGACACAAGCAAGGTGGCTCCGGAGATTTATATCAAGGGCAATCGCAATCCTTACAGCCTTGCTTTGGATCCGGTGCGTCGCTGGGTGGCTTGGGGCGACGTCGGCCCCGACGTCCTGACCGGTGCGGTCCGCGAAGAAGTGAATCTTCGTCAGACTCCCGGATTCGAAGGATGGCCTTATTTCGTCGGCAACAATACCACATTTTCAGGTGGGAAAATTGCGGCGACTCCCATTAACACATCGGTGTTTAATACCGGTTTGGACACCCTGCCTGCTGCACGACCTGCGTTTTTTCTGCCCGGAGGCAGCAGCCCGATCACCGGTCCCATCTATCGCTACAACGGAGACTTGAATTCTTCAGTCAAGTTTCCTCCGCATTTCACGCGTAAATGGTTCACCACCGATCACGATGGCAACCAGATCATGGTGCGAACTTTGGACAGCTTGGGAACGGCGGTGACGGCATCCCAACGCATCTTCGCCAATCACACGTTTTATGGCGCGGTTGATTTCAAGGCGGGGCCAGATGGCGCCTTGTACATCGTGGAATATGGCAACACCAATTTCTCATCCCCCAATGGTATTCGGATCGAGAAGATTTCTTACACCGGTTCCTGCCGCCCATCGGAACCGAAATTGGAGCAGCCCAACAACACCCCCATTCTGAACCCCAATGCCCGCTATGGCGCGCGTGCGAGTGGCTGGGTCATCAACCTGCGTTCGGGCAGTCCGGTTACAGTTCCCGAGGGCATGAAGGGATTCCAGTTGTTTGATCTGATGGGTCGCAAGATGTGGGAAATTAAGAGCCTCAAGCCGGGTGATGTATTCAAGTTGCCAGAGTTGGAACAAGGCGCTTTCAAATACCGCTGGATTCAGGCATTGCCTTAGAAGCAGCCCCTAGTGTTCCGATTTTCCAAGGGAACGATTCCCATTTGGATTTCCATTTTGGAAACGTGGTGCGCTTTTCGGGAAGACAGGTACGCCGCGTACGTGGATTTCTTTGGGCGAGGCAATAGCCAATGTCATCTGATCTCTTTTGGGTCGTCCTTGGTTTGTCTGAAAAAGATGAATATTGAGACAAATTCGGCGTTTATCACGGAACAAAAACTCAGGTATTTTTGCTGAAACGCCCAGCTAAAACTAAGAATTCAGCCTATTTTGCTTGCATACTCGCCGAAGAGAGAGGGTGACATGAAAATCTTTAAAATCGCCATGGGCGCAGGTTTTTTACTCAGTGTTCCTTTGTATGCGCAATTCACCTATCCGGGTTGCAGTAGTTTACAGCAATCAGATTTTCAGGCGACGGAACTTTTCAACAAGACCGGGGCCAATACCCCGCTCGCGACCAACTCCGGTCTGGTGGAACCTGTGCAGTTCGATGTGCAGGGCGTTTACAACACTGCTGGCGACAGCGTACTGTACACGAACGTCTACTTCGTGGAGCGCAAGGGTAAGGTCAAATTCTACGACGGTTTGAACAAACGCGTGGACAGCATCGGTTTCATTCCCAACTGGGGCTATCAGTCCAGCAACAATTCCAACGACAATGGCTTGATGGGGATTGTTCTCGATCCCAACTTCAACACCAACAAGTGGATCTATTTCTGGTATTGCCCCACCATTCCCGGCGCCCCGGCGACGGGCGCCACGAGCAACGCCAACCGCAGGTTGCGTCTTTCGCGCATCACCGTGAACTCCCAGAATCGCCTCGATATGGCCTCTGAGAAGATCCTGATCGACGTCCTGGGAAGCAAAACCGATCAGTACCACTCCGGCGGTCCCATGACCTTTGATCGCAACGGCGATCTCTGGGTGACGATCGGAAACAACAGCAACGATCTCAACGGTAGCGGCAGCCAGTACGCCGGGCGGACCAGTACGTCTCCCACGGCCGCGGACAGCAGCAACAGCGGTGAATGGGGATCGGGTAACACGGCCAGCATCCGTGGCGGAGTGATCCGCATTCATCCCGACAACAACGCCACCACCGTGCGCACGGATCGCAGCGGAACCTACGGACCGGGTTACACCATTCCCGCCGGAAACTTCGGTGAATACTGGGCCGGACAGTTTGATCTGCAAAACAATTCCTCCTTGGCGGCTCAATATCGGGATCCAACCAAGGTGCTTCCCGAAGTTTACGTCAAGGGGACGCGCAGCAACTACTCCGTCGCCGTGCATCCCACCAAGGGTTGGCTGGCTTGGGGCGATGTCCAGTACAACGCCAACAACGATGAGTACAATCTCGTGACTCATCCTGCGTTTACCGGCATGCCTTATTTCATGGCGAACAACCAACCCACTCCTGCCGGTTCGATCGTCCTCCCCACGGGTCACAGCGCGGCTACGCCCATCAACAACTCCCTGTTGAACAGCGGTGTGCAGAACCTGCCTCCCGCCACTTCGGCGCTTATCTGGTATGGCACCACGACGACACAAACCACCATGAATAACAATGTGGCCATTGGAGGTCCAATCTATGTCTATGATCGCAACCTGAAATCCAGCGTCAAATTCCCGCCGCATTTGAACAACAGCTGGGTTCTCATGACCGTGTATGGAACACCCAGCAGCGGCCAGATGTATATCGCCACGCTGGACAGCATCAATCCCGTCTTGGTGGGAATACCGCAACAGCAGGCGACTGCCGGAGTGGTGCGCTTCAGCATCCGCAACCCTTTGCAAGCCAAATATGGTCCTGAAGGTGCCCTGTACGTGCTGCAATATGGCAGCACCGGAGCTTATGCTTCCGGCAATAATCCCGGCCTTGTCCGCATCAACTATACCGGCTCGTGTCAGTTGTCTCCGATCGCCATTTCAAGCGGTCCAAGCGGCAGGAAGCTCAACATCTCGATGTCTTCCGAGGAGTTGGTCATCCGCGAAGGCGGCGCTCATGAATTGGGGCTTTACACGGTCGGAGGGACTAGGTTGGCGGTTCTGAATGGTTTTGGCGAAACGCGCTACCCCTTTTCGCGCCTCGCGGCCAAGTACGGTATGAAACAGGGCGTGTACGTAGTCCGGGTGAAGTCTTCCGGTGGCGAATACACTCGCAAGGTTTCGCTGCTCTAACGCAAGTTGATTTTCGCCAGCGCCGTGGTGAGATTTTCACGGGCGCTGGCGTTGGTTGAGTCCGCCGCCAACGCCTTGCGGTAATAGGCAATCGCTCCGGCTGGATCACCTCCCACATCGCGAATCATTCCCAGATAATTGAGCGCACCGGAATGATTCGGAACGGCACGGAGTGTTTTTTCTGCATGGGCTCCCGCCTCCTGAAGTTTGCCTTGACGCAATAATGCGGTAGCCATTCCGAAATTCAGATCCGGATTGTCCGGTTCCGCCTTTAAGGCGATTTGGAATTGTTCTCCTGCAAGCCAGAATTGTTCCGTGCGAAGGTAGAGCGATGCGAGTCTTTCTCTTGCCATCGCGTCGGAAGGATCCAATTCCAAGGCTCTGCGGTAATGCTCGACGGCCTCCGAAAATTCACCCTTGGCATAGAGCAAGTCTGCGAGAAAAAGATGGCCCAGATCGAAATCTGGATTGTAGCGAACGGCCATGCGGTAGTCCGTCTCCGCCTGCTCCGAAAAGCCATCTTCCTTGTGGTAGCTACCCGCCAGAAAATGCGCCAGCCAGCTCCCGGGAATGGACGCACTTAGATTCAGAACTTGCGATTTGAAATCGGGATTCCGTCCGCGATACTGGGAGAAGCCCATCAAGCCCACGGGCAGTAGAAAGAATGCCCATTTCCATCCGTGCAACCAGAATTTTTCGGTTGACGCGACAGCGGGAATCGTGGTTCCTTCCTGAAGGTTCAATCCTGCACGGGTGCGTTGTTCCCGGATTCTCCAGATGAAACCGTCGTAATAGAAATGCAGCAGGGCGGATGCCAAAGTGATGCGCAGCAGCCACTGGGACCCCGCGGCGCCCAGGAGAATTTTTTCCGGCATGTTGAGATCGGAGAATGAGGTGAAGACGCCGATGCTCCCATAGGCGATGATGAAGAGGGCGTATAACGACATGCGTGCCCCGCCTGGTGAAAACAGAAATTTCTCCGCAAACCCGGCATGCATGTCTCCGTCCACGCGGCGGCGTTGGAAGAGCCAGACCAGCACATTGTACTGCACATCGTGGAAGATCTCCCACAGCACGACTCCGAGAATCAAATTCCCGGTGGTGACGGTGCAGAACCACCAGAAGGCAAAACTGGAGACAGCTGTCAGCAGCTTGATGGGGCTGGGCGGCATGCCTGCCTTCCATTGCCGCCAGGCGTTGACCGCGAACAGCAAGGTGATCAGCGCGGTGCCGGTATCCCAGATCCTGCGCAGGATTTCAAAGGCAAGGGGAGGGATCAAGACGCCACCGGAGACGTAAAACTGTGCCACCAGCGAAAACATCTTGGTGGGCGAATGCAGGATGGCCAATCCGAACCACGCAATGCACAAGAGCCAGTCCAACCTTGCGGTTGCGGGCCGAAAGGATCCCGCCTTGGAATCGTAAATGCGCAAAAAACCATTGACCTGCATGGCTCCATGCCATACGCCCCAAAACACGGTCGCGCACGCCAGGGCATTAAGGTTAACGAAGGAGTAGAAGCCCGCGATTGCCAACAACAGCAGTGGGACGACTGTGAATCGAAGCCGGTATTGGCGGAACAGATCGCGATCTGCGTAGGCGCGAATGAAGCCGGGAAGGTGATGACCAAAGCCGCCTAGCCCCAGAATGTAGAGCCCCAGAGTCTCGAGCGGAACACGCTGTTTGAGCGCGAAGACGATCGGAATGACGAAAAGGGGGGTTAAAATGAAAAAAGCCAGATCGCGCCATGGGCCTAAGATCCATAAGGGACGAGGCGTGGTCAGGGGAGTAGTCATGGGGCGTTCAATAACACGATGACGTGAACAGAAATTAGACAAAAGTTTCTGCGGAAAAAAAAACACTTTGGCGGTAATTTGTCTGGGTCCGGGAAATCCGGCCTTCATACAATCGAGGATTTGGAATGCGGCGTTGTTGGAAATGGCATTACGTGTTGCTTGGCTTGTTGCCGATGGTCGTTCACGCCATTTCCGTCGACAAACTCAGCGGTGAAGCCTATACCGACATGGGGCAGCTCGTCCGGGGAAACACGGAAGGACTGGCGGTGGATGGGCATTACCTCAATCGTTTTGGCGTCACATTGTATGCTGCAGACACTGTCCAGGAGAAACTGTTTCTGAAAGTGGGGGTTGGCGGGCTTTTTTGGAGAACCTTCCCTCCCGAGAAGGAGTTCTGGAAGAACTCCATTCATTTTGGGCCGGGAATCACGGAGGCATCGGCCACGTTCTCTTTCACGCGCCAGTTAAACGCACAAGGCGGCTATTTTCCGTTCAGATACTCTCCTTCCATGAATCTCGGAGAATATTTGTTGCGCAGCGAATCCTATCCGACTTACGTCGCGACAGGCGGATGGACATGGGTGGACAGCGCCTACATGCGCTCATTGGGTTTCCGGGTGAGGGCCAGCCACTTTGGAGGGCGTTTCAGCCACGAACTCGGCCTTTATTGGGAATATGAAAATCCGCCATTGTACGACATTTCTCCGGCCTATCTGTTTTCTCTTCGCCCCTCAAAGGGCGTCGAGATTGGCGGTGGTGTTGCTTTGCGCCGCTGGTTCATGAACAGTCAGGAAAATCCTTCAATGGGAAGCGACCCTTTTTACGGAGATCAATACGTGGAGATATCGAACTTCCCGGCCGTACAAGGGCGTTCGGATCAACAGGCAAGCGCAACAGGTGAACGCAAAGGGATTCGCCAATTTTTAATGAACCTGCAAGGATGCAATGCGGACCAATCCAAATGCACGCATTATCTGGACACTGCGGGGAATCTCGTTGATGTAGATACCAACGGCCTCGCTGTGCCGGGCTCGCAAAGAGCCGCTATCTTCACCAAAACGGAGGACATCACACGCCGTGCGGTAAATGTCATGGCCCGTGTAACGTTCGATTGCGCGGAACTATTCCATCTTAACGGCACCGGACCTTTCAAAGCATATGCGGAATGGGCGATACTCGGGGTGCAAAACCAGCCCGTGTATTATGAGGATATCACTCAACGCATGCCGGTGATGGTGGGTGTGCACATCCCTACCTTCGGATTGCTTGATCTCCTCGCCGTGGAGGCGGAGTATCTCAATAATCCCTATCCTGATAGCAAGCAAAAACTGGATGGAGGGACGAATCCGCAAGTCTATCCCTCCGACATGCCGATTCCCGATGTGGATTATTCGAAGAATGATTTCACTGTTCCCTCGGTGCATGGGGACGACTGGAAGTGGAGCGTGCACGCTGTTCGATCGATCGTTCCCGGCTTGAAAATCAAACTACAGGCTGCTAACGATCACATGAGATTGCGGACAGTGGGAGACTATGGACACTTGCCTGCTGCGCAACCGCAAACCGCCGGGAAAAATCAGTGGTATTATCTCGTTCATCTTCAGTGGGGTTTTTAAGCATGCCCCGACGCGAAGAAGTCGCACGTGTGGAAATGAAGGGGGAGAGCCCATGAGGAAAAACATATGCCTTGTCATGGCTTGTCTGGCCATAGGCTCCGCTTTTGCGGAAGCGGGCAAATCTGGAATCACGGACCGTCAGGTTTCCGTTGTCGGTTTTGTGGATGCGGGACAACTCGTCCGGGGCTCTCTGGTTTATGGGGATGGATCCGAAGCCACGACCACGCCACTGGAAGATCTTTTTCTGAACCGTAATGGCATTGCGCTCACATATTCAGGGACGTTGGACGAGAGGCTGCGCATGAATATCGGCGTAGGCGGCCTGTTCTACAAACCGGTCGCCTCAAACCCGGCCCATGAACCGGCGGAATACAAACGCATTTCATTCGGTCCGGGTATTTCCGAAGCTTCGGCGCAATATGACTTCTCCCGGCATCTCAACGTGAAGTTCGGATTTTTCGGATACAAATACAATCCTGATGCCGTGAATCTCGGCGAGTATTTGCTGCGCAGCGAAGCGTACCCCGGCATCATCCACACGGGCAGTTCGGGCGGATGGGTCTGGATGAACAGCAACGAGTACAAGTCCCTCGGAACCAAGGTAAGTTGGACCTCTCTGAACGGAATGCTCCGGCATGACTTTTTGATGTACAGCGAATTTAACGATCAACCCCTGTTCGATTTTTCTCCGTCTTACGTAGCCACCTTGAAAGTGATGGGCGCGTTTGAATTCGGTGCCGGTGTTTCCTTGCATCGCTGGCTTCCCATCCAGCCCAGTTGGACCACGCCTGACGATCCCCAGCATTCCAACACGTATGTGGAGGTGAAAAATTTTCCGGCCTACCCTGCATTGAATAGCTCGCTCAGCCATCAATCTGGTTTTTCCGGAGGGACGTGGAAGGGCATGGGGAGTCAAATCACCAGCTACACCTACGCTGACGGAATTACTCACATTGCCACCGAGCTTCACGACGCGTCCGGCGGGCTTTTGTATGAAATCGTGGATTCCACCGGAACTCCCATTGATACTTTGAAAGCTTCGAAGACGGAAAAACTCACCTTCAAGGCCATCAAATTGATGGGCCGCGCTTCCGTGGATATCGCCAGCCTGCTGGGGATGGACGGGAAAAGCACGGGTCCGTTCAAGGCGTTTGTCGAAGTTGCCGTGCTGGGCGTGCAGAACCAACCTTACTTTTACGAAAAGATTCAGAATCGCATTCCTCTGATGCTGGGAGTCGATGTGCCCACCTTCGGCATTCTGGATTTGCTTTGTCTCCAGATGGAGTATTTCAAAAACCCCTATCCCGACAATAGTTTTCAGCAATTCACGAACGCGCTTCCCCAGCCCCAATTGCCGGGAGGGAACGTCGCCGAGTACGAGGATAACCTGCGGGCGGGCGTTTACGACCATGATGATCTGAAATGGTCGCTGTTTGTTCAAAAAAATCTGTTCACTGGATTGGATCTCTATGCCCAGGTTGCCAACGATCATTTGCGAGTCCAGAACAATCTCGGTGAGCCGTCCTCCATGCCTTTGACGCAAGGCAAATCGGATTGGTATTACATGCTGCGTTTCCAGTGGAGCATGTAATACCGTTATTCTGTCAAATAACACATTTTTGTTCTAAAAAGACCGTGCGTGGTGGGGTAATTGGGCGTATTATTTAAGGCGTTTAGAAGCCTTGAGGAGACCGTTATGCATTCGAAGACAGCAATTTTAGCATCCATTTTGCTTGCCGCATCCATTTCCGTGCATGCTCAGACGGTCCCGCTTGCCAAACAGCGCTTGGTGACGATTAATGGCCAGCAATACCAACTGACTTCCAAGCTCAAGAAGATTTTGATCGGCAGCTTCTACTACAACTACAACCACAACATTGCCACGCCGCTTTTGGATTCCACACTGACGCGTATTGGTCGTTCGGAAACGCCTCCTTGGACTGTGGACATCGAAACGAATGGCAACAACATCACCGCGGCCAAGCTCGGAAACCCGGCCACTACGGGCTATCAGGTATTCTTTGGCAACTACATCTCCAGCTGGGCCTCGGCCACGGGTTTCCCCACAGCGAATCGCACAGCCGTGCAGAACTTCGTAGAGCAGTTGGGCGGAGGCGTGTTCATCATGCATTCCTCCGGTGACTCGCGCACCGGACAGTCGGGCGTATGGCCCTGGTATTACAACACGGCCCATCCCGTGAATTATACTGGCGAATCCTCCCGCACAGCCGTGTCTGCGCATGTGGGCATTCCCTCGGCCATCAAAACCCATCCCGTCATGGAAGGGATCACATTCGCCGGAATCGGAACGATCGGCCCGGACAGCGTGATCTTCCCCCAAGGCGAGTGGCATTGGTTCTCCAAGCAAATCACTTCCGTGTATCCCACTGCCGACGTTTTCTTCCGGATGAATCCCGCTACTTGTACCAACAACGGTACGGGCACGAATTGCGGTGTCGCCACGAGTTCCTTCAATTATGGTACGGCCACGCCCGGCTATGCCGCTTCATGGACCTTCCCCGATATGAAGGGAACCATCAGTTACTTCATGGAAGGTCACGACAATGTGACCATGACCGCAATGACCCAGGCGGTTTGGGACAAATTCTTCAAGCAATTCATGTACTGGACGGCAGGTTACGATACGGTCTCAGTGACCGGCATTCATAAGGGTGACTTGAATTTTGCGCTCGATGCATCCGGAATCACTTTTCATCCCGAGCAAGCCGGTGTGTACATCAACAAACCCGGGTTTCATTCCGTCGCTTTGTACGACATGTCGGGCCGCCTGCTCAAACAGGAGCATGGCCGTGTCGTGCCCGTGGATTACGACTTCAGCGGCGACTTGAGAAGTGCAAAGAGCGGTGTCTACCTGATGCGTGTTGCAGTTGCCGGTGGTGGTGTCAAAGTCCGGCGTTACTTCGTCAGATAAAAATCCGCACCCGCCTGGGTTCGAACCAGGGACCAACGGTTTAGAAAACCGCTGCTCTATCCACTGAGCTACGGGTGCCGGGTGCTCCAAGGTAGAATTGGCCGTAATTTCCGTCCTTTGGCGATCCCTTCCCCTTGCTAATTTTTCCCAAAACCAAAAAACTGGGTGTGACTTTCCATGCCCGAGGAGTTGATTCGTGAAGTTCGGAACCATGGACTTGGTGTTTTTGCTGGCAACAATCCTCATCATGTATTTCCTGTTTTTCCTGCCCCAACGCCGCAAACAGCAGGCGCTGAACAAGATGCTCGGCTCTTTGAAACGGGGAGATCGGGTGTTGACCACCTCCGGAATGTACGGAGAAGTCTACGCCGTCAAGGACAGCCTCATCACGCTTGAATTCAATGGCGGCGCCCGCATCGATTTCGACAAAAGTGCGATTGCCCAAGCCGTGAGTCCGGACAAGGTCGAGGCCAAGGGGTGATTGTGACCGCCCGTCCCGTTCTGGTTTACGGTAATTCGGTTTTGCGCAAGCGCGCCAAGCCTGTTACTTCCGTAAGCCCGGCGCTCAAACGGTTGGCTGACGAGATGCTGGAATCCATGTACGCCTCCAACGGCATTGGTCTGGCCGCGCCTCAGATTGGTGAATCAGTGCGGTTGATCGTGGTGGATGTCGGCGGTGAAGAAAAGCGTGACCCGCGCGTGTTCTTCAACCCGGAGATTGTGTCCTCCAGCGGCGAAGCAGTGGCCGAGGAAGGCTGTCTTTCAGTGCCGGATGTCTGGGCCGATGTTACGCGCCCAGAAACCATCACTTTGAAGGCGCTTGACTACGACGGAAAGCCCGTCGAACTCAAAAATCTCGACGGATTGCTGGCGCGCTGCATCCAGCATGAGATCGATCATCTCGAAGGGGTGTTGTTCGTGGACAAGATCTCCGCCACCGATCGATTGATGAATGAGCCGAAGCTGAAGAAAATGGCCCGCGGAGCGCGGTGAATTTTCCATTGCGATTTCCGGTGTTGCTGGCCATGGCGTTCAGCATGGCCGCTGCCAAGCTTCCGTATCCTGAAGAAGTAAATCCCGGCGCCTTACGTTATCCCTACGGGACGGACACATCCTTGTATCTGGATGCGCCTGTGGAAACTTCAGCCACTGAACCCCCAAAAACCCATTCTCCAACTCCTGTTCCGAACAAGGCTCCCGATGAGCCTCCCAAGCCTACTGCGAAAAGCGGACGAATTTTTGCCTTGCCGCCTTCAGGAAAGGGATTCATCCGCGTGTTGCTTCAGGAAGTTGCAAAGACACTTGCGGTCTCTTCCTCTTCCAAGGCCCGTTTACACTGGCTCAAACGAGACGGCTCTGAGGGGGATAAAAACTATCCGGCCGGGGCGATCCACATTGCGTATGGTCGTGAAGGATTTCGAATCACAGGCGCTCACGGGGAAAGTTTTGCCGGAAAGGTCGCTTCTTTGCGGTTGAGTCCGGGAGATCCTGACGCCGTATTGGGTTTGAATGGAAAAAATTACCGCGGCGCATTGGACATTGCGTACGATGGGGCCGGATTATTTTGCGTGAACGTGCTTCCGATGGAAGAATATCTGCGCGGCGTGGTGCCGCTGGAAATGGGGCGCATGGGCGAGGGGGAGATGGAGGCGCTCAAGGCACAAGCCGTGGTGGCGCGTACCTATGGATACAAGTTCATGCTGGCCAAAGGCAACGCCTGGTTCGACGTGCGCGCTTCGGTGCAGGATCAGGTCTATGGGGGCGTCTCCGCTGAATTCGGAACGACCGACCGTGCCATTCGCGAAACCGCGGGCAAGGTGCTTGTGCATCACGATACGCTGGCTATGTGCTATTACCACAGCACGTGCGGAGGAATGACGGCCGCCCGGCACGAGGTCTGGGGGGGGGCCATGATTCCATATCTCGTAACCCGTGCAGATCGCGATGCTGACGGGCAACCGTGGTGCCGGGCGTCACGCTACATGCACTGGAGCGAGGAATGGACCCTGCCGGAATTGGCTTCCATTCTGCGCCATAATCTGAATGAGGCGGGGGTGAGGAATGTTCCCGCCTTTCACCATCTCAAGGGGTTACGGATCGAAAAAAAATTCGCCGATGGCAGGGTGGATGTGCTGGAAGTCAGAACGGATCGCGGAGGGTTCGAACTGCATGGCGATAAGATTCGCATGGGCTTGAAAACTGTTTCGGGACGCATCCTGCGGAGCGCCAAGTTTGACATCGAGGTGTCCGGAAACCGTGTCGTTGCCGAAGGCGGCGGTTATGGACACGGTGTGGGCATGTGTCAGATGGGAGCGATGGCCCGTTCTCGGGCAGGGCAGGATTGTGCCACGATTCTGTCGGCGTATTATCCGGGGACGGTGATGGAAACGGCAGAGTGACTCACCCCAGTTCGAACACCAACACTTCCGATTCTTTTTCCGCTTTCAACACAAGTTCCTTCTCACCGCTCATTGCCGCGCCATCGCCCGTAGACAGAGTGGACGAACTGTTCAGGGTAACCGTTCCGTTCACAACCTGAACCCAGGCGTGGTGCTCGTCGGTCAAAGACAATGAAACTGATTGTCCTGGCTGAAGAAAAGTCCGGTACCAAAAGGCGTCCTGTGCGATGTCGAGACTTCCATTCCGTCCTCCGGGCGAAGCGAGTAATTGCAGCTTTCCTTGGGCTTCTGCAGGGTCAAAGGTTTTGTCCACATAATTCGGCACCAGTCCGCCCTTGGCTGGCAGAATCCAGATCTGATAGAGATGCAACTCATCCGTGTCGCTCGCGTTGGCCTCACTGTGCCGGATGCCGGTGCCCGCGCGCATATGCTGCACCAGATGATGCTGCAGTATGCCGCCATTTCCCAGGGAATCGCGATGTTCCAGTTTTCCGGAAAGGACATAGGTGAGGATTTCCATGTCCCGATGACCGTGAGTACCGAAACCTTCTCCGGGCTGGATGAAATCTTCGTTCATCACCCGCAACGAGCGGAAACCATGGTGTTCAGGATCGAAATAGTCCGCGAAGGAAAAGGTATGCCAGGTGTTCAACCAACCGTGATCGATGTGTCCCCGCTCGCTGGCCGGACGGATTTGGATCACTCAGGCGCCTCTTCGCTGAGATGTGCTCGAATGCGCGTGAATGCCTTCAGAAGTTCCTGTATTTCTGTGGCAGACAAAAATCCAAGCTGTTGTTGATGAATTTCAACCATGGGCTTGTCGAGAATTTTCAAGAGGGCCAAGCCGTCGGGTGAAATACGCGTTGAGACCACACGGCGATCCCCGGAGAGACGCGAACGCCCCACCAACTTGCGTTTTTCCAGACGATCGAGCAGGCGGGTGATGTCGGGATCGCGGGTTACCATGCGGGAACTGATTTCTCCGCAGGGAAGCCCGTTCGGGCCGGCCCCCCGCAAAATGCGCAGGACGTTGTACTGGGCCGTGGAAATTTTGTGTTCCTTGAGGAAATCACTGAGTTTGCGGGCCGCGATATCCGAAGTATGCACAAGGCTTAGAAAAAGCTCCTCTTCCGGGCTGGAAAAGGGCTTCGCCTGTTTGATTTCGCTACGCATGTCGTGGGACACGGACGAATCGTACTTGTTGCGACGTGGCGTGACAAGGGCGGGGTTGACGCGACAAAATGACGTAAACTAGTTTGGAAACTCTCGAAACCAAAAAAGTTTCCAAAGTATTTCCATGACCACGACGCTTTCCCCCAAACGACGCGCGATGCCCGCCCAGATGCCGCATCGTTCTCCGCGCATTCAAGCTGCGGACATGCGCCGCCGCATTCTGGATGTGGCGCGAGAACAGTACATGCGCCTTGGCTTCAGCGCTGTCACCATGGACGAAACCGCCGCATCGGCCGGGGTGAGCAAGAAGACAGTCTATCTGCATTTTCCCAGCAAAGAAGCGTTGTTGCAAGCGGTGGCCCATGAAAGCGTCGAAGCGTGCAATGCCGCCATGCGTGCCATCCTGCACGATGCTTCCTCTGAACCGCGCTTGCGGCTAAAGCGTATGATGGACTATGTGGCGGGGATTTACGGGGAGATGAGCGGCGCGTTGGTGCATGACATGAAGCGCAGCGCCCCGGAAATCTGGCAGGAGATCGAGAGTGGCCGCCAGAAACTCATTCAGGAGGATTTTTCTGCCCTGTTGAAGGAAGGCCGGACCAAGGGGGATTTCCGCAAGGACGTGGACACCCAGGTGTTCCTGTTGATCTACGCCGAAGTCGTCCGTCACGTTCTCAATCCCGCCGTTTTCGCAAAACTCAACATGACACCGACACGTGTGTTCGAGACGACTTGCAGGGTCCTCTTCGAGGGACTGTTGACTGAAAAAGCCCGGAAGGAATATCATGAAACGCCATAATTTCCGTCGCGGATCAAAGGTGCCGTTTGCCTTTATCGCACTGGCTGCTGCTGTTTCCGTGTGGAGCGAATCGCTCACTTTGCGCGATGCCATGAGCGCGGCGCTGCAACGCAGCGAGGAAGCACGGATGATGTCCGAAAAGGAAACCAAGCTGGATGCGCAGAAGAGCGAAGTGCTTTCGGCGGCCTTGCCCAACGTGCAGTTATACGCCAACGCCGGTCGTGGCGCCTCTCCCTTTGATTTGTCGTCCCTCGGGTTCAAAGCCCCGACGCGTTATACACAGGATGCTGCCGGCAACCTCGTCGTGGATCCCGCGACGAACAAGGTGCTTGTCGACAACACACCGCAGGCGGCACCGAACGTCATCAACATTGCCCAGAACCGCTACAGCTACGGCGTGCAGGTGACGCAACCCATTTTTGCCTTTGGACGCGTAGGGCAGGCGTATCATGTGGCCGGAACGGTTCAGCGTTCGCAGACCGAATCGAACCGCCGTTCCCGGCAAGAGTTGGAGATGCAGACGTTGGACGCCTTCTACGGAGCCCTGACTTCCCGCGCGCGGGTGCAGGTGATCGAAGCATCGCTCAAGCGGCAGAACGAGGCCGTCGGTTTCATGCAGTCGAATTTTCGGATGGGCGCGGGCCAGCGCAGCACCGTGCTGCTGGCGACTTCGGCGCTCAAGTCGCTGGAGCCCGAGCGCATCCGTGCGCAAAGCGATGCGGATGCCGCCGCGATGTCCTTGAATAGATTGGTGGGCCGCTCCGTTCAGTCTCCGGTGGAACCGGACAGTTCCGCGGCGGATTTTGCGATTCCCGCGGTGGACACGTCCGAAGCCGGGATACAGGCGATACTGGAACGCCGTCCGGATCTTCAAGCCATGCAATTGCAGAAGGAATCATTGCGCGGCTATGCCCGTTACTACCGCATGCAATATCTTCCCACACTCGGCTTTCAAGGCAAGTGGGGCATTCTCGCGTACAAGCTCAATAATCAAATGACGGATTTCGACAAGAACCTCGAATGGCAGGTGGGCGTCGGGTTGCAATGGCCCATCTTCGACGGATTCGGACAAAGTTCGAAGGCTAGGCAATATGATTCCGACGCGCGTACGTTGGAGCTCTCCCAGAGGCTCGGCACTACCTTCGCCCGGATTGATATCGAAAGAGCGTTGCACGAAGCCGCCGCGGCGGACACTGCGTACGAAGCTGCGCGACAGGCGCGGGACGCCGCCGAGGATGCGCGCCAGATGTTGTCAGAGGATTTTCGTTCCGGCAAGGGACAGGTCACCGATTTGCTGGCCGCCGAAGAAGGGCTTCGCAATGCGGAGCTGGGAGTGTTGGGCGCCCGTTACCAGAAAATTCGGGCGTGCGCTGCGCTGCGCGTCGCGCTGGGCATGGACTTGATCGAGGAGGGTTCGAAATGAAACCGCAATGGCAGAGAATCGTGGGAATCGTGTGCGTCGCCTCCTTGGCGATTCTCGCGGGATGCAAGAAGAAAGCCAAGGAAGAAAGCGAAGAGGATGTGAAGCGCGTGTCCGCGGACACCACGCTGGCCATTCATGTCGTCACGGCCGTGGTGGAACCCCGTGCCTTCGAGGACTGGGGACTGTACTCCGCAGATCTGCGCGGTGCCAGCGATGCCGTGCTCACGGCTCCAGCCATGGGCGGCGGGCGTGTCAACAGCGTTTCCGACGTCGGCCGCTCCGTCGCCAAGGGCGATGCCCTGTGCGACATCGAGAGCGAACGTTATCAGGCGGCGCAGTTGCAGGCCAAATCCGCCGTGGATTTGGCCAAGGGTGAACTGGAGCGCACGCAGAGCAACGTGGACAAGGGTTACGTGGGCAAGGCCATGCTGGACAAAGCCCAGTTTGATTACCAGAATGCACGTGCGGCCTCGTTGCAGGCGGAGCGGGCTTATGAAGACAGCCGCTGTCAGGCTCCGTTCGCGGGCATCCTCGTCAGCCGTTTTGTGGACGGTTACCAAAATGTGCCGCCGGGAGCGCCCACGGTGCGTCTCGCCGACATCTCGCGTCTCGAAGCCGTCATTTCCATTCCCGAGGGCGAAGCGTTTGATTATCGCGAAGGACAAAAGGCCGAGTTTCAGTTGCTGAATGAAAGCGGTGATATGAAGCCCGTGACCGGAAAGATTCGGGATTTGGATCGCGCCGTTGAGGCACGCAATCGCACAGTGACGGCCCGCATCGAGCTGACGAATTCCGGAAACAACCTGCGCCCCGGCATGGTGGGCAAGGCGCGCGTTCTCCGCAAGAGCTATGATAAGGCGTTGGTCGTTCCCTCGCAGGCGGTGCTGCGCCTTCAAGAAGGCACGATCCTCATGAAGGTGGATGGTGGTTTGGCGCACAGAGTCAACGTGACGATTGGCCCGGCCAAAGGAGATTCCGTGCTCGTTCTCGCCGGGCTTTCCGCCGGAGATCGCGTCATCACCGTCGGCGCCTTCCAGGTTTCTGAAGGCACACGGGTCGAGTTCTGAAACAGGGTGAACGGCTTTTCACGCTTTTCAATTAGGCATCAGGGGCAGCTGACATGACAAAATTCGCCGTTAAAAATCCCGTCACCGTACTGGTGCTTGCGGTCATTCTGATTCTGGCAGGGCTCAGCGCCTACCTGCGCATGCCGCGCGAATCATTTCCCGAAATCAAGATTCCGCTGATCTTCGTGACCGTGGTCTATCCGGGCGCGTCGCCCGAGGACATGGAAAAACTGGTCACCGAAAAGATTGAAGACAAGCTGGAAGGTGTGGACGGACTCAAAAAGGTCAGTTCCACTTCGGGTGAAGGTTATTCGACGGTGCAGGTGGAGTTCAACGCCGACGTCGAGGTCGAGACCGCATTGCGCCGCGTCAAGGACAAGGTGGATGAGGCCAAGCCGGACTTTCCGGAGGACGCCAAGGAACCCGTCGTTCAGGAGTTGAACTTTTCCAACATCCCCATCTTCGTCATTTCGCTTTCTTCGGATTACGAAAACGAGCGGCTGGAACAGCTGGCGCAGACGCTCAAGGATCGCATCACCAACATTCCCGGTGTGCTCGAGGCGAGCGTCACCGGCAAGCAGACCAAGGAAGTGGCCATTGACGCGGATCCCTCCAAACTGCGCCAGTACGGACTTTCTTTGAATGATTTGGTCAAAGCGGTTCAGACACAGCACCGCAACATTCCCGGTGGAACCTTGCTGGCCGGTGGCAACCGGTTTTCGGTCCAGCTCACGGGTGAACTCACATCCCCCGAGGCATTCGCCGACCTCGTCGTCCGTGCACAGGACGGTGCGTTGGTGCGCATGCGCGACGTGGCACAGGTCTCCTATCAATATCAGCGGGATCGTGCCACCATGTTCCGCCTCAACGGCAAGAACTCCCTCGCCATCACCGTGACCAAGCGCACCGGAGCGAACATCATCAACCTGGTGGATGAAGCCAAGAAGGTGGTGGAGGAAACGCGTCCCAACTGGCCGCGCGGCACGGAGGTTTCGTACACCTTCGACCAAAGCGTCCAGATTCGCCGAATGGTCAATGAATTGCAGGATCACATCGTACTTGGTCTGTTGCTGGTGATCGGGCTGATCTCATTCTTCCTCGGCTTGCGCAACAGTATTTTCATCAGCACGGCCATTCCCTTCAGCATGATGATGGGCGCGCTGGTGCTGAGCGCCATGGGCATCACCCTCAACATGGTGGTGCTGTTCTCCTCGGTCATTGCCCTGGGCATGCTCGTGGACGACGGCATCGTGGTGGTGGAGAACATCTACCGTCATTTGCAGATGGGAAAGAGCCGCGTTGCAGCGGCCATAGATGGCACCAAGGAAGTCGCCATTCCTGTGACCACGGCCACGCTCACCACGGTGGCGGCCTTCATGCCCATCGTTTTCATGCCCGGCTTCATGGGCCAGTTCATGAAATTTCTTCCCATCACCGTGTCGGTGATGCTGACAGGCTCCCTGTTCGTGGCCTTCGTATTCAATCCTGTGTTCGCCTCGCTGTTCATGACGAGCAAGAACAAGCGCATGGAGGAGCAGGATGGAGATTGGTTCGATCGCTTCCGCAACATGTACCGCTCCTTTTTGCTGCGTGTGGTGGATCATCCGTTCCTTGTACTGCTGTTCTGCTTCTTCTTCGTGGTGGGTGGAATGATCGCCTATGGAGTGCTCGGAACCGGCGCGGCGTTCTTTCCCAACATCGAACCACAGGTGGTTGCGGCGGAAATTACGGGACCGCTGGGCATCGACGTCAACTCCACGGATTCGGCCTTAAAGGTCGTCGAGAAACGCCTGTTTGAGATTCCGAAGGACAGTTCGGACATCGAGAATTTTTCCGCCGTGGTGGGCTTCAACAAGATCGATATGGGCGGGGGAGATCGCCGTCCCGAGTCTCATTACGGTTATGTGGACATCAGTTTCGTGGACTACGATCACCGCAAGGTGGACTCGTGGAAATCCATGCAGTGGATGCAGAACCACGTGCCTCAGGTGCTGCCGGGCTGGAAGGTCGCAATCAAAAAGCAGCAGGACGGTCCTCCGCAGGGCTATCCCGTGTCCTTCGAGGTTTCCGGAGAAAATTTTGATCGTCTCGCGGACATCGCAGATACCGTCAAAGCGCGTCTGGCCACGGTACCGGGACTTGTCAACATCAACTGGGACTATGATCCCGTGCGTCCCGAACTTTCCGTCGAAGTCGATCGCGAACAGGCGCAGCGTTTCGGCGTCAGCACCAGCGACGTGGCCATGGCCGTGCGTGGCGCCATTCACGGCTATGAGGCGGGCAAGTTCCGTGTGGGCAAGGATGAGGACGATGTGATGGTGCGGCTCAATCCCGCCACGCGTGAGGAATTTTCCGGCGTCAATCAAATCACCATTCCGCACGAGGGAGCGCAGATTCCGCTGACCTCTGTGGCCCGTGTGACACAGAAAGCCAGCCTTGCGAGCATTCGCCGTCTCGACGGCAAGCGCACCATTCAGGTTTGGGCCGAACTCAGTCCGGGAACGAAGGATGAATCCAAGCCCAAGTCCGCCGCCTTGGCGGCGGTGAAAGACATGGTGTTGCCTCCGGGGTACACGTTGGAAACCGGCAGCAGCAACAAGGATCAGGAGGAATCGCAGGCATTTTTGATTCGCGCATTCTTCATCGCCGTGGCGCTGGTGGTGCTGACCATGGTGGCCCAGTTCAATTCACTGGCACAGCCGTTCCTGGTGTTCATCAGCATTCTGCTGTCGCTGGGCGGCGTGTTCTGGGGGCTACTCTTCATGCATGTCCAATTCTCGATTCTGATGACGGGCATCGGCATCATTGCCCTGGCGGGCGTGGTGTCAAAGAACGGCATCGTGCTGATCGACTTCATCAATCACCTGCGCCGCAGCGGCATGCCGTTGCGTGAGTCGGTGATCGAAGGTGGCGCCACACGTCTGCGCCCCGTGCTGCTCACGGCGGTCACGGCCATGATCGGATTGGTTCCGATGGCCACGGGCAAGGGGTTCGACTTTTTCCATCTGCATCCCATCATGAAATCGGAGAGCTCCCTGTGGTGGACGCCGATGGCATGGGCCATTTTCTGGGGCCTGTTCTTCAACACCGTGCTGACGCTGGTGGTGGTTCCGACGCTGTATTACGCGTGGGAACGGATCAAGGCACGGTTCCCCGGCAAAACGGCTGTATAAAATTGCAGCTTATGGCCGTATGTAGCCGAACTGCACGGGCTTGAACTTCTGCGACACCCCTCCCGACCCGGAGGGGGAAGCTGTGGTCACTGTCGCTTGCATCAGGTAAACTCCCGTACCTAACTGCTGACCGCTCTTGGCAACGGGTGCCAAGCTCAACACAATCGTTGCAGACCCGGAAGGATCCTTGTGAAGCTTCTGCCACTTGGCAGACGAAACCGAATCCGTGGCTTGGTTTACGAAACGTCCAAGATTGTCGTACAGATAGACTGTGAAACGGAACGGGGCATCCGTACGTAATTCGAAATTCGGCACCCTGTCAGGATTCAGTCCACGTGTGATATTATCTGCCGCGCTTTGACAGTTGGAAGCGGAAATGCAAGCTCCCAACGAACTCCCGTCACGAAGCACGGCGGGGTTGGCGTTGGCCGGGAAATTCGGCGGGATGGGAACCCCTTTGACCACATCGGTCAGGCGCTTCAGTCCCAATGCCGCAGGGACGGAGCCGAGTTCGAGATGAGCGCTATCCTTGGGATCGCGTGGATGA
The DNA here is from genome assembly GCA_900299345.1 of bacterium. Lineage (GTDB taxonomy): Bacteria > Fibrobacterota > Fibrobacteria > UBA11236 > UBA11236 > UBA11236. Next base: position 21,688 of record OMJM01000042.1, on the reverse strand, counting down.
GACCAGCGAAAAACGACTTTGCCACTGGCATTGGATTCCAATGTGCCGTTACCGGGTGTCGGACTGGGGGAAGCTCCGTTGAAAGGAAATGCATTGCTTTGGTTAAGCGCAGAAGAAGTTGACGAGCTGGCCAGTGGCAATGTGATGTTTTCAGCATCTCCCCAACCGGAAACTTGGAAGGTGTCCACCGAGGTGGCACGTGCCGTGACCGTGGTCAGTTCAGCAGGGGATCGATTCAACCGGAGTTTGTAGGAAGCGGCCGCGGTCACATAGGAGTTCACCTGTTGATCGTTTGTGTTAAGCATGGCCAATGAGGCGGGATCGTAGCAGGCCAGTCCCGAGGAGCCTGAGGTGGCATTCGCGCTGTTGGCTAATACACGCAAGGGATAGGTGATGACTTTATTTCCCACGGTAATCATGGCGTCAAACCGGTTTGCAGTGTTTCCCTGGTTCAAGGTGAGCACGCTATCAAGCGTCACACTCACGTCCCCGTTCGAGGCGGTGGTCATGGCTACGTTATGGCTGGATTGACCCGTGGTAGAGTTGCGGATGAGCAATCCCGAGGGTGGCACTGCACGCGTCACCAATTTGGAGATGATTTCCTCCATGGCGAGCCGTAACGCCAGAGTATCGGTGGGAGTGATGCGGTAGAATTGGCCCCCTGTAAGTTGCGTCAGCTCCTGAAGCTGGTTGGATGCCTGATCCGGAAATCCCTGGTTATCCAGCGTGCGTCCCAGGTGAATTCCATAAACGGGCGGCAGCTTGCCCACCAGCGCCTTGACCTTGGCGTAATCGCTCACGGCGCCATCAGAAATGAGAACGATGGCTTGATTTGGGCTGGAAGAAAGGGAAGTGTCCGTCAACCAGGAAAGTGCAAGGCTGAAAGAGGGATACCAATCCGTATTGATGGGATAAGAGCGGTTACACGTGTCGACGTTTCTAAATCCTGAATCCGCAATGACCTTTTTTTTCAAAGTGTCCAGATTGGCCAGATGGATTGCATTGAGGGCAGGATTGGTCGGTGCCTGACTGATATCCAAGAGGGATTGTTTTCGTTTTGTTTGGATGCCGCTACTGTCGGGGCCATTGAAGGAGATGAATCCTGCGGTGGCCTGGACGGCCAAAGAGCGTTCCAAATCCATTCCGCGTTTCACGACATCGTCTCGGGAGAACGTGGGATCACCCGGATAGCTGCAAAAATGGGGGTCACCGTACTGCATGCTGCCCGTGTTGTCCATGAGGAACACGATGTCTGCTTCACCCGAGGTCGTCACCTGAAACGCATTTTTGCAGAATGTCAGCCCGGTACTGGAAATACGGGTGGCGTTGGAGGCTGTTTGAATGACCGGGCCGCCGCTGGCCGAATCCACTTTGAGATCAAAGCAACTTGGACTGGCCGAAGTATTATTCAATAACAGATCGCAGCGTTTGGTGGTCTGTGCAACTGTAACATGTCCTAAAGCGCTAAGCGCTAGGATGGCAATTCCCAGAAATCGATTTCTCGGAGAAAGATGGCGCATATGGGTCATTTCGCTAAAATAAGCCCTGTTACAGAGCTTGGCTTATGATAGTATCTGAAAATTGGTCAAAATTGGAAAGAGAGATTCAAAACCGGTAACACCTAAGGATTGAGCCAGCAGGCTACCCGCCCCCCGTCTCTGGGGGTCCAACTCGGATATTCCCGGCGGCACTTTTCCATGACCTTCGGACAACGGGTTTGAAAGGGGCAGCCTGGAGGTGGATTTGACGGACTTGGGATTTCTCCGGTAAGGGGTGGATTTGTCTCACCGGAGCCCGCCGTGGATGCCTTGATCAAGGCCTGTGTGTAAGGGTGCACGGGATTCTGGAATAGGGAATGGGTATCCGCCTCTTCGACCACATGACCCAAGTACATGACCAGTACCCGATCTGAAACACGGCGCACCACTCCAAGGTCATGGGAAATGAAGATGTAGGTCAGTCCGAGATTTTGTTTCAGCTCTTCGAGCAATCCCAGCACCTGAGCTTGTACCGACATGTCCAGTGCGGAAACGGGTTCGTCCGCCACTACCAGCCTCGGCTCTACGGCCAGGGCGCGGGCGATGGCCAGACGTTGCTTCTGGCCGCCCGAAAACTGATGCGGGTATTTCGACTTATCCGTCGGTGAAAGCCCAACGGATTTGAGCAATGCATCCACCCGATCGTCGAGTTCCTTCCCCGAAGCCAATGCATGAATGCGCAAAGGTTCTGCAAGCAGGAATCCGGCCGTATGACGTGGATTCAAGGAGGCGTGGGGATCTTGAAAAACCATCTGCATATTCCGGCGGAAGTTTCTCAATACATCGGCATCCATGGCGAGAAGATCCATTGTGCTGTCCCAGCGCAGCGTTCCTTCGGTCATCGGTCCGAGACGAAGCAATGCCCGTCCCAACGTGCTTTTACCGGATCCAGACTCTCCAACAATGGCGAGGGTTTCTCCTGGATTTACGGTGAGATCGATTCCATCGACGGCTTTAACCGATCCCGTGACACGCCGTAAGAATCCCGACTTGATCGGAAAATGGACCTTGATTCCCTGTGCAGTGAGCAGGGGAGTATTCCGTTGGGGGACGATCATACGGACACCGGCCAGGGATTGTGACAGGCCACGTCGTCGGTGAATACGGGCTCCAGCCGGGAACAGGATTCCAATGCCCTCGAACAGCGGGGGTGGAATCGGCAGCCTTGTGGCGGATTGCGGGGATCCGGTACCTGACCTGGAATGCCCCGCAACGGTTGATCGGCGGGAATCCGTGCGGGCATGGAATCGAGCAAAGCACGGGCATAAGGGTGACGCGGACCCGCAAAAAGTTGATGTACCGAAAGCATTTCCGCGATTTTCCCTGCGTACATGACGGCCACGCGATCCGCGACCTGCGACACTGCGTTCAGATCATGGGTGATGATCAACAACGCCATGCGGTGCTCCTTCGACAAGCGGCGGAGCAGTTGCAGAATTTGAGCTTGCACTGTGGCATCAAGAGCCGTGGTGGGTTCGTCGGCAATGAGGAGTTTCGGCTTCAAGGCAAGCGCCATGGCGATCAAAACGCGCTGCCGCATACCCCCGGAAAGTTCGTGAGGGTAACGTTCCATCTGGCGCTCCGGATCCGGAAGGCCGACTTCGCGGAACAGTTCCAGCACGCGTTGCCGCGCTTGCCCATGGGATTGTGCATCCAGTACTCGCAGGGGTTCGGCAACCTGATTGCCGCAGGTCAGAACGGGATTCAGGTACTGCATGGGATCCTGAAAGACCATTCCCATCTCGCGGCCACGCAAGGCACGTCTTTTAGCCTCCGGGAGATCAAGAATATCGCGGCCTTCGTATTGCAGCGAACCTGCGGCGTAAAATGCCGAGGGCGGGAGTAATCCCATGATGCCCATGGCCGTGAGGCTTTTGCCGCATCCAGATTCGCCCACGATGGCCAGCGCTTCACCGGCCTGGATGGAGAAGCTTACCCCGTCCACGGCGCGGGAAAGTCCGCTTTCGGTGTGGATATGGATACGGAGGTCACGGGCTTCCAGAAGGGGCACGGGCGAAATATGCATTCCTATTTTGGAATTTGTTTGCCGATGTCCCGCGTTCTACTTCTCGATCTCGACCACACCTTGTACCCGTCCACCGTTCCCACCCAGACGGCGGTGGATGCGAAGATCACGGAATATATCCGTGTTCACCTGAACCTGCCGCCGAACGAAGCCGATGCCTTGCGGCGGGATTTCTGCGAGCGCTATGGGACGACCTTGAAGGGGTTGGAAATAGCGCATGGTGTGGACCGCGAACGCTACTGCGATTTCATCCAGGATTTGGAGGACACGTTGATGCCCCCTCCGGATCCCCGTATGCGGGAGTGGCTGTCAAAGACTGTGATGCGTCTTCCCACCTATCTGTTCACCAATGCACGGCGCGATTGGGCAGATCGGTGTCTTCTCACCATGGGGCTTTCCGATTTTCATCCGGATGTTCGGGCAAACGAGCCGTCAGTTGGGTCATTGCATGGTATTCTGGACATCGGTTTCATGGAATGGTACGGAAAACCCAACGCCGCGGCATTTATCAAAGCAGGGAATTATATCCGCAATCAGCATGGCGATGCCCGACTGATATTCGCCGACGATCGGCTTGACAATCTGGACCAGGCGAAAGCACATGGATGGACCACCGTGTGGGTGCGTCCGCATGATGCACTATCGGAAGCTGGATCGTCTCACGTCACGATTGATTCGCTGCTGGAACTGGACGTCGAATCAATCCCATGAAAATTTTCGTCGGGGCGGGGGAGCCTTCGGGTGATCGGATCTTGTCCCTCTTGCTGTCCGAATTACGAAATCGATTTCCTGAATCAGAGATTCGCGGCTATTGCGGCCCTCTGTGCGAGGCTCAGGGAATACAATCGGAAGTTCCTTTCACAACATTGGCCGTTAATGGCGTGGGCGATGTGCTGGGAAAAGGATTTTCTCTTGTGTGGGCCTATGCGCGGTTCAGAAAATTATTGCGGGACTTTCGACCGGATCTGGTGCTGTTGGTGGATTATCCCGGTATGAACGTGGGGCTTGCGCGCTTGGCTGTTTGCTTGCACAGTCAGGTTCACTATGTTGCGCCACCGCAACTTTGGGCCTACCGGAACCCGCAACGCAGAATAAAACGTTTGCGGACGGAGCTTCGCGGAGTTTCCTTGCAAACGCTTTTTCCCTTCGAAATGGAGTCTTATGCTCCATGGGCGTCGCGATTGCGCAGCGGACATTTTTATCACTTACCAGTATCCCACGCGCATTCTGGGAAAAGATTGTTGTTGTGTCCAGGGAGCCGTGCCGGTGTTGTCCGCCGTAATCTTACCCTGTGGCTCAACAGATTGAAGGAGCTCGGCCTTACCGAGGAGATCGATGTCTTGGTTCCAGAACATCTCAAAAAGTTGGCAGAGAGAATCTTGGCGGGACAACCTACAGGAAGAAAACAAAGCTACGTCGTCTTGACAGAACCCTCCGTCGCATTTTCTCGCGCCAAGGCTGCCATTGCGTTTCCGGGAACGATGACATTGGAGTTGTTCCTTCAACGCATCCCCACCGTTGTCTGGGCCATTCTGGATCCGTTGACCTTGATGCTGGGCCGACGCAAACTGCGGCATGAATTTGTTGCGCTTCCAAATCTCTTGCTAGGTAAACAGGTCTTTCCGGAATGGATTGGCACGGCAGAGGATTTTAAGCGCAATCCTCCGTCTTTGTCTGCGTGGCCCGTCGTTTCAGAACAAGATCTTGTAGCCATTCAAGTCAAAATGGGACCATCGAATGGCGTCGATGTTGGGATTCAAGCGTGTGTGGAACTGTTAACTTGATGGCCATGGCTTCCTCCAAGTCACAACTGCACCGATTGCATCCCCGTGAGTACGCGAATTTCACCTATGCCTATCTGGTGCTTTCGCGGCGTTCCGGCGGCGTGTCGATTGGCGTGAACTTGAATCTGGACAAGCTGTGCAATTTTGATTGCCCGTATTGCCAGGTGGATCGCACCACGCCGGGTAGGAAGCAGGTACTGGACTTGCCGCGCATCCGTGAGGAAGTCGAAGCATTGCTGGAATCCGTGGATGATCAGGGGGTGTGCCGTCTGCCGATGTTCGAGGCCGTCCCTGACGCTGAAAAGAAATTGCAGGACATCGCGCTTTCGGGAGACGGCGAGCCCACCATGGTTCCGGAGTTTGCGGATGTTTGCGCTTTACTTCATGAAATCCAGTTGCACAGGTCGGACTTGGAGTTCAAACTGGTGCTCATCACCAACGGAACCTTGCTGGATCGGTCCAAGGTGCAGGCCGGAATCGAAGCTTTGCTTTCCCGAAACGGCGAAGTCTGGGCGAAACTCGATGCCGGTACCGAAGCGTGGTATCAGCAGGTCAATATGAGTCGCGTATCCCTGGACCATGTGGAGTCTAATCTTGTGGGTCTCGGCCGGAACTGGCCGTTCAAGATCCAATCTTTCTTCTGCACGATGGAGGGGAAAGGTTGGGACGAAGAGGAGATCGCCGCGTATCTCAACAGGCTGGCCCGGCTTCGTGCAAGTGGTGCAAGGATTCTCGAAGTGCAATTGTACACCTTGGCGCGTCGACCAGCGGATTCCCGGATTGCGGGAGTGAAGCTTTCGTTCCTTGAAGAAATGCTTGGACGCATTGCAAATCTGAAGATCCCGGCGCGTGTTTACGCCAGCGCGGAATAACGGCATGTCCCTCTTCGACGAAAACTGGTTCTACGCTCCCGCCCGCCAATCGGGAGAATCTCTCGGACTGCCACCGGAAGAAGCGCATCATGCGCTGAAGGTGTTGCGTCTCAAGACCGGATCTGAAATCGTCGTGTCCAACGGCGAAGGCTCCGTGTTTTCGGCACGGCTCGTTTCCGAACAGGGCCGGATTGAAATCCTCGAATGCGTGCGACAGGAGCCGGAGCCTCCGGGATTGTGTCTTGCCATCGGGTTGCTCAAGGGGCGCGATGTGGAACTGCCCGTGGAAGCTGCGTGTGAATTTCCCATCGCCGATGTGTTTCTGCTCAAGACCGATCACAGCAGCGAATTTGAAGGACAGGGATTTGAGCGGTTGTTGGAGCGCTTGAGGCAGAAAAGTCTCACGTCGCTCAAGCAGGCCAAGAAGCCTTGGCTGACCCGGATACATGCGCCACAGGGATTACGGACATGGCGTGAATTCCACCGGGAAATTCCGTTGGCGTTGGCGCATCCGGGGATGGACACTGTTCCCTCTCCGTTGCCCACGAAGTTGCACCTGCTGATCGGACCGGAGGGTGGTTTTTCAGAATTGGAGCTGATGTATTTACTGGCTCAGGAGAACTGTCATCGTCTTAGTCTGGGGCCGACGCGACTTCGGGCAATTCACGCCCCCATTGCCGCGCTGGGGAATCTTATTGCTCGACGGTAGAATGGGGCGCGGAGTGTTGGATTTCACTCCGGCGTTTGTGTTTTTCCCGCACTCCGACCAGAAACACGATGAGCGCCAGCAGCGCCGCTCCGGCGAACAGCAGAGGGACGATTTTCTTTCCTGAAATTCTAGAATCGGCAGCCATGCGGTGAGAAACTAGAACCTTCTATCTTTGCTCAACCAAAAAAGGAAGAAACGTGAGCGTCCTGACCGATACCCCCGCATGGAAAGCCCTTCAAAACCATCATTCCACTGCTTCGCGCTGGAAACTCCGCGAATTGTTCGCCACCGATCCCGGTCGCGCAAACCGCTACCAAACCGAAGCGTGCGGGCTGCACCTCGACTACAGCAAGAACCTCATCAGTGATGACACACTCCGTATTCTGCGGGATCTCGCTGCGCAAACCGGCGTCGAAAAAATGCGCGAAGCCATGTTCAATGGCGAGAAGATCAACTTCACCGAAAAGCGCGCCGTGCTGCATACAGCTTTGCGCCATCAAGGTTCGGGACCGGTGTTCATGGACGGCGCAGATGTCATGCCCGGTGTTCGCGCCGTGTTGGAGAAAATGCGTCTATTCTGTGACCGCGTTCGTTCCGGCGAGTGGAAGGGACACACCGGTAAACCCATTCGTCATGTGGTGAACATCGGCATCGGCGGTTCGGATCTCGGGCCGGTGATGGTGACTGAAGCTCTCAAGCCCTATTCCTATGACGCCTCCGGAAAACAGCAGATCGTTGTGCATTTCGTGTCCAACGTGGATGGCACGCACATTTCCGAAATCCTGCGCAAGGTGGAGTTGGATCAAACCCTTTTCCTCGTCGCCTCGAAGACATTCACCACGCAGGAAACGATGGCCAATGCTCACACGGCCCGCGAAGCCATGCTCAAGGCGTTCGGTGGAGACGTTTCCGCAGTGGCCAAGCACTTCGCGGCGCTTTCCACCAACATTCCGGCGGTGAAGGAATTCGGAATTGATCCAGCCAATGCCTTTGAGTTCTGGGATTGGGTGGGCGGTCGATATTCCTGCTGGAGCGCCATTGGTTTGCCCATCGCCTTGTTCGTCGGCTTCGACAACTTCGTCGCCTTTTTGAAAGGCGCCGACGCCATGGATCGTCATTTCCGTGAAGCGCCTTTGGATCAAAACTTGCCGGTTATTCTCGCGTTGCTCGGAATATGGTACACGGATTTTTTCGGCGCCGAGACACATGGCGTCATGCCCTACGATCAATACCTGCACCGATTGCCCGCCTATTTGCAGCAGGCCGACATGGAATCGAACGGCAAGTTCGTCACCCGTTCCGGCCAGCGTGTGGATTATCTCACCGGTCCCATCATCTGGGGCGAACCGGGCACCAACGGCCAACACTCCTTTTACCAGCTTATCCATCAGGGAACACGGCTTATTCCCTGTGACTTCATTGCGCCCATGCAATCCCACAATCCAGTGGGTTCGCATCATCGCATGCTGCTGGCCAATTGTTTCGCACAGACTGAAGCGTTGATGGTGGGAAAGACACTGGAGCAGGCAGAGGCTGAGTTGCGCGCCAAGGGAATGTCCGAGGCAGACATCAAGGCGCTGGCGCCACACAAGGTGTTCGAGGGGAATCGCCCGACAAACACCATCTTGATGCGCAAATTGACGCCGGAAACATTAGGCTCGCTCATCGCACTGTACGAGCACAAGATTTTCGTCCAAGGCGTGATTTGGCAAGTCAACAGCTACGATCAGTGGGGCGTGGAGCTGGGCAAGCAGTTGGCCCAAGCCATTCTGACGGAATTGGAAAAAGGGGAAAAGGGTCTGGTGGAACTGAAGCACGATGCGTCCACCAACGGTCTGCTCGGGTATTACTGGAAAAACAGAACCTAAGGACGGAAAATGGTGGAGTTAAGGAGAATCGAACTCCTGACCTCCTGCATGCAAAGCAGGCGCTCTACCAATTGAGCTATAACCCCAAGAATTCAGAAAAGCCACCGGATGGTGGGCCTGGGAGGACTTGAACCTCCGACCCCCGCCTTATCAGAGCGATGCTCTAACCAACTGAGCTACAGACCCACGGAACGTGGTTCCATCCGGCAACTTCAGGGCCAAAACCCCGAAAACAGGGGGAAAAATCTAGGCTCGCGACCCTTCCTTGTCAATCACAAGGATTGGTCCTGATTGTTATTTTCGGCCTTCCGCATGAGATTATTTCATCGTTTTACGCTTTTCTTGCTGCTGATTTCAATCGGGAACATTCATCCCGCTTTTGCCGCCAAACACCCCGTCCATTCCGGTTCGTCCAAAGGTCGGAAGATCCAGAAACCAATCCGTCCTGATCCCGCCATTGTGGACACAAACAGCGAGGCCTACTGGCGCAAGAAATTACCGTGGCTGTACCGCGACACAGGGTTGGTTGTATATCGCGAATCGGTGATCCTGCCTTTGTTGAAACGGCATGGCTTGCGTCCGGTCAACCTCGCAAAGCGCGGTGGGTTTGTCGAACTGACGCTCCCCAAGGGACGTCCACTGCACGAATACGCCTATGAGGCCGAATCGCTTTCACAGGTTTCTGGAATCCGAGTATTGGAAGGGCATGAGTTTGATCCGCCAGAAGCCAAGGTCGAATACAGTCTTCAATCAGCTTCAGGTTCTTCATGTGCCCTGCGCCTGTTGCTGGGAAAAAATCTTTTGGCCGGGGCTTCGCGCATGGCCATTGTGGTCGTGTCGCTTGGGACCGTCAGCGATGAAGAGTCGAAATCCTTATTGGCCTTTCCGGAGGCGTTGACCCTGGCGATTCCCGGTGATGATTCCACCGGAGTGAGATCGTGCTGGTGGAACCTGCCATCAAACAAGCAGGCCTTTCTCGAACTCCCCATGGAACCTTCCGGTTATCCCTATGTCAAGCCGGGCCGTGGTGCGTTGTTCATCCATCATTCCCGTTCAGAGGTTGAAAAATTGTTGCAGGCCCGCCAAAACCTGTACCCCAGTGCCGCGGGTTTTGCGACGACATTCGGCGATCGCGCCATCGAGAACCGCCCGCTGCTGGAAAACATTCTGCGTTACACATCGGCGCATTCAAAAGTGTTCCTCGATTTGACGTCCTCATCGCGCAGCTTCACCGCATCGGTGGCGTTTGAGGCGTCCGCGGTGGCTTACGTCGCCCGGATACAAGAGCCGGACGCGACGGGAAAAATTTTGGAAGCTGAAATGCTGCGTCGTTGCGAACGCGCCGGAAAGACCGGCGAAGGGATCTGGGTGTTACGGTATTTCCCCGGGTTGCCAAATCATTTGCAGCGACTGATCGAGAAGAATGGCAAACAGCTGAATGAAATCGGTTTACAGTGGGTGACGCTGGGGGCGCTCCGTTAGAGGTTTCCGTTTTCGCGTCGTCGTTCGAAATAAAAAAGCCCTGCATTCGCAGGGCTTTTTTATTGGAAAACCGGATTCTGTTTTAGGGAACCAGCTTGGCTTGCCAGATACCGTTGCCCAGATTGGCGGGCAAACGGACGTTGTAGGAACCAACCGAATTATCACGGCTGAAGTTCCAAATCTGGCGGCCGGACATGTCAAACAATTCCACACCCTTGTAACCTTCCGGCAGCATCAGCATTCCATTCGCCATGACGGGCGAGATGGATTTTTGAATGGGTTGATGATACGCGATGGCCGTCGTTCCCTGAGTTGCGCCCGGGCCCAAAACGGTGACGTCGAAGGGGCGGTAGCAGGTGTTGTCGTAGGTGCCCGTGTATTCGACGCGATAAAGCGCGCCATCACCGCCGCTGTAGCCATTGGAGGTATTGCGCAGCATGTACAAGGCGCCATCCGGACCAAACTGCATGTCGAGATAGCTGTTCGTGGTGAAGCCGTTGGGCGCGAAATTCACGACACCCGTGTCGCCTTTGGGCAAGGTGCCGTCCGGACGCATCTTGAGGATGCGGAAGCTGCGACGAGCCCAGTCGAAGAAGAAGATCTTGCCTTCGTAGTAAGGGGGGAACTTGATGGTGGAAGCCAGCGCTGAATCGTAGCGATACATCGGACCACCAATGGAGCTTTCCGAGGCATGCGCGATGGTGGTGAGGCTGTAGGTCGCGTTGAAACGCGGATCGTCATCTGTGCTGTTACCGCTGGTATAGGCTGCCACAGCAGGAACTGGAGGAGGCAAATGCTTAATACCGGTGTTGTTGGGCGATTTGTTGATCAGCGGGGTCAGCGAAGCGTTGCCGGTCGCCTTGCAGTCATACAGGCTTCCATAGGTCGTGGAGGGCGAAGTCAGTGAGCCATACGGCACGTTGTAGCCGTTGCAATAGGGGTGGCCATAAAATCCTGCGGTAGCGGCAAAATTCCATTCGTCGTGTCCTGAAGGGCCACGCGTGGTCAAAGCATCGGAATTCGCATCCGGTCCGATTTCGCCCCAGAAAATCCAACCCGAACGGGTATCCACACGGGGGTGGAAAGGATTGCGGTTGCCCATGACGTAAATCTCCTTGCGCACTTTAGAGATGTCGTCAGAGTCGTTTCTCCAACCGGGGTTGTAAGTCGTGTTATTGATTTTTTCCCACAGGTTGCCAGAAGGAATGGAATAGGTGCTGTCGATTCCCGGCGTTGGAGTTGTGTTGTCTGCGAAAGCGAGGGGTTTGATGCGAAGAACCTTACCACGCAAATCATTGGTGTTGGCGGAGGTGCCCTGCGCGTCCGCGTTGGTCGTCGGATAATAGATGGGGCCGTAGCCGTTATTGTTGCTGTTGTGCGGGTCGCGGTTGTCGCCCACACCGATAACCAGAACGCCGTTTTTGTCGAATGACATGTTTCCGGCCGCATGGTGATCGTCATTCTTTTCGCGGGGGAAGCGCAAGATGATCTTTTTGTTGGTCAGCTGGGCGTTGGCCGCATTTGTGGAGACATACGTAAACCGGGCCAATTCCATGGCACGGTTGGTGCAATTCAGGCCACAGGGATCTGAGTAAAAAGCATACACCCACTTGTTCGTGGCGTAATTGGGATCAACAACGACGCCCAGCAAGCCATCCTCGGTGCTTGCAAACGTGGGAATAGTACCCGCCAAAGTGGTGGTGTTTGCGTTAGCGGGGTCGTAAACGCGGATTTCGCCGCTTTTCATTTTGGCGATGAATACCTTGCCGTCAGGGGTGATGGACATTCCCACGCAGCCATAGTTGCCGCTCTCATAGAGGGTACCTGTGGTCCCTGGTGCAACCAGGGTGACCGTACGGAATTGACTTGCCGTCGGCTCGACACATGTCTGTGCCAAGGACAACGTGTGAAGCAATCCGGAAATTGCCACAGTCAGTATGGAAAGTTTGAGTTTGGATGACATGAAAACCCTCTCTTGTTTTGCGATATGCCTTTTCAGCCCTCATAAAATAGCGTTTCAAGCATTTTTTCGCTGTAAGAAAATGCCGGAAATGCAGTCGGCTGTTACCGTTTTTGGCCGAAAATCTTAGTTTCCGACTGTGAACAAGTTTTTTGCTCCCGGAACTGAATTTTCACTCATTGAAAAGATGTTCGGTGACGATCGGTTTCGTCGTGACGGACGGGGTTTGGGAGACGACACCTTCCTTTTTGAGCCAAAACCCGGGGTACTTTGGGCTGTTACATCGGACGCCAGCTCGGAAGGGGTTCACTATCGTCTGGATTGGGCGACTCCTGAGAAAGCCTTGCGCAAAGCGCTGTTGGCCAATCTCTCCGACATCAATGCCATGGGCGGGCGCAGTCGTCACGCTTTTTTGAATCTGGGAGCACGTTCCGAGTGGGAAAGCGTGACGTTTGAAAAGCTGGGAGCCGTGCTGCGGGAGCTCGAAAAGGAACGCCGGTTTGAGGTTTCCGGAGGAGATACGATTCGGACAACCGACACGAGCTTTTTTTCTTTCACTGTATTGGGCGAGGTGGAAGGGCTGCCGCTCCTCCGTTCCAATTGCCAGCCGGATCACCGGGTTTACGTGAGCGGATATTTGGGCGGCTCAGCGGCGGGATTAAGGCTGCTCCAGAAAGGGGAGCGGGGAGTTTTGACGGACCTCCATCTTTCGCCGGAACCACCGCTGGAATTGGGACCCTTTCTTGGTGGGTTGAACAAGCAGGTTGCCGCCATTGACATCAGCGACGGGTTGTCTTCTGAGTTGTGGCATCTTTCTCGCCAATCCCGTTGTGGTTTGCGCGTTGATTGGGAAAAGCTCCCCGTGCATCCGGAACTGGGGACATGGGATAACAAGAAAGAAGCGCGCGATTTTGTTCTCAACGGTGGTGAAGAGTATCAGCTTCTTTTCAGCGGAGATTTTTCTTCAGATGAACTGAGTCGGATGCGAATGATCACCCCGGTTGCCGAAATCGGCATTGTGGAGAAGGGGGAGGGCGTGTTCTTAACCGAGAACGGGAAAACCTCTCCGCTAACCGCTGGAGGGTTTTCCCACTGAAGTGGCCGGAGGCAGTATTGCTTCCTCGTACTGACTCAGGCGGTGAAGATCCACATAGGTGATGCCGTTGGCTTCGTGGCTGAAAGCGCGGACAAAACGCGCTCCCCACACCACCTCACCCGGTTTGTATGAGAAGCGGGCATAAACGGTCTGGTTGAAGCTTTCGTCATAGGCCTTGATCCAGACGAAGAATTCCCCGTCAACATCGACTAATTGCGCTGGAGTCATGCTCGCCAAAGGGCTGCGCTCGTCAATGGGATGCACAATCGTCCATGTCAGGGCAAAGAAATTGATTTTGTGGCGCTCCAGCGGCAGTTCATGAAAGTGCCGCTTGTTTTCACCGTGAGGAATCCAGGACAAGCCAACCTGCACCTCGACCTCGATCAACGGATGCTTGCGGGCGTTCGCGATGCGCAGCATGAACCCCCGTCCATCGCGGTAAGGGGCAATCAATGCAGAATCACTGTGGACGATCTTGGCCTGGGGGCGCGAAAAACGGGCGAAGAGCAGTCCTGTGGCGATGGCGAATGCCAGGAGACCGCACATGGATTCAAAGGCGGCAAGCGCACTGGTCCAGAACCCGGCGGGATGAACGTGACCATATCCGACCGTGGTCAAGGTCTGGGAACTGAAGAAAAATGCGTCGGCAAAATGTTGCCATGCGGTCGTTCCGGACGTGCCTTCGAGATGGGAAATCCCCAACGCAAGGTAAAGCAAAGAGAACAGGGAATTGACGCAGAAGTAGGCGCAGAACACGACCGCGTAAAATGCCTTCCACGGCATGTTGATAAGGCTGTGATAGATGCTGAAGGATTCGGAGAACGCAAGCCCACGCCGGACCACGTTGAACGAACCGTCCGGATTGATCAACCGCGCACCCGGCGCACCGACCTGGGTGGAAAATCCGTAGTCGTTTACCGGTGGGCGGGACATGTGGCAAAGGTAAATGTTGGCCGCAATGATTATTTTGCCCGTCGTGTTTTTAATTGCAGTCATCTTGGGTGTGGTCGAAGGACTGACCGAGTATGTTCCCGTATCTTCCACCGGCCATTTGATCATTGTCGGTCACGTCTTGGGTTTTGCCGGCCCACGCGCAGAGACATTTGAGATTTTCATCCAGTTGGGAGCCATTCTCGCCGTGGTTGGGGTGTTTTGGAGCAGGTTTACGTCCCTCATCAAACTTCAAAAGTCCGAAGGACAAGGAGCAGATTTTTCCGGTAAACGGGGACTGTTGTTGCTGTTGGCGACCTCCTTGCCGGGGCTCGTCTTGGGTAAACTGGCCCATCATGCCATCAAGGAACACTTGTTTACACCTGCGACTGTGGCCATGGGATTACTGGTTGGCGCCATACTCATGCTGCTGGTCGAAAAGTTCAAACGCAAATCCGCCACTCTTTCCGTGGAATCCATTACATGGAAACAAGCCTTGGGGATAGGCTGCTTTCAATGCCTGGCTCTTTGGCCGGGAATGTCCCGCTCTTCTTCTACCATCGTCGGAGGCATGGCACTCGGTTTGTCCAGGGAAGCTGCGGCCGAGTATTCCTTCCTGGCGGCTGTTCCCATTATCGGGGCGGCCACATGCTACGACCTTTACAAAAGCCGCAGTCTCCTCGAGGCGGCGGACATCGGGTATTTCACGGTTGGGTTTCTGGTTTCATGGCTGGTAGCCTGGGTTTCCATCCGGTTTCTTTTGCGATATTTAACCCGCCATTCGCTTTCGCTCTTTGCTTGGTACAGGATTTTCGTGGCGGTTGTCGTGTTCTATTTCCTTCATTGAAAGCAAGTTATCCACAACCTGTGTGGAAACGCCTATCAAAGATTGATGGCTAAACTTTTTATGAAAAAAATGTCGAAAGCCTCATGCCCGGCCAAACGGATAGCAGTACATTAAGGCATCCTTTTTCTGTCAGCAAGCCACCTCTAACCAAAGCGAGACGAAAATATGTCAGCAAAAACCGAAGGTATTGTGCCCAACTCCAGCCGACTGCTGTTAGCCGGCTTCATGGCCATCATGGCGGCTGGTACAGGCTTCGCCCTGCGTGGCGGTATTTTTGACAACTGGGCCAGCGAGTTCGGCTTTACTGCAACCCAACTGGGTGCCATTGGTGGGGCGGGGTTCACCGGCTTCTGTTTCGGCATCATCATTACGGGCATGATAGTGGACAAGATCGGTTACGGCAAAATGGTGCTGGTCGCCTTTGCGTTGCATGTCCTTTCGGCGTTAGTGACGTTTGCGGCAACCACTCCCGAAAATGCCGCCCATTTCCTGACATGGGGCATGTTCATCTTCGCATTTGCGAACGGAACCCTTGAAGGCGTGGCCAATCCCTTGGTAGCCACGATATTCCCCAAGAACCGAACGCACTTTCTCAATATCCTCCACGCCAGCTGGCCTGCGGGCATGGTTGCGGGTGCCATCGTTGGATGGATTCTTGATGACAAGCTCAAGGTTGGATGGAAAGTTCAGCTTTCACTCTACCTCATCCCCACAATCGTTTACGGTATTCTGTTCATGGGGCAAACCTTTCCAAAGTCCGAAGCTTCGCAAAAAGGCGCCAAGTTGGGCGAAATGTTCAAGGATGTGGGCATCCTCGGCGCCCTTGTCGTGTGCTATCTGCTCTCACTGTTCTTCGGCGGCACGCTTGGTTTGCCCGCCGGAGTGGCCTATGGCATTGCGGGCCTCCTCTTGATCGGTGTGGGCATCATCACGAAATTCTCCATCGGCTCCTTCCTGCTCTTCTTCCTCTTCGTCGCCCACCTGTTGGTCGGTGCTGTGGAACTTGGCACGGATGGCTGGATTCAGAATATCACGGGAAACCTGTTTACTTCAGAGCAGGGTAAGTACCTGTTTATCTGGACCTCCGCGATCATGTTTGGCCTCCGCTTTTGCGCCAACTTCATCGAGAAAAACCTGAAGCTTTCTCCCGTGGGGCTGCTCCTGCTTAGCGCCATCTTGGCCGTCGTCGGCCTTCGTTTCGCAAGTGGCATGCAGACTTTCGGAATCGCGTTGCTGGCCTTGGGCATCTACGCCTTGGGTAAGACGTTCTTCTGGCCCACGATGTTGGCTGTGGCCTCGGATCGCTTCCCGCGTACGGGTGCTATCGCAATTTCGATGATGGGTGGAATCGGCATGCTGTCCGCCGGCTTGATCGGCGGCCCTGGTTTGGGCTATTCCAAGGATCGCTTTTCCAGCCAGACCTTGAATAACTCCAATCCTGCGGTGTACGAACAGGTGAAGGCCGAGACCCCGTCCAAGTTCCTGTTCCTGGAGCCGGTAAATGCCATTGATGGCAAGAAGCTCGCTGAAGCCAAGGCTGTTGCCAAGGAAGCCCGCTCTCCGGAGCAGGAGGCTATTGTCATGGCCGATCAAACCGGTGACCGCAAAACGCTTACTGCGGATTCCTTCATCCCTCTGAGCATGGCGGTGATTTACCTTCTGATGCTTCTCTACTTTAAGTCCATAGGCGGTTACAAGGCGGTTCATATCGATGAGGAAAAATGACGTAACCCCGTCGTTCTTTCTGATTAATCCCAAAGCGCTCGCCCTCAACGGCGGGCGCTTTTTTTGTGTTGATCCTCCCCTTTACTACTATGAGCCCATCGGCTGAGAGGGACGGAATGCTGGACGCGTTGGCCCTGAATCTGGCGGGTATTCCCATGGACATCATTTCCTGGCGGAAAGCGGTCACCCTTTGGGCTCTCGGCAGGGCGGAAATTCTGGCCAGCTACGAGGATCGTTTCATTCATTCCCCCCGATTGACGCTCGCCATGCCCAGCGTGGTGCAATGTCTGGATGTGCGCAGCATGCCGCGAAATTTCACCCACGTGCTTCCGCTCACGCGCCGCAACCTTTATGGACGCGACGGTGGACTCTGTGTGTATTGCGGTCAGAAAATTTCATTGTCGAGTTTCACTATCGATCATGTCATTCCGCGTTCGCAGGGTGGCAAGACGTCGTGGGACAATGTGGTTACCGCATGCATGCATTGCAACAACCGCAAGGGGAACCGGCGTCCGCGCCCCGGAGAGATCGACATGCTGCACGAGCCGTTTGTTCCCCGGTTGACGCACGCCGCGCCGCGAAACCTCGTCGAGAAACTCAGCTTTCGCGCCCCGCCCATGGCATGGAGCACATACATCTATTGGAGCGTGGCATTGCCTCCCAAACCGCATGCAAATCCGGTTCGCGCCGGTCATCATGGTGGACATGCGCCAACCCATAGGCTATCTTACGATTCCCCGGTGATTTGAATCATGGAATGGTTTCGCAAGGCTAAATCAGGCATTGGCACCTTCGTCAAGAAGGACACTCCCGTTGATTTGTGGGTCAAGTGCGAGGGCTGCAAGGAAGTCCTTTACCGCAAGGAACTCGCCCAGAATCTCAATGTGTGCCAGCATTGCGGCCATCATTTTCGGGTGGGAGCCGGGGAATACGTCAAGCTTCTGATTGACGAGGGCACCTGGCAACCCATGGACGCGAACTTGCGTTCGGTGGATCCCCTCAAGTTCGCTGCCAAGAAGAAATACAGCGCCAGCCTGGCTGACGCGGAAAAGAACACCGGGACGAACTCAGGGGTGTTGTCGGGCACCGGGGACATCGAAAGCCGCAAAATCGCATTGGGTGTCATGGACTTCCGCTTCATCGGCGGTTCCATGGGCTCGGTGGAAGGCGAAAAGATTGCCCGCGTGTTTCGTAAGGCGCTGGCGCTCAAGGTGCCCGCTGTGATCGTTTCCGCTTCCGGAGGCGCCCGCATGCAGGAAGGCGTCTTGTCGCTGATGCAAATGGCCAACACCTCTGCCTGCATCGCCCAGCTGAATGAGGCGAAACTTCCGTTTATTTCGGTGCTGACGAATCCCACCATGGGCGGTGTCACCGCCAGCTTCGCGATGCTGGGCGATGTGCACATTGCCGAACCCGGTGCGCTCATCGGCTTTGCCGGGGAGCGCGTCATCCGCGAGACCATCCGGCAGGCCCTGCCGCCCGGTTTTCAGCGCGCTGAATTCCTGATGGAAAAGGGTTTCGTCGATCTCATTGTGGCGCGTCCCGCGCTCAAGGAAACCATCGCACGCATCCTTTCCCACTTCGGTTGATTCCAGATAGAGGATCCGATTGACTCGGATGGAGTCTTACGCCGACGCGCTGCAGTGGCTGTACCAGCGCAACCAGTTTTCCATCAAGCTGGGACTTGAGAGTCCGCGGCGGTTGCTGGAGGCTCTCGGTAATCCTGAACAAGACGGCGTCTTCCTGCATGTGGCCGGCACGAACGGCAAGGGAAGTGTGTGCGCCAATCTCGCGGTCATGCTCGGCATGTTGGGATATCGCCGCGTGGGGCTTTACACTTCACCGCATCTCGTCAATTTCCGTGAACGCATCCGGGTCAACGGTGAGCCTGTGCCTGTGGCCTGGGTCGTGGAATGGATGAAAAAATCACTTCCTGTTCTGGAGGAACTCAACCCGACTTACTTCGAATGCGTAACCGCCATGGCGTTTGCGTACTTCAAGGAAAGCGGTTGCGATGCCGTGGTGCTCGAAACCGGATTGGGTGGACGGCTCGATGCGACCAATGTGGTCACACCGCGCATCTCCGTCATCACTTCCATTTCTTTCGATCACACGGCGATTCTGGGGGACACGCTGGAGGCGATTTGGGGCGAGAAGCTCGGCATCGTGAAACCCGGCATTCCGTTGGTGATCGATGAGTCACGGCCCGAATTGGCCAAGTTGGCGGAATCCAAAGCGCGTGAGGACGCTTCGCCTTTTTTCAATCTGACGGATCGCTTGATCCCGGAAGAAAAAGGTTTCCGCTTACGGGGCGTACACGGTGAATATTCGTTGCCATCCGATCTGCGTTCGGAGTCGCATCAGATCCGCAATGCCGCGTTGTCGCTGTTGGCGTTGGAGGCTTTTCTCGGCAAACAAATTCCGGAAGGATGGCTGCCCGCGTTAAAAGCGGCGCACATTGCCGGCCGCACGCAGTGGATTCACAGCGATGGATTTCTTCCCGTCTTGCTTGATGGAGCGCACAATGCTGCCAGTGTGGAAGCACTATGCCGTCATTTGCGGGGAAACGTTAAAGGAAAGCCGCGCTTTTTCTTCGCAGTCATGCGCGACAAGGATTTCGTTTCGCTTTACCGGCAATTAAGAGCCGTGTCCGACGACATCGTTTATCTCGATCTGAGCAAGATTTTTTCCCGTGCGCTCACGGCCGATGAACTTCGCTCGGCGTTGGTTTCAGAGGAAAGCGCAGGTTTGCGCGAAGCTACGATTACGTGGGAAGAACTGGAACCGCTGTTGCGTTCCGGAACAGGCGTGGATTACGCCGTATTCTGCGGTTCCCTCTACCTGTTGGGGGAGATAATTCCTAAACTCTTGCCCCGCTATCGTGGTCTCGAGGAATTCGGGAAGATGCAGAAAGAGGAGAGTTGATGGAACGGGACACCATTGAGATCATCGTGCGCTTTTTCGTGCTCACGGTTTCCCTGACGATTCATGAGTTCGCGC
Source organism: bacterium (assembly GCA_900299345.1). Classification (GTDB taxonomy): domain Bacteria; phylum Fibrobacterota; class Fibrobacteria; order UBA11236; family UBA11236; genus UBA11236. The sequence goes on along the minus strand of OMJM01000042.1, from coordinate 1,851 downwards.
ACGCGTGGTCCGCATTCCGACTCGGCGACGACACGGCTGCGAGCATGGGACGCATGACGCTCAATCCGCTGGCGCATCTCGATCCCGTCGGCTCCTTGCTCATCCTCACGGGCATGCCGCTGGGCTGGGCCAAGCCCGTGCCGGTGAACTATGCGCGGCTGCACGATCCCCGCCGCAGCGGTTCTCTCGTGGCTTTTGCCGGTCCCGCGTCCAATCTTTTATTGGGCATCATCTGCGCCGCCGTGTTCAAGGTGATGAGTTATCAAGCTGTGGGTACGGGATGGTTTCAACTGCTGATTTATTTCATCCAGATCAATTTCGGTCTGGCCGTGTTCAACCTGCTGCCGCTGCACCCCTTGGACGGTTCCAAGGTGCTGCCTCTCTTCCTGTCCCGCGACATGGCGGATCGCTACGAGCGGACCATGGAACGGCTCGGTTTCTGGCCCTTGCTGATCCTCTTTATTCCGGCCATGGTGGGGCTGCGAGGGCCTCTGTTCCTGTGGTTCGATCTTTGGGGACCCGTTTTACGCCCGATTTTGGCCTTCTTTAGCGTTCCACCGCTATGGTGATTGCCAGCCACGGGCAGCCTTAATTACCTTAAACGACCCATTTTGAAAGAGCGAGGGGCCTTTGCCTACCCATAAGTCTGCAGAAAAAAGAATTCTTACCTCCGAGAAGGCCCGTTTGGTCAACCGCGCCGTCCGCGCGGAAATCCGCACCAGCCTGAAGAAGTTGCGTGGAGCCGCCGGCAAGGCCGAAGCCGCCAAGGAACTTCCCATCCTGTTCTCGTTGCTCGACAAGGCTGCGCGCCGCAATCAGGGCAACATTACGAAGAACACCGCATCGAATTACAAGCGCAAGGCCCAGTTGACCGTTGCGTCCAAGAAATAGGGCGAACCGTCCGCACTTTTTGCGAAGGCCGCCCGTCAGGGCGGCCTTTTGCATTTCAGTCTATTTTGTGAAGGAACAAACATGAATCATGAAGGCCATCTGCTGGGCGTTTACGGCAAACGGGATCTCGTCATTGCGTGGGGCCAAGGCTCCTATATCTGGGACACAGAAGGCAACCGGTATCTCGACTGCGTTTCCGGCGTGGCGGTGAACGCCCTGGGTCATGCCAACTCCGCCGTGGTGGAAGCCATTCGCGAACAGGCGGGGCAGTTTCTTCACGCTTCCAATCTGTACGTGCTGCCGACGCAGCGCACTTTGGCGGAGCGGTTGGTGGAGCTATCGGGATTCGACGCGGTGTTCTTCAGTAACAGCGGAGCCGAGGCCAACGAAGGCGCCTTCAAGTTCGCACGTCATTTTTTTGTGGCGCAGGGAAAACCGGAGCGGTGTGAGATCATCAGCTTCGTCGGTTCGTTCCACGGCAGGACCTACGCGGCCATGGCTGCGACGGGGCAGGATAAAATTCGGAACGGATTCGGACCGCTGCCGCCGGGATTCGTCACGGTTCCGGCGAACGATCCGGTCGCATTGAAGAAGGCCGTGGGGCCCAACACCGCGGCGGTGATCTATGAACCGGTGCTGGCCGAGGGCGGCGTGATCGACGTTTCTCCCGAAGTCGTGTCTGCGTTGAAGGAGATTCAAGCGCAGGGCGTGCTGCTCATCGCCGATGAAATCCAGACTGGGTTGTATCGCACGGGAACTTTCCTTGGTTCCGAAGCTCTCGGTTTGAAACCGGATCTGGTTACACTCGCCAAGCCGCTTGGCGGTGGTTTGCCGCTCGGTGCAGTGCTGGTGCGCGCCAACATCGCGACCTCGCTCAAGGCCGGTGATCACGGTTCCACATTCGGAGGCAATCCCGTGGCGTGCGCGGCCGGTCTGGCGGTTCTGAAAATCCTGTCCGAT
>OMJM01000041.1 GCA_900299345.1 bacterium | reverse complement strand
GGCCGCATCCGTTACGTGATCGTTTCTTCGGATCGCGGTCTGGCCGGTGGCTTCAACAACAACCTGTTCAAGGCGTTTCTCCGACGTCCCGCTGATTCTGTTCCGGTACAGGCACTGGGCATCGGACGCCGGGCGCGCGACATGGCGGCACGTTTGAAAAACGTCGAAGCGATCAGCGCCGGGGAAACCAATCTTCCCAATTACGCCAACGCCTCGGCCATTGCTGAGCAGTTGGTGCGTGATTATCTGGACGGCAAGTGCGACAAGGTGGTGCTGGTGTACAACCAGTTCCGCAGTGTGTTGTCACAGGTTCCTGTTTTTGTTCCCCTGCTGCCCCTCACGGTTGACGTTGGGACGAATTTGAAATCCGCATCTGCGAAGACGCCGGGGTATCGCGATGATTATTTCCTGGAGCCCGACGCGGAGACTTTGTTCGCCGAGTTGTTGCCCAAGACCGTGGCATTCCAGGTCTTTCGCGCCTTGCTGGAAAACGCCGTGGGCGAACACAGCGCGCGTATGACGGCGATGGAAAACGCCACCAAGAACACCAAGGAACTCATCGGCTCGCTCACTCTCACCATGAACCGCATGCGCCAGGCCGCGATTACGCGCGAACTGATCGAAATCGTCTCGGGTGCGGAAGCGCTCAAGGGCTAGGCCCGGAAGTTTAAGGAAAGAAGATTATGGCAAACCAAAATCAATTCGGAACAATCACCGCGGTCATGGGACCGGTGGTGGACGTGAGCTTCGAAGGATCGGCGCTGCCGCCCATCAAGACGGCGCTCCAGACCAGCAACCCCTTCATCGGTCCCGAGGAAAACAACCTCGTGCTGGAAGTGGCACTGCATCTCGGCGACAATCAAGTGCGTGCGATTTCCATGGACACCACCGACGGATTGATCCGCGGCAGCAAGGTGCTCAACACCGGCAAGCCGATTTCGGTGCCGGTGGGTGAGGGCACGCTGGGTCGCATTCTCAACGTCATCGGCCAGCCCATCGACAACGCCGGTCCGGTCAAGTCCGTGCGCATGGACAGCATTCACAAGGCGCCTCCGCAGTTTACACAGCAGAGCACCAAGGCTGAGGTTTTGACCACGGGCATCAAGGTGGTGGATCTTCTGGCGCCTTACGCCAAGGGCGGCAAGATCGGTTTGTTCGGCGGCGCCGGCGTGGGCAAGACTGTGATCATCATGGAGCTCATCAACAACATCGCCAAGAATCACGGTGGTTATTCCGTGTTCGCCGGCGTGGGCGAACGCACCCGCGAAGGCACGGCGTTGTACGGTGAAATGAAGGAATCCGGCGTGCTCGACAAGACCTGTCTCGTGTACGGCCAGATGAATGAACCGCCCGGAGCGCGCGCGCGTGTGGCCTTGAGCGCGTTGACCATCGCGGAATATTTCCGTGACGATCAAAATCAGGACGTGCTCCTCTTCGTGGACAACATGTTCCGCTTCACCCAGGCAGGTTCCGAAGTGTCCGCGCTTCTGGGTCGTATTCCCTCGGCCGTGGGCTATCAGCCGACGCTGGCCTCGGAAATGGGCGACCTGCAGGAGCGCATCACTTCGACGCTGACCGGATCGATCACTTCGATTCAGGCTATTTACGTGCCCGCTGACGACTACACGGATCCGGCGCCGGCCACGACCTTCGCGCACTTGGATGCGACCACAAACCTCTCCCGTCAGATCGCGGAGCTCGGCATTTACCCGGCCGTGGATCCGCTCGACTCCAGCTCGCGTATCCTCGATCCGCAGGTGGTGGGTGAGGAGCACTACAAGGTGGCGCGCGGCGTGCAGTCGCTGCTGCAGAAGTACAAGGAACTGCAGGACATCATCGCCATTCTCGGCATGGACGAACTTTCGGAAGACGATCGCCGCACCGTGAACCGTGCGCGCCGCGTGCAGAAGTTCCTGTCGCAGCCGTTCCACGTGGCCGAAGTGTTCACCGGATTCCCCGGAAAGTTCGTGGAACTCGCGGACACCATCCGTTCCTTCAAGGAAATCCTCGAAGGCCGCCATGACGATCTGCCCGAGGACGCCTTCTACATGGTCGGCACCATCGAGGAAGCCGTGGCCAAGGCGGAGAAGATCCGCAAGGGATAATCGAAGTCATGCATTTTCAGATTCTCACACCGGAAAGAAGCGCGTTTGACGGCGAAGTGGAGAGCATTTCCGCGCCGGGTGAACAAGGCGGTTTTGAAATCCTGAAGGATCACGCACCGATTCTGTCGAGTCTGGTTCCGGGTCCGGTGAAGCTGGTGTCCGGCGGCAAGCCGATCTTTTTCCACGTGGCGCACGGGTTTCTTGAATTCAGCCACAACAAAGGCGTGATTCTCACCGATGCGGTGGAAAAGCCCGGTGAGATCGATGCGGAACGTGCGCGGATCGCGAAGGAAAAGGCGCAGAAGGCCTTGGAGAATCGCGAGAAGGTGGACGTCATCGGATCGCAAAAGGCTCTGATGCGGGCGCTGTCCCGCGAGCGGTTTCAGCAGAAATTTCCGGGCTAAGCTCGATCCTCAAAAAGCCATAACCGTTTTGCCCTATGAAAGTAGGGCTTTAGCATCGTTTGCTTTTGGTAATTATCCTTTGGCTTTAAGCCGGAGGCAAACATGAAACGTTTTCATGCCTTATCCCTCGCACTTATTCTGGGCCTCATTCCATTGACTCAAGCCCAAACGGTGGATTCATCTCTCAGCTTCTTCATCACCAGCGACAGCATCGGCCAGGGCGGAAACCTCGGCGGATTGAGCGGCGCGGATGCACATTGCCAACAATTGGCCGCCGCTGTGAACAAAGGCAACCGTGTGTGGCGTGCCTATCTCAGCACGCAAGGCGCGAACGCAGTGAATGCCCGGGACCGCATCGGCACCGGCCCGTGGTTCAACGCCAACAAGGTGAAGATCGCATCGAACCTGACGGAGTTGCACAATCCCAGCACCAACATGATTTCACAGACCAACGGACTCACGGAAAAGGGAACCCAGATTCCCGCTAGTCCGAATCGACACGACATCCTCACCGGAACGCGGGCGAACGGGACGGCGTATCTCGCAAACGCGGACAGCACGTGTGCGAACTGGACGAGCAGCGCCGCGGCTCCTGCGCGTGCCATGCTCGGACATTTCAACCGCCATGGCGTGGCGGGCAACATCGATTCCACCTCATGGGTCGAGGCCCATATTTCCAACGGTTGTACACAGGCCAATCTGGTTGCTACGGGTGGCAGCGGACATTTCTACTGCTTCGCCGCCGACAATCCCACGGATCTCCGTTTCCGAAATCTTCCGTCGCGGGTGGGTAGAGCCAGCGATCATACACCATACATTCTCGGCGCGGGGCCGCGTCAGAATCAGATCGTTTATCGCTTCGTGTTGAAGCAAGAAGGCAAAGTTGAAGTTTCCGTATTCGATCTTGAAGGCCACAAGCGCGCAGTGCTAATGACAGGAACCCGCAAAGCTGGAAATCAGGAAGTGCGATGGGACGGCACGGATTCCAAAGGCTCAGCCTTGCCCGCAGGAACCTATTTCATCGTGCTCAAGCGGGATGGTCAGATAAGCCGTTAGAACTTTTCGTTCCGTAACTCTGGTTCGAAGTCTTCGAAAACATTGTAGTTATCCGGATAGGGATAACTACAGAAACTACCAGTTCGTCTCTGATTTCAAGTCAATTCAATCTGACATGAAATTTTTATCGAAAAACTGGAATGAGAATAGTGGGTTGGGTATTATGATTGGGAATGAAAGCAGAAGGAGAGTTCCGATGAAAAATCTTAAAACATGGCTTTTGTGCTGCGGAATGTTCACAATCGTCGCACATAGCCAGGAAAATTATTTCCAGTGGTCGCGCTACAAACAGATTACAGTCAACACCACGTCTTCCGGAGCAAATGTTGCCAATCCGGTCGCGAACTTTCCGGTCTTGGTACGGTTGTCCGCAGCTGATTCGGACGTATTTATACAAGCAGCTTCCGGCGGCGCCGATATCCGGTTTGCTTCGGGAGTGACGCGCCTGCCGCATCAAAAGGAACGTTGGGATTCGGCGGGCCGCTCCGCGGCTTTCTGGGTTCTGGTTCCCGCCATTGCCGGGAATTC
>OMJM01000040.1 GCA_900299345.1 bacterium | reverse complement strand
GAAGTCAAAAACACCCACAAAACAGCACAAAAACGACACTATCACACAATGATATTACCAGTGGTACGGAATTGTTTCTAGACCACAAACACCCTTGTACCATGCATCAGGATATGAAAAAAGGCGGGGTAGCTTACCCTGCCTTTTTATTCCACCAACTGGATAAGGGGGCCTTTTTAGCCTTCCAACCATTCCGTATGGAACGAACCGGGCTTGTCGGTGCGTTCGTAGGTGTGAGCTCCGAAATAATCCCGTTGGGCCTGCAACAGGTTGGCGGGAAGATTCGCGCTGCGATATCCGTCATAATAGGCGAGAGCGGAAGTGAACGCCGGAACCGCGATACCGGAGAGCAGAGCCTCGGAAACGGCCTGACGCCAGTTCGACTCGCTGTTTTTGATGACGTTGCGGAAATAAGGAGCAAGGATGAGATTCTTCAGGCCGGGATCCTGATCGAACGCTTTCTTGATCTCTTCGAGGAATTGTGCGCGGATGATGCAGCCGCCGCGCCAGAGCAGCGCCACGGAGCCGTAGTTCAAATCCCATTTGTATTCCGTGGCCGCCGCACGCAACAATTGGAAACCCTGTGCATATGACATGATCTTGGATGCGTAGAGCGCGTCGTGAATGGCCTGCAGGAATTTTTCCTTGTCGGCTTGCTTCCGCAACGCGGGAACGGGCAATTGGCCGCTGGCGGCAACGCGTTCGTCCTTGAGTGCGGATAGGCTGCGGGCCACAACGGCTTCCATCATCACGGGAATCGGAATGCCGAGATCGAGGGCATTCTGCGAAGTCCACTTGCCCGTACCTTTTTGTCCGGCCTTATCGAGAATGACATCCACCAGCCATTTACCGGTTTCGGGATCTTTCTTGCCGAGGATGTCACGAGTGATTTCGATGAGGTAGGAGTCGAGCGGTCCCTTGTTCCACTTGGCGAACACTTCGCTCATTTCCGGAGGAGTCATGCCCAGCAGGTGCTTCATCATCGAGTAGGCTTCGCAAATGAGTTGCATGTCGCCGTATTCGATGCCGTTGTGCACCATCTTGACGTAGTGGCCTGCGCCGTCATTACCCACCCAATCGCAGCAGGGGATGTCCTTGTTGGGGCCCACCTTGGCGGCGATGGCTTGAAAGATCGGCTTGAGATCGGGCCATGCGGAGATGGAGCCTCCGGGCATGATGGACGGCCCCTTGAGGGCGCCTTCTTCACCGCCGGAAACGCCAACGCCGAGGAATTGGAAACCCTTGGACTCGAGATATTTGGTGCGGCGGATGGTATCCGGGAAATAGCTGTTGCCGCCGTCAATGATGATGTCGCCGGGTTCCAGATGTGGAATCAGCTGTTCGATCAAATCGTCCACGGCGGGACCGGCCTTGACCATGCACATCAGTTTGCGCGGACGCTTGAGGGCGGCTGCGAACTCGGCGATGGAATGCGTGCCGATGAATTTCTTGCCTTTGGCGCGGCCTTGAATCAGTTCGTCGACCTTGGAAGTGGTGCGGTTGTAAACCGCGACGGTGAACCCGCGGCTCTCCATGTTGAGCACCAAATTTTCACCCATGACCGCCAGTCCGATGAGTCCGATATCTGCTTGCGCCGCCATTGTTTTTCCTCGTTGAATAGTTGTTTTGAGGCCGAAAAATCTAGCTAATCAGCATGGAAGCTGGAACCATATTTCCCCGATTCAGCAGGCCATCCGGGTCGAAAATTTTCTTCGTGCGCGCGATATGCAAAATTTTGTCATTGAGCAAGTACCACAAGTACGGGCGGAAAATTCCCTGCTCATCTGCAAGGGATTTCTTTCCCACGCCGTGTTCGGCGCTGATTGTGCCTCCCAGCTGAATTGCCTCGCGAACCAGCTGGAGATATAGCCGTCGCGCCAGTTCGACGTCTTCCATATTTTCAGGAAGGAAATTGAAATGCAAATGACCGTCGCCGATATGCCCCCAATTGGCGGTCCGCACAGACGTGGAGCCCGGGCAAAATTCTCGTTCAATTTGTTCATAGAATCGATACATCTCACGAAAGGATCCAACCGGCACGGCAAAATCCGTTCCGAGCTTGGGAAGGGAGTGTTGCTTGAGCCAGTCAGCCACACCGCGCGGCACGGCATAGCGAAAGTCCTCGGCATCTTTCCCGGAAAGCATTCCGATGCCGCCGGACTTTTGAAAAAGTCGCTCGATCACATTCTGTGTGATCGCATCGCCGGAAAACCATTCGATCTCAATTGCGGCTTGAGACGTGCCGGGGACCGGATGACCGGCTCGCTTCGCAAGGGCAAGCGAATTCCGATCAAAAAATTCGAGAGACAGGATTCCCAACCCTGAAGTGTGCGGATCAACTGCATAACGTGTTGCTTCAGCTTTGCGGGTCCGCAATTCATCCACGAGATCCAAGGCCGCTTCGGTGGACGGAAGAAAAAAGAGCTGGGAATGAATTTCCCGCCGCGGTAGAAAACGCAAACCGATTTCGGAGAAGCACCCGAGGATGCCCTCGCTGCCAATGAAGAGATCGATCAGATCCATGTCCGGTTCAGCGAAAAGGCCTGCGGCGTTTTTGACACGGGGCAACAAATAGTCGGGGAGGGCGCCGGAGTAGATGATTCCGCTTTCGGCGCGCAAAGAGAAATTTTTTCCCGCAGCCACATCGCGTCCGCGATGGAGGTTCAAGATAGTTCCGTCCATCAGGATCACTCGAAGCGATTCGATGTAGGCACGGGTGGAGCCGAAGGCAAAGGAGCGTGGACCGGAAGCGTTGGTAGCGACATTGCCTCCGATCAAGGCACGAGTTTCGCCGGGATGGGGGGGATACCAAAGCTCCAGTGGTTTCAAGGCGTCATTAAGAGATTGCAGGGAGACCCCAGGGGCCACAAGTCCTCGTAAGGGATTCGATTCAGAGATCAACAGAAACGGTTTGATCCTGCGATATCCCGGATGATCCGGGAGGGAATCCAATCCTGTCATATCAATTCGTAAACCCGACTCAAGCGGGACACCGCTTCCCGTCAAGCCGGTCAATGCGCCAACGATCGTGACCAGAATCCGTTCACGTGATGCGTCACGCAGGACATTCACCAGCTCAATTTCGTTACGAGGCCGTGACGTTTTTATGACGCTTTCCGGTGATGGAAACACCGCATTGCCCGCGTCGGAAAAACTTTCAGGAAAGAAGGAGGAAGGTGGCATGGTGTTCCGGAATCGTACACTCATTTCTAGAAAAACCCCCGAACCTTCAGGGCGATTTTTCCGGATGCATTTTGCTTTGTAGAATATCGGCCAAATACGAAAGGATTTCGTCCATGCACAACGTTCGATTCAAAGCATTTCTGATTGCCGGACTCTTGAGCGTTGCCGCCCTGGCGGCGGACAAGGATTCCAAAGACTCCCGGCCCGCACGCGGCAGTGTCGAGTTGGGTAAAGGTCCGGGCGCGCAAACAAGCGGCTCCAAGGTTGATGAGCTGAACAACCTGTTCGGAAAGGTGGTGGAAGCGGTGACGCCCAGTGTGGTGACCATCACGACGGAAAAGAAATGGGCGCCGCAGCAACAGCAATTCAACAATCCGCTGTTTGAGTTCTTCGGAATGCCACAACCCGAAGCTCCCGAGGATCGATCTCCCAAGCGCAATATTCCGCTGGGCGGAGGTTCGGGTTTTGTCGTGGCGAAGGAGGGTTACATCTTCACCAACGCTCATGTGGTGGATGGTGCGGACATCGTGAAGGTCGGATTGAACAACAAAACCTATACGGCCAAGGTCGTCGGTGTGGACAAGAAGGTGGACGTGGCCGTGGTCCGCATCGATGCGCCTGCCGGCGAATTGAAACCAGTGGACTTCGGCGATTCACGCAAGCTTCAAATCGGAGAATGGGTGTTGGCGATCGGAAATCCTTTTGCCTTGCAGAATACCGTGACTACGGGCATCGTCTCGGCCAAGGGACGCCGTGAACAAATGGGCGGCGGAGATTCTTATCAAGACTTCATCCAGACCGATGCGGCGGTGAATCCGGGTAACTCCGGCGGCCCCCTGGTGAACCTGCGTGGCGAAGTGGTGGGCATCAACTCCAGCATTTACACCCGCACCGGCGGATACATGGGCGTGAGCTTCGCCATTCCGATCAACATGGCGGCGAAGGTGGCCGAGGATCTCATCTATGAAGGCAAGGTCACACGCGGGTATCTCGGCATCGGCATCGACAACGTGGATGAAAATCTCGCGGGGGCGCTCGGACTTCCGGGAACGCAGGGTTGTCTGGTGCGCGAAGTGATGCCGAACGGACCGGCGTTCAAGAGCGGACTCAAGAATGGCGACATCGTATTGACGGTGGAAGGAACGCAGGTGCTGGATGCGCCGCACTTGCGTAATCTGGTCGCGGATCTCAAGCCGGGCAGCAAGTGTTCCTTCGAAGTACTGCGCGATGGAAAAAAGATGTCGTTGGAAATCAAGATCGGAGCGAAGCCCGACGAAAATGGTGCCCAGGATGAGGAAATGTCCTCCGACTATGATGGTGAGGATGGCTCTGGTGGGTTCAGTTCCTCCAAGCTCGGGTTGCGTTTCGGTTCACTCGATGCGGATGCCCGCACGCGTTATGAAATTCCGAAAGATGTCGCCGGAGTGGTGATTCTTGAGGTGACCGACGGTTCTTCGGCCGCCGAAACAGGCTTGCTCGAGGGCATGGTGGTGACCGAGTACAAGCGCAAAGGTGATTCAGGGTTCCAGCCCGTGAAACAACCCAAGCAACTCCTGGACGCTGTTAAATCCCTGAATTCCGGGGAGAACATCGCCTTCAAGGTCTATTACAAAGGCAAGACCGACCTCCGCGCATTGAGGGCTGGGGGATAATTATTAACTTCCCCTCCGCTTATGGGGAGTCCGCCACCGTGCGGACATAACGAGGAATCCCGTTAGAATCGGGAGCGAGCTCGTCGCTGTAAGCGGTTAGAACTTTTCCAGCGCATGTGAAAACATGCAGGCCACTGTCCGCAAAGATGGGAAGGCCGGAAAAGCCGGGATCACATCCCAACCGCGAGCCAGAAGACTCACCCACAGGTTCACCACTGCTCTTCGGGCGCGAGGGCGGGCGGACGCGTGGGTTTCACCCCGCATTTCCCTCCACCTCCGCACTCGAAGACGGTTACCTTCCGCGGCCAAGTCCCGCGGTGAAAGGTTGCATGCCGTCTCGCCTTGGTGCGGGGATCCTCTGCTGGCCGCTCTCCTGCTTCGCATTGCAGGAGGCGGTTCGTGACACGATCGAACTTCCCCAGATCCAATCCAAGAGTGATCCGAATGCCGTGCGCTTGCGCGCTGCGCAAAGCGAAGTGGTGCTGCTTCCCAAAGATTGGGAAGGCCGGAGCGTCAGTCTCGCGGATCTCATCGCGGAGCAGGCGGGCATCGAAACCCGGCGCTATGGCGGGATGGGCAGCTTTCAAACCGTCACCGTTCGCGGCGGCGGAAGCGACCGTCTCCTCGTGTACCTCGACGACGTTCCCCTGAACTCCGCGGGTGGTGGACCGGTCGATCTCGGCAAACTGAATCTTGATCTGTTCGAACGCATCGAAATTCGGAAGGGAATGGTGCCCGCGGAAGAGGGCGGAAACGCCATGGGCGGTTCGCTTCATCTCTACACGCGCGGTCATCAAAACAATCAAGCGCATCTGAGCCTTTCGGCGGGCAGTCACGGAGCGCAACAACATTCCCTTGCCGGTGGATACAGTGTCGGCCCGGACCTCCATCGCGTTTCGATCTTCGCCAACGTCGGGTATTCCCGCGCGGACAATGATTTTGAATACCTGAATCGGAATAGCACGCCGTACAATCCGGATGATGATTTCTGGACGACGCGTGAGAACAGCGAGTTTCGATCCTTGGAGGCTCATGTGCAAGCGCGGTTTGCATTGGGAAGCGGCCAGTCGCTCCGGTTCAAGACGGCGTACTCCGGAAATTCCGGCGGACTGCCCGGCAGCGAGGGCGAGGTCACGCATACTGCGGGATTTTCCAACACCTTGCGGCAATATCTGGTGGGCTGGGAATACGCTCCGAACTCCGAAGGGCAACGCCTGGCCATTCAGGCCTCGCTGGATGATGAAACTCCGGAGTTCCATTGGACCAAAGCCGATCCCATTGGTTTGACTTCCGGCCACGATACCACGGAAATCTCGACGCGCAGCATCCGAAGCCAGGGGCAGGTGTATTGGGATGTTGCCTGGAAATCCGGCACACGGGAATGGCGATTGTCCAGTTTGGTTTCAGGCGGACAGGAAAATCTTGAACCCAGTGGCACAATTTCGGATAATCCTTCGTGGAATAATCGCCGCAGAAATGTTCTGGGCGCTGCTGACATTTCCTTTCAGCCGGATACGTCATGGACCATCACGGTGGGTGGACAAGGTCAGATCGTCTCTGATTACACCGAGGGTGGCATTGCCTATTACGGCGCTGCGGTTCCTCCAACTGACAAAACGGAATCGTATCCGGCCGGACGACTCGGAGTTTTGTGGCGGCCCATCAATCCCGCTTCTTTTTTTGCGAACGCAGGTAGGTTTTATCACCTGCCCAGTCTTACGGATCGTTTCGGAGGCCGTTGGGGAATGATCGCCAATCCTGATCTGCTTCCCGAGCGCGGTCTCAACACGGAAGCTGGAGCGCGTTGGCGTTGGCAATCCGGTTTCATGGAATCGTGCCTGTTTTGGAATCGGACCGACGATGCGCTCTTTTATCTGCGTTCCGCCAATCTGATCAAGCCCTCCAATCTCGATGCGACGTTGGCAGAAGGATTGGAGTTGACACTGGAGCAGGGGCTTCCATTCGGAGTGCAGGAATCCTTTGTGGCCACCGCGCAGCATACGGAGAACATCTCGGACACCTACTATCACGGATTGATTTTGCCGGATCAACCGGTCTGGCGGCACGTGCTCAAAACGCGGATCCCCTTGCCGTTCCATTTCAGTGCGGAACATATGTGGGATTTCCGCACGAGCCTTTACCGGGATCCTGGCAATCTGGAACGGATTCCACCGCAGCATTTGCACCACGCACTATTGCGCTGGAATTGGAAACGTCACATTAGCGTGTCCGCGAGTGTCGAGAACATCACGGACACGTACTACGAGAACGCTTATGACGCTTATCCCTACCCGGGCAGGCAATTCTTTGTTGCTGTAAACGGAAACTTGTGAGATCAAACGAAAACCATCCAAGAAAGGAAACACCATAAAACGCTTCAACCTTTTAACCCTTGCCGCCGCGCTGGCTTCCATGCTGGTCACGGCCTGTATTCTCGATTCCAAGAAGGATGATGGATCCGATGCACCCGGCACGCGCCGGTTGTTTGTGATCACCTCGGATTATACTTCCGGTGCCTTGCTCTCGTACTCGCTGGATTCCCTGAAACGCGGCCCCGATTCGCTGCAAGTGAATCAGGATAGCCGTGTGCTGTCGTTGCGCAAGGCGATCTATGTGCTGGAGCGTTTCGGCGCCAACAATCTCCTGAAATACGATCCGGCCACGAAGATGGTGGTTTACCAGAAGCATGTGCTTGGCAACTGCAATCCATCCGATCTGGTGGCGTTGAACGACGAGGTCGGATTTCTCACGGTCGAGGATTCCGCGAAAATCCTGCAGGTCAACCTCCGCACGGGCGACACGGTGAAGTCACTGAACATCTCGGAGTACACTTACCTGCCGCCCTCGGGTTCCGGTTCTGCCGCGGCATCGCCGCACGCGGTTCGTGCCGCATTGCGTGGCGACACGCTCTACGTGGCGCTGCAGCGCCGCAACGGGAACTATATGTTCGAAGGCGGGCTTGCGGTCGTACTCCGCATTCGCGCCAGCACCTTTGCCATCATCGATACATTGACCGCTCCGGCCAAGAACGCATCGGACATGTGGCTTGATGGCAACAATCTTTATCTCACTTGCCTTGGAAAATATGGAACACTGGATGGTGGGTTGTACCGTTGGAACCTTTCCACAAAAGTGGTCAGCACCGTGTTTACCGAAGCGACGCTTGGTGCGGACGTGTCCGGCTTGGTTTGCGGAGATAGTGGAGCCTGCGTCGTTCACGCCTATGTTGCCTATGGACACGAGCCTGTCCGCCGTTTGAATCTGAATACGGGAGCCTTGAACGACACGTTGGCAAGTATCGGCGAAGCTTCGGGTGGTGTCGCGGCCGATGCCCAGACAGGAATAATTTATGTCGGCGATCGCAAGGCCACCGCTTCGGGAATCCGGATGTACAACTCAGCGGGTGTCATGCTGCGTGGTCCGGTGTTTACCGGTTTGCCGCCGTATTCGCTGACCGTCGGCGAGTTTTAACTCTGAATGCGTCTCGTCGGGGGCAAGTGGGTTGCCCTTTGACGAGACTGTTCGAATTTTTCGAACGGTTTTTCATTTTTGATCCCCATTCCGCCACTAAATGGCCTTATTATAAAGATTCAAGAATCCCATGTTAGCGCCATCATGTTTGTTTTGGAGGTGGACGATGAAATTCCAGGTCTTAATCTACGCGATGGTGCTGGGAGCCATTTCTCCAGTGATGGCGCAGTTCAATTTTCAGGGATACCGCCAGGTGCAGGTAACCTCCACGACCAAGCGTTACGATCTCGTTCAAATCGGAAGAGTGTCGCTGGAAAATGTCGAGATGACTTTGGTGGCACACGGAGCCTACCTCGACGTGACCCAGGATGCCTGGATCAGCGGCAATCTGGAGAATACGACCTACACCGGTCTGACGAATCAATACGTGATGAACGGTACTTTCTCCTTGCCGGTCAATGCCGTCGTTGTCGGGATGTCACAGGAATGGCAAGGGCGTTACTACAAGTGCCAACTTTATCCAGCCAAATACGAACAGGCTCAATCTTTTACGGACAGTGCCACCTTGGTGGCGTCGCTCAGGAGCAGTCTAGGATTGTTGCAGCAGAACACCACTACCAGTTACAACGTCATGCTCACGCAATTTGCCGTTGGGGAAGTGCGGCATGTTCGAATCCGTTACCTGCTTTGGCAAACCTCCCATGCCGGGGCACCTTTGAACGCTCCGATACTTTTCAATTCACAGATTTACAACCCGCAATATGTGAAGTTTCATTTTTCCGCCGCGGGTCAGCCGCAGTCTTTTTCCGTGGAAACTTCGAGCGGAAAAGTTTTGTTGAACGAACAGGCGGTTTTTCAAGCGGCATATCGTTCCAGCTTCGACTTTACGCCGCAAGTTCGCGACTCTTCTGCGGTGCTGATCAGTGGTTTTCCGTCGGGTGACTGGAGCGGGTATTACATGGCCTTGAATGCCCGTGTCGCAGACACGGTGTTCAAGAAGTTGTCGCGCCCCTTGGAAGCCGCATGGTTATGGCGCTGGAACAAACCCTTCCAGTTCGTGACGCGCGACTATAACGGGTTGAAGACACTTTCAACACAGGGGCAGCAACTTGCGGATCAGGCGCGTGCCATGAAGACGGCCATGGATACCTTGGTGTTGCGCGGGTACCGAGTCAGCTTGAGAATCAGCAGGGAAGGTGAACCCTTGCAAACGTTCTCGTTGGGCGGAAGCGGAGATGCCTCTTGGAAGGCTTTGCGTTCCTATCTGGATACGTTGGACGAGCAGCACATCTTCGCGGCATATCCGGTGGCCCCGTCCACTCCGTCGTGGGTTCCGACTCAGGTTGGAGCTGCCAGTCAGACGTCGGCGGCGGTCCAGGAATTCCGTGATGCCATTACCGCCATTCGCGCGAATTTTTCCACGGATACAGTGACCCTCAAGCATGTGCTGGTGATGAGTGTGGGCACGCCACTCCTTACTTCGACGGGTTACACCAGCGAAAATGCCGCACAAGATTTCTCCGGCTTGACGGTGGATTTCCATCAGAGTATGTGGGCGGGAATTCCTGAAGGTACCATTACCTCTTTGCCGGGGCAATCGCAATTATTTTCGTGGCTGGGATTTCTGTTCCCCCAGTTCGTCCCGGTTTCGGTCAATTTAAAAGTGCGCAATGGCACACAGGCCTTTGGCTTCACGTTGAATCCACAATCCCAACAGACATTTTCAGCGCTGTTGAAATCATCCACAGCATGGGGCACAACGCTGGAATGGGTAGGATTGGACAAGAATGGACGCTCCTTGCGTTCTGTGCAAACCAATCCTTCGGTCCTGAATATCGATTTGGATTCCGGACTGGCCAAACTCTGGGCGGGAAATCCCAATCGAGTGTCGGAAACCACCGAATCAAACTTGACCTACCGTTATGGAATCGTGACCAAGGAGGCTGTGCTGCGAGCGTCCGTCGGAGATCCCTCCAGTAGTTCTTCAGACCTGACATTTCTGAGTACCACGGAAATCCATGCCCCTGTGGGATTGCGCGCTTTATCGCGCCCACCGAGAGCCACCATTGCCTATCACGCCGGTGCGCACGAATTGCTTTTGTTCACTCCGATCCTTTCTGGCAGCGCGTTTCTGGAAATCCGGGACGCTGCAGGCCGTTTGGTTGTCCGGCTTCGGTTGAACGCTTATCAGGAGTCTCCGGGTGTCTATCGAGTTCCCTTGCCCGAATCTTTGGGGCGAATGCGTGGAATCCTGTTCTGCAGATTGTGGTCGGGCGATGAGACCGGCGCCTTCCGGGTGTTGACGGGATTGGGGGAATAAGCCATGCGTCATTCACATCTGTTGTTCGCATCGACAGTTCTGATATTCCAAACGATTTTTTCCCAGACGATGCCGCTGCATCCGGGCTCCATCACGTTGCTGGGGGGCGGAAGCACTTCGTGGATAGATGGCACGGGTGATGCCCGTTACTGGTTTGACCCCTATTCCACAGCCGAATCCGCTGTTGCTCCTTCGGCCGCGGTGGAAGTTCGATTTCCACTGAAATTCAATTTCAATGCGATGGCCGGGGTTGGCTATCGCGAAAAGGGACAGACGGTTCCCAAAACCCAGGTGATGTTTGCCGGAGATCCGTATCCCCATGATCTTGAGATTAAAACTTCTGTGCAAACTCTGACCGTTCCTCTTGCGTTGGAATGGCAATTGGATGCGGGCCCGGTCTGGTTGGCGATCAAAGGAGGCGCTTTCGGGGACGTGTTCCTCAGTCAAAAAATGGCTTGGTATATCGATGGTGAAGCTGACAACGGAAGAAACGTGCCTTCCGCGAAAAAGAAAAAGGGGGATATGGGGGTACTCGGTGGAGCGGATCTGGGTGTGCGCATTCAACAAATCGGATTGCTTGTCGGGGCCAATTATGAATACAGTCTGTCCGGTGTCACGGAGTTTCCGGATTACTATTACAGTTCCTACACGTCCATGCCGAACAGCAGCGCATTGCGCGCCGTGGAAATTCACGCTGGCGTGAGATGGTTTTTACCGCGGTAAAATTTTTTTCACGGAAACTGCGAGAAGCGCAACGCCGGGCCCTGCACGCTCTCAAAGGACTTGATGGCCTGATCCATGGCCAGATCCTTGTCTTGATAGCGCTTGGGCATGCACGCGCCCAGCACTTCCTTCAGCACGATGCAGTCATACGTTGCGCGGTGCAGGTCTTTCTGATTCAGCTTCATCCCGGTTTGATCGCCCAGCTTGCGTGCGATCTCTCCAAGTTTGTGTGAGGCATGCTCGGGAAGAATCTTGCGCAGCATCTTGAGGCTGTCGATGATGGGATTTTGTGGAATCACCAGCCCGTGCTTGCGGATGCCCTTGGACAAGAACGAGGCATCGAACGGGGCGTTATGCGCCACCAGCACCGAACTCAGCCCGCAAAAACGGAAGAATGCCTGCAATACGGCCTGTAGTCCGGGCGCGTCTTCAACCATCTGGTTGGTGATGTTGTGGATGCGGGTGACTTCCTCGGGAATCAGCTTCGTCGGTTTCACAAGGCTTTGGTACCGGCCCAGTTCCTTGGTCACAAATTTCCCGTTCATGCGCTCAAAAGTGAACTTCACGCCGGCCAGTTCGAGGATGTCCTCTTTTTCCGGATCGAGCCCGGTGGTTTCGATATCGAAGGCGACGAGGGTAACAAAGGGCAGCACGTGAAAATCTCCGAAGGTGAGGCAAAAGTAGAATGCGTCAGCGCGCCAGCGAGCGTCTTCGGATCATCGCCATGACGACGAACAACAGGCAAGTCGCGGCCACCACGGCGGGGAAAAGGATCGTGGTGACGGAGTAAGTCTCCAACGCAAAAATGGAGATCAGGTTGCGGGTTGTGAACAGGCTGTAGAACATCAACGATTCAGAATGGGGATGATGATACGTTCGTCGAATCGTCGGCCCGAACCCCAACGTATCCACCACGGTCAGGATGATTACGGCCCACAGGGGATCCTCGGTGTAATACCAGAAGGGCAGTGAAGACAGCGCCATGACAAAAAAGATCCAGTCCCAGCGTGTGATGGCGGTGTCGCCACGCTTGAGATGCGCAAGCACGGCGATGAGGATGGTGACGAGGCCGGAAAGCCCGGTGGGCCAGGCCCCCACTCCGCCTTTGCCGTCGAGTTGGGCGAAAAACACCACCATGGTGGCTACGCTCCAGATGATCCACGAAAAAACGTGGGGCCGCACGGTCCCGCGCAGGATGGAAACGGTGTACGGAAGAAATCCGATGAAAGTAAGCGCAATGGCAATCGCGCTGAAAATTTCCTTGGAGTGAGTCACGGAGTCTGGAACAGGCCTGTCAGGTCAACAGCGTGTCGCCCCATTCCTTGATCGTGACTTTTCCCACCAAGCCCTCGAGAATGAACGGATCTTGTTTCAAGAAGGCGTCGGCGGCTTCCCGGCTCCTGAAGATTCCCATTGAGCCGTTGCGTCCGCCATCAAAGGGGCCGATGCCGAGGATGTCACCCTTGGCTGTGAAGACATCCACCAGCGCCTTGTGGCGTGGGTACGTGGCCATGATGGTTTCCATGCTTGCGGTGCTGGATTCGTAGAAGACGACAGTTTTCATGAGTACTTACTTCTCTTTCTTTAGCCAATAAAACGCAGCGCCAAATAGGGGACGAGGCAGAAAAGCAGGATGCCGATCTTGTAAACCGCCATGCTGATGTAGTGGATGGCGTTGAAGTGTTCCACCGGCATGGGAAACCACCGGGCATGCAGCCGGTACATCGCGTCGTGGGCGAACCAAAAAGCCGCGAACCAGACCAACAGTATGCCGTAGTTGATCAGGGCGCAGACTTTAAGGAATTGCGGAAGCATTTCAACCTGCATAGTGGTCCTCCTTCACGTTTCATCCAATCGTCGTTTTCCGTGCGGACGGAAGGCATAATAGCTCCAGAAGACGCCGGAGAGTTCCATCATGAAGAAGCCAACGACTTCGAACAGATGATCCTTGTGCGTGTTGTATTTCCCCATGTCGATCTTGATCATGATGTTCAAGAAGGGGAGAGTGGCTGCCACACCGAAGACGCGGAGCCAGATTGGAAACCGCGAGTAATAGCACAGGAAGATCATGCCGGGCAGAAAGACGAGGATGCCTGCGGCGTACACGGCGGTTGATTCGCTGCTCAACGTGGAGTTCTGGATGGTGTAGAAAATGCCCTGCCCGATGGAGAGAAGGATGAAGCCGGCGGAGGAGATATGCCAGCGATCCGTGGCCAGCTTGGCGGCGAACAACGAGCAACCGGCCATGAACAGCAGCGAAGCCAGTTGCCACGAGAACAGTTGCCCGAAGGAATTGGTCGGGAAGGCTTCGCCGAGCGGACCGAGCAGGAAATTTCCCACGAAGCAGATGGCAATCAGCGGGGCAAGGTGTGTTTCCTCGTGTTCCAGACTCATGCGACGCCTCGATCGTTACCGGACGACGGGTTTCACCCCGGCGACGAGATAGTTCGTTTCCGTCATCCAGGGTCCGATGAATCGTTGGTTGTATTTCAACAGCACCGTGGTCTGATTTGTCTGCGCCTCTTGCAGGACATGAACGAGGCTGTCCTGATTCGGATCTCCGGGGTCGAGGCTGAAATCCCACGTCTTTCCGGACTGGATGCCGCCCAGCATTAATTCACCTTCCCATGATTTTCGAAACAGGCCCTTGTGACCCAGCTTGACCAGCACCCCGGCGCGTTCCCCTTCGCCGCTGGCAATTCTTCTCAACACAGGTTGGATGGCGATGAAAACAAAGAACCCGCCAAAGATCAACGCGGGGATGAGCCAGGTTTTACGCTTTGCAGGCGTGGACATGGAAATCAACCGAGGGATCAGGACGGCAAATCGAACAACGGGCTGCCGATGAGATCGTGCGAACCGGGTTTGTAACCCGCTTGACGCAGGAACGCCGCCACCTGCGCCCAATGCCGCAGTTCGTGCGTGAGGGTCTGTAGAATCATCTTGCGCGGGGTGACGATGCGGATATTGGTCGGGCTGAATTGCATTTCCCGCAGCGCTTCCCATTCCGTGAACGAGGCGAGAAGATCCCGCAAGGCCTGCCGGCCTGTGACACCGAAGGCGAACATGGCTTCGACGTCCTCGGCGGAGATGGAGGTCGGATCCGTGAGTGTGGTTTTCAGGCAACGCTCGACGTAGCGCTTCTCCGCGGCGAAGATGTGCCGCACCAACTGGCCGACATTGTGGATGTTGCCGTTGTTGTTTGCGCCGAGATCCACGGCCAGAGCTTTCGGTCCCTGCTCGCGGAACCATTCGTGCCACTTGGTGCGATCCCAGTCGGTGTAGGTGAGAAGATCGTCGATGGAAAAGGAGATGGGCATGCTCACCGTATCGTGTTGATCAAGGCGTGGACCGAGGCGCCTGTCGCGCGATTCGTAAGGGTCAGGAAAAGAACACCCTGCATTTGGTTCGGATGTAGCGGGATGAAGCGATCCGACACGCGGCCATGGAACAGCATATGGCCTTGGACGTCTGCCACCGTGGCATCGACTGTGCCGGCGACTCCGCCGAACACGATGCCGTTCCGCGTCAACTGCGCGTCGAGTTTGGCCGGAAGCACCACGCGGGATTTGAGGCTCGAAGTGCCCTGCAGCACCTTCATGGAGAGCTTCATGAAATCGATGATGTACGATCCATCGGTTTCCGGGGCTAAGGTCACGCCGTTCTGCTGGACCGTGAAGACGGTTCCGAAGGTCGCCGCGGCGAAGTTCACGCGCAGCGGGACGCTCTTGGGCATCTTGGGATGCGGAGAAACCCAGTTCAGGTTCCAGCCTCCGGTGGTGGCCACGGCTTTCACAGTGTCCATGGTGAAATGCGCGCGGTAATAGGATCCGACTCTCAGGTAGGTGTCGATCCAGAGACCGTTGCTGATTCCGGCGTTTAGCATCACCAGGTTATTGGCAGGTGTGACGCTGTACTGGTCGGGCGTGGGATTGGCCACATCGTGCACGATGGTGATGAACCAGGCGTTGTTGGTCTTGGCGGTGCCCTGCATGGTGACCGAGGTGTTGGTATTGGTGGGGGACAGGATCAATCCCTGGATGTTCATCCAGTCTGTCGGCTGTGTTCCCCAGGCATAAGTGGTTTGGGCGCATCCGCGCGCGATGAAATTTTCCGCGCTCACACCGGTTTTCCCGGTGGTGCCGGGTACAACGCAGTTCGGATAGGCGAAGGTCACGGACTGGATGGAAGTATCAAGTCGGCGCAAAGTGTCCGCCATGTCCTTGACAAGGCTGGCGGCATTGGCATCACTGAGGCTTGTGTGGGGATAGGTATGATTCGCAAGCTCGTGCCCATTCCTTGACACCTGCATCCAGGCGGCGCGGTTGGCATTGAAGGTGCCGACACCGGTAATGGCAATCTCGAATGTCGCCTTGATCTTGAGCGAATCGAGTTGCGGCAACAGATTGGGGAGCTGGCTGACGCGGGCGTCATCGTAGGTATAGCTGACGGCGCCGGTGTGTCCGTTCCACGGAACGGTGGTGACGGGAACCGCGAAGGCGGACAGGATTCCGAGCAACGGAAGCAATGCAAACTTGGATGTTTTGTTCATGGGGTTACCTCGGGAATAAAGGTAAGTCGCAACCGATTTTCAGGCCCCGGGTTTTTCCACGGGTTCTGGTAGTTTCCCGGACGATTCCGGTCAGATCCGTTCCAGCACGCCTTGCGCTTAATCGTCCAATCCCAGTCCGTCGAGAATGCGGGGGACGCAGTTTTCGATCCGCGACTCGCGGGTCTTGGATTGTTTGGCCGAGGAAAAATGCAGCAGGTATCCGCGCTGCCGCCCCGGCGTCAGGGACTCGAAAGCCCGTTTCAGGGTGGGTTCTTTTTCCAGCCGGCTTCGGAACTCTTCGGGCATGGCGAACTCCGAGGTCTTTTTCATGGCCACTTTCGCGCCGGATTTTTCCACGTCGATCGCTTCGCGGATGTAGGACTTCAAGACCGGTTCCAGTTTGGTGATTTCCTTGAGGCTCGCGAACCGGATCTGCCGCGCGGATTGCACGTTCTTGGTTTGCTGGATCAGGATCTTCTTCGAGTCCTTCAACAAAGCGCCCTTCAGGAACAGATAGGCGCAATAGTCCTTGAAGTCATGGATGAGCACAACGTTGTTCCCGTTCAACGTATAGCACGGGCAGCCCCATTTGACTTCCTCAGTCAGCTTGGAGGCGAGAGCAATGGTCCGCAGTTTCGCAACTTCGGCCTTCCACTTGTCGGCTTTCTTGAAATAAAACTCGACCTTGGGGTTTTTCATGTTCTTCTCTTAAACCTTTCCCCAACCGGGTATCGCGGCAGCCTGCTTGATCCACGCCGCCAATTGTTTTTCGTTTAGATCATCTTCGTGGATATCGATCCAGCGGGCGTCCTTGCCCGCGCCGCCGGGTGGAACGGGTTTCAGCGATGTGCCTTTGAAGAAGGTGATCTTGACGTAACGGGTGAAGATGTGGAAACTGACGAACCAGCCCTGGCCTTCGATGCCGTAGAAGGGAGAGTTCCATTTCACGGCCTTGCGGGACTTGGGGGCGTAGCGCATGATGAGCGCATCGAGCCGGCTTGCAATCTCGCGCTTCCAGCCCGGGATGGCTGCGATGTATTTCTGGACGGGTGCGTTGCCGTTGGCTTTGGCAATTTGCGGGTTGCCGCCAGTGAGAAGGCGAGGTTTGGAGGCTGATTTCTTCGGGCGTTTTTTTCGAGCTTTGAGCTTGGGCATTTTTCGTGTGATTTTCCGCTTTCGGGAAAATTAAAAAGGGAAGGTGCGGATTTTTTAGAGGAGGGGTTAACGCACAGATGCACCGCATTTCACTGTTGAAGCCCATCCATCACTATGTTCTTTTGGAAACGAATTGCTCCAGGTAAGGCTCTCATTTCTTTCAACCAAAACAAACCTAGACAAGACACCAGCCAAGTCATACCCAGTATTGCGTTAGATTTAATTATAGGGGGTAGGTTTTGTTCCATCAAAAAGTAGGAGGCCATTAATGCTATGGAGAAAATGACCATGTATGCGGCGAGAACCAAATTTGACAGAATAACATTCTTCCATCCAACTCTTAATTTGTGATATGCAGCATAAAAGAACGTCGCCCTTACTCCGATAACTCCAATGTAGATGAGGGCGGAGGCGAAAAAAATGTTCTTCCCTCCAAATCCGCCAACTGGCATCCCTACCTTTGCCATTAAAGTCGCGAAGCCAATTATCAAGGCGTAACCTAGGAAGACAAGCGCGAGGAATCTGCTTTTATATTTCCTGATAGGCCATCCAAACAAGACCATAAAGAGTGGATCAAAAATATTCAATATCATAGCTGCATTCGACATTGTTAGGAACACGACGGCGGCCGCTTGAATCAAGGCGATAATCAGAATCCCTTTGAAAAATTCTCGAAGCTTAACATCTGCATCCTCAATCGAATCAATTCTTGTACTCCACTTGTTTTTGGAAGATTTTTCAACAGCCATTTAATCTCGCTTTATTGATGTTTCATCGTCCTTATAACAATATTATTGTGTACATCTGGCATTACTGCCGAGTGTTCACCCCATCTTCTTCATCTTCATCAAATAAACCAGCGACCCGATCCCGATGAAAAGATGATTGACCTGGCCCACTGCAATTTTTGAAAACTGAAGTGTGCCCGAGGCCACACCGCCGATGTCTGCGATCATCGTCAATCCGTGTCCCACGATGTTGAAAATCAAAACGGCTTTCAATGCATTGGAGTCGCCCTCTTTGCGAACCAGCAGGTTCAACAAACCAGCGGCGAGGATCATCGAACCCATGATGCGGAAGAAGAGAATGCTTTCCGGGGAGGAGGCCACGCCGAAACCTTCCACGGCCTTGGCCGGCGCCAGGAATAGCATCCCGCCGAATAAAAAACCCAGAATGGCGACGAGCGTGAGAAAGAGTGAACGTTTCATGGATTTCCTTTCACCTTGAGGGGATAACGGAGATCCAATCTATCACCGGAAACGCCGGTGCGCCTAAGGTTTGTCGGCGTGCGCCTTCAGCGCCCTGTCCACCTCTTCCGCCCGTTCAGGATAAAACGGAGCCGACAGTTTCAGCGAAACCTTCGCAAAAGGCAGCGGCACCACGCATTGATCCCAGCTGTTCAGCCGGAAGGAGGGCGTGGCGTGCGCCGTCACGGTCACCACCGGTAATCCGGTAAGTTTCGACAGGATCGTCGCGCCCGGCTTGGAAATCCGGCGTGGGCCGCGCGGGCCGTCCACGACCAGCACCGCCCAGCCGCCGTGGATGGCCAGCCGGTGGGACAAATGCCGCAGGGCGTCCGTGCCGCCGCGGGTGCTGGATCCCCGCACCACGCGATAGCCGAAATATTGCGCCGCGGCCGTGCCCCAATCCCCGTCGCGGCTTTGGGAGATAATCACCTCGATATTGCGGTGTGCGAACGCCGGGAGGCACAGCAACATGTGCTCATGCCACAACGCGAGGATGCCGGAAGGCGGAAGGTCGGGGACCTTGGAACCGGTATCGATAAAACGGGGGCGTGTGCTTTTCAGCCAGAGCAACCCTGCCGTCAACAGCGGATGCCGCATCAGGCGGGGGAGAAAGCGTCCTGCACCTTGAGCGCAGTCGAAGGGTGCGGTACGACTTCCACGGCGGCGCGCTGTTGCAGATGGAATTCCCGGCGGAATTCAGTGCGGTGGTCGCGGCAATACTTGGGATACAAAACCTGGTTGG
>OMJM01000039.1 GCA_900299345.1 bacterium | reverse complement strand
GGGTTCGAACAGCAAGGGTGTGACCGCGAAGGAAATCCGGTTGCGGGAATAATGATTCTGTGACTCCGGCATTGAGCGTGGGCCGCATCCCGTTTTTGGTGTGTGCTCCATACTTCCACAACTCTCTCTCCGGCTTGCCAGGCGTCCGTTTTGCCGACGGTTCGCCCCGCCTTCTCAATACATTGCTGTCGTCCAATCAGATCGACTGTGCTCCCTCCTCCAGCTTTGAGTATGCGTTGCACGCCGACAAATACCGATTGCTTCCAGGCTTGTGCACTTCGGGCCGGGGAGAGGTCAAGTCAGTGCTTTTGCTTTCACAGATGCCATGGGAAGAGTTGAACGGAAAATCTGTTTCGCTTTCTCCGGATTCTGAAACATCGAATGCACTCTTTCGTGTACTGTGCCAGTTTCGATTCAAAGTTGCGCCGTCACTCGTTGGCCCGGCAGAAAATGCTTCTGCGCTGGTTGCCATTGGTGATTATGCCTTACGGGAGTCACGTTCGGGGAGATGGTTGTATCGCTACGATTTGGCCGAGGTCTGGCAGTCGTGGCGCGGAACGCCCCTCCCATTTGGCCTGTGGATCGTACGTTCAGAAGCATGGGAAACCCGCCGAACCGAACTGATGGAATACTCGAAGCATCTTCGTGATTCATTGGATTCCTTTTTCGCGGATCCAGTCGCCGCACTCAAAACATGGAACCGTCACTATCCATTACCCATGCCCATGAACGAAGCCCTGGACTTTTTTCAAACCACGGATTATGCGCTGACTTCGCAGCATGAAGCGGCCTTGAAAGATTTTTACGGACTGTGCCGTGAAGCTGGGTTGCTGTTTGGTGCTCCGGCGTTGCGTTTCGTCGGTTAGTTCGCCTGTTCCATCAGGAAATTCCGGACAGCTTCCGGTTGTGACACCATGATGATGTGATGACTGCCCGGCAGCAGCTTTAATCCCGGCAAATGCGATGGCGGACGGATCAGCCAGTCGTTTTCCGCATGCATGGCCGCACAAGGGGCCGCGGGTTCGCAACCCTTCCACCGCACTACGAGTCCGGGCAACGTCTGAAAAAGCTCCGTGGGAAAACGTTCGACGATTTCGCGGATGAACTGCTCCGAATCCAGATCGTACAGACCTTTCCCACGCAGAAAAACCGGCAGATGGATAAAAAACGAGCGCATGGCTCCGACGGGAGTAAGACGTGCAAGCCGCATGCTCGTTCGGAAAGGTTGGTGGACGAAACGCCGATGAGTGCAACTGGATAGCAGCAACACTTTCGAGGCGTGGCGTTGCCGCGCGATTTCCAAGGCCAGCATTCCACCCAGCGAATGTCCGCCCACGATATCCCCCGACTTGAATTTCATGGCTTCAGCCATGCGCAAGGCATATTCCGGAAGCGTTTCGTTGCCTTCCACAGGAATAAAGTCGGTGAAACGGAATTGTTCCTCGGGGAGGTTCAATTTGGAATAGCATGCGCGATCCAAAGTGAAACCCGGCAACAGATGTACGACTGGCATTTTGCGCACTTTACAATATTTTTTGTTGAATGGGATTGCAAATAAAGGTTGAGGGAGTCGCGGAACTCGGACAGGGTGAAACCCGCACGTTCTCCTATCCTTCCAAATATGGCGATCTGCAAGGTTTCGTCATCCTTTGGAATGGCGAGTTTCATGCGTACGAAAACAAGTGTCGCCATTGGCCCATACCGCTGGATTTTGGCGATGGCGAATTCTATTACGCCAAATACGAACGCATCGTGTGCAAAACCCATGGCGCGGAGTACGATCCGGCCACGGGTATTTGCGATGCCGGGCCCTGTCGGGGAGAAGCGCTCATGCGATTTCCTCTAATCCTGCAAGGGCAGGACGCGATTGTGACCGTGCCGGATCCGATATTGTAATTTTGGTTTTTACACCAGCAAAAAAACCGGAGTTTCCAAATGTTTATGCCTTCCATCAACAGCAGCGCTCTGTTTGCCCGCAAGAATATCATGCCCGTGATCAATGCAGACAAACCGGGCAATAATCTGCGCCATCCCGCTTCCAAGGGCGCGCGCATCTTTTGTGATTCTGCGGTGCGTGCCGACATCGAACCATTGCTCAAGGCAGGGTTGATCCACGGCATTACCACCAATCCCACCTTGCTGAAGAAATCCGGGGCGAAGTCATGGGATGAAGCCAAGGGAATCATGAAGGATCTTTGTGCGTTGCTGAATCCGTTTCCGGTTTCGTTGGAACTCACCGAGCTGACCGAGGAAAAAATGGTGGCGCAGGCGAGCGAACTCGGTGCGTTGGGAACGAATGCGGTGATCAAGGTTCCGGCAGGCGGTTATCCGGCGGTGGTTCCGGGCGGCGATCCGTTCACGGGTTTCAAGGTGATTCGCAGGCTGTGGGAAAAGGGCATCAAGACCAACGTCACTCTCATTTTCAACACAACGCAAGCCTTCTGGGCTGCGAATGCCGGTGCGACCTACATCTCGCCTTTTCTTGGCCGTGTCCCGGATTACATCAACAAGAATGATGATCCTGCCAAGGCGGCGGGGAACAGCTTGTATTCCATAGGTGAAAAAGGAGTCGTTGCGGGCGACCGTGTCGCGAACAGCGAATATGTCGCTGCGGGCGGCGCCATCAAGGATTCCGGTGCGCGTTTGATTTTCGAGATCGCCACGGTGTTCGCCAACTATCAGATCACCACGGAAATTCTCGCGGCCAGCATTCGTAATCCGGTGCAACTCACGGAGTGCCTGCTCGCAGGTGCGGATATTCTCACAGTGCCTGCCAATGTGCTGCAAACCGTGGCCGATCACCCTCTCAGTGATGAAGGCATGAAGGGTTTTCTTGCGGATTCCAAAGCCTTCAGCACCTGAACATAGGTGGTATCAATCCCGTTAGCATCGGATCGTTTTATACCATAGATTTTCGAGATGTTTCTGGAACCGTAAAAAAATGGTGAGTTTCAGCATTTTTTAAGGAAAATTCCCCATTCAACCCTTTTAGAAACACGGTAGATTTAGGGAAAAGAGGGAAACGGGGTAGGCAATGATTCGAATCAATTTCTCCAAGGCCGGTAGCTCCAAAATCTGGCTCCTTGCATTGGCAGGAGTTCTTTGCGGCCAACATGGAAGTTGGGGGCAGCGTCCCTTCTATTTGGTGCCGGGTGTTCATCCCGGGTACAGCATTGTCAGCATGCGGCCCTCGAGCATGACGACTTCGGGAGCCACCGCAGCTCCGAACACAGGCGGCATGGCTTGGCTTCCCGATGGTCGCCTGTTCATCGCGAGCATGAGTTCAAATGCGGCAGGCGGCAATGATGCCAACCGCCTCGGTATTTCGAATGGGTACATGTTCACCGGCATTCCCGCAGCCTCAAGCAATGCGTCGGTCACCGTGTCACAGGTTTCCACGGGATATCAAATGCCCACGGGTGCGGTTGCTGTCGGTGATAGCATCTACGTGGTGGACAACCAGGACGGCTTGACCAAACTGACTCCGGCTGGTGGCGGGACTTATACGAAGAGCGTGCTTTACAAGGGTGTGTTGGGTTACAACAGTGGACTCTCTGGTTCCGGGTATCGCACATGGGTGGGCGGACTGTTGTACAAAAGCGGTTTCTTTTACGCCACGGTGGGAATGGGATTGATTCCCGGCGGTGTGTCCGAGTTTACGACC
Source organism: bacterium (assembly GCA_900299345.1). GTDB lineage: Bacteria > Fibrobacterota > Fibrobacteria > UBA11236 > UBA11236 > UBA11236. The sequence goes on along the minus strand of OMJM01000039.1, from coordinate 43,096 downwards.
GCTAATATCTACCGCGGCAAGGGATGTGTCTGGAAAGTTTCCCAGAATGGAGCCGTTGCGGATTCGTTCGCTTGTGGAATCCGCAATCCGGTTGGTCTCGCATGGAGCCCCGACAGCGAAATGATGTACACGGACAATCAGGGCAGCTTTGAACCAGCCTCCGCGATGTACCACGTGCGGCAAGGACGATTCTTCGGGCATCCCAAGACGCCTTTTGACAATCAACTGCGGACGGCTCCCGCCATTATCTTCCCCTATGGCAGCAATCCCACTGGAGGCACCGCGACAAATCCCACGGTTGCCCGTGTCGCCACGGATATGTTGACGTTAAAGGATGGTCGCTTCAAAAATCAGATGTTGGTGGGAGTCGATCACACCACCGGCTTGAACCGGGTGTTCTTGGAAAAGATTCCTGTGGGAACTTCAGGCGATTTCGTCTATCAAGGCGCGCTCTTTCCCTTCAGCCAGGGTTTTGGTGTGGGAACGGGAAACAACAGCGCGGCCGCCATCGCCGGAGTGCTTCCCGATTTCCGAACCAACGTGCACAGTCTTTCGTACGGTCCTGACGGCTATGTCTATCTGGGCGGAGGCAATTCACCCGGAACTGAAAGCCAGGGATCCCACGGTTTCGTAGGCGGATTGCAGTATGGTTTAGTGCGTCTGGTTCCCAAAGACACCACGGTCTTCGAGATGAAGGCCATTCGTTCCAAGAGTTCCAACCAGATGGAAATCGAGTTCACCGAACCGATTGTTTCGGCTGCAACCAGCAATTTCACGGTGCGTCAATGGGGCTGTTTGCAGGGCGGTTCTGCGAACGATCAAAGCTACGGTGCGGGTTATCAACTTCCGGGCGTTTCGACGCTTAACGTCAGCGATGTGACCTTGAACTCGGACAAGACGCGCGCGACGTTGACCATTTCCGGTCTGATACAACGCCCGACGGTCACCACGCCCAACAGCGTTGAGGACAGGACATGGGGATCGACAGTGCAGTTCAATGTGACCGGCATTGCCGCAGTTTCGGGTCATTCCATGTGGGGCGATGGCACCGGCGGTGGTGTGGCATGGTACACGCTCAACAAGTTCGGACCCGGTGTGGATGCGGGAACCAGCGCCACCGCGCTGGTTCCTCGCAATCGCGATGGTTCACAAGGCTTGAGCGTCCGCTGGAAAGGCGATGGTTTGTCCGTCGCGTTGCCGGATCCCGGGGCTTACGTCCTGCGTGTATTGGAAGCTTCCGGACGGACATTGTCCAGCGTCAATGTGAATAATCAGAATGAATTTGTGATGTCTGCGTCCACGTTGGGCCATGGCATGCGCTGGATTGAAGTGAGCAATGCCGCCGGCCAGAAGTGGATTTCCAGCGTGGCGCGGCCATAAAAAACGGAGAGATACATCATGAATCAGCGAATGTTTGTGTGCAAAACGAAGACGGTCGTTTTTCTGGCCGTCTGTCTCGGAATGACGATTGGAGAGTCCCTGTCGCAAAATGGTCCGGTCACGGCCCGCATGCCTACCGCCAAGTTCGCCCTGATGAAGGGCTGGTGGGGCAGCGATCATAACACTTCGACGCCTGTTAATTTCCCCTATATGGCGAAGTTGATAGCGGCCAATGTGGCGACTCTCGATACTTTCAACCTCACCAACAGCACCTCTCCGCTGAGCCAGGTCAGTCTCGACAAATATGACGTGGTCGTTTGGTATAACGTGTACCGTATGTACGAACATATCGATACGGCTACGGGCAACCGCATGCAACGCTGGTACGAGGGTGGCAACAAAGGGTTGGCGTGTTTCCATCAGTGTGTCCGCAGTTCGACGACCTCCCAAGGCATTCCCTGGACCTGGTGGATCAACATGATGGGCAAGGACTACAACACCTATGCGGCGGCGGGCGTGACGGGTCCGGTATATGTCGACGCGGAGGCATTGAGCGCCATCTATGGAACCCAATATACCGCTGGCCAATCTTTCAGTTGGAGTGATGAGTGGTATACCTATGTGGGCAATCCTCGCGGTCTGCCGGGTACCCGGATGATGTGGACGACTGCGGATTCCAAATTCACCGGCACTTTCAATTCCACCATGGGCGAGGATCATCCCCTTGCGTGGATTCGCGATTTCGACGGCGGCCGTTTCGCCCTGAACGGCATGTATCATACGACGGTGTTGGCCACGGCTACGGGTGCACTGAAGACGTTCGCGGATTCCAGTTTCGTGGGAACCATGCGTTTTCTGGCTGGGTATAACGGCTGCAAGGACTCGAATTACGTGGAGTACAACAAGAAGGCCACCCATCAGGTGGCTGGTGCGTGCGTTACCCCCCGTGGAACCAGCACCTTCTGGATTCCCGACAACGCCAGTGACAAGATCAAGTCGGATGCCTTCAAGATTGTGTTTTCCCAGCCGGGATCTCACAGCGTTGAAATTTTCAATACGCGTGGTTCAAAAATGGCAGGTTTCCGGGGCGAAGGAAGCCACGAATATTCCTTCGGCAACATTCTCAAGCCGGGCATCTATTATCTACAGGTGCATACCGCCAGCATGAAGGCCCCCTTCACGCGCCGTATTGTTCTTCTATAGTTCCTTGGGGAAAGCCCGCAGGTAGGCTTTCCCATCCTTTTCCTTGATCCTCGTCGAAAGGTGGTTGGAAGTATGCGCAATCACATAGTTTCCCTGATAACCGGCTTCGCCCTTTTTTCCGGAGAAGCTTTTGCGGCTGCTCAGCCTGACACGATTGAGCGAAAGCCTCTCGTGATTGGCACCAAGATCGAGACCGGACAGATTGTCGGAGGGTCGCGCGTAATCGGTGTGGATCCAGACGACTATTATCTCTCACAGGTTGGTGTCAGTCTTACGCAGGAAGTCCTCGTCAACCGACGTTTGAACATCAAGGTGGGGGCGGGCGGCGTTTTCTACAACTCCTATCCTACGGTGATCCAAAGCGGTGGCGCCGGTTATGGCGTGAAATTCGGTCCCGGTATCAGTCAAGCCCAGGCCCTGTACAAATTCGGTGATCCCGACAAATCCTGGGGTGCTTTGCGGGTGGGGTACTTTGGCTACAAGTACAACCCCGATTCCAAGAACTTGGGTGAGTACCTGTTTCGCGCGGGCGCATATCCCACCTTCGCGGTCACAGGCGGTTGGTCCATCATGGACAATGCCTTGGCCAAGGTGATTGGAATCGAGTTCAGCCTTTCGCAGTTGAATGGTGATTTGAAGCACAGCTTCCTGCTGTACAGCGAACGTGACTTCCGTCCCCCCGGAGACTTTACGCCCGCTTATGTGGGCGAATACACCAAGGGACCCTTCCAGATCGGTGCGGGCGTGTCGCTCTATCACTATCTCCCGATCAAGGGGAAGGTCACCTCGCCCAAGACCAGGAACAATTCTGTTTACACCTTCGACAATCTTCCAGCCATCAACGCCGTCGACCCGCTTACGGGTGATACGCTGCACTATGCAGCCGGCCAGCACATCGTGGCGGGTTATGGAGATATCGACAAGATTCTGGCTCCTTCCATTGACACTAACTGGGACGCGGACCTGGTCAACGGAGTCGCGGGAGCCGATTCGGTGATCGCGCACTATAATCCCTCTGTGGACTATTTCACGTTCAAGGCCATCAAGCTCATGGCCCGCGCCTCATTCAACATCCAGAAGATGATGCCGATCGCCATTCTCAATCCTGAGGACCTGAAGGTGTACGGCGAAGTCGATCTGTTGGGCGTGAAAAACTATCCCGGCGTCTACGATGATCGCACCGAAAGAATGCCGATCATGCTGGGGGTGAATTTGCCCACATTCCGTCTGTTGAACACGCTCTCCTTCGAAGTCGAATACTTCCGGAACGGTAATCCCGATGATATGGGCAGCCAGCAGGCCAAGCTGAATCCGGCTTATGCTTACAACGCGGTTCCCGACAATAACAGTCAGGACAATGGCGGAGGCTTGGGCAATAAGCCCAACGCGGCCCAACAGGACTATTACTCGGTGCTGCTGAAGGACGACTTTGACAATCACCGTGACGACTGGAAGTGGACCTTGTACGCTGTCAAGCAAGTCATCACGGGCATTTCGGTGCGCGCCCAGGTGGCGAATGACCATTTCCGCGCGCAGGACACGTATTTTCCTGGATACTGGACCGGTCCCAGTATGCTGCGCACACCCAAGGACTGGTACTACGTCGTCAGCGTTAACTTCGGCATCTGAGGCGTAGGATAATATGGATCGCCGTGAATTTTCAAAGAGTGTGGCCCTCGCCGGACTGGCTGGCCTGTTGGATGCAAAGAATGTTTTTTCGGATGCAGCCCCTGCTCCGATGACCTCGCACGACCCCATGTATCCCGACTTTGCCCATGGGACGAAGCTGACCATCGAAAAGATCGACATCTACCCGGTCTGGTACCCGATGGTGATGCGTTTCAAGTTTTTCGAAGGCCCGGTTGGCGGCAGTGGAAGGCCTTCGGTCATTCTCAAGATCACCGCGAACGACGGAACAGTGGGTTGGGGACAGAGCGTTCCCATCCCGCGTTGGAGCGGCGAAACCCTTGAGGGCGCCGTCGCGTGCCTGAAGAACTATCTCGTCCCGGTCTTGATCGGCAAGGATGTCTTCAATCTCGAGGACATCCATCATACGATGACCAAGGAGATGGCTTCGGATTTTTCCACGTCGTATCCGATCACCAAGGCGGGAATCGATATCGCCCTGTACGATCTGATCGGCAAGGCCCTCAAGAAGAACGTGGCCGAACTGTGGGGCCGCAAAACGCCTGATGATCTCCTGTTGAGCTGGACGCTGAATCCCAAGGAATTGGGCGAGACCGAAGCGCTGATGCAAAAAGGACGCGACAGGGGTTACCAGAACTTCAACATCAAGATTGCACCGGACACGAAATACGATCTCGATTTGTGCCGCATCGTGAAGAAGGCCGCTCCCGACGGATTTTTGTGGGCGGACGCCAATTGCGGTTATGATGTGGCCACGGCATTGGAAATGGCACCCAAGCTGGCAGATGCCGGCGTAGCGGTGTTCGAAGGCGCCTTGCACCCCAACAACATTTCGGGCTATCAGCAGCTGGTCAAACAGGGAGCCCTTCCCATCATCATGGACGAAGGTTGTGTATCCCCGGTTGAAGTCTCGGAGTTCATCCAATTGAAAATGCTTAGCGGCATTGCCATGAAGCCCTCCCGCTGCGGTGGCCTCACTTCGGCGGTGGCCCAGTTGAATCTGCTGGAGAAGAACAACCTGCTGTTCCTGGGAAGCGGTCTGACCGATCCGGATATTTCGCTGGCGGCTTCTTTGATTCTGTACGGCGCTTATGGACTCAAGCGTCCCGCGGCTTTGAACGGGCCGCAGTTCCTTGGCGACAGCGTTCTCAAGGAACCTATTACCGTCACGGGTGGTCGGGTGAAAATTCCCAAAGGCCCGGGCTTGGGCGTCGAAGTGGATGAGGACAAGGTCAAAGACCTGTCCGCCAGAACTTGGAAGGGCTAGGCCTTTTTCAAGGCCAGACATCCCCACCCGATCATCAGGCAGATGCCGCCCAGCGGGGTGATGGCTCCGAAGGCTTTGATACCGGTGAGCGCCAGCGTATAAAGACTCCCGGAAAACAGAACGATCCCGGCAAGAAAAAAACTTCCCAAAAACCGGGTCGTATTTCCGGAAGTCTTGCTGTAAAATCCCAGTGCCAGCAGAACCACGGCATGCACAAGATGGTAGAATGAGGCCGTATGCCAGATGTGCATGGACTCCGGTGACAACCGGTTTTTCAGCGCATGGGCGCCGAAAGCGCCGAATGCCACGCCGAGGAATCCCAACAATGCGCCGATGCGGACAAAGGCCATGTCACACTTTTCCGAGCCGGTCGGCCTTCACGTAACCGCCCTTGCCATTGGCCAGTTTCACTGACAGCCATTCGCCGTGTAATTCCACGATTTCGAATCGTGTGCCTTCGTGCACCTTGGCCAGCACCTGATAGTTTTCTCCGGGCCCGCTGTACATCTCAACGGATTGAGAGAGTACGATGCCGTACTCCTCGCTTTCCTGCTGATGAATCTTGTAGAACAGGGAAGGGGAGAAGGCGAGCAACGCCAATACGGAGATTGTCGAAAGGGTGATGAAGAGCCAGCGGGAAGTCGCCAGAAGCAGTGTCGCGCAAACTCCGGCAAAGGCGAGCGCAAACAATCCAAAGGCGATCCATACACCTGTGTGCAAGGAATAGGCGGAGTGAAGGCCCCACAGGATTTTGGTCAAGACGTTGCGTTCGGGTTCCGGGATTTTGTCCACCACCCGGGCTTGCGCGAAACGGAGATTGGCAGCAATATCCTCGTCGAGAGGCGCCAGCTTGCGGGCGCGTTCGTAACTCAGGATGGCGGGACCCAGCTGGTTGAGGCGGAACAGGGCGTTGCCGTGGTTGTAATACAGGCGGGCATTGGCCACGCCAAGGTCTTCCGCCTTTTGATAAGCAGCGGCGGCTTCCTCGAAGCTGCCTTTCTCGTATGCCGCATTTCCTTGTTTGAACAACTCCGTGGCCGCGGAAAGATCGGTGGCATGGAGGGTGGTGATGGCCGCAAAAGCGAACAACAGCGCAATAAGAGATTTCATCCCAGCTCCCTGTCCAGCTGTTCCAGCAGTTTTTCCGCGGAGTCCATGTCGCTCTTCAACTCCAGTGCCGAGGCGCTCAGGCCCGCGAAGCGGACGAAGTCGCAGCGTTGCATGAGAGTTTCGTAGGTCGCAATCGTGCCGACCGCCGCGCCTTTGGAGGCAAGCGCGGTCTTGGCTTCGTCCAAAGTCATGCCACGGAACTCCTGATTGAGCGCATCGCTGACAAATCCGATCAGGGCCTCGGAAAGTTCCTGATAGAATTCGCGTGGTTTACCGGCAGTCAGGGCTTGTTGCGCTTCCTTGAGACGTCGCCGCATTTTGGATCCCGCTTGCGTTTTGCGCAGGAACGCAGAATCGGAGCGCAACCGGTCGCGACGGCGACGCAACACTAACGCGCCCGCCAACGCCAGTGGCGGCAAGGTGAACAGTCCCGCAAACCAGACGTGATGGTAGGGGAGATCGCCTTCGTTTTCCAAACGCGCCACATCGGTCTTGATGTGTCGAATGTCGGAACCCAGTTCGGCAATTTCGCGTTGTGGCAAGGCGCGGCTGAAGGTTGCATTCTCTTCCTTACCCGGACCGACCTGGATTTCAATAGGCGCAGATTCGGCGCGGGCGTAGGCCCCGCGCTCAGGATCGAAGTATGGGAAGGCGATTTGCGAAAGCTTGTAGGAACCCTGGCGGTGGGGAACCAGCGCATACTTGAACACCTTTGTGGTCCATTGCGTATTTCCCTGTTGCGCGCTGGAACTGCTTTCTTCGGGATCGAAGACCTCGAAGTCCTGCAGATCGGGCATCACCGGCTTGGTCATGGACTTGGGCTGTCCATTGCCCCGGATGGTGACAGTCAGGGTGATGGCGTCACCTGCCGCCACGGCATTTTTATCCACCTTTGCGGAGAGTGCATACTGGCCCACCGAACCCGTGAATCCTGTCGGCGCGCCCGGAGGCAGAGACAACACCTCCATCTTCTGGGATTCGGCGATGGCGCGTTGTGTGATCACGTTGCCGCCGCCGAAAAATGCGTCGTCGAATGCATCGAACATGGATTGGCCGCGCCGTTGTCGCCGCACCACCTGATATTCCACCGGAATGCCTTCGAGGCTGGCCTTGCCCGCCAGCAATGGGAATAGCGCGATGTGCGCATCGAACACTTTGACCTGCTGTCCGTTGATGGTCTCAATCTTGGGGGTGAAGTTTTTATCCAGTTGTTCGAAGAAGAATTTTTCACCGATGAACTTCTGCATGCCTTCGGGCAGGCTGATGGATTGCACGCCTTCTTTGGGCACGATGCGCAATGTGTAGAGGATTTGTTCCCCGACATAGGCCTTGCGCTTGCTCAGGAAGGATTGCGCCGCCAACCCGGCCACGGATTTGGACACGGTAATGGCTGCGCTGCCGAGTTCCTGCTTGAAATCCTTGAACTCGTAGCGGATGGGGCCGAGGGTGAAATTTCCGGGCTGCTGGGCAGTCAACGTATATACGAAGGTGGTGATGTAGGCGCTGCTCTGACTGACGTGTCCGTTGACAATGGTGGTTTGCGAACTGGAGGACATTGAAGTGTTCTTGGACACTTGAAAGTGTTCGAGTCCGCCCACTTGCGGCCACGGCAGCTCTTCCTTTTTATCGTCGGATACCTGAACTTGAAGGACAAAGGCTTCGCCGGTCATTACCTGATTGGTGCTCAGATTCGCTCCAGCTTGAATGGCGGCGAAAGACGAACCCCACGAAAGAAGAAGGATTGGAAGCGATAGGAAACGGAGATTAGACATCGGCATCACCAATCCTGCTCGGGTTGCCCGCCTTCAGCCGGCTTGCCTTGTTTGTCCTGATGTGCCTTCTTCTCTTCATCGATGAACGAATTTAACAACCGCTCCGCCTCGTCTTTGCTCATCTGCCCGGGCATGCGGCGGGCCTGTCCGCCCTGACCGGAAGAATCCTTGGGCTGCTGGCCTTGCTTGTCTTCAGGCTTCGGTTGTGGTTGCTGATTTTTGTCTTTGTTCGAATCCTTGTCTTGATTTTGTTTGTCTTTGGAATCCTGTTTTTTGTCTTGTGAATCTTTTTTCTGATCGTCCTTGCCCTGATTCTGGGAGTCCTTGTTTGGGTCCTTGCCGTCCTTTTGATCCTTCTGATCTTTTTTGTCTTTCGGATTCTGCTTGGAATCTCCGCCACCACTTTGGTTTTGATCCTGGCGCTGCTGATCCTTCATTTGTTTGAGTACATCGCTCAGCATCTGAAGCTTCGGATCTCCTGGATGTTCCCGAAGCCCCTCTTCAACTTCCACGGCGGCTTCCTGATGACGTCCCGCCAAGTATTTGTAGGCGGCGCCGTGGAAATAATCCTCGGCGCTGCGGCCCAGAGCGAACACGGAGCCGGCCGCGAATAGGAATGCCAGAACGAGGAGTCTCATATGATTCCCGTCCCGCCCTGTTGCGCGCGTGGATCCTGTTGGAGCGGCGCGGAGGGTTTTTCACCCCGGAGGATTTTCATTACGTCGTCGAGACGTTGTAAATGGCTTTTGTACGAAGCGGCCGTGGGATCCTCGGCCAGAATCTGTTCCAACACGGCCTTGGCGTCGTCGTAGCGGCGTTGCTGCACTAATTGCAACGCGCGCGCCAAAGCCTCCTTGGCTTTCTCGCTGGGCTCGGGCGGCTTTTGTTGCGGCGAATTTTGTTTTTGTTGCTGTTGCTGGCGATCCAGCAATTCCTTAATGCGGATTTGCGTCACCTCGACATTCCGCTTGGCGTCCGAACTGGAGGGGTTGATCTCCAGAGACTTCTTGTAATGTGCCAGCGCTTCGCGGTAATCGGAGAGGCCGTCCTGCTGCCCGGACTGCAAGGCCGCTTCGCCCTTGCGGAAAAAGGCGTTGCCCATGTTGTAATGGGCTTTGGCCGCCAGTCCCGCATCTTTGCCGTTCAAGGCTTTGCCGTAGGCTGCAATGGCCTCGGCATAACGCTTCTTGCGGAAGTCGGCGTTTCCAGTGTTGTAAGCCAACGTCTGTGTATTGGGTTGATCCAGTGATGCTTCACCGTATTTTTGCAACGCGCCTTCGTAATCCTGTTTGTGGTAGGCCTTGTTTCCATCCTTGGCCGGAGAGCTTTGCAATCCGAACGAACGCAGCAGCTTGGTGAAGAAGCTCGTGGTTTCGGCACGTCCGGCTTCAGGCAATGCGAGCAGGCACGCAAGGGTTACGATGTAGCGGAAGGATCTCATGAGAATCTCCCCGTCCACTCGCGTTTGCGGCGACGCCGATCCGAGATCAGCATTTCCGCCACCAACAAGGCGAGGCCGATGGCCAGGGGAATCTGATAGCGGTCTTCAAAGCGGGTGAATTTGTCCTCGTCGAATTCGCGTTTCTCCATGCCGTTGATTTCTTTGAGCACGTCGAGGAGCTCATAGTGCCCGGGTTCAGCGTGGTAGAACTTTCCGCCCGTTTTTTGTGCGATGCGTTCCAGAAGATCCGGGTCCATGCGGCTGGTCACGATGTTGCCGTCCGCGTCCTTCTTGTACGACACCTGCCCGTTGCCATTGTCCACGGGAATGGGAACGCCGGAAGGAAGGCCGATGCCCACGGTGTACACCATCACACCTTCCTTGGCCGCTTCCTCCGCGGCGCGCTCCGCCTCACCGCTGTGATCTTCACCGTCGGTGAGGAGCAACAGCACACGATGCTTGCGATCGCGGACGTCGAAGGCTTTGAGCGAAGTTTCGATGGCGCGGCCAATGTCGGTTCCCTGTGTTTCGATGAGGTTCGGGTCGAGCACGTCGAGGAAGATGCGGAACGCGGCGTAATCCGAGGTGAGCGGGCACTGCAGGAATGCGTCACCCGCAAAGGCCACCAACGCCACGCGATCTCCACCCAGTTTTTCCACGAAGCGCTGGATTTCCTGTTTGCTGCGCGCGAGGCGGTTCGGCTTGATGTCTTCGGCATACATGGAGTTAGATACGTCCATGGCTACGACCACGTCCAGGCCGCGACGTTTCATCAACTCCATCTTCGTACCCCATTGCGGCCGCGCCAGGCTGAGCAGCAGAAAAAATACCGCGAGCAGCAGCAATCCCATCTTCACGAACTGCCGGGTCTTCGAAGTGCCCGCGACCATGCGTTTCAGCATCTCGGTTTCAGCGAAACGTCGCAACAAGGCAGACTTGCGCCAGAAGGCCCATGCGAAGAACGCCGCAAGCAGCGGAAGCACAAGCAGAAGCCAGATGGCGATGGGATTTCCAAACCTCATGGGACTTTCCTGAATCGGGTATTCGCCAGAATGGCTTCGGCAAGGATTAACAGCAACGCCGCATACGCCAGCGTCATGAACAGCTCGTGATAGCGGTAGTAACTGGTGGTTTTGATTTCCGATTTTTCCAGCTTGTCGATTTCCCCGTAAATCTCCTCCAGCGCATGCGTGTCCTGCGCCCGATAGGATTTTCCGCCCGTGATTTGCGCGATTTGCCGAAGCATGGACATGTCCACGTCGGTGCGCACAGAAACAATACGCTTGCCGAATACCGGGTCATCGATTTCGATGGGCTGATCGCCGTCCTTGCCCATACCGATGGTGTATACCTTGATCCCCAGCGCTTGAGCGGCGCGTGCGGCAGTCACGGGATCCACTTCGCCGGCGTTGTTCTGCCCGTCGGTGAGCAACACCACCACCTTGCTCTTAGCCGTGGAACCGCGCAGGCGGTTGATGCCGTTGAGCAGACCGGTCCCGATGGCGGTTCCGTCTTCCACGTGGCCAAAGTCCACCTTGCGCAATAGCTCGGCCAGCACATTGTAATCCAAAGTGAGCGGGCATTGGGTGTAACTGTGACCCGCGAATACGACGAGACCGATGCGATCGTGCTTGCGTCCCATGATGAAATCTTCAATCACCTTTTTCGCGGCTACGAGGCGGTTCTTGGGCTTGAAATCCAACGTGCGCATGGAACTCGAAATGTCGAGGATGAGGGCGATGTCCACGCCTTGCGCGGAAACTTCCTCTAACGCCTCGCCTTGCTGTGGCCGCGCTAGCGCCGTCACAAGCAGGAATACCGCTGCAAGGCGGAGAAAGAGAAGCATATGACGGAAACGATATGCGGTGCTCTGCGGCATGCGTTTGACCACGGACAGAGAAGGGAAACGGATGCTCGCGCGACGTTTCTGGTGCCGTTGGAAATAATCCCACGCCAGCAATGGAATCAAGAGCAGCAGCACGAAGGCCCACGGATTCTGGAAATGCGGCAGAATCATTTCCCTTGCTCCGGTTCGGGACGTGGTTTGGTTTGTTCCGCGAACTCCTGTAGTTCGTTCATTAACCGTTCGGCTTCACTCGATGCGATGCCTGCCGTGGCATACTTGAGAGGATCGAGCGCATCGCAGAAAATATGGAGCCATTCCTGCTGCGCCTGCGTCAATGGAAGCGTGGCGGCTTTTTCCAGAAACTCCACGGTCGTTGATTCCAGCGCCTCGATGCCGAAACGCCGTCCCACGTAATTCCGCAGGACTTCGGATAAGGCAAAAGCGAACTCGCGCAATTGGTTGTTCTTCGGGAGGTCAGCAGTGCGCAAATCGGTCAGACGTTTCAAGACTTCTTCGTAGGGCGGCAGACGAGGTGCATCGCCGACAGTTGCTTGTTTGGGATTCAGCTTGCGCCAGAGAAAATATCCCGCAAGTCCAGCCAACAGTACGCCCACCCCAATAAGACCCCATGGTGGAGGCTCGGGAAGATCCGCGACATCCGCGATGTCGGCAATGTCCTTGACGTTCTCTGGTGCGGTGCGCTTGACCTTGATCTCGGTGGGTTGGGTATACAGAGCCAGCGTGGCGGTATCAGTACCCTCGCGATATTCCACGCGTTGCGGCGGCAGGGTATAAGGGCCGACAGTGAATGTGGAGATAGTGAATAGATGTTTTGTGAGCGTACGCCCATCCTGCATCTTGTTGTTTTCCGTCTTGTACTCCTTGACTTCGAACGCGCCGAGATTGCCCAGCACGGCAGGGAGTTCCACGTGTCCGGTCGAAGGGTAGGTGATGTCGATTTCGTATTGGATGCGATCGCCGATGGTGATCTCGGATCGATCCACCTTGGCGGTGATATCCACGACAGGGGTGCCGAACGTGGCGGCCATGAATGATATGATTGCAATGACCAACTTACGGGCGGACGGCCGTCCGCCCGTACCAGTGGTGCGCAATTCCCATTCCCATTTACCCACGGTTCTTGGCCCTCTTGCGGAAATAATCGAGCAGGGGTTGAATCGTATCGTCGTAATCGGGTTTGATGAATACCTCGACGAAGTCCGTATTGGTGCGGCGGAAGAGGCGACGCAAATGGGAGCTCTCCGTCTGCACTTCCTTGCGGAAGGTCTCGCGGAATTCCGGGCTGCCCGTATCGATCAGTACGATCTCCCCGGTTTCCGCATCTTCCAGTTCCAGGAAACCGACATCCGGTAAATCGCGTTCGCGCGGATCGACCACGGTGATAGCTACGGCATCGTGCCGTTGTTGCAGTAATCGCATGGGGCGTTGGAAATCGGCGGAAGCGAAGTCGGACACGAGAAAGACCACGGCGCGGCGCTTCAGCAATCGGTTCACCTGCTCCAAAGCAGCGCCTAGATCCGTGCCGCGTTCTTCCGGCTCATGATAGAGCAGTTCACGGATGACGCGCATCACGTGCTTCTTGCCTTTTTGCGGCGGGATGTATTTCTCCACCTTGGAGGTGAAGATGAGCAGGCCGACGCGATCGTTGTTCTTGATGGCTGAGAATGCGAGCAGCGCGCTGATGGTCGCCATGACCTCGCCCTTCATCTCGCGCTGGCTGCCGAACTCACCGGATGAAGAGGCATCCACCACCAGCAACACTGTGAGTTCACGCTCTTCCACGTATTTCTTCACGAAGGGATGGCCCTGACGTGCGGTCACGTTCCAGTCGATGGAGCGTATCTCGTCGCCGGGCAGGTATTCTCGCACTTCGGCGAACTCCATGCCGCGTCCCTTGAAGGTGGAGGAATAGGCTCCGGACAATACCGAATTCACCACACTGCGTGTGCGGATCTCGATCTGACGGACCTTGCGAAGAATTTCGGATGGAATCATAGGGCGGCGGATTTCTCTTACGGGGCGGACGCTGTCCGCCCCTACGGAACCTCCACGCTGTCGAAGATGCGTTGCACTACATTCTCCGTCGAAATTTCCTCAGCCTCGGCCTCATAGGTCAGGATGACGCGATGACGCATCACATCCATGCCCACGGCTTTCACGTCTTCAGGCGTCACGTAGCCGCGGCCGCGCAGCAACGCGTGCGCCTTGGATGCTTTGGCCAGGCTGATGCTTGTACGCGGCGAGGCGCCGTACTCGATCAGGTTGGCCAGATCCTTGATGCCGACCCCGGCCGGGTCGCGTGTGGCGGCCACGAGGTTCACGATATAGTCGAGCAGTTTGTCGTCCATGTAAATCTCGTTTACCAGCTTGCGGCACTTGAGCACGTCCTCTTCGGAAGCCATGTGGATGGCTTCGTGGAGTCCCTGTCCGGAGACGAGATTGACAATGGCCTTTTCTTCTTCCTTGGTCGGATAGTTCAACACCACCTTGAGCATGAAGCGATCCACCTGCGCTTCGGGCAGGGGATAGGTGCCTTCCTGTTCCAGCGGGTTCTGCGTGGCCAGCACGAGGAACAGCTTGGGCAGATCATAGGTCGTGTCGCCGATGGTCACATGTTTTTCCTGCATGGCTTCCAGCAGTGCGGACTGAACTTTGGAGGGAGCGCGGTTGATTTCGTCCGCCAGCACGATGTTGGCGAAGATCGGGCCGCGCTTGACATGGAAATCGCCGCTCTTGGGATTAAATACCATGGTTCCCACCAAATCCGCGGGCAGCAGATCGGGCGTGAACTGCACGCGGCTGAAGTGTCCGGAGATGGCCGAGGCCATCGCCTTGACCGCCGTGGTCTTGGCCAGACCTGGAACGCCTTCGAGTAACACGTGCCCGTCAGCCAGTAAGCCGATGAGCAGGCTTTCGAGCATGTGTTTCTGCCCGATCACTGTGCGTCCAACTTCGTCGAGGATCTTGCGCAGGAACGCGCCTTCGTTGCGGACCCGTTCGGTCAACGCTTGCATGTCCGGTTTTGTCGTGGTTGTCATTCGTTATCTCCTTGGATGTGGAGGCAGGTTTTCAGGGTTCGATAGGTGTCTTGCAGTTCATACGGTTCTTTGCGTCCGCCTGCGTAGCGTGCATGGTGAAAGGCTTCGCGCAACTTGCTCCATTCACCCGTTTCTCCGGAGTGGCGGGCGAGATAGGCTTCCAGCAGCAGTTCGAATTTCGGATTTTCCGGTGCGGACTTTCCGAGTTGATGGCGCAGGTATTCCAGACAAACTTTTTCCGCATCTTCCAGCCACACGCGGCTGTCGGCAGTATTCCAGCGGCCCCTCAAGGCTTTGACGTCGGGTGAGAAATCGCGATTCTTGGTGGCTTGGCTCTTCTGCTGATTTGTCTTGGCCGTTTGCAGAGCGCGACGTCCGCCCCAAATGAGGCCCGCGAGTATGACAATGCCTGCGATCAGCTGGAACCACCATCGCTTCCACAGCGGGACATGCGCAGGTTCCACATCGATGAAGGACGCGGGAACGTACAACGCTTCCTCGCGGTTCGAGAAGCCGGTGAGGTAGCGGAGTTTCAGCGCGCTGACCTTCGCCGCACCCGGAACCTTGGGAACCAGTTTGTACGTGAACTCGGTGGTATTGCGCACTTCGCCGTTTTCCACGGTCTTGCGGTGAGCCGTACTTTGATCCGCAATCTTGAAGCCCGGGGTTTCCATGTTCTCGGGAGCGAGCACAACCACGGGCAAGCGCTCATCCTTCCATTCCACGAGCAATCGATAAATGAGGGTGTCGCCCACGGCGACGTGATCCGACTGGAAAGAACCTTTGGCGGAGAGTTGGACTGCTTCGACAGGTGCGACTGAAGCTGTGGAACTGTCCACAGTGGCAGGTGCGGGCTGCACGAAAGTTTGCGCGTGCGAGGATACCATCAAGCCGATGGCCGCCGCCGTCATCCGGAGAATTTGTTTGTCCACCAAGACCATAGTGATTTTCAACGCGGTTTGATTCCGGACGGGGTCCGGAAGGCGGGGGTAAACTATCAAAAAAACTATTTTCAACCCATGATTTCCCCGTCCCGTTCCTCGCTGCTGGAGACCCTTGTGGAACGCCTCGCGGGACTGCCTTCCATTGGGCGCAAATCGGCCCAGCGCCTGGCCTATCACATCCTCGGGTCCTCCATGGAGGAGGTCGAGGCCTTGAGCCGGGCTCTGGTCGAAGCTCGCCGCGGGGTGAAACCCTGTTCCGAATGCGGAAACCACGCCGAGGCAGACCTTTGCGCCGTGTGTTCCAGCCCCCGCCGCGACAAGGCAGTGGTTTGTGTGGTGGAGCGTCCGGCGGATATCACGGCCTTCGAACGTATCGGATCGTATCGCGGGGTCTATCACGTTCTCGGCGGTGTCCTTTCGCCGTTGGACGGCATTGGTCCCTCGGAACTCAATCTGGCGTCCTTGTTCGATCGTTGCGGCCGCGGGGTGACGGAAGTCATTCTCGCCTTGGGCACGCACGCGGAAGGCGAAGCAACGTCGTCCTACATCGTGCAACGTTTGCAGAACCGTCCGCTCAAGGTCACCCGGCTGGCGCGCGGACTGCCTGCCGGCAGTGATCTCGAGTTTGTGGATGAGATCACCATGCAGCGCGCGCTCGATGGTCGCGTGAATCTGGCTGGATGAAAATCCTTTCTGCCCGGCTCGAGACGTCCGCTCCCGACGCCTCCGGTTTTCCGAAAGACGGACTGCCGCAAATCGCCCTTGCGGGCCGTTCCAACGCGGGAAAGTCTTCCCTTATCAACGCCCTGTGCAACTCCAAGTCGCTGGCGCGATCCAGTCAACAGCCGGGCAAAACCCGGCTCATCAACTTCTACCGCATTAACGATGCCTTCTATCTGGTCGATCTTCCTGGATTCGGCTATGCCAAGGTCGGGCATGAGGGCAAGGAGTTGATGGAGATCGTCCTGCGCGCTTTCTTCGACGCTTCAATGTCCCTGCGCGGAGTGCTGTATCTCGTCGATCCCCGCGTGCCGGACAGTCCGGTGGATCACGCGGCGCTGGAGTGGATTTTGGATCAGGAGATTCCGCTGCAGGTTCTTGCCGCACGGTCGGATCATCTCGCGCGGACCGCGCTGGACAAGGCGCTGCAGGAAATCAAGAAGCATCACGGCTTATCGCAGCTTCCGCTGCCAGTGAGTTCGAAGAAAAAAACAGGACTTGCGGAAGTGTGGGAAGAGTTGATGCCGTTGGTGATAGGGTAATCACCAAGCTAATTAGTGCATTGCTTCCGCGTTCGCCGCCGAAGCACTCACCCGCAAAAATGTTCCACTGATGATCGCCGCCAGTCCGGCGAAGATTCCGCCCATCAGAAAAGCCGAATGGTAACCGCCCGTCAAAGCGGCAAGATGATCGCTGCCGGAAGCGAGCAAATTCATCGTGCGCGATGCGGACATGCTGGCGAGAACCGCGAGGCCGAGCGCGCCGCCCATCATGAACGCCGTGTTGACCACACCCGACGCCAGTCCGGATTCGTCCGGCGGCACGTCGCTCATGGCTGCGAGCAGCATGGGATTGAAGGAAATTCCGCAGCCGAAGCCGAGGATGAGCATGCTGGGGAGAACGTGCGCGACAAAAGTGCCGTTGACCGGAGCGCGGGCCAGCAGAAACAACCCGATGGCCACGAGCGACAATCCAACCGTCAACGACCAGCGGATGCCGAACCGCAACACCATTTTGGCGGAAAGACCGAGCGAGAAGGCTGCCATGATGAGATTGGCGGGAAGGAAGGCGAGGCCAATCTGGAAAGGCGTGTAACCCAGCACCAGCTGCATGTAGAGAGCGGACAGGAAGAACCAGGCGAACATGCCGGCGGCCCACAGGATGCCCGCGATGTTGGAGGTCGAAACGTTGCGCAGGCGAAACAGGCTGAGGGGCATGAGGGGCGCTTCAACTTTGGCTTCGATTCTCAGAAAGGTTCCCAATAGCACCAGAGCGGCGGCGAGCATGCCGAGTGTCTGACCCGTGAGCCAGCCGACTTGATTGCCATTGACAATGGCATACACCGCCAAAGTGAGCGACGACGTTACCGTGACGGCACCCCAGACGTCGAGTTTTGTGGATGTCGCCAATCCTTTGCTCGCGGGTAGTAGCATGAGTGAGAGTACGATGACGAGGATGCCGAGAGGGAGATTGACGAGAAAGATCCAGTGCCAATCGAGCGCCCCGGTCAGGAAACCACCCAGCAACACGCCGATGCTTCCGCCCCCGGCGCCCACGAATCCATAGATGCCCATTGCCTTGGCCCGTTCCACCGGCTCGGTGAACAGGTTCATGACCAGCGACAGCGCGACCGCAGCCACCACGGCACCACCGAGTCCCTGTATCGCACGTGCCACCACGAGGAAGGTTTGCGAAGAAGCGATTCCGCAAGCGAGCGAGGCCAAGGTGAAAAAGGCGATACCGGACAGAAACAGCTTGCGGTGACCGAAGAGATCGCCGAGCCGTCCACCCAGCAGCATGAAGCCGCCAAAGGTGAGCATGTAGGCGTTCACCACCCAGGCCAGCGACGTTTCGGAAAATCCGAGATCGGTCCGGATGGAGGGCAATGCGACGTTGACGATGGTCGTGTCAAGCACGATCATCAATTCGCCAAAGCAAAGAACTATCAATGCAAGCCAGCGCTTGCGGGCGTCAAGATTATGTGTCACTGTGTCTCCTGATTATTTCTCGGCCACGGTCTTGAGTTGGGCGAGCCCATGCTCGAATTGTCCGCCGACCATTTTGTCCATGTTGAAAAACAAGCACATCACCTTGCCGAGATAGGGCTGGGGGCCATACATGGCCCAGGTGACTTCGGTTCCACCGTCTTTGGGTTGTAGCGAATACTCGGCGAAGCTGTGGCCCTTCATCGGTTTATAAAAGTCCAGCGTCATGGTGATTTTCGAAGGTGGATTTACCTCCGTGATCTCCATGCGGCCCGCGCCCACTTTGTTGTTGCCTTCCCAGCTGTAAACGGCGCCCTTGCCGTTTGTGATATCCCCGTAAGTCCGCTTCATCCCCGGATCGAGCTTCTCGTACGGAGACCACGAACTCCATTGCTGGAAATCAGAGATGATGGAGTAGATCTTTTCCGGCGGAGCCTGAATGGTCGCCGAACGCTGTACACGGAATGTGTCGGGTCGCGTGGCGGCGAAGAGGAGAACGGCCGCGATGATGACAGCGAGTGCAATCAGAATTTTCTTGATCATAGTTCCTCCCATTCGGAGTTTTGAGAAAGTAGTGTTTTTCAGGCATCCCGCCCCTGGACGGGATGCCATGTTTCTTTTCAGTTACTGTTTGCCAACAATGCTTCGAGTCGGTCGAGATTCTGCCGATTTCCTTCGACCGCGAATCCCTTGACCTTATCAAGTTCTGTGGCGGTGGGGAAGACTCCTGTCCAGATCAGGCGTGTGCGTTCTCCCACGGTCTCAAATGTTGCTGTGACACGGAATCGCGGTGCCATGTGATCGAACACGATCCGTTCCTGGGGAACGATTTCCACGAACACACTGTGGTTCTTGTAGTCCGTGCCATCCGGCCCGTGCATGATGAACCGCCAGTGTCCGCCGGGTTTCAGATCGAATTCGTGAAACGTGTTGGTGAATCCTTTCGGCCCCCACCACAGCTTCAGTTGTTCCGGATCGGTCCACGCTTTCCACACCCGTTCAATGGGCGCATCGAATGTCCGGACGCTGATGATCTCCCGATCGGTGGCGAAGGTTCCTTCTTCGTAATTCGTATTCATGTCAGGCCTGCATTTCTTTGAGATAGACTTCGAGTTGATCGAGCGAACCGGTCCAGCCTTGCGTCATTCCCGGACGCGCACCGTCGAAGGTCTGCTGTTCTACTTCCGTCGCGTTGTACGGTCTCCACGTGATCGTGATCGTTGTTTTTCCATCCTGTTCGGTGAATGCAGCGGTGGAATGCATTTCCTTCGGCCAGGTTGCCGACATCGGATGGCTGATGATATTGCCCTCGGCATCGGCGAAGGATTGAATCTGAACCACTTTTTCCGGTTGGGCAATCTCGAGGTATTTGACGAGACCCCACATCTTGCCGCCATCCGGTGTGGCCATGTAATAGTGAGCCATGCCTCCCGAGCGGAAGTCCATCTTCGCGAAGGACATTTCTCCGCCGAACGGATTCATCCATTTTCCGATATGTGCGGGTTCGGTCCAGACTTTCCAGACCAGATCGCGCGGGGCGTTGAAGGTGCGGGAGATGATGAAGTCTTCTCCGGTGACGGCGTTATTGGGGTGATTCATTTTGTTTTTCCTTTCGTTGGAGTTCTTTGAGGTAATCATCGAGCCGGTCAAGGCTGGCTTCCCAAAATCGGCGGTAGTGTTCGACCCAATCCGAGGCGTCCTTGAGCGGTCCCGCATCCAGCTTGCAGGGCCGCCATTGGGCTTCGCGGCCGCGCGTAATCAACCCGGCGCGTTCCAGTACCTTGAGGTGCTTCGAGATCGCCGGCAGCGACATCTTGAACGGTTCGCTCAATTCCGTCACCGAGGCTTCGCCCGAACTGAGCCGCGCCAGAATTGCACGCCGTGTCGGATCCGCCAAGGCGGCGAACACCGGGCTGAGTCGATCGGAATGCAAATCCTGCGGAATCATTTCAGTTCAATTATTTGATGTTTCCGTTTTTGATGGCGGCAACAAGTTGATCCAATGCCGTACCCCAACCGTCGCGGAATCCCATCTCTTCGTGCTTCTTGAGATCTTCTTCGGTCTCGTGCAACACGGTGGCGGTGTATTTGGTTCCCTTGCCGTGATCTTCCAGTGAAATAATCGCGGTGATCAGGGGAACGCCGGGGAAGGCGCTCTTGGACGGGCGAAAGCCGGGGCCAAGGGCGGAGGTCCAGACCAGTTTTTCATTCGTGACGGTGTCGAGAATGCACCCGACATTTGAGAAGGATTCGCCTTCGGGGGAGCGGAAGACGGTACGGAAGATGCCTCCCGGACGGAGGTCGATTTGGCATTCGGTGGTTTGCCACGGGACCGGGGTGAACCACTTCACAATGTGCTCTGGAACGGTCCAAGCCGCCCAGACTAGGTCGCGGGGAACGTCTACAATGCGTTCAAGGACCAGGTCCAGTTTGGAGTTGGATTGATGGGGGTTTGAGTGAGTCATATCAAGGCCTTTCTTTATTTAACCAAATGGTAAAATAAAGAGATGAAGCCCCAATGTCAAGAGACTTTCGAAAATTTTTTTGGGAGAGTGGCGGTTCGGTCGATTTATGGCCAGAATCAGCGAAACTTGCCCAACAAATGTCCCACGCTGGCGGCTAAGGCGATGCCGAGACTATACGCGAGCATGTCCCACCATGAAAAGGAAGTTCCGAGAATCAGGTGTCCCGGTACCGTGCTGCGGATGGCGTTGAGCCACGGAGTTTGAATCAATTGGCTGAATTCGTCGAGGTAGGAAATCGCCAAGGCACATGTTGCGATGAATCCGATGGATGCCTTGGGCATGAGGAGTTCAAGACCGAGATAGACCATGATGGCCCATAAGGCATCGCCGGGATATTTTCCGAGGAAGGCGGGGAAGAGGAACGGGTATTTTCGCGATGCAAGGCCGAGAAGGATCACGGCAAGCAAGGTGATGGTGAGGGAAACCCGATTGCGTTTGCGTATTTGAGCAATCATGGCCTTTCAACAATAGCATGTATTTTCTGTCCGTTGGAAAACGGAGCGGTCACACTATGAGAACATCGAGAGCCCTGCTGATTGTCTGTGCTGCTTTGACGTTCTCTTTCGCCGCCAACCTGCAGCCGCAGGACATGCTGTTCATCAGCGCCCACCGCAACCCCACCCAGATCGTCTCCGACGACAAAATCGCCTATGTCCTCACCGAGGGCGGGGTGTTGATGTACGACTATCGCCGCCAGCAATGGATGGACAATATCGCCGCCGGTTTGGGTGTCTCCAATATCGCATACAATCCGTCAAGAAATCAACTCCTCATGGCTACAGCCGGAGGATCGATCCTGGAATACAACCCGGCATTCCGGCGCGTCTCGGGATCCGCCAGTGAAATGCAGGGAACGTCTCCGGCCGGAGCGGCCCCCGGGGATTTGACGGGCTTGATGCTCGGCGCGGATTACGCATATCTCACGGATGCCACTTCAGCTTCGGTTCGTGATCGCTGGAACCGCCGTGCCAACGTTTCGTCCACCATCGTTTTCGATTACGATCATCTCTGGCTGCTTACCGGCGGACACGGCGCGTTTCTCGGTTCCGCCCGTCGCAAGGAAGCGAATTCCACGTGGTTTGGATTGTACGACGCCTCCACCGCCTCCATATTCACCGACGGAAAAAACGTGTGGTTCGGATCGGCCAACTCCGCCGGGGCATTGGTGCGGGCCAAAACGGATCTGTCTGAATGGCGTGTGGATGCGGCGCAACAGGATTATGAGTTTCCCGACGCGACGATTTACGACATCCTCCAGTGGCGTGATTACCTGTGGCTGGCCACGGCCAAAGGCGTGGTGCGGCAGGATCTGAAGACGAACCAGTTCAAGTTGTTCCGCCGCATGCAGGGTTCGACGGATCTCAAGGTATATCGTCTTTACCCGCATCTCGATCGTTTGTACGCAGGTACGGAAAAGGGAGTAGCCGTGCTCGACGATCCCGATGGCAACTTCAAGAACAGCGAACTGCCCATCGGGATTTCACCGGCGGGCCGCGACTTCAGCGCCAAGGACAGTGATCTTTGGGCCGCTACGAGCATGGGCCTTTTTGTGCAGACCAAAAACGGCTGGAAATCGATCACCGATGTGACCAAACAGGATGCGCCTGATGCGTTCGGCGCGAGCGTGCCCACGGTCGGGTTCCGCGACACGAGTCTGTACTGGGGAGCAGGAGATCGAGTTTACGAGAAACCGCGCCGGCAGCCGGCCAAAATCCTATTCGACCTTCCCAACGTGTTCCGAATCTTGTTCGACGGGGACAACCTTTTCGCCGCCGGATCGGATCGCGTGCGGGTGTTCAACATGAAAACGCGGCTGTGGGCGGACTTCAATCTCTCCGACGGCATTCCCGGAACGAAGATTCAAAGCCTGTTCGTCCGCGACGGCTTGTTGTGGATTGGGACCGACTTGGGCGTGATGCGCCTCAAGACCAAATCGTATCTGCCTTAATCAGAACGCCAATCCTCCGCCCAATTCCAAAGTCAATCCATCGCCATCCACGAGCGCGGGATTCGTTCCGGGAAATGCGTATTTCAGATCCGCATACGCCACGATGGGCAGGATCGGAAGCTTCGCGTGCGCACCGAGTTGCAGGAACCAACCCAATCCGGTTTCGAAGTCTGCATTTTCGGCCGCCTTCACGATGATCTGTGCCGCCGCAACATCATCTTGCGTGGTCGCATCATAGTTCGCCTTGGTCAGGGCGTCCTTCGCGAACTTGGGAGTGACGATTGGGGTGGCCGTTCCATAGCTCAACCCTCCACCGGCATAAATCTTGATCAAGTTGACCAACGGGGGAAATTTGAGAAAGGGGTAGAGCACTGCTGCGTCACCATAGGCGCGGGCGAAGAAGGGCTTGCCTTCCAACCCCGGGACGCCGAGATCGAATGAGACTGGAGTGCTTGAGGTGGCGCTGCTGGATTGCAATGCCACGTCGTAATAACCGAACTGGAGATTCCCGGTCACTTCGACATCCACCAACGGCAAAGCATCGAGCCAAAGTTTGAGGCCGAAACCCTGCACGCCGGAAAGGCCCTTCTCATCCAGCAACACCGTGTGATTAATGCCCTGCGCAATGGTGTCTTTCGAAGCTTTTACTTCGAGGCCCGGAGCCGGCGCCCAATGCATCCCGATGCCGAAAATGGCATGGGATTGTGTCGCCAAAGCACCGAGGAGCAAAAGGGATTTAAGCCAGTCGATTTTCATAAAACCTCCGAAGGTCACACAATAGCAATGCAGGCGGCCATGCGCCCCGAGGCCGCACCGTCGCGGCGGTAGGAGAAAAAATTTTCCGCATCGGTGCGGGTGCAGCCATCGAGCACGGTGATTTGATTGGGAACAGCTCCAGCGGTTTCGGCTTGGGCGCGGTTGCATCCGCGTAGATCGAAATAAAAGCGGTAACCTTTTTCTGTGACATGTGCCTGCGGCAGTGTGCGAGCGGTTTCTTCGGAGAGTTCCAGTTGTTCCTGTGAAAGACACGGCCCAAGCGCAATCCATGTCGAAGCGGGAAGGCAATGTCCCTCACGGAAAAGTTTTTCCAAAGTCAAACCGAGGATATTTTCCCGGCTGCCTCGCCATCCCGCATTTACCGCACCCACGCAGCGTGTTTCTGCATCGGCGATCAAAGCCGCAAGGCAGTCGCCCATGGTGACGGTCAGGACTTGGTCCGTCTGACGCGTGAACACCGCATCGGTATTCTCAAGCGAGGAGGGGCTTGCGGTGATTTCGGCAACGGCAGCGCCATGGCAAAGCTGGGGTCGCACCAAGGATTTTCCTGCCAACCCTTGGGACTCCAGCAATCGATTCCAGTTCTGTTGCACGTTGTCCGGATCGTCTCCGGAGGCGTAACTCAGGTTCAAGGAACGGTAGGCGCCCACACTCACACCACCCTTGCGCGTGGTGAAAAAAGCCCTTATTCCGGGAATATTTTCTAAAACGGGGACGACGACGGGTGACTCAAGCATGGTGAAATGGAAGGATAGCTCCCTGCGACTTTACCCGGATTCAAGCAAGAGTTAGCTTTGGAACCCGTTTTTCCCGTTGTTTGGGAGCAGGAATTCGCATGGAAAATCCAGTCAAGACCCCCGGCATTGCGTCACCCGCCAAATCTTCCTCGACGTGGGAGTGGCTTAGCGAGGATTTTTATCCGCGCCATGACAAAAAAATATGGAGCGTTCTGGGTGCCGTCGTGGTTGTCATCGCCTTGTATTACCTGTGGACCTACAATCGCGAAAAAAGCGAAATCATGGACAACAAGAAGCTGGGAATGGCTTTTGTGTCCCTGGAACAAGGGCGCTTTATGGACGCCGAGGGTGCGTTGAAGGAATTCCTCGCCCAGGGCCCTTCCGGATTGGCGAAGGACAAGGGGAACCTGTTCCTTGGCAAGGTGTATTACGAACAGCAGAAGTACGAGCAGGCATTACAGGCTTATGGCAATGTGAGCAAGGGGAGCAAGTCCTCCGTTCTCGTGTATTCCGGTGCATTGCACGGCAAGGCAGCCTGCTACATGCAGAAGAAGGATTATGCTCAGGCGGTGCAGGCATTAGATGAATACCTCGCCTTGGCCATGCGCCGCACCGGTAATCCCAAGGAAGACGTGGCCGGCAAGGAAGTAGTGGATTTGACTCCTTCCGTGCCCAACGCCCTGTTTAAGCAGGCTCTGTGCTATCGCGAGTTGGGGCAGACCGACAAGGTCAAGGCCACAGTGGAGAAGCTTCAAAAGGCTTATCCTGGTACACGTGAGGCCCAGAACGGCGCATTGTTGCTCGCCTCGATTTAATCGACAAAGTTGAGGCATCCGCGCCTCACGGAAGTTCCGAATGTCCTCCTTCCGTCTTGAAGCTCCCTACCAGCCTGCGGGCGATCAGCCGCAGGCCATTGAACGGTTGGTCGCGGATTTCCGCGCCGGTTCGCGTCATGAAACCTTGCTGGGGGTGACGGGTTCCGGTAAAACCTTCACCATGGCCAACGTCATCCGCGAGCTGGACAAACCAGCGCTGGTGATTTCTCACAACAAGACGCTGGCGGCACAGCTCTATCAAGAATTCAAGGCCTTCTTTCCCCACAACGCGGTCGAATATTTCGTCAGCTACTACGACTATTACCAGCCCGAAGCCTACATCGCCGTCAGCGACACGTATATCGAAAAAGATTCCAGCCGCAACGAGGAGATCGACAAGCTGCGTTTGCGTGCCACGGCCTCCCTGATGTCGCGTCGCGACGTGGTGGTGGTGGCTTCGGTGTCCTGCATTTACGGTCTGGGCGCTCCTGCCGAATACCGCAAGATGATGGTGGAGGTGAAGGTCGGTGCCGGGGAAGGGCGTGAAGCCCTGTTGCGCCGTTTGGTGGACGTGTATTACGCCCGCAACGACATCGAGTTCAAGCGAGGAACGTTCCGCGCCCGCGGGGATGTGGTGGAAGTGCGCCCGGCGTACGACGACTTCGCCTACAGAATCGAATTCTTTGGGAACGAAGTCGAGCGCATCCGGCGCATCCACATTCTCACCGGTGAAGACGAGGGAGAGATGGCGGAAGCCCTCATTTACCCGGCGCGTCATTACGTGACGAGCGAGCAGGGAATGGATCGCATTCTGCGCGACATTCGTGCCGAACTCGACGAACAATCCCGAAAGTTCACCTCCGAGGGCAAGCTGCTGGAGGCGCAGCGCATCAACCAGCGCACGGCATTCGACATGGAAATGTTGAAAGAAGTCGGATTTTGTTCCGGCATCGAAAATTACAGTCGCATCATCGAGGATCGTCCCATCGGATCGCCCCCGCCCACCTTGATGGATTTTTTTGGCGACGATTATCTGCTCATCGTGGACGAGTCGCACGTGTCCATCCCGCAAATTCGGGCCATGTACAACGGCGACCGCTCACGCAAGGAAAGTCTTGTCAATTACGGGTTCCGGCTGCCCTGTGCGCTCGATAACCGGCCGCTGAAGTTTCAGGAATTCGAAAGTCGCATGCCGCCGACGTTGTTCGTCTCTGCCACACCCGCGGACTACGAACTGGAGAAATGCAACGGGGTCGTGGTGGAACAGGTGATTCGGCCCACTGGTCTGCTCGATCCGGAAGTCGAAGTGCGACCTGTGAAGGGACAGATAGACAACCTGCTTCATGAAATTCATACGCGCGTGGCTACGAAGGAGCGCGTGCTCATCACCACCTTGACCAAGCGCAGTGCGGAAGATCTCACGGAGTTCCTCGAGAACGCTGGACTCAAGGTCAGCTACATGCATTCCGACACCGACACGTTGGCGCGCGCCGAAATTGTGAAGGAGTTGCGCGAAGGCGTCATTGACGTTCTCGTCGGAATCAATCTTTTACGTGAAGGGCTCGATTTGCCCGAGGTTTCGCTGGTCGCCATTCTCGATGCGGACAAGGAAGGTTTCCTGCGCAGCAACCGCTCCTTGATCCAGACCATCGGTCGCGCTGCGCGCAATGCGCACGGGAAAGTGTTGCTCTACGCCGACAACATGACCGATAGCATGCGTTATGCGATGGGGGAAACCGCCAAGCGGCGTGAGAAGCAGGAAGCGTATAATGTCGAGCACGGAATCACCCCCCGCAGCGTGTCACGCGAGATTCACGATTACCTGCAGATCACTCCGGAAGAGGAGGCCGAAGACATTCGTTCTTTGCGGGTGGCTGAGCAGGCCTTGGAATATGGCACCGAAGATATCGGCGAGTTGCGCAGGGAGATGGCCGCAGCCGCCGATGCCTTGGAATTCGAGCATGCAGCGCTGTTGCGGGACCGCATCCGCGAGCTGGAAGAGGGAGGAACAGGGCTGAATTTGACTAAAAAAGAGGGAAAATCAGGTTCCAAACCACAAAAACGGAGTGGACGGATCTGAATTCTGTTGTACATTTTACCCCGCTTCGTATTACTTTACGTTACGCAGAAACCACATCGAGGAGAACAACATGAACGCATTGTCCACCAAAAAACTTTTAATCGCCGGTTTGGCTGTTGCCACCATGGCGTTGACCGGTTGCTTGACCGACGACAAGAAGGATAGCACGCCGACGGATCCTGCTGTCAAGATTGCTTTTGAAAGCATGAACGACACCATTTGGAATTTGCAAGGCCCCAAGAAAGGCGCCTTTGATTTGCTTGGTGATTCTGCTGTTTCTGCTTCGAAGTCTGATTCCATCAAGGATGCCAAGGATATGTCCAGTGTTGGCACGAGCGCCATTGTTTTTCCCAAGACATGGACTTCCACCAATGGCACCATGTTTGTGACGGCCGCGGCGGGATTCAGCTACGACTCCGCCACTGACAGTACCGCGATCCGTGGGTACAAGGCCGGAACGCCTTCGGCAACCACCAAGGTTCTCGCAGCGGGAGACATTATCCTTGCGAAAATCCGTGGCGGTTCCAAGTACGCCGTGATCAAGATCAAGACGGTAACCGAGACTTCCGCTGACAACCTTGATTTCGTGGCGTTCAGCTACAAGCGTACCCCGTAATTTCGGTTGGAATTGATTTTCTAAAACCCCGCCCTGAAAAGGGCGGGGTTTTTAATTTGTTCCCGTCGTTTTTATCGGATATGAAGGAGTGCCTGTGAAAAAGACCAAGCGGCTGATTTTGATTGGACTCGCGGTGATTGTGCTGTTGGCG
This sequence comes from bacterium, assembly GCA_900299345.1. Taxonomy (GTDB): domain Bacteria; phylum Fibrobacterota; class Fibrobacteria; order UBA11236; family UBA11236; genus UBA11236. The sequence continues at coordinate 15,073 of OMJM01000039.1, read as the reverse complement.
CTGGGTCTTTATGCCGCTGTGAAAATCACATTGCCCCCCGCAAAAATTCGAGAAATCATCCACGTGCAAGGTTCAAAAGTCGTTGGCCGCTCCGTGGATGTGGGAAGCATCGATGTCCGTTTGATTCCTTTAAAGGTGGTTGTGAATGAAATCAATGTGGCTAACGCCCCGGGGTTTTCCATGGAACCCGCGATCAAGCTGCGTGAGGTGCATCTTTCGTTGAGTCTGCTTTCCCTGTTGCGGTTTGCTCCCGTCATCAACCAGATCAAACTGGTGTCGCCGGAAATTCTCTACGAAGTAGGAGCGGACGGTCACAACAATCTGGAAGGATTGGGGGGCAAGGCGGACACAGCAGCCGCACCTGCCGGTCCTGTCGAACTACCGGTGGCCTTGGCACTCAAGTCCTTTGTGATCGTAGAGGGCAAGGTTCGCTACCGGGATGCGAAGACGGGTCGAGAGCTGTCGCTGGGGGGAATCCATCAGGACATGTCGATCGAGCTCGATCCAAAGCTGGAGCGAGTCCACAGTTCTGGCATTCTGGAAATCGCCAAGCTGGCATTTGAGGATCGGACATCCGGTCTGAGCAAGGGTGATCTTCACATTGCCGTTCGCCACGACCTCAATATGAATCTTCCGCAACAATTGCTGACGCTCAACAAGATTGAATTGACGTTCCAGGACATCCATGCTGAAATGAGCGGCTCGATCTCGCGTTTCCGTACGGAGGTTCCCGAAGCGGATATCCGCGTCTCCGCTCCTTCCATCTCGCTGGCCTCGGTGTTAAAAGAAGTTCCGGCCACCTTGTCGCCCGAAATTTCCAAGCTCAAGGCTGCAGGCACTGCGTCGTTCAGCGCGCATTTGCGCGGTAAATTGGACAGCGCCTCCAAACCCGATGTCGAAGCCGAACTTCAGGTTCATGGCGCCTCGCTGAGTCATTCCGAGGTACCTCTTCCCATCGAACATCTTGAAGTCGATCTCGCAATCCGTCACGATTCCTTGCGGCTGGCGAAGCTCGATCTCGACATGGGTCCCCATCCGGTGCGCGTTGCAGCCCTGGTTTCATCTCTTCGCGAAAAAATCCCTTACTTGGAAAACCTTTCCGTGGATGCCTCGCTGGATCTGGGTGCTCTAGCAGCCCTCGCCCAGCGCATGGGCCTTCTGGACAAGAGCATGAGCCTTTCCGGAATGGAAACCGTGAAATTGAAAGCGTCAGGTCCGCTCGATGCAACGAACCCGCAAAAGATTTCTGCCACAGGCGACGTGCAGATCCAGTCCGTCAAGGTGAATCTTCCCGGCAAGCCGCCGGTGGCTTTGGATGGGAAAATCACCATCGATAATGAGAAGCTGGTCGAAACACTGGCACTGCGGGTGGGGAAATCTGATCTCGATCTTAACGCGGAAATTTCCAACTATATCGCAATGGTGCTCCCCGAACAAAAGGGCCGCGCGCATGCAAAAATCGGCGTACGTTCCAATTTGATCGAACTCGATGAGCTGCTGCCACCACCCTCCACCACAACGGCAAAAGCGGATAGCGGCCAACCACTGCGGGTGTATCCGGAGTTGCCGCCCATCGACGCGGACGTGTCAATCAATTTGGGGCGCACACGATTGATGGGGCTGGAGATGACCCAGTTCCAATCGCAAACTTCCGTGCGCGCAAAAGAAATCAAGACGGATTTGAAGGGCGGATTGTACAATGGGGCCATTACATCGACTTTGACGTTGATCCCGAAAAGCCCGACGGACATGGGGGTCGCGTTCAAATCGATTGTCTCGCGCGTGGAGGCCAATGATTTCATTTCACGATTGAACGATCGCGTGCCGCTGAAGAACCGCCTTTTCAAGTCACTGGCCGGAACGGACAGTGTCCTCTTCGGCAAGATCAACCTGAACGCCGATTTGGCCACTCAGGGACTTCCCGATCAATTCGCGGACAATCTGACCGGCACGGTGAAAATGGAAGTCGTGGACGGGAAAATCATGGAATCGAGCCTGACCAAAAGTTTGTCCGGAGCGTTGGCGAGCGTCAGCTCCGCATTGGGATTCCGTCAGTTGACCTTTGGCGACATGAAAGGCGACTTTGCAGTGGAGCAGGGCAATCTGTTGGTCAAGGATTTCCGTATTGAATCCTCTCCTGTGGGTTCGTTGCAAGCGGCAGGCAAGGTTGGATTCGACAATGCGTTGGATATGCAGTTGACGCAAGCATTGCCGCCGGGTGTTTCCAAACTGGTGGGTGGCGCTTCCAGCACATTGACCGGACAGCTCGCGAAGCTGGCTTCCGTCCCTGCGGCAAACGTCTCTTTGGTTCCGATGGATAAAAGCGGCCACGCTTTGCTGTATTTCCTCGTGAAGGGAACCGTGACTCAGCCGGCGTTTTCACTGGATGCTCCGCGCATGGCGCGCGAAGGCGCGGGATCGGCCAAAGCGGCATTGGCGGACGCGCTGAAGCAAAAGGAAAACGAATTGAAGGCGCGTGCCGAGGCCGAGAAACAAAAGCTGGAAGCGGAAGCTCGCGCCCGAGCCGAGGCGGAAAAAAAGAAAGCCGTGAACGAAGTCAAAAAACAGGGGAAAAAAGTTCTGAAGAATCTTGGATTTTGAGGCGCGGAAGGGGTGGGATTTGAACCCACGTTACAGTTTCCCGTAAATCGGTTTTCGAGACCGACGCCTTAAACCGCTCGGCCACCCTTCCTGAGCCTCAAGGGAGAGGAATTTTAGCAAAACTGGAAGGCTTTCATACCCGGGAATATCACCGCTTGCCCGGAACGTGGATGAATGCTAATCTCAGGGCACCCGCACTCGTCATGGAAATTTCAGTCCCCATTCCCGGTCCGCGCAAGTTGCGGACCTTGGAACCGATCCGCAATGCGGAATTGGGCGCACGTATTCTGCCCGGTGGAGTGAGTTTCGGCGTTTGGTCGCGTCATGCCACGTGCATCCAACTGGCGCTGTTCCGCGAAGGTGATTCGGATCCTGTGGACGTTCTTCCACTGCCTACCTGCGAGCAGCACATTTTTCAGGGGTTCGCTCCCGGGATGGAGCCGGGGCAACTCTACGGCTTTTACGCCGAGGGCCCCTTCGATCCCCGGCGCGGACATCGTTTCAATCCGCACAAATTCCTGCTCGATCCCTATGCGCGCGCGTTGCACGGAACTTTTCGAAATCCTGAAGGTGTTTTAGCCGGACACTTGCCCGGCATCGAGGATGGAGATTTGTTTCTGGATCACCGTCCCAGCCATTCTTTCATGCCCAAGTGCGTGGTGACGCAAAGCCGATTCGACTGGCAGGGAGATCGGCCGCCCGCCATTCCACGGGAACGATTAAAGATTTACGAGATGCATGTGCGCGGGTTCACGGCGGATCCGTCCTCGGGTGTTGCGCATCCCGGAACCTTTTCCGGGTTGATTGAGAAAATCCCCCACCTTAAATCGCTTGGCATCAATGCGGTGGAATTGCTGCCTGTGCATGCGAAATATTCCGAAGACGTTCTTGTGAACAAAGGGTTGTCCAATTACTGGGGTTACAACAACGCAGGCTTCTTCGGATTGGAAACCAGTTATGGCACCCGGAGTGCACCAGGCTGCGAAATCGATGAGTTCAAACTCATGGTGCGTGAACTGCACCGTGCCGGCATCGAAGTGATTCTCGACGTGGTGTATAACCACACTGCTGAAGGCACGGAGTTGGGCCCGACTTTGTCGTGGCGCGGGTTGGACAACCATTCCTATTATGCGCTGACCGGGCCCGAGGACGCGCCCTTGCGTCACTATCGCAATCATGCAGGGTGCGGAAACATTCTTGATTTTGGACGGTCGGTGGTTGTGCGCATGGCGCTGGATTCCCTGCGGTACTTCGTCGAGGAATTTCATGTGGATGGTTTCCGCTTTGATTTGGCCACGGTATTGGGACGGCAGAACGGAAACCAGTTTGAGGCATCCGGGCCATTCTTCGCGGCGATTGCGCAGGATCCTGTACTTCGACGGGTCAAGCTCATCGCGGAACCTTGGGATATGGAAGCCTATGCGGTGGGACGTTTCCCCGACGGCTGGATGGAATGGAATGGAGGATTCCGCGATACGCTCCGTCGTTGGGTCAAGGGAGAAGCGGGGACATTATCTGCATTGCGCGACAAGCTTGAAGGCTCTCCAGAGTTGTATGAGGGGCATGGACGTGAAGCGTGGAGCAGCATCAATTTCGTCACCTGCCATGACGGTTTTACCTTGCGCGACCTCGTCACTTACGAACACAAACGCAATGAAGCCAACGGCGAAAGCAACTGGGATGGAAGCAGCGCCAACTTCAACTGGAATTGCGGACATGAAGGTGAGGGCGGGGGAGAGGCCGTTGAAGCGTTACGGCAGCGGCAGGCTCGCAATCTTCTTTTGCTCAATGTATTGGCGCGTGGGGTTCCCCTGTTGCTGGGGGGTGACGAAACGCTTCGCACCCAGTCCGGGAACAACAATGCCTATTGCCAAGACAACGCTGTGTCATGGCATGATTGGAACCTTACGGAAACCCAGACGGGCTTCCTCCGTTTTTTCCGGGAAGCCTTGGCATGGAAGGATGATGTCGGAATCCTGAACACATGGGCTTTCGTTCCGAACCGCGCTTGGGGTCGCTGTTGGCAGGGGTGGGACAGCAACGGAAAGCCGTGGCCTGCGGAGCATGTTTCTGAAACCCGGCAAGCGGCATTTTTATTGAGACCTTTAGCGGTGCATGGAAAGTTTTCTGTGCAGATCGAATCCGGTGAAGAAGGGCCCTGGTTTTATCTGATTTTGAATACAGAGAACGAGGAAAAAGTGTTTCGCCTGCCAGCACTTCCACCTCCATCGAGATGGGCGCTTGCCGTTGATACCGCGAAATCTTCACCCGACGATATTCAGCCCGTGGGTCATCCCAAGGAAATACCGTTCGTCGATCGTTATGTCACGATGCCCTATTCCAGCGTATTGCTGAAAACCGTTCGGATTGGATGATTTTGGGTCAAAACGGAGTTAAACGACGGCCTTGAGACAGAGCGATTTATATAGATTTCGCTGCGCTTTGAAGAACACGGCCCGGAGAGTCCGCAACAGACATGGCTCCTAAAAGGCCTTTTAACCCCATCCAGTGGTTGAAGGTTCGGATCGTGGGACGTTCCCTCGACCCCTCTGATTCGCGCGTTTTCCACAATCTTTCTTTGATCGCTTTTTTTGCCTGGGTCGGGCTTGGCGCGGATGGTCTGTCCAGTTCGGCGTATGGTCCTGAAGAAGCTTTCCGGGCCTTGGGGGATCATAGTCGTCTTGGTTTGCTCGTTGCCTTAGGATCGGCTCTCACGGTTCTCGTCATCTCGGCCAGCTATTCCCACCTTATCGAATTATTCCCGGCCGGAGGCGGGGGATACCTTGTGGCCAGTAAGCTGTTGGGACCACGTTGGGGAATGGTGTCCGGTTGTGCCTTGCTGGTCGATTACGTTCTGACCATCACCATTTCAGTGGCATCAGGAGCCGACGCCATTTTCAGTTTTGTTCCTGAATCATGGCTTCCTTACAAACTGGTGTTCAACTTGGGAGCTCTGCTTCTGCTCATTGTGATGAACTTGCGTGGAGTCAAGGAATCGGTGCTGATTCTGGTTCCCATTTTCATGATCTTCGTCATTACGCATACATTCGCCGTGATTTATGGCATCTCCGGGCATCTGTGGGAGTTCCCCTCGTTGGTCCGGGATACGGGGCACGATTTCCACACCACATACCAGAACATCGGGTTGATAGGAATCTTCGCCTTACTGCTTCGTTCTTATTCTATGGGTGCCGGTACCTATACCGGTATTGAGGCCGTGAGCAACGGGCTGCCGATTCTCCGTGAGCCCCGTGTGCAAACCGGCAAACGCACCATGGTGTACATGGCCGCTTCGCTGGCTTTCATGGTGCTTGGGTTGATGGTCTGTTATGTCTTTTACCGCTTACAGCCGGTTCCCGGAAAGACTTTGAACGCTGTGTTATTCACCACGTTGACTTCCTCGTGGTCGCCGTCCGTGGGCAATGTCTTTGTCTGGGTTTCACTGTTCACTGAAGCCGCAATCCTTTTCGTGGCAGCGCAGGCGGGGTTTTTAGGCGGTCCGCGCGTGCTGGCGAACATGGCCATCGACCGCTGGTTTCCCACCCGATTCACCTTGCTCAGTGATCGTCTGGTGACGCAGAACGGCGTGCTCATCATGGGTTGTGCGGCCGCGCTGCTTTTGGTGCTGACGGGAGCTTCTGTCCAGTTCCTGGTCGTGTTGTACTCCATCACCGTGTTCATCACCTTTGTGCTTTCACAGGCCGGTTTGGTGCGTTATTGGTGGGAGAACAAGTCGCGCGTTGAGCACTGGAAACGACGATTCCTAACGGCTTCGACGGCGTTGTTGTTGTGTGCCTTTATTCTTGTCATGGTCACTGTCATCAAGTTCTTCCAGGGTGGTTGGATCACCTTGATCATCCTGTTGCTATTGATCGGCCTCGCCATGCTGGTGCGCCGTCATTACGACACCATCGGCAAGGTTCTCAAGCGCATGGACAATCTCGTGCAGGCCGCCCGTATGTCCTCGAACGGAAATTCCTTCGACCGGATCATGGGACACGAGGAAACTGAAGTCAAGGAGCCGGTATACGATCCCAAGGCGCGCACGGCCGTGCTTTTCGTGTCCGGCTTCGATGGCCTGGGTTTGCACACCTTATTTTCCATCATTCGACTTTTCGGAGGCACCTACAAGAACTTCATCTTCGTCGAGATCGGATTGATCGACGCCGGGAATTTCAAGGGTGAGGACGAGATCGAAAACCTGAAGAAGCACGTGAATTCGGAGCTGGAGGAGTACGTCCAGTTCATCCGCCGCCACGGATATTACGGAGAAGCCGTTTCAGCTCTGAGCCACGACGTGGTGGAAGGCAGCGCCGAGCTTGCGCCGCAAATCATGACCCGCTTTCCGCAAGCGGTGTTCTTCATGGGACAGCTGGTATTTCCGGAAGAAAGTTTCGTATCGCGCTTGTTCTACAACAACGCCGTGTTTGCCGTGCAACGCCGACTTTACCATCTGGGCATTCCATTTCTCATCCTGCCCATCCGCGTCAAGGCGCGGAACTAATCCAGCGTCAGGGTGTGCTGTTTTCGGTGGTTTCTTTTTGAGGCCCGCCGCGCAGAAACAGAAATCCTGTCAGCGCGAAAATTGCCACCAACGAGACAAGTTCCACTACGAGATTTGTGACGCGATCAAAGGGAAGCCGATCGAAGATCTGCTTTCCAATCAGCAACAGTGGAGCCAGCACCAAAAAGACCCCAAACAGGGCTTTCCGGCTTCGTTCCTCATCACCCCGCAGAGCCCGCGCACGGGTACGAATCCATAAAAAGCCCACTAGGATCGCCGCTCCAATCAACCATCGTTCGCTCATGCATTTAAAGCTAGTTATCCCTGTTGTTGATAGATTGTTTAAAATCGTGTTAATTCGTTTTAAAGCATTGATTTAAGCCTTATTTTAAAGGGTTTTCAGCATTTTTCAATGTTTGGATGTTGATAAAGGATGGGTATATTTCGCCCTCAAAATCATGAAATGCCCCTATTGTCAAGGCGAAGAAGACAAGGTCGTGGACTCACGCGGCAGCCGGAACGGAAAGGCTGTCCGGAGACGGCGTGAATGTCTGAAATGCGGGAAACGTTACACCACCTACGAATACGTTGAAACGACCCCGTTCATGGTAGTCAAAAGCGATGGTCAACGCGAGCCTTACGATCGGAACAAGGTTCTCGAAGGGTTGAAGATGGCGTGCGCCAAGCGACCCATTTCCGCGGAAACCATTGAGCAGATGGCGGACAACATCGAAAACCAGTTGCAAGCCATGGCCGACGGCGAGTTGACTTCGAAGCAGATCGGTGAACTGGCCATGCGCCAGCTCTATCATGTGGATGAAGTCGCGTACATCCGATTCGCGTCGGTGTACCGCAAGTTCAAGGAAGTCAGGGAATTTTTAAAGGAAATCGACGTCTTTCAGCCGTAGGCAGAAATCAGAACCTGCCGTGTTTCGCCCCGCGCAATAGTGAAGAAATCTGCTTGGGAGAAAGCTCATCCGCGGATTTCTTCTTCTTGGGTGCGCATTCCTCACACAACGGCACATACTCGTTTGACACCGATACCGCACCTTCGTGTCGCCCTGTTTCCGTGATGTGGTATTTCAGGCAAGGGCGCTCTTTTTTGCAGCGATAGCAGATGGTGACCACGGGCTGTTGTTCGCCGCGGACGACCTTCTCTTTGACCTTGTCCTTGCGGGAGATCTCATAAGCCCGGCTCAGAGCCAGGTTTTTGCGGAGGAACCGGTCGTGATTGTCTTCGTTTTCGGCGGCCATGCGATGCTCCGGGCCAAGGCCCAAGGTTGAGGGGTCAAAGTACTAAAGGTTGGACCAGGGCAGGCTTTCCAATGCTGCATGCGAGAGAAAAACCCGGCCCATGGATGTCAATTTCAAAGGAGAGCTGTGCAAAGCCCTTTTTTCGCCTGAACCCCGCCTGTGATGAATGAGGAACTCGTTCACGCGTGAATTCAGATCCAGAAACAGAACACGCTCGTCCATAAGCGACGAAAGCTTCGCATTGTAGGAACGGGCGGCCTCTTTCTGCGCCTCTTCGAAAAGAAACGCTTCGCAGACGGATGCCAGAACAATGTGGGCCCGGGTTTTTTGCAGAATCAGTTTGAGCAAGTCATCCAGATGCCCGAGCATGGTTGCTTCAGAGGTTGAAAGAAGAAGATCCGGGTGACCCAACCCCAGATACACCCAATCCGGGGCTTTTCCCAGCACATGCAAGGCGGCGTCTTTCCGGGCGGCTTGCAATGTCAGCTCGGTTTCCCCGTAATGGAAGGATTGGAAAGCGGTTTCAGGGTGCCGTAGCGTCAGCAAATCCGCGATTTGCTCCCCGTAGCCGTCCGGGTTGCAGAGCAAGCCGTCGCCGTAAAAGACGATTTTTTTCAAGGCTTTCCTCCGGAAAAAGGCCTGAGATGCTGAAGGCCGGGAAAGAAAATGGGCCCACTCCGGCTTGAACGGAGGACCGGACGATTATGAGTCGTCTGCTCTAACCAACTGAGCTATGGGCCCTCCCAGCCAAAGGTACTCTCACCGGTCTTTTTTTTGCAATGAAAAAGACCTCGCGGGCTTATCAGGATTACGCTATGTTTCAAAACAGCACCTTTTTGCAATAAGCGACGTTCAACGACAAAAAAGAGGAATGGCCATGAATCATCAGTTACGGATTCTCGGAGTGGGTTTTGTCGTTTCAATGACGCTCATGGGATGCAAGTCGAAACTTGAATCCGCTGGTGACACCTACCTGAAGGCAGGAGATCCTGCAGGTGCTCTGATGCAGTACGAGAGCGCCATATCCTCGGGTGGTTTGTCGGAGTATGGCAACTATACCAAGGCCTATATCGAATTATTGCGCACGCGCGCCGAGGATTATCCCAATCCCGAACTTATGGACGCCATGCGCGACAGCGTGACGAGCCTGTTGAAGCAGCATCCCGATCCTGCGCTTGAAGCCCAGGCATCGGACGTGATGCTCGAAGTCGGCAAGAGCCGGCTCGACAAGGGCACGGCCTTTTTCGAAGAACGAGCGTTCATGTGGATGAACACGGCGGCTGCCTTCCCGGGCAAGACGCCAGGCATTGAGGAGAAGGTCGCGAACCTCAAGAAGAATTTCGTGGTGGGCAAACTTTCCGAGATTGAAGGAAAGCTTAATGAGTCCGACGACAATGCCAGTGTCGTTGCGGATTACATGATGAATCAGTTGATGCTGACCGTGGGTGGAGAGACCGATGAGATGAAAGCCCTCTGGACGAAGATTAACGAGAAGAACCTCAATACCTACCTGTATTACAACCTGCCTGGCTTGCTGGATCAGGTGGATGCCCGCATCAATAAATACGGTCTAATGATCGCGGTCATGAAATATGACGCCAAGAAATCCCCGATTCTGATCGGTGCCAAGGTGTGGAATCTCACCTCGGGACCTGCGGAGTTTACCGGCACAGATTTCCGTCTGGTGGACAAGCAGGGTAATTCATATGAACCCGCGCAGACGATGCAGGGCTTCAAGAACAAGGTGGCCATCGAACTCAACAAGGAATCCGAAGTGGGTGGCGTGACGTTCAAGCTGCCCAAGGATGCGGTGCCGGATTATCTGGAGTTGAAGCTGGCTGATGGCCGTTCCGGCCGCAAGTACCTTCCCTGATTTGTGTTTGATCTTTATTGGCGGGTGATCGGCCTTCCGCTTTCGCGGTTCAAGGGTTCAATCACCGATTCCATTCCGTTCTCATTGGTTGAGACCGCACTATGGGTCGGTAGTGTGGCCACGGCTTTCTGGATTTATGCGCTGATTCGCCGCCACAAGACAAGTCCGCTCTTGAAAAAGATTTCCTTCCTGCTGGGCCCAGTTTTTCTGCTGGCGTTGGGTTTGGGGCAGGGAGCGTTTCCCCTGAGTCTTGCGCCTTCGGCATGGCGCTCATCGATCACGAAAGAATTCGGCACCGACAGCTTGGGAGAAGCAGAATTCAAGGCGTGGGTACACGGCAGGGAAGATTCTTTGCGCTCCTTGTTTGAATGGGGAGCATACCAGTCACTGACAGAGCGCGAGGCTTTGGCCACCTGCGACCACAGCCTCGACACGGTTTTGTCCGATTTGGGGCTTCCTCCAGGCCGCAACGTGCACGCCTTCAAATCCATGGGGCCAATCACAACGACGTTCGGACTCGTGTATGGAGGGCCGGCGTTTCACGATCCCTTTTTTGGGGAACTGGCCATCGTGCATCGGAGCGATCTTCCCACATCGCGTCATTGGCGTTTAATCGCCGCGTGTCACGAAGCGGCGCACGCCAAAGGATTTACGCGCGAGATGGATGCGGAAATCCTGACCCAGTTGGCGCTTAGCCGCATTTCCGATCCGCGATTTCAAAGATTGGCTGACATTCATTTTCTGGAAAAGGCCGGTTTCAAAATCCGCTGGCCGGACAGTTTGATCGCGGAGGGAAAGCGGATGCGGGAGTTGCGCAAGGAGACCGAAAAGCATCAGCCTGTGATTTCTTTTTTACGACGTTGGGCCGAGAAGTGGAATCTGCGCAACTCCGGAGGAAAGTACGGGGACCGTGAAGCCAAAGAGGCATGGAATCCACGGCAGCCGTTCTATGCCACCGTACATCGCCTCCAGCCTCTCGTGGAAAAGAAGTAGCCGTGGCTCAGCGCAAACCCCGAAAATCTTCCACGCCCGTTGTGTACGATTTCGCAGTGGCGGAGGAGCTCGATCTACATGGCATGGCCGTGGATGAAGCCATGGTGGCGGCGGAGCAGCTGTTCAAGCGTCACAAGCCCGGTGCTATTGTTCGGCTGGTACATGGGCATTCCAACGCAGCCCCGGATTCCATCCGTAAAAGCCTGCACCGGATGCTGGCGACGGCGTGGAAACGCAAGGTGAAACGGTACCGCCTCGACTTCCAAAACCCCGGCGCAACCTTGGTCGAACTATCCGGATAATTCTATTTCTTGTTGCCTCATGAGCTTCAAGAAAAACATCCTCTGCATCGGCGCCGGCTACGTGGGCGGCCCCACCATGACCATGATCGCCCGGAAATGCCCGGACTACAAGGTCACGGTCGTGGACATCAACAAGGCACGCATCGACGCGTGGAACAGCGACATCATTCCGATTTACGAGCCGGGACTGGATGCGCTGGTCAAGGAGTCCCGGGGCAAGAACCTGTTTTTCTCCACGGACGTGGACGCCGGCATCCGCGAGGCGGACATCATTTTCGTGTCCGTGAACACGCCGACCAAGACCTTCGGGCAGGGCGCGGGACGCGCGCCGGATCTGCAGTACTGGGAAAAGACTGCGCGGCAAATCCTGGCGAACTCCGACGCGCCCAAGATCATCGTGGAAAAGTCCACACTTCCCGTGCGCACGGCTGAGGCCATGGAGCGCATTCTCGACGCCAACACCAAGGGCATTCATTTCGAGGTCTTGTCCAATCCTGAATTCCTGGCCGAAGGCAGCGCGGTGGAGGATCTGCAGAATCCAGATCGTGTGCTGATCGGTTCGCAGGAGACCCCCTCGGGCTTGGAGGCGCGCAAGGCCATTGTGGACATCTATGCGCACTGGGTTCCGCGCGAAAAGATTCTCGAATCCAACGTGTGGAGCGCGGAGCTTTCCAAGCTCACGGCCAACGCCTTTCTGGCGCAGCGCATCTCCTCCATCAACAGCATTTCGGCGTTGTGCGAAAAGACCGAAGCCGATGTGGGCGAGGTGGCTTACGCCATCGGCACGGATACGCGCATCGGCCCCAAGTTCCTCAAGGCCAGCGTGGGTTTCGGCGGTTCATGCTTCAAGAAGGACATTCTAAACCTCGTGTACATATGCGAGACCTACGGCCTGACCGAAGTGGCAGAGTACTGGGAGTCTGTGGTCCGCATCAACGAGTGGCAGCAGAAGCGGTTCGTGCGCAATATGCTGGCCGGGATGTTCAACACGGTGGCGGGAAAACGCATCGCCCTGCTCGGCTTTGCGTTCAAAGCCGATACCGGGGATACTCGCGAGTCTCCGGCGATTTCTGTGGCGCTGGGTCTGCTGGAAGAGAAGGCGAAGATCGTCCTTTCTGATCCCAAGGCGCTGGAGAATGCGAAGAAGGATCTTCAGAGCGTGGCGGGTCCGGATCTCTCTTTCGAGGCGGATCCCTACAAGGCGGCCGAAGGTGCGCATGCCATCGCCATCATGACAGAGTGGAAGCAGTATAAGGAACTGGACTACGCCCGGATTTTGAAATCAATGCACCACCCGGCGTTTATCTTCGATGGCCGGAATATTCTGGATCACAAGAAGCTGTTTGAGATGGGGTTCAATGTGTTTGCAATTGGGAAGGCGGCGTTGAAACATTTTTGATTTTTAATCGCCAGAATTAGTGGTGGCGGATAAAATGATTCCCTACATAGCCTTCCTCCGTGGCATCAACGTCGGCGGAAATGCCATCATCAAAATGCCGGACTTGGCCAAAGTCTTTTCATCCCTGAAATTCAAGAACGTCCGGACTTACATCGCCAGCGGCAACCTCCTGTTCGAAACCTCCGAATTGGATGCGGTTGCGTTGGAAGCGAAGATTGAAAAGGCTTTGCATAAGTCGTTCAAGCTGGAAATCAGCGTCATGCTGCGGACTCAGAACGAACTCGAAGCAATTCTGAAACGCGACCCGTTCGGGAAGAAAACGAAAGATGCAGACTGGAAGCTCTATGTTGTTTTTCTAAAAGACGAGCCTGCTGTTGCAACCAAGAAGGCTTTGACTGGATTAAGCGGGGAGTTGGAAACCTATTCTGTGAGCGGCCGCGAAGTGTTCTGCACGATTCACAAAAAACATCCCAAGCCGACATTCTCGGGCAACTTCGTCGAAAAACATTTAAAGACCCGTGCCACTGCGCGGAATTGGAACACTGTCACCAAGGTTGCCGGATTGTTCGCGTCGTGAACACTGCGTAAACGTGGATCGAACTGTGAATCCTTCAATATCCTTCGTCCGCGCCGGAGAAGACGATATCCCCGTGATTCGAGAACTGTCCGGAAAAATCTGGAGGGAGTATTATCCTGGTATCATTTCCCGCGAACAGGTGGAGTACATGTTGGAAAAGATGTACGGCGAGAATGCATTGAGACAGGAGATGCGATCCGGCGTAGTCTTTGAAACCGTTCATGTCGGCGGAACGGCGGCCGGATATCTCGCGTATGCACTGGAAGAAGCGGGGAAAGCGATCCGGATCGACAAGCTTTATTTGCTGAAGGAGTTCCGTGGCCGCGGTGTGGGACGCGGAATGCTGGAGCGCGTACGGCAGGAAGCGGAACGGTTGGACGCGGCGGAAATCCATCTCCGGGTGAACAAGCACAATGCCCTTGCCATCGCCGTGTACGAGAAATACGGTTTTCTCAAATCAGGAGAGTTGGTTCAAGACATCGGCGGCGGTTTTGTCATGGACGACTACGTCATGCGATTCCGCCGGATTTGAAATGGCGGGACGGGAGCCTATAACCGCGACAGAAAAAATTCCACGGCCTTTGTTCCCGTCTCTCCAAGATCCCTGGTAAACTCGTTGACGTACAGATCCACATGCAACCGCATCACGGTTGGATCCATGGACTGCGAATACTTCGCGCACAAAGCCATCGCCTCGGCTTCATTGGCCCAAGCCCAATCGAGGCTCTCGCGCACCGCGATTTCGATCTCTTCCGCCGTGGGCATATCGGATCGGCGGCGATAGGCTAGAGCGCCGAGCGGAATCGGATAGCCGGTTTTTTGTTCCCAATGCTCGCCGAGATCCCGGATTAGCCGCAAGCCGTCCTTGGCATAGGTGAACCGCATTTCGTGAATCACCACACCTTGCACTTTCGGATTGTTCAGCAGTTCGCGGTACAAGGCATCGAAGGAAACGAATTTCTTCCGCAAAGGACGGTCGGTCCAGAAGTCGAGCAAAAAGTTCGCCGTGGTCTGTTCGCCCGGCACCAATACTTCGCCATGAGGGTTCCAATCATTGCCTCCTGTGAGAAGCAGCGGACCGCAGCCGCGGCCCAATGCTCCGCCGCAACGAAGCAATGTGTAATCCTTGCAATGTGGCGCATTGGCGTAACTGATCTTGCACAGATCCAACTGGCTGTTCTGCGCCATGCGATTCAGCGTCTGAACGTCCTCGAAAACGAATTCAAACTTGATGGGAACGCGCACCTTGTCCAGCAACAAGCCGGCAAAGATGAAAATGTCGTTGGGGCAGGGGGAGATGCCGGCGCGGAGTTTCACATCAACTTGCTTCGGTGCGCTTCCCAGAAGGCGCGCAGGGAGTTCAGCGCGGTCTGGACGTTTTCCGGCCGCATGTCGCGATCCGCGGCGATGTTGCTGATGGCGCGCACTTCCATGCACGGAATCCCGAGCACGGTCGCGGCGAGCGCAAATGCCGCGCCTTCCATGCTTTCAAAATCCACATCGAAAATCTGCCGGCGAAGATCCCCGGTGGCAGAGCGTCCCGTGCATTGGTTCACCGTCGCGCCCGGGC
>OMJM01000038.1 GCA_900299345.1 bacterium | reverse complement strand
TCAATGCGAAAACAATTCCGCCGAAACGGATTGGAGACTCAACATATGCCTCCTGTACCGTTCCTGAAAAACGGCGACAGCGGAAATCCCGACCCGATCTTCGAAACCCATTTGCCGCGCCAGTTGCTCCAGGTCAAATGGATTGGAGGGAAGGGCGTGGCGTTGCTGCATGTTTTTTAATTGCAACCGATGTTCCACGCGGCGCAAAAAGACATAGGCTTCGTTCAAAAGACGGAACCGCTCGCTGGGCACCAAACCGCTTCGATTAAGGCGACCCAAAGCCTCCAGTGTATTCCCCGTAATTAATTCGGGCATTTCCGCGCCATGGCGTATCTGCAAGGACTGGACGTAGAATTCCACGGTGCGAATTCCCCCGGGTCCAAGCTTGATTTCGCTGGTGAGCAAACTCTGCTGATGGAGCTTGTCCAATCCCATCAAACGGACCTTTCGCATGCTTTCTTCCACCTTTGCCAGGTTTTCCGGTGCGCAAGCGATGCGCTGCACTTCGCGAACCAGTCGTATACCTGTTTCCAAATCACCGCACACGGGCCGAGCCTTGAGCCACGCCTGCAACTCCCAACCATCCGCCGTCGTGGAGAAGTAATCGCGATACTGGGAATAGGTTCCCACGAGGGGCCCTTGTGTTCCCCATGGTCGCAGATTCATATCGACGCGAAATAAACGCCCCTCTCGGTTCGATTCCGTCAAAAGATCGATCAAGCGGCGCCCCACTTTTTCGCATTGCTCCCGTCCATCTCCGCCATTCACGGAATCCTGGGCGACAAACACAAGATCGATATCAGAACTGTAATTGAGTTCCGATCCTCCCAGTTTTCCCAAAGCCAGAACACACAGGGGAGGCGCCTGG
The DNA here is from genome assembly GCA_900299345.1 of bacterium. Classification (GTDB taxonomy): domain Bacteria; phylum Fibrobacterota; class Fibrobacteria; order UBA11236; family UBA11236; genus UBA11236. Next base: position 11,723 of record OMJM01000038.1, on the reverse strand, counting down.
CCGTGTGCTGCGATATCTGCAATGGCGATGTCAAGGGCTTCCTGAAGCAACACGTCTGACAGGCATGAAATCTCATGGGTAATTTCACGCAAAGGAACGTCCATCCTGAGATCGCGCAATGCAATGACGAGATATTCCCGATTTCGAAAGTGTCCGAGGCGTTCCGACGGGGTTTCACCAAGATTCGAATCAAGAAGGGACGCCACAGCCAGATGGCGCAACTCCTCCGGCATTCTGCTTCGTTCCAACATTTCAGGTTGGACCCATGCTTTGAATCTCCCGGCCTCACGAATCGTGAATTCGGAAAGCGATTCGCTGTTGGCGAACAGGGCCAGCAAATGATCCAGAAGGACGGGATAATGCAAGGATTGACGAATGAACAGATCAGGGTGGTCAAGATTTTCCAGGTAACGCGTCAACTTCTGTACGACACCTTCCGGATCCGGATTGAACCTGAATCGTCTTTCGAAAAAAAGAAGGCACGCTGCCGCCAGCCGTTTTTCCGTCAAACCTGCGAACAGGCTGCGGAACAGTGTCAGAGCCCGGAAATGATCACGCATGCCCAATCTCATCAGAGCTGGCGTTGCCTCTTCCAAGGTTGCTTCGGGATCCATGAGCGTCTCAGATAAAGACTCATAAAGCCAGTCGGGACGCTCTCCTCCCTGAAAACGATGACTGAAAAATCCGTTCACCACCCGGCGCGCCTGGCGTATGTCCCGTTCCAATTGAGTTTCCGCCGTCACATCGCCTTGGCGGACATACCCCAATCGCTTTGCAAGAAATGAAAACTCAGGGGATGGAGGAACGGGGCAATGCAGATCTCCCGCCAAACCACGCACCAACCTTAAGGCATTAATCAAACGGCGAAGAAAAATTTGGGCCGCGTAAAGGTGCTCGAATTCCGCCAATGTCAACACACCGGTTTCAAGCAATGCTTCCAGCGCCCTTTCAAGATTGGCCTGACGCACCAGAGGATGTTCGGATCCGCGGAGGAGTTGAAGAAATTGGACGGCATACTCCAACTCGGCCATGCCCCCTGTCGAAAACTTGGCGTTCCAACTCCCTGCCTGGGTCTTGAGACGGATTTGCTGCGCATGAAGTTCCAGCGTATGCACGATGGAGACTGGAGGATTCGAATAGGTGACTTCATCGCGGAATTTGAAGACTTTTTCGGTTAATTCTTCATCACCGTGCAGGAACCTTAGCCGAATCAAGGCCTGCTTTTCATAGTCCAATGCACTGTCGCTGTCGAAATAATCAGTCCATGCGGAAAAACTGACCGCGAGTGGACCGCTCTCGCCGTGCGGTCTTAATCGAAGATCCAGAGAAAGGGTTTCTCCCGGTTCCGTGCGCAAAGCCCGTTGCAGATTCTTCACGATCCGTCCGTAAAACTCACCATGACTCAACGGATCGTTTCCATCTGTTTCTCCAGCACCCTCATATACGAGAAGTATTTCCAGATCTGAACCCGCCCCGAGTTCTTCTCCTCCAAATTTTCCCAGGGCGAAGAGTGCGCTAGCGCAAGGCTTTCCGTGATGCGCCTCCATGTCCACCCTAAGATGCTCAAAGCTGAATTCGAGCAGGGCAATAGCGAGCGACGAAAGTCTTGCCGAAAAATCGTTCAAATCGCGAGTGGGCGTGAGCAACAGATCCAGTTCGGCTTTTACCACTTCTGTCCGGCGGAAATCACGCACGGCTGTAAATAACGTTTCTCGATCCTCCTGAGGCAGTTGATCCAGTGCCGAAAGGAAATCGGTGTGAGTGGGGCGAGTGGTTTCACCGGACAATTCGATCAACATGCGTCGAAAGGCCTGGGGGCCCGCGTTCTCAACCATTTGCCATAGATGAGGCCCGGCGGTCAACACCCGTGCCAGCGCAGGTAAAACATCCAGGTTTCCAAAATTGGAAAGCGCTGCAGTTTCTTCCAGCCAATCGTCCACGAGTTTCTGCAACCCCTCAGCGGCGGCTTGAAGATTGGTCGAGGAAGGAAGCTCTTCCAACAACCGTTCCATCAGCGCAATCCCCACACGAATCTTTTTCAGTTCCTTTGCATCTCGCAGTGGAACGCGACCGGGCCCTGTCACCACAAGTCGATCCTCGAAACTGCCATCCTCATGCAGCCGGGTCAAAAGTTTCTCGATGGACCATCCCTGCAGACTGAGAGCGGCGGAAATGCAAAACAACATCGCTTCCCGATCCACCCCCCGCACGGTAATACTGGTTCCGGTATTGAGGACATGCGTCTCGATCTCCAGAGGAAAGCCCCTGGACTTGAAACCCTGGCGCAATTCCAGACGTTCGCCGATGCGACGATAGAGTTCCAGTTTGACACCCTGCGCATCACCGGATTCGAAACGACGGAATACTCCTTCAAGTTCCATCGTGAGGCGCGTCCAATCATCGGAATGTGTCTGAGCAAATCCTTCCCGATGCAACAGCAGAAAATCAACAATGCCGCCGCGTGGTAACACTGTCAAATCCGGTCTGGGAGGGAAACTGAAAGCTTTTGCGGATCGGATGTCGTAGCCCAGGCTTGCGATGAAGCCGGAGACAGCCGCCAAAAATCCCGGATGGTTTCCTCCGATCAAAGTCAGACCGAAAGTTTCCAAGCCGTGTTCATCAATGCGCACCATGAACGGTGCAGCAGGACTCAAATCATATAAGGCGGAAAGATGTTCGCGGATTTCCTCAACCGAAAACTCATTCCAATAATCCGCATCGAGGTAATTAAAATGGGCTTCAATTGCCTGAATGGAAAGCCCACCCGCATTTCCCAGAAGCAATGTTTTTTTCTGAACAGGGTTTAAAGCCATACCTCAAAAGTAGGCTTCGAAATCCCCCTACGGCACGTCAATGACACCGAGGTTGATGGAGGTGGTGGCGAAGCCGCCGGGGTTCTGCGCCTTGACAGTGTAGTCTGTTGAGGCAGCCAACACCGTGGGCGTTCCCAGAATGTAGCCCGTGGTCTGATCCAGAATGATGCTCGTGGGCAAAGCCGGAGTCACCGAGTAGATGGTGACAATGCCCTGCACCGTAGGCGTATTGGGCGGGACAATCGCCTTGTTTCGGGCTTAGAGTTGTAACAATTTAATGCATGTCATACGACTTACTTTGGAAAAACCTGCAGCCCCGAAACATTCCCGTAACAGGCCGTAACCTATCGCGCGGCACGCCTCTGAAACCGGTCAATCGCAGCCGCCATCCGCCGTGCGATTTCCCGTTGCCCGGATTTGGAACCCAGGATGCGGCGATCTTGAGGATGTGTGAGGAATCCCATTTCAAACAATACCGCCGGCATATAGGCTCCGACCAGCACAAAGAAACCGGCCTGACGCGCTCCGGTTGAATATTTGGGAACATCGAATCCGTCAAAATTTTTCACGATGGATTCGGCGAGTGACTCACTCTGCTTGCTGTAAAGATTCAACTGATGTTCCAGGAGGATCCAATCGACAGGTGCGATTTCGTCCTTGCCGGATTTTCCACTCTCTTCCTGAATGGCCTGGTTTTCACGCCGGGCCAGCGCCTTGTCTTCCTCGCTCTGACCTTCGCGCAAGATGTACACGGTGTAGCCGCTGGTCTCGTTCCGATTGCGGCTGTTTTTGGGAAGTGAGTTGCAATGCAGACTCACAAACACGTCTCCGCCCTCATCGGAGGCGAACTGCGGACGTTCCCTCAAGGTTTTGTATTCATCCTCATCGCGGGTGAGCTTGACCTTGTACCCGAGTTTGAGCAATGATTTGCGAAGCTCTTTGGCCACGGCAAGCGTGATCGCGGCTTCGGCGACACCCTTGATCACGGCACCACGATCCTTGCCGCCATGCCCCGCATCCACAATGATCGTAGCCGGGCCGGCACGAGGATTTTCCGGGGATGCTTCCTCTGCTTTGGGCTCGCGTAGTTTCTTTCGAACCATCACCAAAATACCTGGTAGTTCCGTATCGCGTGCCACTTCAATCGTGTCGTAATTCCCGCCCAGACGCAATGTGATCTGGCCGAAGCCCTTTTCCTGCAAAACACTTGCTTCCCGAATCAACCCTTTGCCTTCGAGTTTCACGAAACATGAAGAATCGAATTTTCCTCCAGCCAGTTTGAGCAAATAATGAGGCGGCGCCACCAACCCTTCCCATTTCACATCACTCAAGGTCTTGATTTTGAGAAGCGAGCCATTGGCACGCTCCTCCAACGCCATACCGGTAATATTTGCGCCCGAGGAAGGCGTGTTGGCTGCTGCGGATTTTCCTGGCGTGGAGAATTCGATGCCGAATTTAACGCGCAACAATCGCAGTAGGGGATGCACAGGGAGATAAATCCCCTCGGCATCCCGACGGACGGGGTAGGTGAGGTTGAACATCTCACCGCCGACCGAGAGAAAAGGGTTGTCAAGACTGAATACCCATTCTCGACCGTTGGCAGTGCGAAATTTCAGTTGTTGCGCACCGGGCACCCATTTCGAAGCCCCACCGAAAAGTTCTTCCAGGAAATCAACCCGCACATAAGGAATGTCCTCAAAGGTGGTATCGGAGTACGAACCTCCTTTGAAATGAATGTCTTTCGACTCATACGCCGGGAAATCCATCGCATGGGTTACACCGAATATCAAAAAAACCGTACAGAGAAAAGAGCGAACCGACCCAAAACGTGTCATCGGTTACGCTCCTGTTCTCGCAGAGCACGGGCGATCTCACGCTTTGCTTCCTGTTTTGCTTTGTCCTGACGCTTGTCGCGGGCATCTTTTCCCCGGCCCACGGCGAGTTGGATTTTCAGAACATCTCCCTTGAAGTATGCCTTGAGCGGAATCAAGGTGTGTCCCTTGCGATTCACCGCCTGTTCCATCTCCAGAATTTCACGACGGTGTGCAAGCAGTTTTCGCTCACGACGCACGGGATGATTGAATATGTTGCCTTGGGCGTATTCATCCACATGCGCATTCACGAGAAACAGTTCGTTGTTGTGAACAGTGGCGAAAGCTTCGGCCAGCGAGAATTTTCCCATACGGATGGATTTCACCTCAGTGCCCTTCAGAACCACGCCAACCTCATAGGTTTCGAGGATCTCATATTCGTGCCGCGCCTTGCGGTTCTGGACGACAGGCTGTGTCATGAAGCGAATTCAATGTGACCGCAAGTGCGGTTCCGGATCAGGATTTCGATTTGGAAGAGCGGGAATTGAGGACGGCCTTGAGTTCTTTGCTTGCCTCGAAAATGGGTTTGAAGCCGGCCTCGATCTTGACCATGTCACCGGTGCGGGGATTGCGCGCGATGCGCGCTTTCTTTTCCTTCACCTTGAACCGGCCAAAACCGCGTATCTCAATATTCTTTCCTTCGCGCAGGGATTTTCCGATGGAATCGAGAAAGCATTCCACGATCACCTTGGTGTCTACCTGTGTGAGGCCGGTGCGTTCGGCGATGGCGTCAACGATGTCTTTTTTGGTCACATTGCCCATGGTACGCTCTCGCCGCCGGGTGGATTGGAAGGCGGTTCCTGAAAAAGCATAATACTTTGCCCCAATCGTCTCAAGTTGTGGTTTTTCAGGGAGATAGGTGTTCGAACGTAAATTGCCTTTGACGGGCAGTTTCATAGAGCAGCAGGGCAAGAGCCACGGAGGCATTGTAAGAATGACACCCCTCCGCCATCGGCAGACGAAGAGTCGATGTCAAAGTTCTCCCGATATGCGGGGGAATGCCCCGATCTTCACCGCCAGCTACCAATACCAAGGGGATTTTCAAATCGACGGACTGCGCTTCACGTGTGCCTTGGGCATCGAGACCAAGGATGGAGAATCCCTCCGCAGCCAGTTCCTTCAGGTCCTTCTCGATGTCCCGGGCACGGCAAATGGGAAAAACATTCTCGGTGCCTGCAGCCGTTTTCGCGGCGGCGGGCGTCAGGCCGGTCACTCCCTTGCCCGGCAACAGCATGGCATCCACTCCCAAACCGGCCGCCGTACGGATGCATGCACCGAGGTTGCGAGGATCTTCCATGGCCGCAGGCACCACGATAATGGGAGCGCGTCCTCCGTGTTTTGCGGCAAGCAATTTGTCGTGTACCTCAGCCCAATCCTGCAGTGGGCGGGACTCACAAAACGCCAACGCGCCCTGGTGAGGTCCCGGAAACCATGCATCGAGTTGCGCCTTGGGAAGTTGTTGAATCTTGATACCGGCCGCTTCCGCCTCACGCTGGAGCTGGTGAAGTTTCGGATGACCGGCTCCGCGCATCAGAATCAAACTGCGGACACGGCGCGGTTCGTTCCGGATCAGGGCTTCGACCGCATGCAAACCGCCCGTCAAACCGGACGGATCAATGCGTTTTGGCATGGGTTGTTTCTCTCAAGCCGTGCGTTTGGCCCGGGAAAATTCCTCGACCGAATGCAGGAATTCCTCGAAGAGATAATGCGAGTCCTTGGGACCGGGACTGGCTTCGGGATGGTATTGCACCGAGAACGCGGGGAGCTTACGATGCCGCAACCCGGCCACGGTGTTGTCATTGAGATTGATATGCGTGACTTCCACTTCGGCCGGATTCAGGCTGGCGGGATCCACGGCAAACCCGTGGTTTTGGGAAGTGATTTCGACCTTGCCTGTGCGCAAGTCCTGCACCGGATGATTGGCTCCACGATGGCCGAACTTGAGCTTGAAGGTCTTGCCACCCAAGGCACGAGCGAGGAGTTGATGACCTAAACAGATTCCAAAGACAGGACGCTTGCCGATCAATCCTTGAATCGTGTCCACCGCGTAATCGAGCACGGCAGGATCTCCCGGCCCATTGCTGAAGAGCACGCCATCGGGATTGATCGCCAAAATCTCCTCGGCTTTTGCCGTTGCAGGAAAACGCACCACCTTGGCTCCCAAGTCATGCAACTTGCGCAGAATGTTGTGCTTAACGCCATAGTCGATGGCGGCAAGAGTCCAGCGTTCGGGTCGACCACCCGGCACGCGGAAAGACAATGCATGCTCACCGGTTTGCCATTGCGCTGGTTTGGGCGACGTGACCTTGAGAACGTAGTCCGTGTCGGAAATGGAACGCACCTTGCGCGCGCTTTCCAGCACTTCCTTGAGATCATAATCTCCCGCAACCAACACGCCATTCTTGGCACCGGTTTCACGGAGGATGCGCACCAGACGTCGCGTGTCGATTCCCTCGATGCCGGGAATTCCCTGACGCTTCAAATATTCCGAAACCGTCACCGGTTCCGCACCACCTTCAGCGCGAAAACTGGAAGGGTAGGGACAGACGTTTTTAACGATGAGGCCAGAGGCCTGAATGCGGGTGGACTCCACGTCTTCCGGATTGACTCCGTAGTTTCCGATTTCAGGGTAGGTGAGAGTGACGATCTGACCGGCGTAGGAGGGATCGGTGAGAATTTCCTGATAGCCAGTCATCGAGGTGTTGAAACAGACTTCCCCTTCGCGGCGGCCCTCTGCGCCAAAGCCTTCACCTTCGAAATAATTCCCATCTTCCAGAGCCAAAACCGCCCGCATGATCTATCCCGCCGCATTTCCCGGAGCTTGCGAAAGAGGCGCAGCGAAACTCGACAATCGCCCCTCGGTCACCAGCCCGTCCAAAAGTTTGTCGTGAGGCTCCAAAGCTAATTTTTTGCGCAGCACTTGCGCCTCAAACCCAACACCCAATTTGAAAGCGGTTTTCCCGTCCAGATAGCGATCGTAAAACCCCTTGCCACGTCCCACACGCCCGCCGCGTTCGTCAAAGGCAAGACCGGGAACCAAAATCAAATCCGGCTCTGGGATGATTGTATCGTCTGAGTTTTGTTTGGGCTCCAAAATGCCAAAAGCTCCCTCGAGTAGATCTTGATCGTAATTGGACACCACGGCCATCGCAATTCTGGAAGTTCCATCAGGCTGTGAGACAATACGGGGGAGAAGCAAGGTTTTCCCTGACGCCAGGATGTACTTGGCAATACTTTCCGTGTCTACTTCTTCCAACGTTCCGCAAAACGCAGCAACGGCCTTGGCTTCCTGAAACACCGGCCATTCCTTGAGCCGCCCCAGTATTTTTTCTGCGGCCTGCACGCGATGCAAAGAGGTCAATGCTTTCACGGCCACACGGGCTTCATTGCGCAACACGGATTTCGCGGCACGAATGTTCCCGAGATTATCCTTCAAATCCTCCTCAAGGGAAATGGTGTCGAACTGTTGTTTGACCTCGCGCTGGATATTGTTCCACTTTTTCCGGAAACGGGCGAAGGCGCGGCCCGCCGCACCGACTTTTTTGGGATCGATGAACAGAATGGCCACCACAATGATGACGCCGATTTCGCCGATTCCCAACGAGTCGAAAATCATTCTTCCTTCCTTTGCGCCAACGCGCAGACCCCGATGGAAAGAACGTAGAGAAGACACAACGGAATTGCCATCATCAACTGGGACACTGGATCGGGTCCAGGAGTCAACACGGCCGCTGCGATGAAAATAATGACCACTGCCAGCCTGAAAAAGCCCCACATGCCGCGCGGCGTCAAGAGTCGCAACCTGCCGAGTACGAAAGTTGCGACGGGCAATTCAAAAATCAATCCGAATGCAAGCATGAATTGGATTATAAAGGCAGTAAATTCTGCCTGTTTCCAACTCTGCGTGACAGATCCTTGCATGTAGGTCGCCAGAAACGCTAGTCCCGCCGGAAGTACAGCGAAGTAGCAGAACGCCGCCCCAGCTATAAACATCGCTACCGCAGCGACAAAGGTTCCCAAAAACAGCCTACGCTCACGGACATACAGTCCGGGTGCAAGAAAAGACCATAGCTGCCACACCAACCATGGAAACGCCAGGATGATTCCCGCAATCAAGGACATTTTGAAGCTGGTCATCATCGTCTCCATGGGAGAGGTGGCGATGAAGGACACCTTGAGATGCTGGGATGTAATGGGATAAATAATCCAGGACCAAAGCCGCTCCCATTGCCAAAAGGCAATGCCGACCCCCGCGGCTAGACCGATCAGGGATTTAATCAGTCTGCCACGCAACTCCTGAACGTGATCCCAGAAGGTGCCTGCTTGGAACAAGGGAAGATCTGAAAAACGGGGAAATCAGGTTTTCGAAGAACTGTCTTCGGAATTCTCGTTCTTCTTCAGGGACTTGGTTTCATCGGTGTTTTCACCGTTCATGGCCCCCTTGAATTCCCGGATACCTTTTCCGAGTCCTTTGGCTATTTCGGGGATCTTGCGGCCGCCAAAAAGAAGCACGACGATGAGAAGAATGATGATGAGTTCCATCGGGCCCAAACGTGACATATCAACCTCCAGCGGCTTTAAAGCGTGGCTGGAATATAGAAATCAGGGGCTGCGCGGTTTTTGGTAACGCTGCGCAGCCTGCAGCCAGGGCTCTAACAGGAGATTTTCCTGCCAGTGCATCCATTGAGCCGCTTCACGAACGGATTCGGGAGCGGAAACACCGGTCAGGGCCACGGAGAGCAACACGGCCTTGGGAGCCAACAAAGAAGGATCGAGATGCAACCCCGCTGCCACTTGATCTCTCGCTTTCTTTAAATCCGCGAGAAGATCCGGGTGAGGGCTTTTTACGGGTTTGCGTGGCGGCGGCAATGGCTTGGGCCAACTTTTCGGATCCGATTGAATCGCTTCCTCAAAGGCCTGTAAAAATCCGTTGCGCAATTCAGCACCGAGTCGCGAAGGCAACCTTGGGATTTGATCCGGCAGGCCCTCAACCGGAACACCCTCCGCAAATCGAAGCAAGACATCCGAGGGTAAAATCTTGTAACCGGGAATATCCTGTTCCCTGGCAATATTCTCCCGAAAATTCCACATGGCTTTCAGCGCCACCAATTGACGGGGACGAAATTTCGCAGAACCGGACACGCGCCACGCCATATCGGGATCTGTTTCGCGAATACGTTCCGTGGCCCGCACCAAAGCCGCGCAACTTTCCCGATGCCAATCCAGACGGCCTTTCGCGTCGAGTTCCTGTTCTAAAGTTTGATGCAAGCCCGGCAAATAGAAGGTGTCCTGCGCTGCGTAATCCAGCAAGTCGGCGGGAAGGGGACGTCGCGACCAATCCGCTTTTTGCGCTTCCTTGCCCAGAGTGATTCCAAAGGCTTCCTTCACCAGCGCCGCCAGACCAAACGCTGAACGTCCCAGTAGCTGGGCCGCAATCATGGTGTCAAAAACGGATTTGGGACGGAAACCGTATTGCTGATACAGCATGCGCAAGTCATAATCCGCACCATGCAGTACCAAAGGTTTTTTCGCGAGAGCCGAAAGAAGAGGTTTTAGATCCAACTTCACGAGCGGATCGACGATATAACAGCCGCCATCTGCCAAGATTTGCATCAGGCAAACCTTGGCGAAATAATGGTGCATGCTGTCGGCTTCGAGATCGAAGTAAACCCGTTCAGTTTTCTCAACCGCCGCCACGGCGCGCTTGAGGGATGCGGCGCCATCGACCCACTCGCGGGAGTATTTCGTGGGCGCAGCGGAAGTCATGAAACGGCTTGAATCCTCTTCAAAAATGGCGCGGCTAAGGTAACAAAAAGGCTTTCCGAGGTTTTATCTTGACGTAACACCATGGCGCAACGGGCGTTAACAGGAGTCAAACCGACCGGGGAACCCCATCTTGGAAACTGGCTGGGGGCCATCCAACCTGCGCTCGATCTCGCCCGCAGTTATGACACGTTCTATTTCATCGCTGACTACCATGCGCTGACTTCCGTTCATGCGGGAGACGATATGCGCAGATATGTCCGCAGTATTACCGCAACCTATCTCGCCTTCGGACTGGATCCCGAAAAATCGGTATTTTACCGGCAATCCGACGTTCCAGAAATTTTTGAACTCTCCTGGATTCTGAGCTGTTTCACCCCCAAGGGTTTCATGAACCGCGCCCATGCCTACAAGGACGCGGTGTCTAAAAATCTGGCGGCGGGAAAAGATGCCGACGATGGCATCGGCATGGGTTTATTCGGTTACCCTGTTCTCATGGCCGCGGACATTCTGATGTTCAACGCCGATGTTGTTCCCGTAGGAGCAGATCAGAAACAGCATGTGGAATTCGCGCGCGACATCGCGGAGCGTTTCAACGGAAACTACGGCGAAGCGGTTTTCCATCTTCCGGAACCACGCATTTCCTCAACGGTCAAAACTGTCATTGGACTTGATGGCCGCAAGATGAGCAAAAGCTACGACAACACCATCCCGTTGTTCCTCGAAGAAAAAGCGTTGCTGAAGCGCATCAATCAGATCGTCACCAATTCGCAATCGCCCGAAGAGCCCAAGGATCCGGATCAAAGTCATGTGTTCTCACTGCATCAGCTCTTACTCGATGCCAACGCAGAAAAAGAAGCACGCAAGCAATATCAGGCGGGCGGAATGGGGTGGGGGATGGCCAAGAAGATGTTCTTCGAGTCCCTGAACGAAAAACTGCGCGGACCGCGGAGTGAATACAACCGCTTAATCGCTGATCCGAACCACTTGGATCGCATACTTGAAAAAGGCAAGGAACGTGCCCGTTCCATTGCCACACCCTTCTTGGATCGCATTCGACTATTGACCGGCATTCGCTGATCTCGACTTTTTGATACCCCAAATTTGGGTGACACGAATTACCCAATTTCGCTCTTAAGCCTTCCATTTCCGCGCTCAATAACCCGGGAAACATATTCGTACCACTGGTAATATCATTATGTGATAATGTCGTTTTTGTGTTGTTTTGTGGGTGTTTTTGAATTCCGTTTGTGATACTTCAAATGTTTCTATTCGT
>OMJM01000037.1 GCA_900299345.1 bacterium | reverse complement strand
CTCTATGCCCATGCCCTAAAGCACGAACATCACCACGCTCGCTCTCGCTACTCTCTTCTACAGACTCTCAAAAAAGCTCGTTCTCCACGAAGGAAGAACTACCCATTTATTCTTAAATGGGGAACTGTTTAATTTAGAACGAGTTAGGGCCAATATCAAGATGATTTGGCCTTAAAAAAGGTCCTATTTTCGTCAAAAATTTCAGAATTTTTTGTCTATAAACAGAAACTATCAACATATGTTTGTTCACTGTGAGTAAAATGGGATATTTGACGAATTTTTCACTTTTTTAAGACTATAAAGCGTTGGTTTTGTTGATAATCCTGAAAGCTTTCGGTGTGATTCCAGCCTAGTTCAAAGGCGCGAGCCTTTAAAAGCTCGTATTGGGAAGGACCTATCTCCATAATGAGGATTCCAGACTCCTCCAAACGGGATAATGCCAACTCCAACAAGATCAGCGGAAGTTCCCATCCTTGAGCTCCGCCTACCAATGCATTACGGGGATCAAAATCACGAACCTCCGGCTCCAACGAAGCGATTTCATTCTCTCCGATGTATGGCGGATTGGAAACGATTGCATGCCAACGTCGCTCTCTGGCAAAAGGTTCGAATAAATTCCCGAGTACAAGTTCCGGTTCAACCAATTCATTCAAACGCGCATTCTCACGAGTGAGTTCCAAACAAGGCGGAGATATATCGCTCGCGCAAACCTCCGCGTTCTGAAACTCCCGGATGATGGAGAGCGCTATGGCGCCGGTGCCAGTACCGATATCGAGAATGCGGGGCCGAACGATCGAAGGCAAATGCTTCTTGAGTACGTCGAGGATTAATTCGGTTTCAGGACGAGGAACCAACGCGCGTCGATCGGACTTGAGTTTCAACTCACGGAATGCAACCTCGCCTTCGATATGCTGCAATGGTTCGCGACGTGAGCGGCGACGAATGAAGTCGCGGTAAACCTCGAGTTCCGTTTCGGCCAGCGGCCGATCAAACTGGAGATACAGATCGAGACGCTTGAGTCCCAGCGCGTGGGCAAGCAACAGTTCCGCATCCAGACGCGGATTCGGAACTCCCTTTTCCTTGAGATGGGATGATGCTTTGGTCAGGACTTCCAGAAGTTGGGGCACAACGATCAGGCCTGGCGTTCCAACGCACGCAATTTCTCGGCGCTGGCTTCCATGCCCAGCGCGTCGAGCAATTCCTTGAGATCACCGTTCATCACCGCGTCAAGCTTGTACAGCGTCAACCCGATGCGGTGATCCGTGACCCGACCCTGAGGGAAGTTATAAGTGCGGATCTTCGCGGATCGATCGCCTGTTCCGACCTGGGCCTTGCGTGAAGCCGCTTCCTTGGCCTCTTGCTCCGCAAGGCGCGCGTCCAACAGCTTCGAACGCAACACGTTCATGGCCTTGGCGCGGTTCTTGTGCTGCGAGCGTTCATCCTGGCAGGCAACCACAATGCCGGTGGGAATATGCGTGATGCGCACCGCGGAATCGGTTTTGTTGATGTGCTGGCCACCCGCGCCGCCGGCACGGAAAGTGTCCACGCGGATTTCCTCATCCTTGATCTGGATGTCGTCCATCTCATCGGCGATGGGCATCACCACGACCGTGGCCGCGGAAGTATGCACGCGGCCCTGTGCTTCGGTGTCGGGAACGCGCTGCACACGATGCACGCCGCTTTCATACTTCAAAGTACCGTAAACGCTTTCACCGGTGATTTCAGCCACGATCTCCTTGTAACCGCCCACGGTTCCTTCGTTGGAGTCGACCACATGAATGTTCCACTTCCGGGCTAGGGCATAATACTGATACATGCGGTAGAGATCGCCCGCGAACAAACTGGCTTCATCGCCGCCGGTCCCGGCGCGGATTTCGAGAATGGCTCCGCGCTCGTCAGCAGGATCCTTGGGAACCAGGAGGAATTTCAATTCTTGCTCGCGCCCGGGCAATTCCTCTTCAATGCGTTTGACTTCGGCCTGGGCAAGCAGTTGAAGCTCGGCATCCGATCCGTCCTGCGCGGCTTTGCGCCAATCCTCGACTTCCTGCAGCAAACCCAAAAAGTCACGCGACTTGACGACTAATTCTTGCAGGCCCTTGTGCTGTTTGGACAATTCGGCGACTTTGGCCATATCCGAAAGCGCTTCGGGGCTTTGTAGTCTGTGTTCGATTTCGTCGCTGCGCTCGATTGCCTTGCGCGCCTGATCGCGTAAATCCATGGGGAGTGAAAGGTAGAATCGCTGGCCGAGTGCGCGGCCCATAGGACACAAATGAAGCCGCGTGTATCGAGGCCAGCGCCACGCCCCTACGTTGGAGAAGTTTGCCGGGCCAGAGCGTGAGTCACAATTTTCTGGATGAACTGCTTGTACGGAACTCCGGCCTTGCGCGCCGATTCGGCCATCTCCTCACCCTGCGTGATGTCGGGATTTGGATTAGCCTCGAGGATATAGACCCGCTCATCCGGTGTCACACGCAAATCAACACGGGCGTAGTCGCACAATTGCAGAATACGATAAGAACGGCGACAGGCATCGGCAATGCGTGCCCAGACTTTGCGCTCGACGTCCGCGAATCCGAATTCGATGTTCCATTTCTCCCGATATTGCTTATTCCATTTGACACGATAGGTGGCAAGCACGGGACCCGATTCTTCCTGAGCCTTGCCAAAGCGAACCTCGTAAGGCGGCAGCACCGTGAGGCGATCGTTGCCGAGGACGCCGACGTAGATCTCGCGCCCCTCAACGTATTCCTCGGCGATGACATCCTGTGAGAAGCGCTCATGGATCATCGCGACGCGCTCTTTCATTTCCACGTCGTCCTTGACCAGCGATGCATTGGAAATTCCCTCGGAGCCGTCACCGTAAGCGGGCTTGACCACCAACGGAAATTTGAGGCGTCGCGGGATCTTCAAAGGCCGTCCCAAGGGGAACACCCAAAAATCCGGAACACGCACATTCCATGTGGCGAGCAGTTGCTTGCACAGGGCCTTGTCCCGGCAAAGCATCAATCCCGCCGATCCGGTGCCGGTGAAGGGAATGTCCATCATCTCCAACAAACCGGCGAGATTCTTGTCGTGGCGGCGATCGTTGGCGAACTGCTCTGCGAGATTGAACACCAGATCCGGTGGATTTTTTTCAATCCCTTCGACCATGGGCTCGATGGAATCGAATACGGGCAACACGGTCACCTCGTGCCCCAACTGCCGCAGGGCGCGCAGCACATCGTGCTCCATGGAAGGTTCCTTGGGTTTGCCTTCGAACTGCGGATCCTCCTTGAGCGTGTTCGCCTGCTCGACGATGGCGGTGATTCGGAGTTTTTTCTTCGGGGTTCGCTTCATTTATTTCCCCTCATGGACGCCGTTGAAACGTTGCAAAGACGCGAGAATGGCCGTGACAAATGAGTTTACCGCGAGCAAGGTTTCCTCCGGGGACTTGCGCAACCGCAAGTCGAGATGAAGGCAGCGCGCCATGAGTTTTTCCAACAGGCGATCCACATCGTATTTCCGCTGTGGAACCCACAGGGCGATGCATTGCAGAAGCGCCTTCCGGTGCTTGCGCAGAAAATACTCCGCCCTGTTCGAGGCCTTGTCCGCCGGCTCATTTTCTGCCGGTACGCGGAAGATGCGCTGCAACCCGGGATCATAATAGCCGGGAAACTCGGCGCCGAGGTATTTGCGCTTACGATCATAGAACGCGCTCAAGGTGGATGTCATGCGTGCCGCCGCCCAGGACTGGGATGTGGTGGTGACCAGCGGCGGACGTCCGGCCGCTTCACGCATGAGCGAATCGACGTATTCCAGTTTCTTCAGCGCGGGCCAGCCTCGATAGCGAACCCGCCAATCGTGCGCGGGATCAAGCCACACAGCAAAGGTTTCGGCGAAGTCCTCGTCGGGATGCGCCTGCGCATAATTGTCTTCAAGATGAAGGACATAGCGCTTCGAATACGGTTTGGTGCGGTAGGTGACGTGATAATAAGGCGCTTCGAACGGCCCGAACAACTTGCGCCAGTTGCGGTCTGTGAAGAAACAGTAGGCGTAGTTCAAAGCGTGGCCGCATTCGTGGCGGAGCAGCTTCATGCACCACTCTTCTGTGGACCCCTCGGCCTCCAGCATCATTCGTTTTTCAATGGCCACGAGGCGGGGTTGCGCGAGATAAAAAGGAATCCCGATGATCGGTTCGCGATCCGGGCACAACCATTCATCCGCGAGGTAACATGCGGGATGGAAGGTGATTCCCTTTTCCTGCAACTCGGTGTACAACCGGGCCACGCGCGATTCGAGGACCGTCCCCGGTATCTGCAATCCCATGTCACGAATGCGATAGCGAAGCAGCTCCTCATCGGTGATGTTCTGCCAGTCAGGCGTATGGCGTTTGGGAGGCATGGGGATTCTCCGTGTTATTCTAGCAAACCCGCCCCACCCAGCGGTATCCTGCTACCTTTACTCTCCCCATGCCTCTTTTTGGAATGCGGGACCTGCGCTATCACATAGGCGGACCGCCACTACTCGACAACGTTTCTTTCATGATTGAGGCGGGAGAACGCGTCTGCCTCACGGGCCGCAATGGCGCGGGCAAGACCACCCTCTTGCGCCTGTTGATGGGAGCCCCGCAGCCCGACGCCGGTGAAATCATCACCACTCCCGGTATGCGCATCGCGTATTTGCCTCAGGATATTCCCGAAGATCTCCCCGGCACAGTCGCGGAAATCGTGGCCCAGGGAGCCGTGCAACATGCCATCGAAGGCACATGGAAGGTCGAACTGGAGGCGGAACGCTGGATCGGCTTGGCGGGCCTGCAGCCCAACGCCCCCTTCGCTTCTTTGTCTGGGGGACAAAAACGGCGTGTACTGCTTGCCAAGGCGTTGGCCTCGGATCCGGATGCCCTGTTGCTGGACGAACCCACCAACCACCTCGATATCGACTCCATCGACTGGATGGAGGATGTGTTGCGTTCTTCGCGTAAGGCATTGCTGTTCATTACGCACGACCGGGCCTTTCTTCGCCGCATGGCCACACGCATTCTGGAACTCGATCGCGGGAAACTTTTCGACTGGACTTGCGACTGGGACACCTTTCTCGTGCGCAAGGAAGCCTTGCTGGAAGTGGAGGAACGGGAGTGGGCGGTGTTCGACAAGAAGCTGGCGCAGGAGGAAGCATGGGCTCGCCGCAGCCCCAAAGCACGCCGCGCCCGCAACGAAGGCCGCATGCGCATGCTCGAGGCCAACCGACTTGAACGGGCGCAGCGCCGAGAACGGCAGGGCACGGTCCAGATGCGGGTCAACGAAGGCGAGCGCTCCGGCAACAAGGTGATCGAAGCACACAACCTCGCTTTTTCCTATGGGGACAAATCTGTGATTACCTCATGTTCCACCGTGATTCAACGCGGGGACAAGGTGGCGATTCTGGGTCCCAACGGCGCGGGCAAGACGACTTTGTTGCGACTGTTGCTGGGAGAAATCAAACCCCAACGCGGCAGCGTGCATCAAGGCTCTTCGCTGCAAATCCTGTACTTCGATCAAATGCGCGCACAAATCGATCCCGAATTGTCTGTACGCGACAACATTGCGGGAGGACAGGAATTCGTTTCCGTCCACGACAAAAAACAGCATGTGATGTCCTATCTACAGGAATTCCTGTTCGATCCGCAACGCGCCCTTGTCAAGGCTGGAACGCTTTCCGGTGGCGAACGAAACCGGCTGCTGCTCGCCAAGTTGTTCACGCGAGCCGGCAACGTGCTGGTGCTGGATGAACCCACGAACGATCTCGACGTGGAGACGCTGACGTTGCTGGAAGAATTGCTGGTGGAGTTCGAGGGAACCGTCCTGGTCGTCAGCCATGATCGCGAGTTTTTGGACAACGTGGCCACGTCTGTACTGGCAATTGGCCCGGCCGGAGGCGTGGAAGAATTCGTCGGCGGCTGGAGTGATTGGAAACGGCAAGATGAAGCAAGGGCGGTCACTTCGACTACGCTCAGTGACCGGGACGAACGTTCCAAGGAGAAGGCAAATCGCTCACCGAGTACAGTCGAAGCGAGCGAACCTTCCAAACCCAGAAAACTGACATTCAAAGAAACAAAAGAGCGCGAAGCCTTGCCCGGCAGGATTGAAGCTTTGGAAGCGGAGCAGGCGAAGTTGGTGGAAGCCATGGGAACCGCAGAGTTTTACAAGAAACCTGCAGCCGAGATTGCGGCGGCAAAAGTCAGACAGACAGAGTTGGAACGGGAATTGGAAGAAGCGTTCAAACGATGGGAAGAATTGGAGGCTTAATCCTCCACAACAGACGGTCTATGCCAGCGAGGCTTTGACCGAAACCAGCGCCACTTCAATCTGCGCTTCTTCCGGTTCCTGTGTAGTAATCTTCTGCAGCCACAGGCCCGGCAGAATGAAGGGACGAATCCATTTTGAATCCTGATGTTTACCGGAGAGGCGGAGGATTTCAAACGCCAATCCGGCCACGAGCGGAACAAACGGCAGGTGGATCAGAAAACGGACGAGGAAGTTGGGATAGGCGTAGTGTAATCCATGCAGCACGATCGAATCGAAAATCGAAAAGAACAGCATGCAGGTCAGCGCGACAATCAAGATGAAAGACGTTCCGCAGCGCGGATGAAACCGAGTCTGCTGTGCCACGGTGGGAATCTCCAGCGGTGCTTTTTTCTCATAGGCAAAAATCGATTTGTGCTCCGCGCCGTGGTACTGGAACACGCGCTTGAGATCGGGCAGGAATGAAAGACCCCACAGATACGCCAGCAACAGACTGATGCGGATCAAACCGGCGACGAAGTTGAACAACACAGGGTTTTGTGGGTGACTGTGGCTTCCGCCAGTGACGAACGCAGCCACGCCGTAAGGCAGCAATTGGAACAGCGCAAGCGCCGCAGCAAACGAGAGAAACAAGGGGAGGACCGTCTTTGCTTTTTGCATAGCGGTGGTGGGAACTTCCTCTTTTTCCTCTTTGACCGAACCTGCCTCCTGAATCTTGACCGACCAGTTCAGGCATTGCATGCCGAGATACAGCGACTCGACCAGTGAAGCACCGCCACGCAATACGGGCAATCCCAAAATTTTGTGCCGCTTTGAAAAGGAAACGAAGGGACGATCCTGCAGCGCAATGCGTCCGTCCGGAGCGCGCACGGCCACCGAAAGGCGGGTCGGACTGCGCATCATGACGCCTTCGACCACGGCTTGTCCGCCGATGGTTTCAGGCTGGTGATTCAACAGATGGAAAAGGCCGCCTTGAACCCGGAGGAACAGGGACCGCACGGGACTCATTCGGCCTTCGCGGTTTCCTTGGCAGCGGGAGCGGCTTTGCGGCTCTTGCGAGCGCCGCCCACGACGGTCGTATAACGCGAAGTGAACTTCTCGATACGGCCCGCGGAATCCAGCAGTTTTTGCTTGCCGGTGTAATACGGGTGGCAATTGGAACAGATTTCAATGCCCTGTCCCGGAATGGTGCTGGGAAGCTCGATCAGGTTGCCGCAAGAACAGTTGAAAGTCTGCAGCGTGTATTTCGGATGGATATCGGCCTTCATGACACAAACTCCGGGTGCAAATTAGGGGGATAAAGATAATCGCCTTGAACATCCCCATCAACCCGCTGTGAGGCAAGGAGTTGCGATTTTTAGCATTTTTCCGGCATGATCCACGATAAACCTCTTGTCATCGGCGGACGAACCTACCGTTCGCGTCTTATCATCGGCACAGGTAAGTATCCCAATTTCGAAATCATGCGCCAGGCCCATGAGGCTTCCGGGGCTGAAATGGTCACGGTCGCCTTGGGCCGTGTCAAGCTCGGAGGTCCGGAAGAAGAGAACATCCTCAACTTCATCGACACCAAGAAATACGCCTTGCTGCCGAACACAGCCGGGGCCTTCAATGTCGAAGATGCCCTGCGCATCGCGCGACTGGCGCGCGCTCAAGGGATGAACCTCATCAAGCTCGAAGTGCTTTCCGAAGCAAAAACCCTGCTCCCGGATCCTTTCGGAACATACGAGGCCGCAAAAAAACTGGTCGAGGAAGAATTCACCGTACTTGTTTACACCAACGACGATCCGGTGCTGGCAAAAAAACTGGAAGACCTCGGTGTTGCCGCCGTAATGCCTGCCGGCTCCCCCATCGGTAGCGGACAGGGCGTCTTGAACGCAAACAACATCCGCATCATCATGGAATCACTCTCGTGTCCCGTCATTGTGGACGCAGGGATGGGCACGGCTTCGGATCTCGCACTGGCCATGGAATTAGGAGTGGATGGAATCTTGTGCAACACCGGCATCGCCTGTGCGCAGGATCCCGTGCGCATGGCACGCGCATTTCGCGCGGCGTGCGAGGCGGGACGGGAATCCTTCCTGGCAGGACGCATTCCACGCAAGCTGTACGGCTCTGCCAGCAGCCCGTTGGAAGGTCTGCGTTGATTTCTCCACAAACCGAATCCTACCTCGACGATTATCTCGGATCGGAACGATTGTTGTTCCTCGATTCCGCGATCAAGGAGCACGCCGACGGAGTATTGCGAGCCTTTTTCGAGCAGGCTGCGAACCGAGGCGCAGAATCACTCGAAACACTCACCGCAAAAACGGTAGAAGCTGTGTTGCTACAGGACATGGGGCGACTCAATATCCCCGTCGAGGCTCGACGATCCATTCCGAGTTTGCTGGAAGGGTTCTTCGGTTATCTCCGCGAGACCGGGCGTTTCCCTGCCGCCGGAAGCTGGGAAATCTGTGTCGAGGTTGTGGGCCCGCGTTTTCGCGACTCCATCCGGGAGGACGGCAGCGTGAAGGGCGAAACTTTCCGCAAGAATTATTCGGAGACGGGGCGCAACGATCCCTGCATTTGCGGCAGCGGCAAAAAATTCAAAAAATGTTGCGGACCGTTGATCGGAATGTGATCATTCCTCAACGTGGTGTTTAACAACCTTGGCCTGCACATGGAAGATGACTTCCTCGGCGATGTTGGTCGACAAGTCACCGATGCGCTCCAGATTGCGTGAGATGCGCATCAATTCCAGCGCCTGCTCCAACTCCATCGTACCGGCCTTCACCATTTGAATCGCCTCGCGCGTGTTGGAACGGTTGAGTCCGTCCACCATGTCGTCGGCTTCGAGCACCGCGCGGGCTGTTTCCAAATCGCGGGAAAAGAAGCTGCGGCTGGCGTCCGCGAACATATTGATGGTCACATCGAGCATGCGGGGAAGTTCGAGGCGGGAAGCCTTGGGTTGCGAAGCGCTGGTGACGGCCGACTGGGCGATGTTGACCACGTGATCGCCGATACGCTCCAGATCGTTGTTGATCTTGAGGATGGCGAGCAGGAAGCGGAGATCCACCGCCACGGGCTGGAACAACGCAAAACAATCCGCCACGGAATGATCGATTTCGATTTCCAGCTGGTTGATGCGACGTTCGTTCTGGAATGCTGGTTCCGCAGCAGCGGTGTCGGCCTCGTTGAAGGCGCGCGCGGCGGCGCGCAAGCCCTCACCGCACAACGAGGTCATCTGTTCCAGCTTGTGGCTGAGCTCCGTCAGCTCTCTTTCAAAATGCCGTTCCATGTCAACCGAACCTTCCGGTAATATAGTCCTCTGTCTGCTTGTTCTTCGGACTGGTGAAAATCTTTTCCGTGGCGTCGAACTCAACCAACCGGCCCATGTAGAAGAACGCCGTGTCATCTGACACGCGGGCGGCCTGCTGCATGTTGTGGGTCACGATTACGATGGTGTATCGCTCCTTCAACTCGTAAATCAGCTCCTCGATCTTGGCCGTGGCAATGGGATCGAGCGCGGAGGCGGGTTCATCCATGAGCAGCACCTCGGGTCCCACGGCCAGCGCCCTCGCGATGCACAAACGCTGTTGCTGACCCCCGGAGAGCGAAAAGGCGCTCTTCTGCAGTTCGTCCTTGACTTCGTCCCACAACGCGGCGCGGCGCAGGCTCTTTTCCACCAGCGCGTCCATCTCCGCCTTATCCTTCAGCCCATGAATGCGTGGGCCGTACGCCACGTTCTCGTAGATGGACTTGGGAAAGGGGTTGGACTTCTGAAAAATCATGCCCACGCGCTTGCGGAGATCAACCGTGTCGATTCCGTCGGCATAGATGTCCTGTCCATCCACCTTGATCTCACCCGAGATGCGCACATTCTCGATGAGATCATTCATGCGATTCAAGGTCCGCAGAAACGTGGACTTGCCGCAACCGGAAGGGCCGATCAAGGCCGTCACTCGATTGGCGCCCATGTCCAGCCCCACGTCATGCAAGGCGTGCTTGGAACCGTAGTGGAGATTGAGGTTCCGTACGGTGAGCTTGGATATTTTCGTCGGTTCGTTCATGTTCAGGCCGCCATCCGCCGGCGGCGCAAACGGGCGCGCAACGCAATGGCGGAAAAGTTGAGGGTGAAGGTGAGCGCCAGCAGAACCAGCGTGGTCGCGTACTGGATGGGAAGGGTTTTTTCCACGTCCGTGGATTGCGTCGTCATGATGAACACGTGATAGCCAAGCTCCATGAATTGATCCGAAAAATGCGTCGGAAGTTGCGGAAGAAAATACGCTGCTCCCGTGAACAGAATAGGCGCAACCTCACCGGCGCCGCGACTCACGGCCAGAATGGCCCCTGTGAGAATGCCACCGAGGCTGCCCGGCAGAACGACACGGCGGATGGTCTGCCAACGCGTGGCGCCCAGCGCCAGTGAAGCTTCACGCAATTCACGCGGCACGGTTTTGATGGCCTCCTCCACGGAAACAATCACAACCGGCAAGGTGAGCAATGCCATGGTGAGACTGGCCCACAGGATGTTGGGCTGCGCCCAGTGCAATGCGTCAGGTGAGAAAACGCGATCGAGATTCTTTCCCGTGAACTGGATGAAGAAGCCCAACCCGAACAGACCGAACACGATGGCCGGGATGCCCGACAGCGTGTTGACCGCAAAGCGGATGATCTGCGCCAGTTTGGATTCCCGATTCACGTATTCACTGAGGTAAATCGCCGTGATGGTTCCCACAGGCACGCCCACCAGAGACATGATCACCACCAGCAGGAAGGTCCCGAAGATGGCGGGAAAGATTCCGCCTTCCGTCATGCCCTCGGTCGGTGCCTGCGAAAGAAACGCCCACGAGATGTGGCTGTGACCGCCCCAGATGATGGTGCCCATGATCCACGCTACAGCCGCGACTGCGGAGAAAGCGCAAAAGGCCGTGAAGCCCACCACTATCCTGCCGGTCACTGTTTTCGACAGCTTCATGTCACGCCCCCTTGAACCGCTTCATGAGGCGGTGGCGCACGAAGAACTCGGCGATGGCGTTGAGGCTGAACGATATGATGAAGAGCAAGGCACCGATGAAGAACAGCACGCGATAGTGAATGTCGCCGAACACCACTTCGGCCATTTCCGCACCGATCGTGGCGGACAGGGTCCGCACGGGATCGGTCAGCGAAGGCGTGAGCAATGCGGCATTTCCCGTGGCCATGAGAACGATCATGGTTTCGCCGAAGGCCCGACCGAAACCCAGAATCATGGCCGCGAAAATTCCCGGAGTGGCCGCCGGGAGCACAATGAACAGGGCCGTCTCCCAGCGCGTGGCACCCAAGGCCAGACTGGCCTCGGTCAACGCCTTGGGAACTGCGGCCAACGCATCTTCGGACACGGTATAGACAATGGGAACCACGGCCAGCGCCATCGCGACGCCGCCGGTGAACGCATTCAGCCGGTATTGAAATCCGAAGAGGTTTTGCAAAATGGAAGCCAGCACTACGAGGGCGAAGAAGCCCACAACCACAGAAGGAAATCCGGCGAGGATTTCAATGACAGGTTTCATTCCTTCGCGCGCCCATTTGGGAGCGAAGGTGGACGTGTAAAGTGCGGCGAAAATACCGATAGGTCCGGCCAACAAGAGTGCGATGAAGGTCACCTTGAGACTGCCCACCAGCAATGGCCACAATCCGTATTTGGGTTCCAGCGAAACGGGTTGCCAGTCTTTGGCCGTCAACGCTGCGGCACGGAACGGTACGTGTTTTTGTTCGAGTTCCTGTTGCGCCTGCGGCAACGGAGCGGAAGCATCCTCGCCGTAGGTTTCCGCCGCGCCCACTTCTTCGTGGGCCGTCACAACATCCGCCTTTCCCGTGAAAAGCGGAACCGCCTCGCGAAACACGAAGACGAAGATCAGGCAGATGAAAAGCAACGAGATAAACGCGACACCCTGAATCGATCGTTCGATCAGGAATTCTCCGGGTCTGAAGCGTTTTTTCATCGTCTCTTCTTTTCCGTTTTTTCAATGCAAACGCGATCCCTCGGGGGATCGCGTTTCATTTTTATCTGTTTTCAGTGTTTCCCTACTTGACCGGGAAGTAACCCACCTTGGTGACAACTGCCTGACCTGCGGGGCTCAGAATCCAGTCGATGTACTTCTTGATTTCGCCGGTCGGGCGACCGCGAAGATACATGTACAGGTAACGCGTGAGCGGGTATGTGCCGTCCTTCACTGTTTCCGCGCTGGGCGCGATGCCGTTGATCTTGGCGAACTTGATGCCTTTCCCGTATGCCGCTCCACCGTAGCCGATGCCCAGCGGATCCTTGGCCACGGCATTCACCACTGCGGCAGTTCCCGGCAACGATTGCATGGAAGAGACATAGTCCTCTCCCTTGAGCACGTTGTCGCGAAAGAACACGTAGGTTCCGGAATTGTTCTCGCGGCCATAGACCACGATCTTGGCATCCGCACCGCCCACGTCCTTCCAGTTCTTGATCTTGCCGGTGTAGATGTCCTTGAGTTGGGCCATGGTGAGACCTTCCACAGGGTTCGCATCATTGAAATAAACGGAAAGCCCGTCCTTGGCGGACTTGACTTCAACGCCGAGGCTGCTGAAGCGCATCTTGAGGCTCTCGCGTTCACTGCTCTTCATGGGACGCGAGGCATCGCAGATGTCGGTGGCGCCGTTGATGAGTGCCGAGATGCCGGTACCCGAACCGCCACCTGTCACCTGGATGACGACGTCGGTGTGGTCAGCCATGTACGCCTCGGCCCAGCGCTGCGCCATGATGACCATGGTGTCCGAACCCTTGACCGTGATGGTGGTGGCGCTGAAGAGAGGCAGAGCCCCCAAAAGCAGCGCCGCGGAAATCTTCTGAATCTTCATTTGAGTTTCTCCTTGGTGTTTCTTTTTCGTGTTCCTGTGTGGCGGCCTAGAACTTCACCTGCATGCGAACCGTTAGGACGTTGTCGTCAATGTCCTTGGTGTAAGGCAGCAAAGCGTTCTTTTTCGCCAGCGTGTTGGTCGGAGTGCTGGAGTTGATCTTCTCGTTAGTGGGGATGTCGTAGTACACCAAGAATTTCAAGTTGGCATCCCAGTAGTACGTGAGGCCCAATCCCAGCGTGGTGTACTTAAGGTCGGTGAGATTCAAAACCTTGGTACCCGGCGTAAGGTGATTGGAAATGGAGGCGTCGCCGATGGAGGTTCCCTTGGCGTCCGTGTTCGGATCATACTGGTCGAAACGAAGGACGGATTGGAGTTTCGGGCCGAGGTTCTGCACCCATTGCACGTAAAAACCGCTGAACTTGCGGATGTACATCTTTCCAGCGGTCGCATCGACAGTATCCGTTGCGCCGGCGTTCGTATAGGCGTTTGTCGATCCCGCAGTTCCCGGCTCTGTTCCCTGCACGTATTCGCCGCGCAGCGAAAGCCCGCCGATCACGGGAATGTCGTAATAGAGCTGAGCATCAACGCCCATGGCCTTACGGTCGAAGTATTTCCACTCGCCCCACTTGGGCTTGTTGCCGGTGGTGGGTACAAAGCCCGTGTCGCCGGACATCTTGAACACTGAGTCGGAACCTGTCTGAGTTTTACCCATCAACCACGAAACACCACCATCGATGTCGAGGCCGAGGTCATTGAACGGAGCCTTGAAACCGGCACGACCAATGAATTCCAGCTTGCGATCCACTTCGTCACCCGTGCCACCAGTACCACCTTCCGTGCCCGTGTACAATCCGGCCTTCAGGTTGATGTATTGCAGCAAACCCATCTTTTCGGTGGGATTGACTTCGATCTTCGCACCCAACTGCTTTTCGCCCTTAAAGATGTTGTTCTCAAGGCGGGAGCGTTCGGGAGATTCCATCGCACCGGAGGAGTACCCGATCTCAAAACCAAAAGGCATGTCCATATTACCCATGGTCAAGCTGAAGGTCTTGAGCCAGGGTTCGGTCAGCTGGACATAAATATCCTTCACGCTGATGCCGCTGGGAAGCGCGTCGATTTCAAGGACGTACTTGCTGTCCAAGCCCGAGTAAGTGGCCTTGAGACGCGCGCGGCGAATCTGAAAGCGCTGGTTGGCCTGACCCGGAAAATTTCCACCCGCCACTGTCGGGGAGCCGCCGCCGTTGAAAGTCGCATTGTTGACGGTATCGGCGGGGCTGGTGCTATCCACGAGACCAAAGTCACCCGTGTGCTGCCATTGCGCCTGGATGTAACCGCCGAACTTGAGTTTGCTGAGGCCGTCAACAGTGGCCTTGGCGGCCAGATAGTCTTCGTTCAGACCATCGATCTGTCCCTTGACATTCGAGATCTGCTCCTCCAAAGGAACCTTGACGCTGTCCTGCGCCGACACCATGGCTGTAAGCATCATGCTGGCAGCGAAAAGTATTCTGAGTTTGCGATCCATTTTTCCTCCTCGGGGCGGGTTTGATTTGAGAACCCCGATTTTGCGATGAAAAAAGAAGATTTGCCGTATTTCAGTCGTGTTTCAATGGGATTTCCGGCATACGACAGCCGTCCCAATTTCGGTCTTGAATCAGCCTTGAATTACGTGAACTGTGCGTGTGGGATAGGCAAAAGCAATTCCCAATTCACCGAGGCGCGAGCGAAGTCTGAGGATAACTTCCTGAGTCACATCGAGATAGCGCTTGTAGTCCGGCGTCTCGACGAAATAACAAGCTTCGAAGCGCAAACCGGACTCGCCGAACTCCTTGAGATGAGCGCGATCGAAGGTCGCGTCCGGAAATGAGGTGACGATGTAGCGAATGGCATCGGGAATGATGCGCAGTTTGTCCTCAAGTGTTCCATATTCCACATCGAACACGAGCAATGCGCGTCGGCGCGACATCACCTTGAAGTTCTGCACCTGATTGTCGGTGAGGTATTTGTTCGACATCACCACCTGTTCTCCGGAAAGGCTGCGCAGTCGTGTGGTTTTAATGCCGATGCTCTCTACTTCGCCCTGAAAATTCCCGACCTTGATGGCGTGGCCCACCTGAAAAGGACGATCGAAAAAGATCACGAAGTAGGAGAAGAGATCGGCGAGAATGGCCTGCGCCGCGAGTGCCAATGCGATGCCGGTGATGCCGAGGCCCGCGACGAAGGTCGAAACCTTGATGCCCAGATTATCCAACACAAGCACAAAGGCCAGCACCCAGACCACAAGCTTGATCAAAGTGAGAATGCCGCGGACGCTCTTCTTCTCCTGATCTCCAACACTTTCCGCGCCGGCGCGGCGCGCCATTTCGCGCTCCAACAGTTCCTGCGCAATGGAAACTGCGAGCCGCACGCCCTGTACCGCCACCAGCACGGTGACCACAGCGCGCAATCCGTTGACGACAGAGGTCTTCAGGGAAAGATCGCGCACGCCGAGAAAGACGATGATGGCATAAAGCGCCGGGAGCACATGCTTCTGTGAGGTGGCCACCAGAAAATCGTCCAGCGTGGTCTGGGTATGACGCGTCAATCGCTCGATCCAGCGCAGGATCAACTTCTCGAGAATCCACACCACGGCCATGCCGATCAGAATGGTCAAGACGCAGTCGAAATAGGCGCGGACGGTATTGCCCAGAAAATGGTGCTGGAAAAAGGGATGTGACAGGGCTTGCTTCAAATTCATGAACACAATTTACAAAGCGGGCTCTTGTTACCTTGTCCGTTCGACCAAAAGGCGGGCATTCATGGAACATTCGGTAATAGAATTCGGCTGGAACGGGGCTTTCCTAAGCGGCCTTTTCAGTATCATCCTCATCGACGTCATTCTTTCGGGGGACAACTCGATTGTCATCGCACTGGCAGTGAAGACTTTGCCGGCGGAAAAAAGGCGCCTTGGCATCATCATCGGAGCCGGAGCCGCGGCGGTGATGCGGATTGCCTTCACCTTCATCGCATCGCATCTCATGCAAGTCCCCTATCTCAAGCTCGTCGGCGGTTTGTTGATTCTGTGGATCGCGCTCAAACTGCTTTCCGAAAACGAGGATGCCGATCCCGCGAGCCGTCAGGTCCGCACCATGTTCCACGCCATCTGGATCATCATGGTCGCCGATTTCACCATGTCCCTGGATAACGTACTGGGCGTGGCGGGCGCTTCCAAGGGCAGCGCCCTGCTGCTCTGGTTCGGACTCGGATTGTCCATTCCGCTGGTGATGTTCGCGAGCGGCATGCTTTCCAAACTCATGGATCGCTTTCCGGTCATCGTGCTGCTGGGCGCCATGGTGCTGGGCAAGGTGGGCGGCGAAATGATCGTCGGAGATCCCGCCCTGCGAAAGTATTTCGAGGACATTCCTCACGTGCATATGGGAGGATCGAGTCTCGGTGCCGGACTCGTCGTGATCGTCTACCTCTGGATGAAACACCGCGCAAAATCCAAGACGGCCGATTCCGCTTCATGAAGATCGCCTATGAAACAGACCTCAATGTCCCCATGCAAACCGCATGGAACATCCTTGTCGATTTCCCCCGCTATCCCGAATGGAATCCCGTGTTCACTGCTGTCGAAGGTGAAGCGACGCTGGATTCACACCTCAAAACAACAGTGAAATTTTCCGGTATTCCTCCGCGCCCGATCGAATTTCGAGTCACCGCCTGTACGGCCCCCAAGTATTTCAGCTTTGAAACCCATCATCGTTGGGGCGAATGGTTTCTGCGGGAGGAATGGATCTTCCGCATGAAGGAGCGCGGTGAAGGCGTTCAATTCATCGCCGAAGTTTATGTGACCGGTTTGGGTTTGCGCTTTCGTCGTTCCAAAATGGAAGACGCCTATCAGCGTTCCGCGGCAAATCTGGCTTTGGCGCTCAAGGAACGGATCGAGACCGGGATTTCCGCGTAGCAGAAGTTTTTTTCTTTTTCTCAGGATATTCCCACAGATATTCCGTTGCGCCGGCGCGATGGGCCACGTAGCGCGCGGCCACGAAGAACCAGTCCGACAGACGGTTCAAATAACGAATGGCTTCGGGGGGCACTTTTTCCGCGCGCGATAATGTCAACACGCGGCGCTCCACACGACGGCACGCCGTGCGGCACACATGCAACCAGGCGTTGGGCCAGGAACCACCGGGCAGGACAAAGGATTCAAGCGGCTTCAAAGATTTTTGCATCGCGTCCATGGAGCGTTCCAATTCCGCCACCGCTTCGGCGCCCGGCAAGGGCATGCCTTCCCATCCACCGCCTTGGGGAGCGGAGAGAACGCTTCCCAGATCGAAAAGCTGGTTTTGCATTTTCCGCAAATGATTTTCGAGTTCCTTGCGATCCTTGGCAGTCAGGACCTTTTCAGCCGCAATGGCGGAACGACTTAGGCCCACGAAGCTGTTCAATTCATCCACACAACCATAGGCCTCGACCCGAATATGATCCTTGGAAACGCGGACGCCCCCAATCAGGGCTGTGGTGCCGTCGTCCCCGCTACGAGTATAAACCCTGTTGATGCGCACGGACATGGCCGCGAATATAACGTATTTTGACCCCCATGCAAAACACAAAATCCGCCCTGTCTTTGGCCGCGTCTTTGGGATTCGCGTCGCTTTGCCTTTCCGCTTGCGCCACAATGTCCACCGGCAACAAACCCACGTCCCAAATCCATGTCACCTCAAGCGATCGCGTCTTCCTCCGTTTGGTGCCGTTGGATTCCGTGGTCGGGGTTGAACTGTCCCGTGCGGGACTTGATGCGACGAAAACACATGACGCCTTACTGTCCGAGTTTCACTACCAGCTCTTCCTCAAGAAACAGGAGGAAGCGCAGGACAGCGCGGGCTCGACCGTACGCGTCACGGTGACCATTCAACACTTGCAATCAGGTTCGGGAAACTCCGGAAGTTTCGCAGCCGGAACGTTGCAGGCGGAGCGCAACGGAAAGATCGAAGATGCCACATGGGAAATCCGGCAATCCGCCAAGGACAATGTGCCCGGAGAATTTTTGTCGCTGCACGTCCCTCGTATGCTTGCCAAGGAAATTCTTTCGCGCATGAAGGGCGAGACGAAGCGCAAGAACGGCATGAACGACGGGATGGATTACAACCCGCCGTTGATGCTGCTGTTTTGATCGTGCCATCGTGACAAGCCATTTTGGCAAGATTTCTCTCTCCAAGAAATAAATACGCCGCAGATTGACGCCAAACGGCATGGCTTGTTTTTCGCTCTCTGGATCTTCAAACACATTCCAAGAGAGGGTTCCATGAGTAATCCACTTTCCATCAGGAATATAACAGCGGGATTGATGGTTCTAGCATTTGCGGCCCAGGCACAAGGGCTGCTTTCCGGAACAGAAGATGCGGTTCTCACTTCCGCCCCGGCGGTGCCGCCGCCCATCGCGAGAAAACAACCCGCCAAAGTCGTCGTCCATCTGGAGGTCAAAGAAGTGGTCAAGACGCTGTCCGCCGGTGTTCAGTACACTTTCTGGACCTTCGGTGGAGACGTTCCCGGAAAGTTCATCCGTGTCCGTGAAGGGGACGAGGTGGAATTCCATCTATCCAACCATCCGGACAACAAGATGCCGCACAACATCGATCTGCATGCAGTCACGGGGCCGGGAGGCGGCGCAGCTTCTTCTTTCACTGCTCCGGGACACACATCGCAGTTCTCATTTCGAGCCATCAATCCGGGTTTGTTCGTGTATCACTGCGCCACCGCGCCTGTCGGGATGCACATCGCCAATGGCATGTACGGTTTGATCCTCGTTGAACCCAAGGAGGGGCTGCCCAAGGTGGACAGGGAGTATTACGTCATGCAGGGTGAATTCTACACACAGGGAAAGTACGGCGAGGAGGGCCTGCAACCCTTCTCGATGGAGAAGGCCGTTAAGGAGGAACCCGACTACGTGGTGTTCAATGGATCCGTGGGCTCGCTGGTGGATGACAAGGCGCTCACCGCCAAGGCCGGGGAAACCGTTCGGTTATATCTTGGAAACGGAGGCCCCAACCTCATATCCTCCTTTCACGTCATCGGCGAGATTTTCGATCACGTCCGGACGGAGGGAGGTACGGAGATCAACCAGCAGAATGTCCAGACCACGCTGATTCCCGCGGGCGGCTCCTCGATTGTCGAGTTCAAGGTGGAGGTTCCAGGCAAATACATTCTTGTGGATCATTCCATTTTCCGGACTTTCAACAAGGGCTCTCTTGGCATCCTCAAAGTGAGCGGTGACGACAACAAGGACATCTATTCCGGCAAGCAACTTGATGAGATCTACCATCCGGAGGGAGGTGCCATTCAATCCGTGGAAACGCCCAAAAAATCTGAACCGAAGAAAGTGGTCCTAAGTACCCCACAGATGATGGAGAAAGGACAACGGACCTTCACTCAGATATGCGCGGCCTGCCATCAGCCGCAAGGCCAGGGTTTGGCCGGCTCTTTCCCACCACTGGCAAAATCCGACTTCTTGATGGCGGATAAGAAACGATCCATCCAGATCGTCAGGAACGGCCTGCAACAGGAAATCACTGTGAACGGTGAGAAGTACAACGGAGTCATGCCCAAGCTCGATCTCGACAACGTCACGATCGCCAGCGTGCTGACTTACGTGCGCAACAGCTTCGGAAACAAAGGGGAGCCAGTGACCGTTGACGAAGTGGAAGATTCGGGGCATGGAAAATAGGGAGGATATTTCGAAAATCCCCGCCGTGTTCGCGTTGTGTGCCTTCACGATCCTTCACGCCGGGGAAATGATGCGGGTACCCGAGGGTGATTTCATCCCTCCGTTTCAGGCGAAGGGCGAGAGCGGAAAAATCCGGGTGCCTTCTTTTCGTTTGGACCAAGAACCCGTGACGATCGGAGATTACCTCGCGTTCGTGCAAAAACACCCCCGGTGGAGAAAGTCGGCGGTGAAAAGAATCTTCGCAGATTCAACCTACCTCGCCTCTTGGACGGGGGATTTTGAACCGCCTCACGGAAGCCTTCTACGCCCCGCTTCACAGATTTCATGGTACGCAGCCAAGGACTACTGCTCTGCGCTGGGCAAAAGGCTCCCGAGCACCCGGGAATGGGGACGCGTGGCGCAGGTCGTTCCTTCAGGCGAAGATTCCGCCTCATACTCCGCACGGATTCTCGAATGGTACGGCAGGCCGGTTTCAGACACCTCCTCCCTGGGAAACGGTTCCATCAATGCCTACGGTGTTGCGCAAGTTGTATCCGAAGGAATGTTACGTCGAAATTCATCCCGGCGATGCAGAACGGATGCGCATCGAACCCGAGGAATTGATTACAATCAGGACGCGGCGTGGAACAGTGCGGGCGCGCGCCTTTTTCGCGGCCACGGTACAACCCGGACAACTCTTTCTGCCAATGCACTATGAAGGGATCAATGTGTTAACGCGGGGGGAATTCGACCCCTATTCCCGACAACCATCGTACAAGCATTGCGCTGCGCGGGTGGAAAAAACGTAAACCATCAACGCTAATTTGCGCGATTATCCTTACCGTCGGGGGATTTACCTTTCCCCTCCATGATCGCTCCCAACATTCCCGAACTTGCGCCCATCATGCGGCATTCGCGCGCCATCCAGCAGACCCGTCTGCTGGTCGCGGCCACGCATCATCTCAATGTCTTCGAGCAATTCTCGGACGGGCCCAGAACTCTCCCGGAACTTCAACAGGCGTTGGGATTGAAGGAACGCGCCGTGATGGTACTGATTCCCGCCTTGTGCGCGATGGGATTTCTTCGTCGCGATGCGGCAGGAAAATTTTCCCTGACCGATCAGGGCCGTTATTTGACCTTGGGCATGGACCCGAATTTCCTCGGGTATCTCCAATTCATGTCCGAGGATCCCGGCGTGGTGGAAATGGCGCAACGCCTGCGGCATGACGGGCCACGCGAGGTTCCGTCGCAGGGGACCGCTTATATCAAGGAAGGTGACGGGGCGTCGCCCATGGACGATCCCGAAACCGCGCGCACACTTACCTTGCGGCTTGCAGGTCGCGCCGAACACCTTTCTCCTCTCACCGCCAATGCTCTGCCTAAAGGCAAAAAACATCTGCTCGATGTGGCCGGAGGATCGGGTTTCTATTCCTACGCGTGGCTGCTGGCAAATCCGGAAGGAACCGCCACGGTGCTGGATCGTCCTGCCGTATTGAAGGTGGCCGAAGAGTGTCTGCAAAAATTCTGCGCCAAAAATCCCGCTGCGGCGGACATCAAACAGCGCGTGCGGTTTCTGGGCGGCGACATGCTGGCGGATGAGTTGCCGAAAACCGACATTCTGCTGGCCTTCAGTTTGTTTCACGACTGGCCCACGGAAACCTGCGAGCAATTGGCCAAACGTTTTGCGGCTGCGTTGAATCCCGGCGGCGAACTGTGGGTCCACGACGAATTCCTCAACGAGGAACTGGATGGCCCGATGGATGCCATCGGATATTCCGCACATCTCTTCTGGGTGACAAAGGGCCGCATCTACAGTCGCGGGGAACATTACAACTGGCTGACACAAGCCGGTTTGAAACCCTCATCGCTTCGCGTTCCCACTTCGATGAACTACTCGTTGATCTCCGCAAAGAAAGACGGATGATTCCCGAACGCAAACCTCTGTGGCTCAAAGCCCGCATTCCGGGCGGTGAAGACTATGCGCGTGTCAAGGACATTGTGCGCTCGCACCAATTACACACCGTGTGTGAAAGCGCCAACTGCCCCAATCAGGGCGAGTGTTGGGCGCAAGGAACCGCCACCGTGATGATCCTGGGAAATACCTGTACGCGCGGTTGCCGATTCTGCGACGTGCCCAAGGGAAAACCCGGCTCGTACGATCGCGAGGAACCGGGACGCGTGGCCGAATCCGTCCGACTGATGGGCTTGAAATACGTGGTCATCACCTCCGTGGCTCGGGACGACTTGCCGGATCAAGGTGCGGAAGTCTGGGCTGAAACCATAATGCGGACCCGGGCGGAGAATCCCGATTGCCGCATCGAAGTGCTAATCCCAGATTTGCAGGGACGTTTCGATTTGATCGACATCGTGCTGGATGCGCAGCCGGATGTACTCAACCACAACTTCGAAACCGTGGAGCGCCTGCAGCGCGAAGTGCGGGGACGCGCCAACATCCGCGACACCAGCGCCGTGTTGCGACGAGCCAAGGAACGCGGATTCATTACGAAGACGAGTCTGATGCTCGGTGTGGGTGAAACACGCGAGGAACTGGAAGCCATCATCCGCCATATCGCAGATCTCCGCGTGGACATTCTCACCATCGGCCAGTATCTGCCGCCCAGCAAGGAACATCTGGCGGTGCAACGCTATGTGCCTCCTCAAGAGTTTGATGAGCTACGCGACTTTGCGCTGCAGCAGGGTATCGCGGTCTGCCAGTCCGGACCGCTGGTGCGTTCGTCCTACCGCGCCGACGAGGCTGCGGAATTACTACTGGGAACTCCCCAGCATTCTTCCAGATAATCCTTGATCTTCAGCCAGGAAGTTTTTTCGTCGGCCATGCCGCGCGTGTCCACGTGCGGGAAAAATTGCACTTGAACCGACATGGGCTCCTTCATTCCCGGTTTGCGGGATTCAAAGGCAGCGCGGGTATTACGGATACGCACCGGAACCACCTGCGCTCCGGCGAGAATCGCCATACGCAGACCACCCAGCTTGATGGGCAGGATTTCCCCGGTCTTGCTGCGCGTTCCCTCAGGAAACACCACGAAAGAGCGCTCTGCCATGGCCTCTGCCGCTTTCTCCATCGAGGCGCGCGCTTCCCGTTTGTTGGAACGATCGATGAACACGCACCCGACCTTGCGCATCCAGTAGGCAAGAATCGGAATACGCGACAACTCCTGCTTGGCCACGAAACCGACGGTTTGTCCCAGCGCCGCGACGATCGCGGGAATATCAAGCTGGCTCTGGTGATTAACGAGAAATATCCGGGGAACGGTCCCTTCGGGTGGCACCAGTTCCCGGCCCATAACTTCCAGTTCGACGGAAAAAATCTCCAGAGAGTATCGCGCCCATTGCACATAGATGCGACGCACATAGGCCTCGCGCCGCGATCGGGCGAAAACGCCGAGGAAGAGATATCCCAAAAGGCGGCTCAGCATGAAGGCAAGAACCTTGAGAACGCGCCAAATCATCCCTGCATCTTCCTCGCTGACAAAATTGAAAAAGTTCCGGGGGAAAAAGAAAAGGCTCCGCGAACGGAGCCTTTGCCTTCACGCTTTCGCGTCCACCGGGGTTAGATTCCGCCGGCTTCCATTCTTTCCTTGATGGCTCTGCGAATGGCCGAGTTCAGCCTGCGCTTCCGCTCTTCGGAAGGCTTCTCGTGACGCTGGTTCTTCTTCACGTCGGAGAGGATTCCAGCCTTTTCGCAAGTCTTGGTAAAACGACGGAGCGCCTTTTCAAAGGACTCTCCGGGTCGCACGATTACGCCTGTCATCTGTCTGTATTCACCTCTTTTCCGTCTGTCACTAAATATAAGGTTCGGTTCAGTTCGGGGGTGGGAAGTTATTAAGAGAAAATGGTCTATGTCAAGATGAAATAAGCGGTTACACCATTTGCGTCTTGCTTGAAAATGGCCTAATTGCATGGATTTGGGCTTTGATGCCTTTTTTCGCTGTTTTTAACCGTGCAATTATGAATAATTTTTCAACCTTTGGAATTTCACAAATGGCGTTAAATTCCCGAAAAAGACGCTTCCCCCAAAGGGAAAGGGGCCTTATGCAAAATTGGATGGCATGGACGACAGTGGCCGCTGCCGTTTTCCTCGCGACAGGCTGCAAAAGCAAAAATGCCCAAGCCGACCTTGAAGGAGCGCAAGCGGCTCCCAAGGAAGAGGCATCATCCATGTCCGCCTCGGAACCCGCGACCTTTCATCCCAATAGCGAAGCAAAATCCACGCGGCACGGCGTCTCAAGCAATGCGTTCTCCGCCGGTGGAAAATATGTGGTTCAGGTATTGGTTTTCCAAACGCGTTCCCGCGCCGATGCATTGGTTGAAAAACTTTCCGGTCTGGGTTTTCCGGCCTATGTCGCGGAAGTCGAAAATCCCACTTCGGAACTTTCCGGAACCTTTTACCGCGTGCGTATTGGCGATTTTGCCACACGTGAAGAAGCCGCTGCGTTTGGTCAGGAAAGCCTGACACCGCAGGGCTACGAATTCTGGGTGGACGCGAAAGCCAATGATGGCGTCGGAGCAGGAAGTGGATCCAGCGTTGCTCCGGAACCGGCTCCTGCAAAAGCCGCGCCCCTTCCTTCTCCTCCCCACCCAACTCCCGCGGCGGCCGTTACACCCCCCGCGCCGGCGCCAAAACCCGCCGCCACCCGTGCGGTGGTTACGCCCAAGGTCGTGGACGAGGCGGCGCCCGAACCCAAATCTTCCACCACGCGCCATATTGGATTGGATGTCGAACCATCCACTTCCTCATCCTCTCCGTCCTACTCTGCGCCTGCGGCAATGCCTTCCAGCGCCACATCGGCTCCGGCAACCACACCGGCTTCGACACCTGTCAAGACAGCACCCGCATCGTCAATGACGGCGCCTGCCAAAACGGCTCCGGCCGCTGCGGCACCTGCACCGGCATCACATACGCCTGTCGAAAGCTCCTTGCCGCACGAAGCTCCCACGCGTGAGGGTTTGAAAGAAGGCGATACTATGCAAAGCCCATTTGCGCGGGAAGGCTATTACCGTCCCATGGATGCTCCGGCCACCACGGGATCCGACACTTCCACCAACACACGGAGAACGCTTCCGACCTGGTAATCGTCCTCGGTTTTCGCGTTCTCTCTTTTTGCTGTGCCTAAATCGCCATCCAATTCATCCGTTTCCAGCGTGATCCGGAAATCGCACAAGGTGCGCATCGTCAACTTGGGTTGTTCCAAAAACCAGGTGGACAGCGAAAACATCCTCGGCGAGTTCGGACGCGCGGGTTTCACCCTGGCCCGTGAAGAAGACCCCTCCGACGTCACGGTGATCAATACCTGTGGTTTCATCGAAGCGGCGAAAGAGGAATCCATCCAGGAAATCCTGGGGGCAATTCAGAACCGCAAGCGCGGGGAAAAGGTGGTGGTGGCCGGCTGCCTGTCGCAACGCTACTTGACCGAGTTGCACAAGGAGATCCCCGAAGCGGATTTGCTTGTGGGTACCTACAAGCCCGGAGAAATTCTGGAACGTCTTGGGCTCGCTTCCACGTTGCCGTCGGATTGCCTTGTCGGCGCTTCGCCCAGAACCTTGATGGGCGAGGAATCGCATCACGCCTTTTTGAAAATCGCCGAAGGCTGCAACCGCGTGTGCGGATTCTGCGCCATCCCCGGAATGCGCGGCAAGCAACGCAGCCGGAACGTCGCGGATATCGTGGCCGAAGCACAGCAACTGGAATCGTGGGGCATCAAGGAAATCTCCCTGATCGCGCAGGACCTCACCTTCTACGGCCGCGAAGGTGGCGGCACGGAAAACCTCGAAGGGCTGCTGAAGACACTGCTGCGTGAAACCGGAATCCAATGGTTCCGCTTGATGTACGCCTACCCCGCTTTTCTCACCGACGGGTTGCTCGACGTCATGGCTTCGGAAGCGCGCGTCTGCAAATACCTCGACATGCCCGTGCAACACGCCAGCGATCGGATGCTCAAGGCCATGCGCCGCAATTACTCACGCGCCAGCCTACGCGAGCAATTGTCCCGCCTGCGCCGATCGGTTCCCGGAATTTCATTGCGCACAACAGTGCTGTTGGGTTATCCGGGCGAAACGGATGACGATGTGAAGGATTTGCTGGAACTGGTGGAAGAAACCCGTTTCCGGCATCTGGGCGGTTTCACTTATTCCGACGAGGAAGGCACCCACGCCTTTGATTTGCCGGAAAAAATTCCCACGCCGGTGATGGAAGAACGGTTGGGCCGAGTCATGGATCTCCAGCGCGAAATCGCGACCGAGGACAACCAGGCCCGCATCGGTTCCACGGTGGAAGTCATCATCGATTCCGTGGCTGAGGGCGAATCGCACCACTTTGTGGGACGCACGGAAGGCGACGCGCCCGAAGTGGATGGCCGGGTTTTGATTCACGGCCCGGCGGATGCGGAAATTGGCAGCTTCCGCCGCGTGTTCATCACAGACGCACGCGAATACGATCTCGAAGGCCGCCTCGTTTAATCATTTCGATTTTGATTCCATCACCGCCTCAATTTCCTTGGGCGGCAGACACTGCGTGTCATTGCAAGCCTGATATCCGAGTTTCACTTTCACGGTTTTCAAGACCTCGGGTTTCACTTTCGTTCCATTCCGTTTGGCGGGAACCTTGATATCGATTTCACCCTCGAACAACGCGACCTTTCCTCCAAGGGCAGGGTACTCTTTTTCCACGGGCTTGGGGAAAAGTGCCGTGCCAAAAGCGAGATCTTTTCCCTCGGCTCGAACCGTGGTAGGAATCAAGAACGAATCCAGCGGAGCATTGGACTGGATGTGCCAACCTGCGGGTAGTCTGACATGAACCACAAGCCGGGTCGAATCACCTTTGAATCCGTTAGGCTCAAAATGATATGTGACTTTGGGGGTGACACCCGCCATGGCAATGGAGGCTGCGAACAGGAAAACCGGTAAAATTTTCATAGCGGCTAATCTACAAGAAAACAGCGCAAGTTTTCCAAACAAAGTATCTTCCGCACATGTCCGTCCTCATGCGTTCCGTCTCCGGCATCCGCGGCATCGTGGGCCCGGATTTCAACCCTCTGGTCATCTCCGAATATATCAATGCCTTTGTCCAGTTATTGGGCGCGAAAAAGGTGGTTGTGGGCCGCGACACCCGCCCCACGGGAGCCATGGTCGAGGGGTGCGTGGCCGCCGCTTTGCAGGCCTCGGGAGCCGATGCCATCATGCTGGGCATAGCCTCGACACCGACCGTGGAAATGGCTGTTCTGCAGCTCAAGGCCGACGCTGGAATCATCGTCACGGCCTCGCACAATCCCATCGAGTGGAACGCCCTCAAATTTCTGAACCACGAGGGAATTTTTCTCGACGAGGCGCAAGTCCAGAAACTTTTCTCCATCGTGGACAACCGCCAATTCAAATGGCAGGGATATGCCGGCGTCGGAACCATTTCTCAATCCAGCGGCGCTGATGATGGACACATTCAGGCCATTCTCGATCTCGACTGCATCGACGTGGAGCTCGTCCGCAAACGGAAATTCAAGGTGGCCTACGACGGTGTCAACGGCGCCGGCAGTCTCATCGTCCCCCGGCTGTTGGAGAAACTGGGATGCCAGATCCACGCTGTGCATGTGGAACCCAATGGTATTTTCCCCCATATCCCTGAGCCCACGCCGGAGAATCTTTCCGATCTACGGAATCTGGTCCTCCAAAAAAAATGTGACGTCGGCTTTGCCACGGATCCTGATGCAGATCGCTGCGCCTTGGTGAACGAACACGGCGAAGCCATTGGCGAGGAATACACTTTGGCATTGGCAGTGGAATTCATGCTACGACGGCGCAAAGGCCCGGTGACCGTGAACCTCTCCACCAGCCGCATGGTGGAAGACATCGCGGCCAAGCACGGAGTGAAAGCGGCAAGGGCCAAGGTGGGCGAAGTCAACGTGACCGTGGCGATGCGCGAAAACGGCAGCGTCATCGGCGGCGAGGGCAACGGCGGCATCATCCTTCCCGATCTGCACTACGGCCGGGACGGAATTCTGGCTGTGGCCATGACCTTGCAAAATCTTGCCGAACGCGGGGCAACCGTGTCCACCTTGGTGTCGGAAATTCCATCCTATCATATCGACAAGCGCAAATTCGAACTGGGTGGTAAAAGCCTTACGGAGCTATATGCCCATCTGGAGAACACTTTTGCAGGAGCGGAGGTGGATCGCCGGGACGGTTTGCGCTTCGCTTGGGATCGAAGCTGGGTTCACGTGCGCCCCTCCAACACGGAACCCGTGGCGAGAATCATCGCCGAAGCGCCAAATCGCGAGGAAGCGGAACGGCTGTGTCTGACGGTCGAGAAGAGGTAATTTTTTCACATGTGCGGAATCGTTGCTTATACCGGAAAACGCAAGGCGCAGGAAGTCCTCATCAACGGTTTGCGCAAACTCGAATACCGCGGTTATGATAGCGCGGGAGTTTGTGGACAAAACGGACAAGGCCTCGATCTCGTGCGAGCACAGGGCAAGCTGTCCGAATTGGAAGCTGCCCTTCACTCCCATCCCTTAAAGGGACACGTCGGCATCGGCCATACACGCTGGGCCACGCACGGAGCGCCATCCGTTCCCAACGCCCATCCACACACCAGCGAGGATGGCAATTTTGCCGTGGTGCACAACGGCATCATCGAAAATTATTCCCTGATCAAGGAACGCCTCAAAAAAGACGGGGTGCTCTTCAAATCCGAGACGGACACCGAAGTCATCGTCCATCTCGTGTCCAAGTTTTACAAGGGCAATCTGGCGCAGGCCGTGGCCGATGCGCTGGCGCATCTTGAAGGCGCCTTCGGGATCGTGGTCGTTTCCGCGCATGAGCCGGGCGTGCTCATCGGCGCGCGGCGCGGCAGCCCACTGGTGCTCGGCGTGGGCAAGGGCGAAAACTTCCTCGCGTCGGATGCTTCCGCCATCGTCCAATACACCAAGAAGGTTGCCTACCTGGACGACAACGACATGGTGGAAATCACTCCGACAGGCTACCGCATTACCAACCAGGCGCGCGCCGAAGTCCGGCGTGAAGTGCAGAACATCGAGTTCAGCGCGGATCAGGTGGCCAAGGGAAATTTCCCGCACTTCATGCTGAAGGAAATCTTCGAGCAGCCGGAAACCATCGTCAACTCCCTGCGCGGCCGCCTGATCGCCGACTCAGGAACTGCCAAGTTGCAGGGTCTGAACCTCGTGCAACCCGAATTGCGCGGGATCAAACGCATCCTGCTCGTCGCCTGCGGTACGTCGTTTTACGCCGGCAAGGTCGGTGAATACGTCATCGAAGATCTGGCGGGAATCCCGGTCGAAGTCGAATACGCCTCTGAGTTCCGTTACCGCAACCCCATCATCGATGACAAGACCGTGGTGTTCGTCATCTCACAATCCGGAGAAACGGCAGACACTTTGGCCGCGCTGCGCGAAGCCAAAAGCAAGGGTGCGACCGTACTGGGCATTTGCAATGTCGTGGGAAGCAGCATCGCCCGCGAAACCAATGGCGGCGTCTATCTGCACGCCGGACCAGAAATCGGCGTGGCCTCCACCAAGGCCTTTACCTCGCAAGTCGCGGTGCTCAACCTGATCGCCTTGCTGCTGGGTCGCATGCGCAAGGTCGGACCCGACGAAGGCATGCGTATCTGCAAGGCATTGCAGGCCATCCCGGGACAGATCTCGGAAATCCTCAAGCAGAATGACGCCATCAAGGCCATCGCGGAGCAATACAAGAACCACCGCAACTTCCTGTATCTGGGTCGTGGCTACAACTATCCCGTGGCGCTCGAGGGAGCGCTCAAACTCAAGGAAATCTCCTACATCCATGCCGAAGGATATCCCGCCGCAGAGATGAAGCACGGTCCGATTGCCCTCATCGACGCCGACATGCCCACTGTGGTCATTTGTCCCACCGACGGACTGTTCGACAAGGTGGTCTCCAACATGCAAGAGGTGAAGGCGCGCGGCGGTCGCATCCTCGCGGTGACCGATGCGGATGAGGGCCAGCTCAAGGGAATCGCCGATCACATCATCCATATTCCCAAGACTTTGCCCATGCTGAGTCCGTTGCTGGCGGTGGTTCCCTTGCAATTACTGGCCTATCACATTGCCGTGTCGCGCGGCTGCGACGTGGATACCCCCCGCAATCTCGCGAAGAGTGTGACCGTCGAATGACGACTTTGGCCCAGCTTCAGGATCCCGGTTACGAAGTCCGGCTTCCGGTTTTCGAAGGACCGCTCGATCTGCTGCTGTACCTGGTTGAGAAAAACGAGCTCAACCTCCGGGACATTGCGATTGCCACCATCACGGATCAGTATCTCCAGTATCTCGAACACGTGGATCAAGCGAACCTCGCCAACGCCGGGGAATTTCTCGTCATGGCCTCGCGCTTGATGCGCCTCAAGGCCCGTGAACTTCTGCCGGCCGATGAAAAAGACGAGTTGGAAGAGATGGAATACCAGCTCGATCGACAGGCGTTGATTGAGCAGATGCTCGAGTATCAGAAATTCAAAGGTGCCGCGCGCGCCCTGCGTGGCGTTGAAGATCGGAATTTCGGATCCTTTCCCCGCGGCCGTTCGGAAGGTCGCGGACCGTCGGACAACACCACGCTGGACGGAGAGCACGAGGCCGGGATTTATGATCTGCTGGTCGCGTTCCGCACAGTGCTGCAGCAGCGCCCCGTGATTCCCGTCCACGAGGTGGAAATTGACGACGTCACCATCGAGGATCGCATGCAGCACGTCGAGACCGAGTTGATTGAAACCGGACGCAAACCCTTCGACGATCTGTTTATCACCGATCCCCGCCGCATCGTGCGCGTGGTGACCTTCATGGCAGTACTCGAGCTCTGTAAGCTGGATCGCATCGAATTGCGCCAGAACCACACCATGGGCGGCATCTGGGTGTATACCAAACTGGTCGCGCCCAAGGTCGAAGGTTCCGAAACACAAATCGATCCCTTGCCGGAATTCAAGACTGGTCTCGTGGAATGGGTGCAGGATCAAATCCGCAAGCGCGCGGCCCGCACCGCACTCGATGAAATTTTGTTACAACTGGAGCAGGAACTGCGCGCCGAGGGTGGCGCCACACCGGATGCCGCCGCGCTGGAATCCCTTGCGGCAGCAGCCTTGGATACCACCGGTCCCGACGAAACAGTCGCGGGACTGGAAGAGGATGATTCGTGAGCGAAGAAACGACACAGCCAGCCGAAGAGCAGACGCTTCCAGATTCGGTGGAGGATGAAACCGAAATCGAATTGCTTCCGACGTGGGCACCTCCGCCGGACAAACTTCTGTGCGCCCTGTTGTTCGCGTCGCATGATTTCCAGAACGGCCGCACGTTGCGCGAAATCCTCGGTGATGAATGGGATCTCCCCCACCTGCGCCAGCTGGTGAAAGGCCTCAACCACTCGCTCGAATCCACGGACATGCCTTTTGAGATCGTCGAAGTGGACGGCAGTTTCCGCATCCGCACCCTGCCGAAATATTTTCCGTGGATCCGCAGGATGTTCAAGGAGTCCGCGCCGCGCCGCCTTTCGCAGGCTTCTCTGGAAACCTTGGCCATCGTGGCCTACAAGCAACCCATCACCAAGGCTGAAATCGAGGCTATTCG
Organism: bacterium; assembly: GCA_900299345.1. Classification (GTDB taxonomy): domain Bacteria; phylum Fibrobacterota; class Fibrobacteria; order UBA11236; family UBA11236; genus UBA11236. The sequence goes on along the minus strand of OMJM01000037.1, from coordinate 10,633 downwards.
CGGCGTCAATGCGGACGGCAGCCTGAAGACTCTTCTGGACAAGAAGCTCATCGATATCGGCAAGCGCTCGGATGGCATGGGCCATGCCTTCACCTACCACACGACGCGTGATTTTTTGCGCTACTTCGGCATCAGCCGCGTGCCCGACGATCTACCGCGGCTCTCTGAATTCGAAGGAATCCTGAATGCACAATCCCTGATTCCGCAATTGAATGCGGAAGGCGAGGTTCGGGAAGAGCAGCAACCGGATATGGAACCGGAACAACTGTCGCTGGGAATGGAACCGCCCCGGTAGGGGCGGGATAATCCCGCCCCTACCGGGGCGGTGCTTCTTCGGAATCTTCTTCTTCAACATCCTTGGGCATTGCCTTGGGACCACGTCGGCGAATCAGCGTCTCTGCCGCGGCCAATGCTTCGGTATACAGTTCGTTGCCCGGAAAAAGTGGGATCAGGCTTTGCTCAAGAATGGCCTTGGCTCCCTCGGGCCGGTCGAGTTCGTACAGGAGCAAGGTGGTGGTCTCCCACAGCGCACCTTCGTGGTCCGGTTTGGCTTTCAAGGCCTTTTCAAACCGCAACAGCGCCTGCTCATTTTCCTCCAGCAATGCCAGACTGCGCCCCCAGTAATAATACCGATCGGCATCCTCGGGCGTGGAATTCATTTTGGACTTCAACTGGGCGATCAGCGTATTGATGATCTCTTCTGCCTCGTCCTCGCGGAAATCGGCCATGAGATCCATGGCCCCATTGAGAAGTTCTTCGATTTCGTCCTGGGTCATGGGGGCAAAGATATACTCAGGCCCCCGGTCCGGCTTGGAAAATCGTTCAACTTCACGACAGGAAGAAAAGAATTCCGTTATTTCTTGATGGTATGCGGCTTACCAGCTTCTCCCGTGAAAAACGCCAGAATCTTGAGCGGCTTTGTTCCGAGATTTTTTCCGTTGTGCAACAGGTCCACGGATTCGATGACAGCCTGACCCGAGTCGAACGTCAACGTCTTCTTTCCTTCCACCTCCAGCGTCAATTGTCCCGAGAGGATGTACCCGTATCCCGGAACCGGATGGGTATGCCATCCGGTTTCTCCGCCCGGAGGAATCTCGACGATGCGCACGGTGACTTCGGGTTTGTCCGTTGGCAAATACCGAATCGGCTGACCCGCGGCCGTGGTATCCGTTTGGAGAAGCATGGTGCTTTTGACTTGCGCCTTGTAATCGGCTTCGCCGGCAAACACTCCACCAGAAAAAACCACCGTAACCGTCACGGCAAACAGCCTCAGGGAATTCGGAATCATGCGTGTCCTCCCATTCACAAAACCCTCCCGCAAAATGCAATTTTCATTGGATGAAATTCCTGCTCCTGTTGATGGCGCTTACGGTCATGGTTCCGGCTGGAACACAGAATTCCGCGCGCAATTTCTCCCCGCCTAATGCGGTGGACAGCTTGATCGACGCTCATCCGATAGCACTGCCCACCATCAAACCGGCCGATTTCCGATCCACGGAAAGCCCCGTCCCGCAGCCGGAAAACACCGATACGTCCACTTCGCTGACCAAAGCTTCCGCATTTCGAGTTCAAGTGGACGCGCTTTCCGATCTGGATTCCGCGCAGTCGCGCAAAACCTTCCTCGAACAAACGTTGGGCGAAAAAGTGGATGTGATTTTCGATCCTCCCTATTACAAACTGCGTCTTGGCGGTTTTGCCACACGACAGGATGCCGAGGACATGCTGGCGGATCTTGCGGAACGGGGAATCCAGGGTTTCGTCGTGCGGCAATAGCCGCACTCAGTAAAAATCAGGACGCGGAAAATTCGCCGCGAAACACTTCGACGGCGTTGCCCGTCATCTTCACTGATCCCTCGCCGGAATATTCCAGCAACAAATCACCACCTGTGAGGTGAATCGTGAGGCGGTCACCCGTCACGCCGAGCTTGCGACCCACCACGGACACGGCTGCCGCACCGGTGCCACAGGCCCAGGTTTCCCCGGAGCCGCGCTCCCAAGTCCGCTGAATGGCCTCGGAAGGCGAGAGTACCTGCACAAACTCGACATTGACGCGGCGCGGAAACCACGCATGGTGCTCGATGAGCGGCCCAATCTGCTCGACGGGAAAATTCTTGACATCGCCCACATAGATCACGCAATGCGGATTGCCCATGGACACGGAACTGAATTCCAATTTGCGCCCGCCGACTTCGATGGTCTTGCGAAACACTTCGGGTTCGTTGAACGTCGTCGGGATATCCAATCCCTTGAAAATGGGAACACCCATATCCAGTTGCACCTGTTCGGCGCGCCCGGCTTCATCGCGACGGACAATATGCGCTTCGCGCAAGCCCGCGCCGGTCAGAAAACGAAAGTCCGCCTTGCCCGGCGCATACGTGTCGTGGACATACTTTGCCACACAACGCAGACCGTTGCCGCACATTTCGGAGCGGGATCCGTCGGCGTTGTACATCTCCATCTCGGCGTCCATGCCGGGACTGGGCTTGATGAGGATCAGGCCATCGGCGCCCACTCCGAAACGACGGTGGGAAATCTTCTCGGCAAGCACGGCCGGATTTTCCACCTTCTCGCGGAAAGCATCCACGTAGACATAGTCGTTGCCCGTACCTTGCATCTTGATGAATCGCATGGGATCAAAATAAAAACCCGACGTTGCCACAGGGGCGGGACAATCCCGCCCCTGTGGCAACGTCACCACGCCAAGACGGTGTTGTCCAGCACGACCTTGACCAGATTGTCCACCGCACGCTGGCGGCCCGTGGCCTCGGTTTCGCCATTATCCGGGGAATAAAACCCGTAACCCGGCACGCGGTCGTCGCGGTACAAAGTATCGCCCTTGACACGATCCACGAACACCACGCGCATCAGCATGTCCACCCGGAACGTGGCCACCTTGTCCCCCGAAGTGCTTTGCGGTGACTGCGAGTATTGCGTCAACGCGCCGTAAAGTTCCGCGTCCCCGTTTTCATTCACCTGCTGAAGATTGCTTCGACTGCGGAATCCATCTTGCAAACCACGCGTGATCTGATCCGCCAGCGAAGGCTCCAAGGTCTGGTTTTCCACGGAATGAATCACGAGTTTGCGCAGATGGGATGGCAACGTCGTTCCCGAAAAACTGTAGCACCCGGCCAACAGCGATACAGACAACCCGAGGATAAAACGCAGCAGCATGAGGGAGAAGATAGTCGAACCCGGCCCTAACCGAACGTTTCCCGCGTCAACACCTGCAATGCGTTCAAATCCGGCGCGACCACGGCTTCGCAATCCAACGCCTTGGCTGCATAGGCTCCCAAACCTTCCGACGAAGCACGCGCATCCAACAGCCATATGGTTTTCAAACCGTCTTTTCGAAAAGGCGCCAATTCCCGCTTCAGCTTCAGGACAGCAGCGGGATGCGACAACGCGAAACGAAGATTGCCTCCATGGGCACGCACCTGCTCGCCCAATGCCTCCCACAGCGGTTCGCGCGGGGAGGGTAACGGCATGCGCGTGGCAATCACCAACGCCGGTGGTTTCCCTTCGCAATCACGCAATCCCTCCATGCCCTCCGTGGCTAGAATAAATCCGCCCCGTGCCGAAGCAAATAGCTTGGTCAATGTTTCGCGGTTGCCATCCACGTGTTGCGCCCACAGCGGGACGTGTGGAGGCAACAACGTTCCAAGCTCCCGATATACGGATCGCAGCGCTCCAAGGTGGGGAAAGAGGACAACGAGCCCATGCTCCAAAAATGGCGCGGCCGCCTCGAACAAAAACCGGGAAAAGGCCTGGGCGGATTCCGTCGTCGCTCCCGCAGGAACAAAAGGCGCAAGCAGGAAACGAGACGGATGGGCATCCGGTGTTCTGTGCAATGAAATCGATGTATCCATTCCCAGAAAACTCAGAAAGAATTTGCCTCCCCCGTTCGGCAACGCCACGGCAGGAGAAAGAAACAACCCGCCTTCGAACAAGGCTTGCAGATTCGATCCGAAACTTTCCGAGAGATCCAAGGGCATCGAACGCAGCGCGGCTTTATGTGGATTGGTGAATTCCTCCAACCAATACACCTGTCCGGCGTCGCGGGCTTCACAGAGATTTTCGAAATCCATCCGAAACACTCGCAACCGATCCGCCACGCGCCGCAAATCAGACCCGACTGCCAGATCTTCGCATTCCTTCAGTGCGGCGATCAACGGTGCAGGATCCGCTCCGAACGCCAACGACAAGGGTTGTGAATAACGAATCCGACTCTCGTTTTGCTGCCGGAGTTTGACCGCCTGCTTGCCGGCCTTCTGAAAAAACCGCTGGAGCATTTTTTCAAGCTCCACCCAGGGCTCTTCTTTTGCGCGCCTTGATAGTTGCAGGATGTTGCGCAGACCGAAAAACATGACCTCGCGCCCGAATGCCTTGCGCGCCGCGTCGACCAACGTATGCGCCGAGACGAAGATCACCGTGTCGCAGGCCGGCAGCAGCGCGCCGTCGAGTCGCAAATGCGCAAACAATGCGGATTGCGTCGTCAGAACGACATCGGCTTTTTCAGCTTCATTGCGCGCCGACAAGGCTCCGGGATCGTCGGCATAGGTATCGCAGCAAACCCGCGACCAGAGAACACGATGACGCTCCGGGTAAAACCCGCGGCACTCCGCAATGCGACTGGAAGCGGTTTGAGCGGCCCATGCCACCAACGGAATCGCCGCCTCGCGTTCTTCCAACGGCAAGCCTTCGCAACGAGCAACCACTTCTTCCAGACGTTTCCGGCACAGAAAACCCTGTGGTTCAGGCAGTACTTCCAACCGGAGCCTGGAATGATCCCACAACAACCGAAGTGCGGCTTGTGTCCCGGTATCCGGTACACACAGCAAAACTCGCGACCCATCGGATGCAGCCTGCACCGCCTCGTTCAAGGCGATGTCATGTTCATTTTCTTTCGGGGAGATTTCCCGGATGGACCAGGTCTTATTCACCGGAAAAAACCAACTTCCATCCCGCAGATGTCGCCGCCAGTTTTGCGAACATTTGCCACGTCGCCGGTGAAGCCGAATCCCGCAAACTGCGTTGTGCCGCAATGAAAACTTCCCCGGCCCGACGCGCGTCCGGAAGGGCCCGGTGTTCGGCATCGCGCGGTATGCTCAACCGTCCCGCCAAAAAATCCAGCCGATGGTTTTCCCATTCCGGCCAGGCGGCGCGCGCCAGCAACAGGGAATCGAGCCATGGGCCCGGCAACGGGGGCAACTCTTCACGCTCCAGCGCAAGACGGAGAAACGTGCCGTCAAAACCGGCATTGTGGGCCACCAGCGGAAGCGTTCCGGCAAACGCCAGAAAGGCCTTGAGCGTGTCGGCCACCGGCGGCGCCGCGTTCAATTCCGTCTCGTTCAATCCGGTGAGCAGCCGCGCAATGGCCGTCAGTGTTTTGCCGGGCGGGAGCAGAGCCTGAAATTCCGCGACAACGCTTCCGTTTTCAAAACGGACCGCCGCCAGTTCGATCAGGCGCTCGGTTTCAAAATCAAGGCCCGTGGTTTCGACGTCCACGGCGACAAATGTTTCCAACGGCTTGTTCGAGGACAGAAGGCTCCCTACGCGTCTTCATCCGCCGAAACGGCTTCGACGAGATCGAAGAACTCCCGCAGGGCGACGCTCATCACCACACGCTTGTGAGAGGCGGGAAGGAAGGGACGCAAGCCGCGCAACAGGAACAGCGGCGCTTCAACCTTGCCTTCGGCGTGCAGCGTGTCGAGCATGGATTCGTAATATGGACGGTAATAGAAAATGGGCGATCCTTCCTCGTCCTGTTCGTCAAGGAGGAGTTGCAACCAGGCAGAGATCTCGGTGCGCTCATTTTCATCGCAGCGGAGTTCGACCACTTCCTCGGCGGACAGTGTGTCTCCTCCCAGCAACGCGATCTCCTCGAGCACACGCTGCGCTTTGATGACATCCGCCTCCGCGACTGAAAGCGAAAAACGCTCCGTATGTTCGGCGGCGTGATGCACGCGGCACTCAATGCCATGGCGCGCGAGATATTTCTCGAGACGTTCCAGCGTGGCCTTTTCAAGGCTCGAGGCAATGGGAACAAATGCGCCGCTCATGACGCGGTAAAGTTAATACTTCGGTTTTTTTGTTTACGGCTTCTTGTCCGAAAGCCGGGACGTCAGGTCCACGGCGGTTCCCGGCAATACCTCGATGGAGTCGAGCGCCACGGACCATGGCTCCTGCGGGACCCAGGGACGTAGCGTTCCCGGATTCCAAGTCCCATCTTCGTTGCGATCGAGGAAAGCGGAAAGCCGATAGGTCCCCGACGCCAACGCATCCACGGCCACCGCATTCCCGATCGGCTTTAGAACCTGTTCACCGGAGGGCGGCACTGTTTGCAGAACGAACATCCAGCGTTGCCAGACATCCGGAACTTGGAACTTCAGGCCGCCGAGATGCAACGAGTCCAGAGCCTTGACAGAAGCCAGCACGCGAAAGGTCGTGTCCCCCGTCTTAAGCCGCAAACGCAGGCTTTGTCCCATGTGCAGTGGGTTCGCAAGATGCAGGGAAAAGTCCGTGGAATCCAGCGCTTTGATTTCCAATCCGACAGGCACGGTGTCCTTTCTGGCTTCCAGATGCTCCTGCAAAAGGCTCCAGCGTTCCGCGTTCAGGGACAGGCTGCTGCGAAGGCGATATTCCGACCCCGGAAGCAAATCATTTTGCCGTTTGCGAAATTTTCCCGAGGCATCCGACGGATCGACAAAGACCAAAGTCCAATTGGTATCGGCTTGCCCGGCATGCACACCAGTGGTATCCAGAAGCGACAACGCCAGGGACTGGTTCGCGGCACGAGGAGAAAGTTGCAGGTCACCGGGACCGATTCCAACAGGCTCAAAGCCGAAATCGGGTAGAAGATTTCCGTTGATGTCCTGAAAAGCCAGCAATGCATAATCGCCCTGGGTGATGGAATCGAACGCAAAGGCCCCGGTGGAATCCGCCTGCGACACGAATGCGGGAAGTTCGCTCCAGGGATTCGGCAGGGAATCAGGGCGAAAGACTTCCTGTTCCAGTAGCATGCGCGGCAGCACGGAACCCGCGTCGCGCTGACCCATCCGGTAAAGCGCCGCAAGCGCCGGTGCTTTTGCATCAGGAACAAAGACGCGACCCGTTACCCTTCCGGAATCAAAAGATTCTCCGGTGGTGAACGTAAAGGAAACGGGGTTTCCCATGGAGACACCGTGGAGATCCTTGAGCGATGCCCGGACAGTCACCCGGTAAGGAGTATTGGGCCGGAGCCCACCCGATTTGCGCGGGAGATGGATGAGCAAACGATCGCCATCCACTTCGGTCTTGATCTTGCCCGGCAAGGGAGGAGAGATGATGACCTGCCCACGTCCCGTGCTGCGATCGATCCATTCCGAGAACTGCACGGCCGGGACGGCATCCCGAGGAACTTTGAGCGCTCCCGGTTGCGGATATACCGCGACGGCCTTGGGAGGAATCGCATCCACCGGCCCTCCGGGAGGGGGTTCAACATGGGCGCAACGCAGAAAAAAAGTCGCGGCGAAACATGCACCGCACAAGCGGAGCATTGCCAGCCCCCTTGCCCCCCTTAGGTGGGAGAGGGGGGCTAGTCGATGAGTTTGCCGAGGCGCGTCCACCGGGTTTTGGCGGGAATGGTGAGCCAGCTCAGGGGGTTGGTGAAGCTGAATGAGTTGTCGTCGTTCTGGAATGAGAAATAGATGATGAAGGCTCGTGCCTTGACATTGTCACGCGAGAGCAGCCCCCAGTAGCGGCTGTCCGAGGAGTTGTCCCGATTATCGCCCATCATGAAGTAGCAGGTCCTCCGCACGGTGTACTTGGTCGAAACGTTTCCATCGATAACCAAGGAAGCCTTGATCCGGTAATTCTGATGGGCTTCCTCACCTTGCGCGCGGATGTTCTGCGCCAGCAACTCCAGATAATTGCCCATGTAGTATTCATTCTGTTCCTCCCTGCGTCCGCCGGTCTTGCGGAACTGGGGGGGGATGATATCCGCCACACGCAGGAACCCCGTGCGGGCGAGCTCCTGGATATGGCAGAAGGGCACGTTCTCGGCGTGCCAGTAATCCAACGCGCCCGAGCTGCGATGACTCAAGGGCATGCCCAGATAATAGAGAGCAGCTTGATGATTGGGATTGCTGGCGTCTCCGTTCACGTAGGGCAGGATGTAATCGTTGGCCATGACGGAATCTCGCCAGAGATCCAGACGCATTTCGACCTTGCTACCCGGATTCTCCTGAATCGCCAAAGAGCGAATCCACGCAGCCCGCGTCAGGCTCATCGTATCCAGATCCAATGTCTCCCCCGGCATGGGGAGACGAATGCTTAGGCTGTCGCGAATGGGATCATAACCCCGATCCTCACGGTATTTGCCTTTGGGTGGGAGGGTGAACTCCTTTCCGTCCACAAACACGTGTTGGTGGGAAACCTGCAAGGTCTGACCGCTTTTCGCCACGCAACGCTTGATGAAATCCTTGGGAGCATACCACACAAGACTGTTCTCGCCGGGACCCGGCGTCTTGTCCCAATACAGGTTGCCGAACAGGAAGAGATTGGCCACGAAGTGGTAGCGTTCAGGCTTGCCTTCGGGGTATTCCGGATCTCCGGGATAGTGGAAGATGAACACTTCCCCGGGGTTGGGTTCCTGCAAAGCCGGAAGTCGTTGATGCGAAAACGGAACCGGCGATCCATAAACAAACTTGAGCCCCAGCAGAAAATCCCCGATGAGCAGGGAATCCTCCATGGAGGCGGAGGGAATCTTGAACGCTTGGATCACGAACTGGATGAAAATCAACGCCATCCCGATCGGAATGACGAATTCCCGGGTGAATGTCCGCCACGCGCCGCGAAAGCCCTTGGAGTCGGGTTTTTGTTCGGATTTCATCTTTTTTCGCTTGGAAAGTGGTCAAGATACATAAAAGCAATCTTATTAGATTAGCGGAATCCCACCGCCGCAAAGCCTTTTCAGGCAGAGTGACAGTCCGAGGAATCGCATGGATTACACCTTTCTTGAACGCCTCAAATCCAGAGTTTTATCCGGCGCCCAAACTTCGGCTGCCCGGATTGAAGAGGCGGCCCGAACCGGCAAGCTGCACTTGGATCTCATGGCCGAACGCCGGAAACTCATTCGGGCCTATACCGAACTGGGTAAGGAAGCGCACACCGCCCTTCTCGAAGGTTCCATCGGAGCATTTATGGGACGCGCCGGAGTGACGGAACTTCAAACCGAAATTGCCCGTCACGAGCAGGAAATAACGGCTCTGGAAGCCAAATTGGCTCAAATCAAAAAAGAAAAAGCTTCCCGCTGAAACTGCGGCCGGAGGCGCCGAGCCATGGACCGCAGAATCCGCATCCATTTTTTCCCCCGCGATCCCTCGCATGCGCGCATGATTTCCCTGCCGCGCAAAGTTGGTATCGCATTGTTCTTCACGTCCATTCCCTTGTGCTTGATCGGCTTCTGGCTGGTGCTCATGGGTCCGTTGCATGAAAACCCGGGGCGGAAACGGGAACGGCTGCGGCTGGAGCGTGAGAATCGTGCTTTGCGCGAAAAAACGCTCTCGCTCCAGCGCGATGCCGCCGGGTTGAAAGGCGATCTCGACAGTCTGGAAGCGGCTCGCATTCGCGCTTTAATGGCCACCGGAATGGAATCTCCGGTGAATCGACCGGCAACACACACCTCTCGATTCGCTTTTTTTTATTCGGAAAAAACCACATCAAGTCCGACCAAGGAAAGTATTGAACGGGATTTGAAACGCGTACAGGATGCTTCTCTGTTTTTCGACTCCTCCTTGTTCGTCCTTGCCAAAAATCGCGAGCTGGCGGAATGTTTCCCGACGGCGTTCCCGTTGGAAGCAGGCGCGCTGGTCATGCGTCCCTTCGGGCCAAGCGCGGACCCATTCACGGGACGGCGCAGCTTTCACAGTGGAGTGGATCTCAGCCTGCGTCCCGGCTCCCGCATCTATGCGCCCGGCAACGGCCAGATCGCTTCCGTGGGTCAGGATCCCTTGTGGGGCTGGTACGTCCATATCCGTCACACGGATCGTGTGGAAACATTTTTCGCGCATATGCAGCAGGTGCGCGTGCATGAAGGAGAAACCGTGGCGCGCGGGCAAATCATCGGAAATATCGGACAAAGCGGAGCGACGACGGGCCCGCATCTGCATATGGAAATGTTGTACCGGGGGGAGCGCATCGACCCGCTGCGTTATCTTCTGCCTCCGGAAAACCAGAACGGCGCACTTTCCGCGCTTTGATCGCTTGGGGTTTCTCGCATGGATTCCCAATTCATCACGCTTGCCGCCGGTTGCAGTGAATTCCGGCATTCGCTGCATCGCAAGCCGGAGTTGAGCGGCACGGAGTTTTCCACACGCGAGGCCTTGATCGCGGAGTTGAAAGCTTTGGGGTTTGAACCGCAAACCTTTTCCAATCATCAAGGAATTGTGGCGCTTTGGCCGGGCAAGGATCCCTCGGCGGGTTGCGTGGCATTGCGCGCCGACATGGACGCGCTCCCGTTGCGTGAAGAATCCGGTCTGGCCTGGGCCTCGCAAACTCCGGGTGTCATGCACGCCTGCGGTCACGACGGTCACATGGCCATCCTCCTGGGCGTGGCCCGCTGGTTGAGTCAACGCGGCGAGCGCCATGCGAGAGG
>OMJM01000036.1 GCA_900299345.1 bacterium | reverse complement strand
TCCGGAATTTCCGTCGCGGCGCAATAGAACGCGGCCCTGCAAATCTCGCAGCACCGCCTCATAGGACTTCCCTAAATTATCCACGTTCACCCGAAGCATTCCCGGCCGGCTGGTGAACCAGGCCTTTTCACCCAGCATCGAAATGGGCTTCGAAGGGGCAATCGAAGTGACAATCGTTGGATCCCAAGTACGGCTGGAAACCCAATTTTGCGCATATGCAGCTTCCGTGGTGTAGTTCGCAGCGCCTGATGCGGACATCAGATTGGCGCTGATGGTGAACTGGGTGTGCCAGTGGACGATAGAATCGCCTCTCACTCCAGACTCCACCTGGTTAATACGCTTGATGCCGGGAACGACGAGATGGATGCGCATGCTGTCGTTGGAAATGGACACAGAGGAAATCGGACGGTTATAGTAAACCGGAGTCACTCCGATGTATTGACTCGGATTACTGCTCATCGCGCCCAAGCCGTAACCCGACTTGCGGACCCACGTGCGCTGTCCGATGGTGAAGTTCGCTGTGACAACGGTGGACGGATTCACCTTGCGGTTAAGGATCAACTCGTATCCGTCTTGCAGCGAGCGAATGCGGCGTACCTCAAAATGGGTGGGATTCGCCTTCGGAGTGAACTTGTAGATCATGTTAGTGGCCGGACCCATGCCCCAGTTCCCCACTCCGCGCAACGCACCGGCGTATACCGTTCCATCAGGTCCTTGGGTGATGCGGTTGATGCCATTATTCGCCACACCGAGCGTTCCGGTGGCAGCGCCCGGCGTGAAATAGAACGTGGCTCCCTGAATATTTTCCGCCCCCGTCGTGTCCGGAAGTGTGTCGAAGGCAATGCGCCACATACCCCGGCTATTCATATCACCCACCAGCAAGTCCCCGGCATAGGGACCTTGTGTGAGATAAAACGGTTGCGCAAGGGACACCCAACCGGTATGACCGGATTGATCGTAGGAGTTAATGGCCACGGGCGGCTCGTACTTCCATAACCCCCGGTCGTAAGCAGCCTGTGCAAAATTGGGAGTAAACCCCGCATCCTGACGATAACCGGCAAACTGGTTTGTGAAGGGCTTGAATCGCGTGATGGTGCACATGGGTAAATAAGAACCCTGGTTATCGGCGGAAAAAACCGCACCACCCGGCCCGAGGCAATTTCCATTCGGCGAACGCAAACCTCCCCCTGCGCGATTCACATTGGTATCCAACTGCGTCGTGCCGGTATCCCAGGACAACAACGCGCTGGCGAAATAACTCGAGGCATTCAACGCTGCGGTGCCACTGTTGTTCAGTGTCGCGCCTGCATAGTTGGCGTAGAACTTGCCTTGATAATAAACCGGAGTGAAGACGTAATGGTGGTTATGGGAGTTGAGAACTGTGAAAGTTCCGCCGCCCGATTGGGAAGAAGGAAAGGCAAAGTTCATGGGCGGATTGTTTCCACCATACATGGTCGGAGTGGGCGTTTCGAACATGCGGCGGCGATTGTTCATCCTGCCGATGGAATCTGCGGGAGCCGTGTTGCTCGGCACCACATAGACGGAATCCATGTCCGCCACATAGATGCGATCGTTGACCACCGTCACGCCTGTGGGCAATTTGAAATGTGTGGCGATGTCCGTGGCCGTCACCGTTCCCCCGCTCAGTCCTGACAACAAGGTCACTTTGCTGCGCGGACGTCCCGGATACGGCATTTGTCCGTGCTGTTGATAGTCGCTGGTCAGCAGGACCATGCGTCCATCGGAAAGCCAGTCCATACCGTACACACCGGAACACCCTGCGCCCTCGCCGGAACAGGAGCCGATCGTCATGGGATTGATGACCGTCTGATCGTACATGCCATTAACCGTTGTGGGAACCGCGGAATAAACCGCACTGGCGGAAAAGCAAGCCGCCAAAACGGCCCAAGACCTGCAAGCTTTTGACTTCAAAAGGACTCCTTTATTCCGAACATATTCCTCGGAATCATGGGAAGCGAAATACAGAAGGAATTATACCACGAAGCCCCCATTTACGCAGGTGAAATGGCCATTCCGATTAGCGTCAATTTGATCTGAACACATCGATTTGATACAAATTCATAAAGCCTGAATGATATATCAGGAAACGTATTGTTACCGCGAAAAAAACAAAATCGGCGATACATTTATGAAAAACAGCTCGTCGAAACGCGGGGGGCAGGCTCGGTTTTCGATGAAGCGAAAGGGAAGCATGAATAAGAAACTGAATTGGATGGCCGCGATGGGCCTGTGTGCTACAGCGCTGGCTGGTGATTACTCGTCTTGGGTTAAATACAGGAATATCACACTGGGCACCACGGGCATTACGACAACGTCGGTCAATCGCATTCCCATTTTGATTCGGTTTAACGAAGCCACTCAATCCGACATGTTCACAGGCGCCGATGCCGTTCTTGCCAATGGAGCGGATCTGCGGTTCACGAAAACCAACGGAACGACGGATCTCCCTTTCGAAGTAGATTACTGGACTACTGGAGCAGGCGGATCCGGCGCGGTTTGGGTGTTGCTTGACAGCGTGACCGCCAACAATTCCTCGGCTTACTCCCTGAAGGTTTATTGGAGCAAGTCCGGGGCGACAACAGCATCCGCTCCCACCACCGTCTTCGACACGGCCAACGGCTTCCTCTCGGTCTGGCACATGAATGAGGGAGCGGGTGCGAATCTGTTCAGCGCCACGGGCAATGGTCCCGCCGCCGCTCCAGGTTCCGGATCGGCCCAGACGACGAACAACCCCAACGCCGTCATCGGCGCCGGAAAGAACTTCTCCGCAGCCTCCGCCCAGTTTTACCAGGTAGGATCAGATTCTACCTCACTGCGGCTGAATTCGAACACGGGTCCCTACACCATCACCGCATGGGCGAACCCATCTTCCTGCTCGGCCCGCATTGCCGTGATCGCCAAATACGCCAATGACAATTCCACGGGCACACGCCAGTACGCACTGCACACCGCCAATTCCACCGACACCTGGCGCATGACAAACAACCCGACGCTTCTGTCCAATCAAACCTCCAACAATGAGTATGTCGCCGACGTATCCGGGAGTTGCATTGAAGGAAGCTGGACGTATCTGTCGGGAACCTATAGCACCGGCGGAGTTCAACCCACCGCTGACGCGACCGGAGCGGCCTTCGTCACGCTGTCCGTGAACGGCGCAGTGGCCGTGACCGGTGTGACTGCCAACCAGGCCACGGGAACCAGTATCGGAACGGCCGCAAACACCTTCATTGGAAAGATCGCTTCGAATGAGCGTTACATGGACGGTTCCATCGACGAAATCACCGTTTCCAAGGTAACGCGGACCGCAGATTGGACAAAACTCAGCTACGAAACGCAAAAGCCGGGTTCCACAGCCTTGTCCATCGGCAGCAGCACGGCCAATCTGGCCGGAGCCCCGTCGATTGCATCCCAGCCCACGAACCGTAGTGCCACGGTGGGAACGACCGTGAAGTTCGGAGTGGTCGCAACAGGCACGGGCCCCCTCGCATACAAATGGGTGCATCGCAACACTGACACGGTGGGAACCAACTCGGACACGTTAACTCTCTCCAACGTCGCGTTTACGGATACGGGTTCCTACAAGTGCGTGGTGCGAAATTCCGTGAGCGTCACCGTGAGCAATTCCGCGACATTGAGCGTGACTCCCGTGGCGCTGTTGCCCCATCGCTCCGCGCCCTTCTTCAATGTGCGCCTTTCGGGATCAGCCATCATCTTCCAGCTTCCCGGCGGAGAGATGCAGGCCCGGGTTTCGGTCCTCGACATGAAAGGCCGCGAAGTATGGACGCGGATTGTGGCAGCCGGAAGCCGGGAGTTTTCGTGGGATGGCGTCACCACCACAGGGACACCCGTGGCTCCGGGAGTCTATTCCGTCCGGTTGTTCCTGAATGGGGTGGAGTCGGCGAGGAGCCGCCTCGTTATCTCGCGTTGAATCTGATGCTCGAATAACACCGAAGGGACACGATAAGCCGCGTCCCCTTTTCATCCCCGATACACGCGGTAATCGAACTGCGAAAAAATATTGTCGGCTTAATTCCTGCGTATCAACACGGTGGTGTTGATCGGCAAACCTTTCATCCTCAAGTCCATACGACGGCCATTCACATTGAACATGTCGTTGTTTCGGAAACGTGAACCATCTTTGTTCGGCACATGCAGCAACGAAACCGTATTCCCTGTAGGACCCACGGTCACGGCAGCGCCATTTTTCTTTTGCGTCTCATAGGAAAGTTTGATCCAATCGGCGCTTCGTAACGTTGACGACACGACGATTTCATCCAATGTCCCATTCCAAAAGCGAGGCTCATTGGTCGGAGTGACGGTCGGGGAACCGGGCGCTGCAACCGGCGTGTTGCCAGCGTCGGGATTAGCTCCTACAAAAACGTTATAGGTGGTTTTAGGGGTGTTGCCACTCGCTTGATTCGAGGTGCTGTTAAGGACGCCATCCACGTAAAGTTGCGACTGCACGTTACCAGTAATTCCTCCAGCCCACGTTCCCACGATAAGATGCCATGCGTTGGCAGTAGGTGCATTGGTGGATGCTACATACGCCCAACCCGTGGCACTGATACCCGTAGAAGTTTCCCACTTGTTGGCATAAACCGAAAGGTTCCACTGATGGTCTCCCTTGTTGACGATTGAAACACCCGAGTTACTGGCAGTAGGTATTACGCTTCCAAATACCCATGCGGAAACTGTGTGGGGCGTTCCTGGGCGAATGTCGAGCGCACCGGTGACGGTGGAAGGGTTGCTAGCAACAAAATATTGGTTGGTTCCACTAAAGACGCGACCGGGGCCAACGGCACCCACACCATTGGTGGGGCTGCTGGTCGAAGGCGTGAGGACATTTGCATTGATCGTGGCATCAGTCTCATTACCGGTTCCGGCGTTCATATGCCAGACTCCGTTGAAGCGATTCGCTGTGTCGAAAACCGCCGCACCGCTTGAACTGTCTGCAACGCCCGTTTTCCCCCAGCGTATTCTCAAGTAGTTATTGGCATTGCCTGTCACAGTGGGAAGCAAAACCCAAAAGGTCGCGGTCCGACCCGCCGAATCCCAGCTTTCCTTCTGATGCTTATACCGTGTCGTTCCCGCAGAATCGGTGAAGCGAATATCCGCACCGCCCGGTAGTGCTTGCTTGAAAACGTCGGAATCGGAAGCCGTGAGTTGCACGGCCAAAGGGAATTTCGTCAACGCGCCAGTAACGTTGGCACCCGAGGCTGTGGTGTTAAGGGTGATGAGCTTGTTCTTAGTCCACTGGGAATAATTTTCCTGCCCGTGAACAAAGGTTATTAAAAGCGTGAAAACCAAAAACACAGTTGATTTTTTCATGTTGTCCTTTTTGAGGTGCAGTACGCTCTGAAGTTGTTCTTGGTGAAAACTGGGCTTCCAAGGTTTAGTGGACGTAAACCTTCTGGAACTGGGTTCCATTTGCCGAGGAAATCTTCACTAGGTACAAGCCAGCTTGCGGCATGAACAGGCGCAAGCTCAGAGAGCTTCCTAGGCCGCGTATGCTCTTGATATTACGACCCATCAAATCCGAGATTTGGATTGAATAGGTGCCTTCGGAGGTGACATTCAGGAGTAATGACTTGCGACCACCTTCGACCACCAATGGCAACGAACGATCCACACGACGTACTGCTGTGGTTTGAACCGCATTCAAATTGCGAATTTTGATGTTCTTGAATTCGGATATTCGAGCGGTTTCGTATTGAAGTGCCATAAGCCCCGGCGAGGTCGCGGCAACATCGCTTACTGCCGTATACTTATAGCTCGAGCATTGTATTGGATTACCCGCCGCAAAGCCATTCTGATAATACAGCATTCTTGCCGTATCGTTCTTAACTCTATAAGCAAGATCTTGCCACGCCGTGCTGGTACCGAGCTTGCAAGTAGCGATACCGTTTGCATAACTACTGGCCCCACTATTCCAGATGTTTCCCGTTTCGGTTGGACCCACAGAGATTTTCGGCCCATAAAGTCTGTATCCGGATGCAAGTCCCCCGCAAAGTGTCGCAATGGTTCCGGTTCCACAGTGGCCACGGGCATTGAGGCCAGCATTTCCGTTAGGGTTGACAGGCATGTGCCAAGAAAAACGGATTTCAAAATTTGGCTGAGTGGGGGCCATCTGAAATTTCCATACCAGATCAGTCCAGTTACCGCTGGTGATGCCGTTTGGTGCCAGCCCATCTGTCGTAATCTTGGCGCTGTCAGTTCCCGGATTGGCTACTGACCAGTTATTTGAATGTGCCCAAAATACGGTCGTATCAAGATTCCGCTTGTTCCACATGTCGAAATAACCCGTGTCATTGGTGCGCCAAATCGAATCCGGTATTTGGGAAAAAGCAGGTGCGATACCCAAAACCATTCCCATCATAACCCAGCGAAATGAAGTTGTTTTTTTCATAACTCTTTTGACCTACTTCCAATGAGGGGTATCGATGTAACGAGGCAGAGATTCTGGTAGCCTAATCTATCCCCCCCCCGCTCATTTGTCCAAGTGATACTTGAAAAATCTTTTGGTTTGAGGTTGCGATGAAAAAATTGAGGAAAAACCTGAATTTTAATCAGTAACACACTTGGATCTGGTCTAGGCAATTTAGGGGATGTGGTTATCCCCGATACACGCGGTAATCGATCTCCGGAAACACGTTGTTGGTCATTTCCAGATTCCACAGGAATCCGGAATCGATGCGTTGTTCCGCAATCTGTCGGGAAAGCTCCAGACAATTGTGGACGTGTATCTTCGTGCGCTTCACTGCGTATTCCACCATGGTCCCGGTCTTCATGATGAAAGCCCAATCGGAAGATTGCGCCAGCAGTAGTTCACGGGCCATCTGGTTGCGGGCGCGGCGATCCAAGTCATCGCGCTCAGGAAGATTGGCCGCTTCGCGCATTAGATCCGCTGCGTGATGAAGATGCGGATAGATCCAATCGTTGGATCCCGTGAGCCACACCTCGGCATAACCTCCCGCACCCCAACTTGAAAACGCGGGTGCGCTTTTCGGTGCGGCATGGCGCGACAGGTAGTCGCGTGGTGATGCCAATTGCACCCGGCGGTTCTGCGAAGATGCTTTGCGCATGACGCGACCCAACCACTTGGGTCCCTCGTACCACCAGTGGCCGAACAATTCGGCATCATAGGGGCAAACGATATTGGCCGGCGTGCCGAGCAACGGATCGAGATAATCCGCCTGCAGATCGCGGTTGTAGAGGAAATTCTCCGCGTGCTGCTCCACGGCTTCGTCAGCCCACGCCTCGACATAGGGCGCCTTCTCCACGTTCCGCCCGGTGATGCGGTAATACTTGACGCCCGTGCCGATGCGCAGGCCCATAGGATGGATGTATGGCCGGATGTAATCCATGTCGAGATCGAATCCGACGTCGCGGTAGAACTCGCGGTACCGCCAGTCACCGGGATAGCCTTCCTCCGCCGACCACACGGCCTTGGAGGATTCCGGATCGCGGGCAAAGCAGAATACACCCGACGGCGTTTCCACCGGAGCGTAGCAACCCTTGGGCGACGGCGGATCGCCCTGTAAAATACCGTGCGTGTCCGTGAAGAAATAGCGGAGTCCGACATCCTTGAGTTTCGCGTCCAGTCCCGGATAATAGCCGCATTCACCCAGCCAGATGCCCCATGGATCGACGCCAAAATGCTTCTGGTAATTCCGAACCGCGACTTCGAGCTGCGCTTCCACGCTGCGTCGCGAGTGACGCAGGTTTGGCAAGAAACCGTGGGTGGCGCCGCATGTGATGATCTCGAGATTGCCCTTGCGCTGATAATGCCGGAATCCATTCAGCAAATTTCGATTCAGCGACTCGAACCTGCGGTGGCAGCGTTCGAAACGATCCTGATACATGCGCGCGAGATGATCAAAGCGGTGATCCCCCTTGGTGCGCTCGCATTCCTTTTCCGCCAGATCGCGAAGCCTATTGATGTGGTGGGCGTAGCGCGCCTGCAACAACTCATCCGCCAGCATCTCGCACAACGGCGGCGTCAGGCTCATGGTGACACGGAACGGGAGTCCGTCGCGTTCCAGCGCCTCGAACTCTTCCAGCAATGGGATGTAAGTCTCCGTGATGGCCTCGTACAGCCAGTCCTCCTCAAGGAAGCGGGCGTGTTCAGGGTGGCGCACAAAAGGAAGGTGCGCGTGCAGGACGAAATTGAGGTAAGCCATCAGCGTGCCGAGGATGTGCTGGTGTTCGGATTCCAGTTCGGAGGAATCAGGGAAACGTAATCCGCCATGGCCCGCTCGGATGAAGAAGATCCCGGTGGATGTGCGATACGGGAGGCGTAAGCCAGCACATCACCGGCGCTCTGGAGTCGGCGCAAGGTCTCTTCCCAACTTTCGGGTGCATCGGAAACATTGGAGGCTAGGATGGAGATGAAATTTCCGCTCTCACCCATCCAGCCAATTTCAACCTGATAGGAAAGCCCAGGAAACGGAACCTTCAAATACCAGCGGCGCGCGGAAAGGTTCACCGGAATGATGGCGAAATTTTCGTCCAGCAAGGAACGTGCGGACCAATTCAAGCGAAGCGCCTCGCGATATTCCCCGCCCGGGCTTTTCATGCCTTGCAAGGACAGCAGCTTCGCGGGCGTGATTTCCCAGTAGCAGAAGAGATAATCGGGAGTCTGTGTCATCAGCACGAGGCGGTCGCGGAGATAGGCATCGGGAAGTTCCGGCGCGTGGTCGGGAAACCCGTAATCGCGAACAATGACCTCTTCCTGAAAGATTTTGATCTGCACCAAAGCAGGTGACTCCACCTGTTTGACGCGCTTCTTTCTGGTTACGACGGGCTTGGCTTTCGCCTTTACCTTGGCAACCGCCTTCGCCTTGACTTTGGGTTTGGCTTTTACAGCAGACTTTGGTTTTGATTTCGATGGGGGTTTCGGTTTGGACTTCGAAACTTTTTTGACGGCTTTTTTGGCTGGCTTTTTTTTCGCCACCTTCTTTGCCGCAGGCTTGGCTTTAACCGATTTCTTTTTAAGGAGCTTTTTCGCTGCGCTTTTTTTCGCCGGGGATTTTTTGGCCGCGCTTTTCTTCTTGCCATTCATGGGGCGATGATCCCTTTCACGGGAAACTCACCGCCGTTTGCGCGTCGGTTGCCCCCAGACAGCCACTCCCACAACGGAAGCGGAAAGTTTCACGTAATCTTCTGCGAAAAAGGTATTTCCGTCGAGGCTGCGGTGTCCATATTTCACACTAAAATCAAGGACATGACCGCGCATGCCCAGGGGCAACCCCAAGCCAAGTGTGCCGTAAATTTCCTTTGTTTCGCGCAAATAAAGCACTTCATACCCCATACCGGCGCGATAACTCATGCGTTTCCGGTATTCAGCAAAGGGATTGTCCACCCCCCGGAATTCGTACCCCAAGGCCAGCTGGTAGGCCGAATTCAAAAGGCCGTTGCCCCCGCTCCAGTTTTCGAAGTACAGATCGCAGGCCGCGACATGACGCGGGGCGAAACGCCATCCCACTCCGAGCGCAATTTTCATGGGCAAAGTCCGGGTGGTGTCGGGAATGGAATCACCTTTGATGAAAGTGATTCGTTCACTGCGCTCCGTGTTCAGGTCGACCGAAGGCGTGAAGGACAATGCTGCGTCAATGCGGTGCGTGTGCAAGGTTCCCGAAAAGGTGGGGTAGGTTCCCCAGTGATCCATCTGCAGCGTATCCTGAACGTTCTCAGCGTTGATCAACGTGTCGGAAAACGAGGCCGCGCTGATCAACCGATCATGGCCCAACACCACGTTCTGCGAAAAACCGAGCGAGAAAAGCGGGATGGGCGACCATGCCCAGGCCGCACCGAGCAAAAATAAACCACCTTCGGCGGTGAAATCCTGGCGCATGCCCGCGGAGAGCGGACTGGCCACTCCGAAGTTGCGCAAGAAGGTCTGCTGATAATACGCTCCGAACGCCCCGAGATTTTTGGTCTTGATGAAGGTCGCCACCGTGGGCATGGCCGTGGTCATTTGGTGGTTCGCAGAAGAATTGTCGTGCAGCCAGTCCATGTCGGTTTCCAAAGACGCGACAAAGATGGTGCGATCAAAATAAGCGGCGCGACTGATATTGGGCAGGAAGTAACCCTTCGTAGACAATGCCGCCATGCCGGCTTCGCCCATGCCGCGTTCACGCGCGCCCATCTGAGCGACAGGAATCCCCTGCCCCTCGGAGTGAAAGGACAACGGTGAAAACTCGGCGAACGTCGAAGCCGCCGTCATCCATGCGACCGCCATTCCCGTGAACAAACGGCGCATCACGGGCTACTCCGAAGCGGATAGAGATAGACGTCCACGTTGACGTATAACTTGCCGTTTTCACGCGGGAAGTCGATGTCTCCCAGCACGGGATAATAAACCCGGAGATAGGAACCGGTACTGGTCTGCGCGGTGTCGAATGCCATGCGTTCCGCTGGCTTGAGAAACATCTCGGGCTTTGCGCCGCCCACCCGGTTCAAAAGGTTTCCAATGCTGTGTGTCGCACGCAGGTTCAGGAGAGAGACCCCTGGACGCCAGTAACGCTGTTTAAGATCGGCGTAAACGGTCTTGACCTGTCCCGTGGCGGGATCGATGAAGCTGTTGGGCTCCATGCCACCGCTGAGATTGAAGTAAACCTCGACATCCGCGGAAGAATCCTTCGGATAGACACCCAACGTGGCATAGCGCTGCCATCCGGTGTGGCGACGCAGCCCAAGCTCGTGCCGCTTGCCGTCGGGAGTGAGCAAAAAAGTGTCCTGCACAGAAACATCGGTGCGCCAGTACACGATGAGTTGACGCTGACCGCCGTCCACAGGATGCTTGCGGTACTTGCAAATCATGGTGTCATTCGCAGACCCATAGCTGGAAGCTCCCGATTGCGCCGGATACAACTTCAGGCTGTCGTTCAATCGCACGGGTGCCAAAGCTGTATCGGCCAGTGGATCCGAACTATCCGCTTCCGAATACAACTGCATGTCGAGGGCAAAGCGCCCATCGACGCGCGCCAACGAATCCGCCAATGGAAGATTGATTTCGGCATAGGGAACGAAGAAACGGGCGTCGTATTTATTTGCGGCCGTCACGGGAAAATTCGCCCCGAGCCTAGCCTGAATACTGTCGAGCAAACGACCGCGGTTCAACCGGAAATTGACTCCGCGCGAGACCCCGTAGAGCAGTGAACGGCTGCTGCCGCTGTGCAACACCTGGTAATTCACGCTGGGACGTCCACCCGTGGGATAGGGCGATAGTGCGGTTGGCGTATTGGCACCGTTCTTGGCATACGTTCCCAACAACAGCGCGGCATCGTACGCCGTGTAGTTGCTCGCTGACGTGCCGCCTTCAGCGATGAAGCGGTACATGCCGGAATCACGCGTGCCCAGCGGAGATACTTCCACAAACGCCAGCCAGTTGTGCGCGGTGATCGTGTCCGTCATGATGCGCTTGCGCAGATTGTTCAAGGCGCAGACCTGCAATGTGTCGGCGTTGCTGTCAGCAAAAGCGGCCGCCAGCGCAATGCGGGCGGTATCTTTTACAATGAAGGTTGTATCCAAGGTGGAGAAAGGGGAATAGGATGTCAGGATACGACGGTGCAATGACACGAGCGAATCGCTATAGGCTCTTCCGCTGGTGTCATTCCACGCGAAGGATTGGATCAGCAAGGTGACCGAATCTCGGCCCGTGGACATGGACTTGAGCGCCGACCCACCAGTGATCGTCCGCGGTAGGGCGTACAACCGCAAGTTCAAGCCGTTGGCCAGACTGTCCCGGATTGCCTTGGTGTTGAGCTGATAACCCATGCGGGCTGTGGCGCGGAACGGCCCATCCCGTCCCACCACCAACAGAGACTCCCCGAAATGGCTCAACGGCAGTTCAGTGGCAAACATGCTGTCCACTGGAAAGTGCGTGAACGTCACATGGTACAGCGGCGTGGAAAGTTGGACGCCCTGGCTTTGGACGTAGTCGAGTCCCGTCTGATCCGGTCCATCACTAATGCAAGCGCCCAGCAACAACGCAGCGGCGGCGAGAAAACGGCGGGGAAATTGGCGGACGCGGGGTAAAGACATAAAAGGAGGAGCAAATATACCAAGCCATTTACCTAAATTCCGCTCTATGAAGCCTTTTTCCGCGCAATTCCGTGGCTCCCGCACCGGCAACACCCATTCCCTCGACGAAGTCATCTACCGAGATGCCGAAGGGGGACTGCTCGAAGTCGAACATGATCTCGACGCATTGCGCCACCGCTCCGCCGGGGAATGGAAAAGCCTGTTCGAAGCGCGCAGTGGTACCCATGTGTGGCCTTACGCCTCTGGCGTATGGGGCAAAAAGGAATGGTTGCTGCCCGGCATCGACGATGAAGACATCGTATCACTGAACGAAGGATGGACCAATCTCTTCTACGCTAAGCGGCTGGGGGAGCATCTGGGGCTCAAGGAACTATGGGTCAAACTGTGTGGCAACAGTCACACTGGTTCGTTCAAGGATTTGGGAATGACCGTGCTGGTTTCGCAGGTGAACCGCATGCGGCGGCTGGGCGTTCCCATCAAGGCCGTCGCTTGCGCTTCCACCGGTGACACATCGGCAGCGCTCGCGGCTTATTGTGCAGCGGCCGGTATTCCTGCCGTGGTATTTCTTCCCGGCGGCAAGATCAGTGTGGCCCAGCTCATCCAACCGATCTCCAACGGTGCGGTGGTATTGTCGCTCGACACGGATTTCGATGGTTGCATGAAAGTGGTGCAGGAAGTCACGCAGGACAAGAGCCTGTACCTGGCCAATTCCATGAACTCCCTGCGCATCGAAGGGCAGAAATCCATCAGCATCGAACTATGCCAGCAATTCGGCTGGGAGGTTCCGGATCTCATCGTGATTCCAGGCGGCAATCTCGGCAACGTTTCGGCGCTTGGGCGCGGCTTTGACATGATGTTGGAGTTGGGTCTCATCAACCGCAAACCGCGCATCGTGGTGGCTCAGGCCGCCAACGCCAATCCGTTATACCTCGCATCGAAACGCGGCTTCGACAAGCTCGAACCCGTGCAGGCGAAAAAGACCGAGGCCTCGGCAATCCAGATCGGAAATCCGGTAAGCTACGATCGCGCAGTCTCGATTCTGAAGAAGTATAACGGTGCGGTATACCAGGTGACGGAACAACAACTCGCCGATGCGGCCCATCTCGCGGATCGCACAGGGTTATACTGCGATCCCCACACGGGCGTGGCGCTCGGGGCGCTGTTCCAGATGGTGGAAGAAAAAGCCGTAACCGCCAACGATCGCGTCGTGGTCATCTCAACGGCGCACGGCCTGAAGTTCTCGGAGTTCAAGACGAAGTATCATGAGAAACAGCTGGAAGGTGTAATTTCGCAATACGCAAATCCCATCGTCCACTGCGCTCCCGATGTGGAGAAAGTTCGCGCGGCATTGTGGGAGAGATTGAAGTAACCGCAGTACGACTCCCGACGCGATGTCTCGTCTTTCTCATCTCCTGTTCATTTTTTCGATTCCACTCCTTGCAGATGGGAAAAAATCTGATCTGGACCCGAAAGTCCTGCTCCGCGAAATCGCGCGGCATGGCGCCGACTCCGTGCTGAGCCGCACCGAGGGCGAGATCGATCAGAAACTTCCCCAGACACATTCCGAATGGGAACAGACCGAATGGGCAAACATTCTCAGGCACATCGAGACAGGCGATTCACTTTGGCTTGAAGTAGCGGGAAAATGTTTCAAGGCTGCGGATCACGGTGTCACTTGCGACGACCTCGCCGCCAGCGTGGCCCAAGCACTGCCCTCCGCTCCGTCACGTGTGCTCCGCCTGATTTCCGGATTAAAGAAAAACGGCATCGCGGAAAAACAGGCAAACAACATCGCTGAGAATATTTGTACGCCGTCCTTTTCGAAGCATGGGCAAGACGCCTATGAGCACGGAATGAAGGCGCAAAACGCGCTGAAAAAAGTCCGGAACAAAAAATTGGAACCTGTGAAGAAACGATGTCTCGAATGGATTATCAAAGACCTCGGATCCGCTCCCTCATCATCTGGATCAAAATCCCTCGGGAACAAATAGTCGTTTTCGATTCGGATTGTCCATAAATTGCCGGCAACTGTTTTCCTTTTCCTTTCCATCAAGTCTTTTGGGGACACAAGAAATCTATGGGAAACTTTTGTCAAATAAAGGTAATGCGTATTCTTTTTTTTCGAAAAAAAAGGTTTAAACAATTACGATAGTTTTATTATGTGATTATTTAAAACAAAATTTTCCACACGCCGCATTCACTACAACTGTTTCTGCAATTAAAATCAATCCGTCATCGTGTGATTCACTCATCGGTGTGGCATAAAGTCGGTGCAACCGTCTTTATGCCATGCGGGAACCATTCGGGAGCTGCCCTCACAGGGTGGATCGTTGTGTCGTTTGGTATGAAAGGACGAAACATGAAAAAGACGAAAAATTTTGCAAAGGTGTTCAGCACCACAGCCATGTTAGCCACCTTCGGAGCCCTGCTTTACGGCTGCGTTCAGCCGGAGAACTCTGTTTCAAGCCCGAATACCCCAACCTCCCGGCCTCTGGCAAAGAAAACGGAAGAGGACAAGGGAAATGCACAGTCCATGATGATCGATATCCAGGGGCCCAAAACTTTCGTCAAGTACGACAAATATGTCTGGTCATTGAATGAAACTTGCGCATCGCAGTATTTCACCGTTCCCGGAGTGGATCCGAGCCAGTATTCCAGCATCGAGGGTGAGGACGGATTGAATCTGTCCGATCGAATCGCTGTTACCTTCTCCGATCAAAAGTGCACGTTCTGGCAGGGTGGGACTCTCTCCCGCCATAATTGCAATGGAACCTGGGTCGAAGTCTCCGGCCTTCCCAATCCCGCCCCCCAAACCTGCTGGGTGCCGGTACCGGCGCCTGTGGATCCCTATGGAAGAACACAGGTCACCTACAACATCACTTTGGCATCCGAAAACGTGAAGGTTTACAAGGGAAAGACGACTTACGACTTCACGCTTAAAAAAAGCGACGGATCCCAGAAAAAAATGGATTTGACGGTCACGTTGATGGATGGCAATGGAACGATTCTCCAAGTGGATCATCCCTTGGCTACTTACGAAAAGGCCGACAAGAAGAAGAACAACTGCCTGCTGGATCTGAACTACGTGGGCAATGGCGGCTCACAAGGCACGATGCAGGATTATCTGATGAACGGATCGATTGAGAGCATCCTCGAGTCGGATGATTCCAAGAGCAACGACGATAAGTGCAACAAGACCGCAGTATTCCGCGCGGCGCCCGTCACCTATACGCTCGGACAGGGGAATTTCACGCTACGCGTCACCGGAACATTGAAGAACGTGGATGGTTCGGTGGATCAGGATTTCAGCGGGTCGATGGCAATCAACATGGGACCGGCTCCGAGCTGCGCCCCCTAAACCACTCTTAAAAACATTCATATCTCGGAAAGGACGCAACGTGAAAAAGACACTCTCATTGGCCGCCAAATTTGGCGGGACGTTCATCGTACTGGCAACATCCGGTTTGATGCTTTACGGTTGCATGAACACGAATGACGCCCCGAATGCCACGGCTGTAGTGGCTCCGACTTCGAATGGCACGGCGGCCAGCGTTTCATCGGCCTCCGTCACAATCACCAACGCCTGCGTGCCTTTAATCGCGGGACAAAACATCAATGTGGGGCAGGTGTGCTCCACGATTGACGGAAGCGATCTCGTCGTCACATATTCCACCACTTCCGGGAACGGCTGGTCCATTTCCGAATACGAACTCTGGGTGGGAACAAAGCCGGAGGACATCCCTCAGAATAAAAAGGGAAATCCCGTGCCGGGACAATTCACGTACAAGGCAACATCGCTCAACACAAACACGGTCGTGGTTCATGTGCCGCTCAGCAGCATCGGTTTCGATCCCAACAGCGTTTGCGGACAAGCCACTGCGATTATCGCGTCTCATGCCGTGGTCAAGAGCAGTGGCTCCGGGAAAAATGGCGGCTCGCAAACGGCCTGGGGTTCCGGTATCCGTATCAATGCCAAAGGGAATTGGGGCACCTATCAGACCATCTCCCTTTCAACGCCCTGTTTCGTTTGTCCGAACTTTCTCCCCAATGCAGGAGGAATCTCCTTCGCCAGCCCGCAACAGGCCAATGTCGGCGATTATGTGACCTATGCTCCGGTTTTCGATTTTGCCGGCGTCACTTTGGTCCCCGGCACCTGTGTCAATACCGAAGTCCTCCCCTATCATCCTTACCTCCCGGCAGGCCTGACTTTGGACCCGTCCACCTGTATCATTTCAGGGACGGCAACTGCACCCACGGCACAAACCATTGCGCCGCCGCCCGCCGGCACCGGTCCGGCAAGCCCGATCTATTACAAGGTGAATGCGATGAGCAACTGCGGCCCCGTGGGTGCGGTCATCCAAATCTTTGTCGCACCCTAGTTAAGAGCGGAAGCGTCTAACGCTTCGAATGAGAATTCAACCGTGGGGTGAAAGCCCCGCGGTTTTTTATTGCTCGGAAATCCCAACCAGCATCTTCCGAATAATGTGAAACGAATTGCTGGCGATGACGGGAAGGAACGTGTTGAAGTCGATGTGCGCGCTGCCGTCCGCGTGATCGGAAATCGTCCGAATCGACACGAAAGGCGTTTCGTTCACGGCGCAGACCTGTGCGATGGCCGCGGTTTCCATGTCCACCGCATCCCCCGAAAGCTCTCCGGTCAAATGTCCATGAGTTGCTTCGCGATCCCCGGAAACAAACTGGTCGCCGCTGAGAATGCGGCCATGCACAATTTTATGGCCTCCATCCAACCGGGCTGCCAAGGCCAGCTCCGAAAATTTCTCATCGGTCGTGAAAAACCGGAAGTCCGTATACGGAATATGCCCGCGCATAAAGCCCAGTGCCCGTGCATCCATGTCGTGGTGTGCACTGTCGCGGCCCACGACCACGTCGCCGATGCGCAACGACTTCGACAAGGCGCCGGCCACGCCCGTGGAAATCACGGCAGCGGGTTGATAAGTATCAATTAGAGTTTGAGCGATGAGCGCCGCAAACACCTTGCCGACGCCACATTTGACCACCACCACGGGAACACCGAATAGAGACGCCTCATGGAATCGAAACGAGCGCCGTTCAACAATGTTCAACATCTTTGCATGGGACAGGAATTCGGCGATCTCTTCATCCATGGCGCCGATGACACAGATCCGGGCACGCGTCATGGCATCAATAGTCGAGGATGGAAAACACTTCGTAGCCTGCGGATTCAATCTTTTTTCGTCCGCCAAGAAACGGCAAATCGATGACCACGGCACAACCTGCCACATCCGCCCCGATTTTCTTAAGCAGGTGAATCGCAGCCAGCATGGTACCGCCGGTGGCGAGCAAATCATCCATGATCAGGACCTTCTGGCCAGGATGAACCGCGTCCCTGTGAATCTCCACGCAATCGGATCCGTATTCGAGCTCATACTCATGAGATTCAACGTCTGCGGGTAGTTTGCCCTTCTTTCGGATGGGAACAAAACCGAGGGAATGCCGGGCTGCGAAGGCAGAGCCGACAACGAAGCCGCGGCTTTCTATCCCTGCCACCACTATTCCGGACTTGAATGGATAGCGATCGGAAAACACCCCCATGCATGCTTCGAACGCCGTGCCATCTTTCCACAGGGGGGTGATGTCGCGGAAAAGAATTCCGGGCTTCGGAAAATCGGGAACATCCCGGATTTTGGAGCGGATTAAATCAACGGCGTTCGACATGGAAGAACGTTACTCGCTCTTCTTGTCACCGTCGCGCTTGAGCATGGACACAACCTCTGGCACGAGGTCGATGACCTTTCCAATGAGATCCTTGTTCTGGGTGAGGTTCACGATTTTCGTGTTCCCGTCCTGAACGACGATGAAGGCGATGGGCTCCACGGTCAGGCCGCCACCCGAACCGGCAGCTTCACCTTTTCCGCTCACGCCGCCCAAACCGAAACCGACCGAGACGCGCGACACGGGAATGAGCGTCACGCCGTCGGCAACAATGGGCTGCCCGACAACCGTGTCGGTCTGGGCAATCCCTTTGAGTTTTTCGAGAAGCACTGAGGCCATGGTGTCGAGATTCATGGGACTCAATCTAAAAAAGAGGAATGGTGCAAGCGCCAGGATTCGAACCTGGAATCTTCTGATTCGTAGTCAGATGCCTTATCCAGTTTGGCCACGCCTGCAGAGCGCGGCAAAGCTAGCAAATATCGCCGTGAATCCTACCTTTCCGTGCCATGTTGAAACGCCTTTTCTCGGCCATATTCCGGGGAACCGGAAAATGGCTGGGCACGTTGCGGCGGGAATTCCGCAAAAACTCCTATCGCGCGAATTTCTGGGCGTGGATCCGCCTCTTCGCCGTGCTCACAGTCGCTGGACTCGTGGTCATTGTGGGTGCGCTGGCGTATTTCTCACTGACTTTGCCCTCGTTGGACACGCTCGAACGTATCGAGCCGGGACTGATCACCCGCCTGTACGACAAAGACGGCAGGATTGCACATGAGTTCTACATCCAGCGCCGCATCTGGATTCCCCGTAAAAAAATTCCGGAGCGCGTCACACAGGCAGTATTCGCCATCGAGGATCGCACCTTCAATGAGCATTGGGGCGCGGATCTCAAGGCTTATCCTGGAGCACTCTTCCCCGCTTTGTTCGGAGGCCGGGCGCGCGGCGCCTCCACCTTGACGCAGCAGCTCGCCAAGAATCTGTTCCTGACCTCGGAACGGAGTGTGCGCCGCAAGGCACGTGAATTCCTGATGGCTGTCAAAATTGAAAAAACTTACACCAAGGACGAGATTCTCGAATTCTACTGCAACCAAGTTTACCTCGGAGCCGGCGCGTACGGTTTCGCAGCCGCCGCGGAACGCTACTTCGGAAGACCGCTTGATTCGCTGAAGGTGGAACAGTATGCCACTTTAGCGGGATTGCTACAGCGCCCTGAAGCGTACCGCCCCGATCTCAATCCCAAAGAAGCGTTGGCACGCCGCAACGTCGTGCTCGGCGCGATGAAGGAAGAAGGATTCATCACCCGCGCCGAATGGAAGCAGGCGGTTCGCGCTTCGCTCGGCGTGGCGGAATACGAGCAAAAAGCCGACCTCGGTCCCTACTTCACCGAAACCGTGCGACAGTTCATGGAGAAGAAGTGGAACGAAGACTTCGTGTACAACCAGGGCGTTCGCGTGTATACCACCATGGACTCGGCCTTGCAACGATATGCGGATGAATTGCTTCCCCGCAAACTCCACGAAGTCCAACTCAAGTTGATCTATTCCACGGCTCGCGCCTTCAACATGTCGAAAATGTTGCACCTCCCGCTCGACACCATCATCCGGCATTGGGACGTTTACTATCCCCGGTTCGATTCGCTGTACATCCGATCCGACAGCGTCGCGGCACTCCGACGTTTTCCCGAAGCACATCGTTACCGTCACGCGCAGGCCGCCCTGCTTGTGCTGGACAATGAAACGGGAGCCGTGCGCGCCATGGTGGGCGGTGAGAATTTCGAACTGTCGAAATACAATCGTGCCTTGCAGGCGGCGCGATCCCCGGGTTCCGCGTTCAAGCCGTTCGTTTATTCAGCAGCCATCGACAATGGCGCCAGTCCCGGCGACATGGTGAACGACGAACCGATCACCATACCCGATCCTGCGGATCCGAAAAAATTCTGGCGGCCGGAGAATTATGAGCCCGGATTCGAAGGGCCGATGACCATGCGCAAGGCTTTGTACAAGTCGCAGAATCTTCCGGCCATTGAAACCGGACTTAAGTACGGTTTGCCGACCGTCGTCTCCTACGCACGGCGGTTCGGATTGCAGCACAACGTTCCGGCCGTTCCCTCTGTATCCATCGGGTCCTGCGAAGCCACCTTGATGGAGCTGGTCTCCGCCTACACAGCCTTTCCGAACGGAGGCATCCGCCCCATCCCCTATTTCATCGAACGCATCACGGACAAGAACGGCCGCACGGTATATCAGAATATTCCACAAACGCAGGAAGTGCTGCGCAAGGAAGCGGCGTGGATTCTCGTCACCATGTTGCGCGACGTGAACATTCGCGGCACGGCCGCCGCCATCTGGGCCACCGGATTTCAGGTTCCCTCCGGAGGCAAGACCGGAACGACGAACGATTTCACAGACGCATGGTACATCGGTTTCACACGCCATTACACGGCTGGAATCTGGGTCGGCATCGACGATCACACCTCGATGGGACACGGCCACGCCGGGGCGGATGATGCCGTGCCGATGTGGACGGAACTCATGCGCTTTGCAACACGCGGTACCGAACCGGAAGATTTCCCACGACCCGACGGAGTGGTGGAAGCCAAGGTCTGTCCCCTCTCCGGTTTGCTGGCGCGAAGCTTCTGCGGCCCCGCCAATGAGGACTATTACATCGCGGGACATGAGCCCACCGAAGCCTGCCGCCCCGAGTTGCATGCGAAGAAAGCTTCAGGCGTGGATGTCTCCACGGCCAATCGTCATCGCGATCAGCCGGTGATTCAGGGGAAGACCGAGGAAAAGAAATCTGACGCGAGGGTGCGGAAGACCTTTTAACATTCAATAAATTGTCCTCTCGGGAGTCTCATGCCTGTGAATCTTTTATTCCTCTTCGTTGGTATGGCCGCAGGCATCGCATGGGGCATCTATGCTGTCCGGCAAGCTTTTCAAAGAGGCCGACGTGAGGCAGAGCTGGAATCGGCGCCTCTAAAGGAAAAAGCATCGAATCTGGAATCCCGTTTAAGGGAAACAGAATCCCGACTGGAAGAATCCCGTACCGCTTTGAACAAAGTGGAACGCGAACAAAGCGCTGTCGAAGCGGTGCTCCGGGAAACCCGTGAACGCGAGCCGGAAATGCGCCGGACGTTGCAACAGGAGCTTTCCACGCTCGCAGCAAAATTTCTGGATGAAAAGGGAAAGGAATTTTCGGAAAAAAACCTCAAGTCCCTCGACGATGTTTTAAATCCGTTGCGTGAACGGATCAAGGATTTTGAGAAAAAGGTCGAAACGGTTTACGACAAGGAAGCGGAACAACGCATCTCCCTGAAAAAAGAAATCGAGATTCTCAATTTGGCGAATCAACGCATCAGTCAGGATGCGCAAAACCTCGCAACCGCATTGAAAGGTCAGAACAAAACCGGAGGCAACTGGGGAGAAATCATTCTCGAGCGCGTCCTCGAAAGTTCCGGACTGGAAAAAGGACGCGAATATTCCATTCAACAGACACTGGAAGGTGATGACGGAAAATTCCGGCCCGACGTGATCATCAACCTTCCCGAGAAACGCCACCTCGTCGTCGACTCCAAGTTGTCACTGGTCGCGTACGAAAGATTCTGCTTCGCGGAAAATCCTGAAACCGCAGAAGTGGAAATGAAGGCGCATACCCAATCCATACGCCGCCATGTGGACGGTCTTTCGGCGAAGAAATATCAAGACCTCTATGGATTGCAGACTGTGGACTTCGTCTTTCTCTTCATGCCCGTTGAGCCTGCCTTTACCGAAGCCGTGAAAAAAGATCCGGCCCTGTTTCAAGACTCTTTCGAAAAGAGCGTCATCATTGTCTCACCCTCCACCTTGATGTTCACCTTGCGCACCGTGGCGAGCATCTGGAAACAGGAATACCGCAGTCGCAACGCTGCGGAGATCGCCCGGCAGGCCGGATTGTTGCATGAAAAATTCGTGGGGTTCCTCGGGGATCTGGAAGATGTCGGAGACAACCTGACGAAGGCGCAATCGCGATTTGAGGAAGCCCGGAAGAAGCTGAAGGATGGACGCGGCAATTTGATCGGCAAGGTGGATGAGTTGAAGAAACTGGGGGCGAAATCTTCCAAGTCCATTCCGGAATCTTGGAAGGATTCGATGGATGAAACCACAGATTCATCCGCAACCGGGTTACCTGACCACCCCGGATGAACGTCAAAGAGACAGAACCCGAGGTCTCCACCATGACAGCCCTTTTCACCACTCTCCCCGGCCTTTTCCAGCATATCACCCGGACGTACCAAAATCCGGTCATGCTCGCTTGCAAAAAGGACGACGCGTGGGTGAAGTTCTCAACCGCCGAAGTTGTGAACATTGTGTGCAAGATCGGTGCGGGTTTACTGGAACTGGGACTGCGCCCCGGTGACCGCATCGGCATCGCCGCCAATTCCTCGCCTTACTGGATGATGATGGATTTCGCCGCCTTGGGCTGCGGCGCCATCACGGTGCCGTTGTTCTCCAACATCGCCCCGGAAAACCTGCGCTACGAAATACAGGATTCCGGAATGCGCTTCCTGTTCGTCGACTCGGAGAAACAGTACGACACTGTGAAAGCTTCCGGTGGAATCGTGGAACGGTTCATCGCGTTGCCCGGAGACATGAATCTCTCCGATTGCATCTCATGGGATTCCCTGATGTCGCTGGGTGAAAAGCGGATGGCATCGCAACCCGGCGAATGGGAGCGATTGTCCAACGACGTGCGGAGCACAAGCACAGCCACGATCATCTACACCTCCGGCAGCACCGGCACCCCCAAGGGCGTGGAACTGACGCACGACAACCTCGTCACTCAAGTTCAGGGCACGGCGCTCCGCTTTCCATTGGATCCGAAAAACGATTGCGTGCTTTCCTGCCTGCCCTTGGCGCACGGCTTCGAACGAATGGCCGCGTTCTATTATCTCTCGACGGGTTCCAGCCTGTATTTCGCCGAAGAAGTGAAGAAAGTCGGCGAGGCCTTGCGCGAAGTCCATCCGACGGTAATCACCCTGGTTCCGCGGCTGTTGGAAAAAACTTATGCCCGGATGCGTTCCGGAGCGGATTCCGCCAAAGGTTTCAAAAAGATTTTGGCGCAAGCCGCGTTCAAACGGGCTTGGGAGAAAATACCTGGAGTCCCCGCTACCTTGAAGGACAAATTGTTCGATGCGCTCGTTTACCGCAAACTGCGGGAAGCGCTGGGAGGGCGTTTGCGCTTCATCATCTCCGGCAGCGCGCCGCTCGATCACAGTCTGTATGGATTTTTGTTGAACGCCGGATTTCCCGTGTATGAAGGCTATGGTCTGACGGAAACCTCCCCCGTCATCGCGGCCAATTATCCCGGTCATCTCAAAGTGGGTACTGTAGGCAAATTATTTCCCGATGTCGAAGTCCGCATCGGAGAGGACGGAGAAATTCTGGCGCGCGGCCCCGGGATCATGAAAGGCTATTACGGCAAGCCGGGGGAAACGGCAAAGACAATTGACGAGAATGGATGGCTGCACACCGGGGATTTGGGGAAACTGGATGCTGAAGGTTTTCTGCACATCACGGGACGCAAAAAGGAACTGTTCAAGACCGCCAACGGCAAATACGTCGCACCGGTTCCGATTGAGCAAGCCTTGTGCAACAAACTTGCCGACATGGCCATGGTCATCGCCGAGAAACGCCCCTTTGTTACTGCAGTCTTGTTTCCGGACATGGAAGGCCTCAAGAGGCTGAAACCCGAACTGGGTTGTGCGGAAATGGATGACGCATCCTTCCTGCATTCCGAACAGGCCCGCGCCTATATGCAAAAAGCGGTGGATGACATGAATACCAAACTGAACCATTGGGAAAAGGTCCAGAAGTTCCATCTGGCGGATCGCATCCTTTCTGTGGACGCTGCCGAGCTGACTCCGACGCTGAAAATCCGCCGTCACGTCGTTGAGGAAAAATTCCGGGCCGAAATCGACGCGATGTACGCAGCGTAGGGGCGTCCTTTAGGGCGCCTCAGTACCATTCGACCCATAAATAGGGTATCATAGTGATATGAACGCCATCCGTACCGCGACCGTTATCGGCAGCGGCGTCATGGGAGCCCAAATCGCCGCGCATCTGGCGGGATGCGGAATTCGAGTGTTGCTGCTCGACATTCCCGCCGAAGGCGCCAACCGCAATGCTCTTGCTGAAAAAGCCAAGGCGAATCTCTCCAAAATCAAACCTTCGCCGTTCTATTCGACCGAAGCACTGCACCTCATCCGCACCGGCAATACAGCGGATGATTTGAAAGATGCTGGAGAAACTGATTGGATTATCGAAGCCATTGTTGAACAACCCAATCCCAAGCGCGAGTTGTTTGCGAAGCTGCAAAGTGTGATGGGATCCAGCACGATCCTGTCCACCAACACCTCCGGCATTCCGTTGAAAATCCTGTGCAAAGATTTGAACCAGGATGTTCAATCGCGGTTCATCGGCACACACTTCTTCAATCCTCCACGCTATCTGCGATTGGTGGAAGTCATTCGCGGCCCGCTCACTTCGAATGAAACTGTGGAACGCATCAACCACGTCCTGACCGACGTGTTGAACAAGGTTCCGGTTCCGGCGCTGGACTCCCCCGCCTTCATCGCCAACCGCATCGGTGTACATGCCATGGCGCATACGTTGCGCATTGCGCGCGAGCTCGATCTCACCATCGAAGAAGTGGACGCGATCACGGGTCCGCTCATGGCCCGGCCCAAAACCGCCACGTTCAAACTGGCCGATCTGGTGGGCATCGATGTGCTGTTGCACATCTTACGCAATCTGCAAGCAGCTTTCCCTGACGAAGGGTTTTCAGTGGATCCCCTGCTGGAAAAATTGTTGACCGAAAAAAAACTGGGACGCAAAACCGGCGCAGGGTTCTACCGCAAGAACGGCGAGACACTCGAAGTACTCGATCTGAAAACCGGAGAATATCACCCCGAACACAAAACACGTTTCGAGGAGTTGAAGGCAATATCCAAGGCTGAAGATCCGGAAGAAAAAATCCGTTTGCTCTTCGCAGCCCACGGACGCGGTGCAGAAGCCGCCCAACACATTCTCAAGGCGACTTTGGAGTACGCAGCCAAGGTCGCATCGCATGTTGCGGAACACCCGGGTTACGTGGACGAGGCGATGGAGTTGGGTTTTGGTTGGGAATTGGGGCCGTTCAAAATCATGGCGGCGGTAGGAGCAAATAATTATTCGCCCCTACCGCCCCAACCGATATCCCGGGGCTTCAATCTTGCCCGGTGGCGTAAAGAACACAAACCGGTCCTTGCCAATTCCGACGCCACGTTGTGGGACATCGGCGACAACGTGCTGCTGTTGGAATTCCATTCCAAGATGAACACCATGGGCCCGCTGTCCCTGGACATGATTCTGAAATCCGTGGAGAAGGCCAACAACGGCCAGACCGGACTGGTGATTGGAAACCACGGGCAGCATTTCTGCGCAGGCGCAAACATCGCCATGCTCCTGCTCGATGCGGCCAACGGAGAATTCGAAAATATCGACGCCGCCATCCGCCAATTTCAGACCGCGAGCATGGCCATCAAGTATTCCGGCGTCCCCGTCGTAGTGGCACCACACTCCATGGCGCTCGGCGGCGGTTGCGAGTTCGTGTTGCACAGTCCGCGCCCCCTGCTTTCGCCGGAGACCTATCTCGGTCTCGTCGAAGTCGGCGTGGGTCTGCTCCCTGCGGGCGGCGGAACCAAGGAACTCACCTTGCGGGCGCTCAACAAGAACCGCGGCGGCATTCCGCTGCTGCATCTTTCCGAAGCGTTCAAACTCATTGCCACCGCGAAGGTGTCCACTTCCGCGCGCGAAGCTTTTGAATTCGGTTATCTCGATGCTCGCGCCGGGATCGCCACCAACGAAACGACGCGACTCGACCAGGCCAAGGCGGAAGTCTTGGCCATGAGCCGGGCGGGATATCATCCGCCTGCGCCTGCCACGCATATCGAAATATTGGGAACCGAAGCTCTGGGAGCGTTTGAAACCGCCATTTACCTGATGCGCGAAGCGGGATTTGCCAGCGAACATGACGAACGCATCAGCAAAGCCGTTGCGCGCATCATGGCTGGAGGCGCGGTAACACCGGGAACGATTGTGGACGAGGACTATTTGCTGGAACTCGAGCGGGAAGAATTTCTGAGTTTGGTTGCCACAAAGAAATCGCAGGAACGGATCGCATTTATGTTGAAAACGGGCAAGCCGTTGAGGAACTAGACATGAGCATAAACGAAGCTGTCGTCGTGGCCGGAGCGCGAACTCCTGTGGGAAAAGGCGGCAAGGGCTCCTTTGCCAAAGTCCGTCCGGACACATTGGCCGCGCATTGCGTCCGCGAAACCTTGAAGCGCGCACCGGGCGTGAGAGGCGAAGAGATTGAGGATTTGATTCTGGGCTGCGCCATGCCGGAAGCCGAGCAGGGCATGAACGTGGCGCGCATGGTGGGCTTGATGGCGGAACTTCCAGATTCCGTTCCCGCCATGACCATTAACCGCTATTGCGCTTCGGGTTTGCAATCCATCGCGTTGGCTTCAGATCGCATCAATCTCGGACAGGCCGATGCGATTCTGGCGGGTGGATTGGAAAGCATGTCATTGATTCCCATGGGCGGACACAAGATCGCGCCGAATCTCGATCTCGTCCGCCACCGTCCCGAATCGTACATGACCATGGGACTGACCGCGGAACGGGTTGCGGAGAAATACAGCATCTCGCGCGAAGCGCAGGACGCCTTTGCATTGCGTTCTCACCAGCGCGCCATCGCCGCGATTCAAAATGGAAAATTCACCCATGAAATTGCACCGTTCTCGTGGACCGAAACGAGCGTTGATGAGCACTACAAGGAAGTTTCGCGTTCCCGATCGCTCGTTGTGGATGAGGGGCCGCGCGCCGACACATCGCTGGAAGCGTTGAAAGGACTCAAGCCGGCGTTCAAGCAAAACGGCACGGTCACGGCGGGAAACAGTTCACAAGTCAGCGATGGTGCGGCGATGACCTTGGTCGTTTCGCGGAAGTATGCGGAAGAAAAAGGTCTGAAGCCGCTGGCGAGATTGATCAGCTTCGCGGCCGCAGGCGTGCCGCCGGAGATCATGGGCATCGGACCGGTGCAAGCCATTCCACAGACGTTGAAGAAGGCCGGGCTAAGCCTGAATCAGATCGATTTGATCGAGCTGAACGAAGCCTTCGCGGCTCAAAGCCTGGCCGTTA
Source organism: bacterium (assembly GCA_900299345.1). GTDB lineage: Bacteria > Fibrobacterota > Fibrobacteria > UBA11236 > UBA11236 > UBA11236. Next base: position 3,303 of record OMJM01000036.1, on the reverse strand, counting down.
TTCGCGAATTGGGCCTCGACGAGAACAAGGTGAACGTGAACGGCGGAGCCATTGCCTTGGGCCATCCTCTCGGCTGCACGGGAACCAAACTCACCCTTACCTTGATTCACGAACTACGCCGCCGTGGCGGGAAGTACGGCATCGTGACCATGTGCGTGGGTGGCGGAATGGGCGCGGCCGGGGTGTTTGAAGCGTTGTAGCCGTTTTTTCTTGGGTCTACAAAGGCCTATATTTTAGGCATAGGCCCAACATGAAATTCACGCGAAAAACGGATTACGCCCTGCGTACCCTCCAGAATCTGGCCCGGCGGCACTATAATGCCCGATCCGAAGGAGTCGCGCCCAAACCCGTTCCCGTGGTGACCATCGCGAAGGACACAGGCCTTTCCGTCCGTTTTCTGCATGGAATCGTCGCCAAGCTCTCAAAGGCCGGATTGTTGAAAACCGTGCCCGGTCCCCGTGGCGGCATCGCTCTGTCCCGCTCCCCCGAAGCCATCTCCATTCTGGACATCGTGGAATCGGTCGAAGGCAAGATCAACCTGATGAATTGCTTTGAGCATCCAGAAAATTGCGGCGACGCGAATCAGTGCTCCATCATGAGCGTTTTGCACACCGCTCAGGCGGCGCTGGCCGCCAGCCTTCGCGACACCAATCTCAAGCTCATGGTTCGGGCCAAAAACGACCCCTTCCATGACCTGCCGAAAAAGCATTTCCTCAAGCCGCAGTACGGCTGTCCCGTTCTGAAGTAGTGTCACTTTTTGTCCCGTGAAAACGGGATGTTTTTCGTTGATCCCCCTGTCATTTATGAGCATTTTTATCCGGCCCTAAAAATCCGTTTTTTAAAAAATCAGGATCTGAATGAAACTCCATGAATATCAGGGAAAAGCCCTGCTGCGAAAAGCCGGACTTCCCGTACCGCGCGGCGAAGTGATTTTCACTGCCGGTGAAGCCAGCAAAACCCTGCAAACTCTCGGACTCGAAAAAGGCGTCGCCAAGGCGCAAGCCTTCACGGGTGGACGCGGCAAGGCGGGCGGCATCAAGTTGTTCAACAACGCTACTGAAGCTGAACAGGTTTCCTCCAAGCTGATTGGCATGACCTTGGTCACCCACCAGACCGGTCCTTCCGGCGTGAAGATCGAAGCCGTGTTGCTCGAAGAACAAAGCAAAATCACGCGCGAACTGTACTTCGCGGTGACCCTGGATCGCGCCAAAGCCAACATCGTGTTCATCCTCAGCCCCGACGGCGGCATGGACATCGAGGAAATCGCGGACAAAACTCCGGAGAAAATCCTCAAGTTGTATCCCGAATGGGGCAAAGGACCCGACGATGCGTTGCTGAAACAAGCCGCTTCATTTTTGGGATTGAATGCCGGACAAGCCACGCAATTCGGTGATGTCGCGCGCAAGTTGTACGACCTGTACGTATCTAAAGACTGTTCGCTGCTGGAAATCAACCCGCTGGCCGTAAATGACGCGGGCAATCTGATTCTGCTGGACTGCAAGGTGACCATCGACGAGAACGCTTTGTTCCGCCAGACGGACACGGGCGGAGATCCGGATGCGGAAAAAGACCCCGGTGAGATTGAAGCCGCGAAATATGGACTGAGCTACATCAAGCTCGACGGCAATATCGGTTGCATGGTCAATGGTGCAGGCCTCGCAATGGCGACGATGGATATCATCGCCCATTACGGCGCGCAACCCGCGAACTTCCTCGACGTGGGCGGCTCCGCCACCGAGGAAGCGGTGACCAAGGCGTTTGAAATCATCTCTTCCGACAAAAACGTGAAGACCATCCTCGTGAACATCTTCGGCGGCATCATGCACTGCGACATCATCGCGCGGGGCATCATCAATGCCGTCAAGAACACGGGACTGAAGGTTCCGCTGGTGGTGCGTCTCGAAGGCACGCACGTGGAGGAAGGCAAGGCGCTGGTCAACGCGTCCGGCCTCGACATCATTTCCGCCGACGATCTCGAAGATGCGGCGCGCAAGGCGGCCAAGACCGTCGAAACGGCGAAGGTGTAACATGGCCATTCTTATCGACGCAAACACGCGCCTCATCACGCAAGGCATCACAGGCAAGGCCGGACTTTTCCATTCCCAGAAATGTCGCGACTACGGCACGAACGTGGTCGGCGGCGTGACGCCGAAAAAAGGCGGCACCACGGTGGATGGATTCCCGGTGTTCAACAGCGTGGCAGAGGCCCGCAAGGAAACCGGCGCGAACGCCACCATGATTTTCGTGCCGGCCCCGTATGCCGCCAACGCCATCCTGGAAGCCGCGGACGCGGGAATCGAACTGATCGTGGCCATCACCGAAGGCATTCCCGTGGTGGACATGCTCAAGGTGCATCACGCGCTCAAGAGCAAGTCCAGCATCCTCATCGGCCCGAACTGTCCCGGCGTGACCACGGCGGGCGTGTGCAAGATCGGCATTGCGCCCGGCCCCATCCACAAGCCGGGAAAAATCGGCATCGTGTCCCGTTCGGGAACCTTGACCTATGAAGCCGTGCATCAGACTTCGCAGCTCGGACTTGGTCAGACGACCGCCGTCGGCATCGGCGGTGATCCCGTGCACGGCCTGTCGCACGTGGACGTCATCCGCATGCTGAACGACGATCCGGAAACCGAAGGCATCGTCCTCATCGGCGAGATTGGGGGCAGCGACGAGGAAATCGCAGCAGCCTACATCAAAGAGCACGTGAAGAAACCCGTGGTCGGTTTCATCGCCGGAGCTTCCGCTCCCAAAGGCAAGCGCATGGGACACGCCGGCGCCATCGTGGATGGCAACGCGGGAACCGCGCAATCCAAAAAGGACGCACTGCGCGCGGCAGGTGTGACCGTGGCTGAAACCGCCGCTGAAATCGGCCGTAAAATGGCCGAAGCGATGAAGCGATAAGGAAGATTGTAAGGGTGGATTTTAAATCCACCCCAACGAAAAGAAGGACAACATGAAGCGAACCAAAATATCCCTCGTCGGCGCCGGACAAATCGGCGGAACCATGGCCTTGCTGGCCGCTCAGAAACAACTCGGCGACGTCGTGTTGATCGACGTGGTCGAAGGCGTGCCGCAAGGCAAGAGCTTGGATCTGCTGCATGGCGGACCCATCATCCCGACCTCGAGCGGACTCAGCGGCTCCAATGACTACGCCGCGCTCAAGGGCAGCGACGTGGTCATCGTCACCGCCGGGCTGCCCCGCAAGCCGGGCATGAGCCGCGATGACTTGCTGGATGTGAATTTCGGCATCATCAAGACCGTGGGCGAGCACATCAAGAAAAGCGCACCCGACGCCTTTATCAT
>OMJM01000035.1 GCA_900299345.1 bacterium | reverse complement strand
GGGGATCACAATCTGTTGCTCAAAGCGGGTGTCTTCCCGTTCAAATACAACGAGGATGCCAAGAATCTCGGCGAGTACATGTTCCGAACCTACACCTATCCCACCGTCATTTACACGGGAGGGTTGGTCTTATTGAACAGCGCTGGCGCCCAGCTGAATGGTTTGGATGCGAACACCCGGATGTTCGGAGTGAATAACGATCTGCTGTTGACGATCAAGACGGACCAGGTGCCAAGCGGCAGCCTTAGCCTTACCGACATGGCGTCCTATTCCTTTCAGAACTTTTTCACCATCGGTGCGGGTGTCATGTTCGACAACATCTACGATCCGACCAATCTGGCGCGTGGCAATTATGACCCCAAGGCTTCCCGGTACTACGTGCTGAAGAACGGCCGGACGGTATATGACAGTGCAGGAATGACGGACAGCATCAAGAGCATCGGTCACTATACCTTCAAGGGCGAAAAAGTCATGGCTCGAGCCTCACTGGATCTCGGCAATATCATCACACACTTCGCGCCCAACCCTTTCCTCGGCAACGGACAGCTGCGGATATATTCCGAAGTCATCATCATGGGTCTGAAGAACTATCCCGGCTATTACGACACTTTAAAGAATCGCACGGCTTATATGGTGGGCGCAAATCTTCCGACCTTGGGATTGCTCGACTTTCTTTCTTTGGAAATGGAATACTGCAGCAACCCGTATCGGGATAATGCCAATCAGGTCGTGCAAAACCTCAATCCGATTCCAAAGGCAGATCTGGGCGGCGGCACGGCAGACGACGTGAAGTGGACGGTTTACGCGCGCAAGAACGTGTACAAAGGGTTCTCAATCACGGCCCAAGCGGCACGCGATCATTTACGACTTACCGACTTTTACGGTCATTACTACGATGAAAGCGTGATGACGCACCCGAGGAACTGGTACTGGGCGCTGCAACTGGCCTACGCGCTCTAAACTGCCCCGTACTTCTCCCGATACTCCTTCATGCGGGAAAGCAAGGTTGCATCCCGCTGAAGATATTCCGAACCCTCGGCAGTTTGCAAAAATCCGATCAAGTCCGCGAAAGATGCAATGGCCGTAGTCTTGAGTCCGAACTCTTCCCGGATTTCCGCCAAGGCCGAACGCTCGCCAGAACCTTTCTCCATCCGATCCACGGAAACAACCAGACCGATGGCTTTTGCTTTTCCACCCGCTTGAATAAGCGGTAACGATTCGCGCACCGACGTTCCGGCCGTGGTAACATCCTCGATCAACACCACGCGGCAGGGAGCATGACCGTTCCACTTGGCGTAATCGAACCCCACCAATGAACCGCCTTCACCGTGATCCTTGGCTTCCTTGCGATTGAAGGTGTAGCTGATGTCGAGACGGAACAGACGATTCAACGACATCACAGCGGAAACGGCTAGTGGAATGCCTTTGTACGCAGGGCCGAAAAGATTGTCGACGTCACTTCCATGCGCTTCGTGAATGGCCCGTGCATAGAACTCACCAAGCTTTTCCATCTGGGAGCCGGTTTGGTAGGCTCCGGTGTTGATGAAATAAGGCGTCTTGCGCCCGCTTTTGGTGGTGAAATCGCCGAACTTCAGCGCTCCGGCGGAGAGCATGAAGCGGATAAAATCAAAGATGGTAGAGCTCATGCTCTCCCATTATAATTCACAGACTGCAGATCTCAAACAAGTACTCAGGAATCGATATCCACCATCATGGAGGTAGTGGCATTGATCAGGGTACCCGCTGGAATGGTGGTCTCGCCACCATGCATAAAGAGAAGCAGGAAGCAACACAACAGGCCAAGCCCGAGGGAAGCGGTCTGCTTGTCCTCCCCCTCGGTATATTTCGAAGCTGAAATGGGAATAATCTTTCCGTCGACGGCGGTCACAGTACGGAGTGCGATACCCAATTTCGCCGGCTGACCAAAATTATTGCTTTTATTCGCAGTCACAACCTCACCCTGTGCTGGGGCTCCAGCCTTGATGACCACGCGTCCACCGATGACCACGTCGTTGGCAACTGTCAGCATCACCGCTTCACCAATGCGCAGGTTGGTCGGATCGAGCACTGTCGTCCCAGTCGTCAGAACCACAGATGTCCCCGGCATCACCTGAGTGGCTTGTGCAGGCACAATGACTGCGCATAGAGTGCTCATGAACAATGAATTGGCACACAGAACGGAGATCAGCTTTATAGCCCAAGGTTTGAATCGCATAAACGGTCCTTTATCAAAAGTATTGTTTAAGCCTCACAATGACCGAGCGTTTTTCACGTTGATTCCACTGATCCACCAATTTGGCAGACACATAAATAGAACCTGTATACCAAGCGAAGTTAAATATACCCATCCCTATGGCTAGCGCGGCCTGATCGTTGCGAATGCTTTCATACATCCCAAAGCTCAACAACGAAATAATCACCAGGCTGGCCGTTGCGGTGGCGGGTTTGCCAGCGTAGAGATACCCTCCCCCGGGAAAGACACTGAACAGCCTTCCCAACCCAGGACTCTTTTGACGGACATGGGCTGCAGCTTTCAAATCGGCGGAAAAACGTGGCATCCAATTCTTTTGAACCGCCACAAGGCTATCGATTTCCCGGGCTACTCCTCTCGCCGCCAAGGCTATGGCATAACCACGTTGCAGTTGACACGAATCCAGTGAATCCTGTAGCTGCACCCCCCGGGCGCGCATGGCGAAAACAAAATCGTAGCGTCCCCCATCAAGCGCAAGCTTCACGGGATACAACACGGACTGACTTTTCCCGGACGCAAAGGATTCCCCGAGAGAAATCCAGCGACTTGCCCATTGCAGGGCATCGTCCGTTTCACCCGCCTGCTGGTAACAGGCCAGAATGTTGGTCCGCCAATCGAGATTGCGGGGATTCTCCGGATACTCTTGCAATAAGCGCAAGTATTCGGTGATGGCACGGTAATATTCTCCCTGCTCCTGCAGATAAGAAGCAAATCTTTCGCCCGGAACCAAGGTATCTCTTCCCTCCGCGACGACGTTGATCGCGAGAGCCAGAAACAAGAATGTGAAGACTCGTTTCATCTCGGCACGGGAATGGGATCATAGAGCTTGGCATCGTCTTCCACGAACACCACGGGATACTGGCGGATGTCGTGTCCACAGCGAGTCAGCCGATCCGATGTAAGCCAGAAGGCCTTGAGGGGATTGAAACGCGAAAATGCTTCCTTACCGTAGCTGGAGCAGGAGGGGTACATAGGACAATGGTAACCCTTGGCTGGTGAGATGTAATTCCGGTAAAGGTTGAGCAGTGGCAGGGTGATGAAATGCATGGGTCCCGGAACCTTGTTTTCCTTGCCCAGCTCGGAAAGATTTTGATCGTCCGCGAAATTTTTGTCCGCGTCGCGCCCGAAAGTTTTCGGCCCTTTCAACGAAGGCGATTCTCCAGCTAAAGCCGCTCCCAAAATCAGGGCGAACATGCCCGCGCAAATGCCGTTTTTCATGTTTATCGCGGACGTATTCATAGCCGCCGCACAAACATAAACAAACCTCCCGGTGGACGCGTGGAACGACGTGGAAATCGAGTCCAAAAAGCTATCGTTTACACCCTGACATCAGCAAATTTTTCGAGGAAATTTCATGCAAATCGACGTCAAAGCCCTCTACGCCTCCCTCGATAATACCCACGCCCACGCCCGCAAAACGCTGGGCCGTCCGCTCACTTTGGCGGAAAAAATCCTGTGGTCGCACCTGAGCGACCCGAACCAGGGTGCTCTCGAACGCGGCAAATCGTTCGTGCTGTTGAAACCCGATCGCGTGGCCATGCAGGACGCGACCGCGCAAATGGCGATTCTCCAGTTCATGCAGGCGGGCAAGGCCAAGGTCGCCGTGCCAACGACCGTGCACTGCGATCACCTCATCATCGCACAGGAAGGCGCCTCGCGCGATCTCGACACGGCCAACCACCAGAACAAGGAGGTTTTCGACTTCCTCAGTTCGGCGGCGAAGAAATATGGCATGGGTTTCTGGAAGCCGGGCTCCGGCATCATCCATCAGGTTGTGCTGGAGAACTACGCCTTTCCGGGCGGCATGATGATCGGCACCGATTCCCACACGCCCAACGCGGGTGGACTCGGCATGGTGGCCGCGGGCGTGGGCGGTGGCGACGCCGTGGATGTGATGGTCGGCATGCCGTGGGAAGTCCTTTATCCGAAAATCACGGGCGTGAAGCTCACCGGCAAGATGAACGGCTGGACTTCGGGCAAGGACATCATCCTCAAGTTGCTGGAACTGCTGACTGTGAAAGGTGGCACCAACAAGATCATCGAGTACTTCGGACCGGGCGTGGAAAGTCTTTCCTGCACGGGTCAGGGTACGGTGACCAACATGGGCGCGGAACTCGGCGCCACCTGCTCCATCTTCCCCTACCACAAATCCATGGGCGATTACCTGCGCGCCACCCGCCGCGCGGATATCGCGGAACTGGCGGATCAATACGCCGCCTACCTGCGTCCTGATCCCGAAGTGGAAAAGGATCCCGCCAAGTACTATGACGAAGTGATCGAAATCAATCTGGACACACTGGAACCCTACGTGGTCGGTCCGCATTCCCCGGACAAGGCTCGCCCGATTTCCAAATTCAAGGAAGAGATCGACCGCGAAGGTTATCCCGCCGAACTCAGCGCTGCGCTGATCGGATCGTGCACCAACTCCTCCTACGAAGACGTGGGACGAGCTGCCTCAGTGGCCGAACAGGCCTTGACGCGCGGACAAAAAGCCAAGTCCCGTTTTTACGTGTCCCCCGGATCGGAACAGGTTTTCGACACCACAAAGCGCGACGGCTATCTCGCCACTTTGGACGCGCTGGGCGCGACCGTGATGGCCAACGCCTGCGGCCCGTGCATCGGCCAGTGGAACCGCAAGGACATGGCCACGGGCACGGCCAACAGCATCATCACCTCCTTCAACCGCAACTTCCGCGGCCGCAACGACAGCAACAACGCCACTTTAGCCTTCATCGGATCGCCAGAGCTGGTCACGGCCATGGCGCTGGCCGGGACAATCAAGTTCAACCCCCTCACCGACACACTTCAAGATTCTGATGGAACCTCCTTCAAGCTTGCGCCGCCAAAGGGCGATGCCTTGCCGCAAAAGGGGTTCGCCTTCAACGACGGCGGATTCGTGCCGCCTGCCACGGACGGCTCCTCGGTCGAGGTGAAAATCGATCCGAACAGTCCGCGTCTCCAAATCCTCAAGCCCTTTGCGAAATGGGACGGACTGGAGTTCACAGGCTGCCGCGTCCTCGTGAAGGCTCAAGGCAAGTGCACCACCGACCATATCTCCCCTGCTGGCAAGTGGCTGGCGTACCGCGGACATCTCGACAAGATTTCCGACAACATGTTCCTCGGCGCAACAAACTCCTTCGGTGGCGACATTGGCAAAGGCCGCAACATTCTCACCGGCGAAACCGGAAAGACCTTTTCGGAAATCGCGCGTGACTACCAGAAGAAAAGCACGGGATGGGTCGTATTCGGCGAGGAAAACTACGGTGAGGGCAGCTCGCGTGAGCACGCCGCCATGTCGCCGCGTTTTCTTGGTTGCCGGGCCGTCATCGCCAAGAGCATGGCGCGCATCCATGAGACCAACCTCAAAAAGCAGGGCTTGCTGCCGTTGCGCTTCGTCAATCCCGCCGACTATGACAAGGTGCGCGAAGATGATGCGGTGGACGTCACCGGGCTTTCCGGCTTCGCGCCGGGGAAGAATCTCAACGTGACCTTGCGTCACGCCGACGGTTCTTTGGACAGCTTCGAGGTCAGCCACACGTTCAACGCAGAGCAAATCGCCTGGTTCAAGGCCGGCGGTGCGCTCAATCTGATGCGGTAGGGGTTTGTTATTTTCCCCTCTGTGGGAACAGCATCCCAGGAAACCTTCAAGAATCACGACTATCAAAAGACGTTTGGCGATCGTTTCCTCGATTTCGCAAAAGCGGTCATCTCCAACGCCGAAACCCGGCACCATCTTCTCGCCACGTATGCGCGCTGGCGGTCAATACTACCGCCCTCTTATCATCCCTCCCCCGCCCTTGCGAAAACCATCCGCTTTCACGACCGCAGCTCTCCGCTGACACTCGGCACTCCCATCCTGCTGGCCGCAGGTGGGAATAAATACGCCGAAGCGTTGCCCGACTTTGCACAGCTTGGTTTCGGCGGCATCGCGGTGGGTTCGGCCACGCGTAATCCGTGGCAGGGAAATCCTCACCGTCCTCGTGTACTGTTGATCCCCAACGATCGCGCCATGCAGAATTCGATGGGTCTCAACAACGCGGGTATCGATCGCATCGCCCGCGAGGTGGATCGCAACCTCGTGCGATGCCACAAGCGCAAGATGACGCTCGGCATCAGCGTGGCGGATACGCCGGGAGTCGTGGATGAAGATCAGATGCTGGCCGAGGTCGAAGCCACATTCCGGCGCGCCTATGCCGCCGCGGACTATGTCGAACTCAATCTAAGCTGTCCCAACACGGGAACCGCGCGGCTCGACACCAACGTCGAACTGCTGGGCCGCATCGTCAACCATGTGATGGACGTCCGCAAGACGCTGGCGCCGCGCAAGGCGGTGCTGGTCAAACTTTCACCGGACATGAATCTGAAAACTTTGGAAGAAGTCTTGCAGGTCTGCGCCGACGCTGGAGTTTCGGGTCTGGTGTTGTTCAACACCTTTCCGGGCGATCGCAGCCGGTTTCTCCACATGGAAACACCCATGGAAAAACTGTCACCGCTCACAAAGGCCGGCGGGCTCGGCGGCATCTCGGGTCGCATTCTGTATCAGAACACATTGCCAGCGGTCCGCTTCATCCGCAAGCAGCTACCGCACATGGCCTTGTTCGCCTCGGGGGGGATTGATCACGGGGCAAAGGTTTTGGATCTACTCGAAGCTGGAGCGGATGCCGTACAGGTTTATACGGTGTTGGCATATCGCTGGAACGCGGTCATCAAGATGAATCGGGAACTTATACAGGCGATGAAATCCCACAGCGTCGCCTCGCTTGACGGCTATGCGCCGTGGCGAACAAATGTGTAAGGAGTGTTTTATATTCTAAGGCGAATGCAGTTGTTTAATCAGTAGGCCAAAGGGGGAGAAATGCAAACGACAGATCCAAAGAAAAAACCCGTTGGCGCCCTCTTGGGCATCCTAATCTTACTGTTTCCCCTATTTTTTGTCTGGGCTCTACTTCGCAAACATTATGACAGAAGGTCGCGCGCCATTGGATTTTCTTGGCTGTTCTTGTCATGCTTTATTTATTTCCCTTCCAACCTCCACAGGCTGGCTTTCGCGCTGGACAAATCGGCTACTTATTTGGATGGCATCGGGTCAACCCAAAAGGTCGTCGAAAAGGATACGGTTATCGTGAAAGAGAGGGACACTGTCATATCCCAGCAAGAGGTAGAGAACGGAGCAAAGGCCTCAAGAGTTGGAGAAACAATTAAAGATGGTGATTTCGAAGTAACCTTGAACTCTTGTCAGTTGTCTGACAGCATCCCCGCCGCAGAGGCGGGATCAGAAGATGAAGCGAATTCTTCGAACAAGTATTTACTGGTCAACGTGAAGTATAAGAATGTCTCCTCCGAGAATAAAAGTCCGAAAGAGAGCAAGGTTCTATTAAAATATGGCGAAAAATATTTTGAGTTCCAAGAGCTTGATGGATCTTCCGACGGCTGGAATTCGATGACGGACGAAATTCAGCCCCTCTATTCGAAAGGAACGAATGTGGCCTTCAAGATCCCCAAGGAAGAAGCGAATGACGTGATTTACTGGCTTCCAGACAAGGATCAACTTGGCCTGCGTTTCGCGTGTAGCAGCATGGGGCAATGAGACTTTTGGAATCCAACTTGCCTTAACGAAAACTTCTCGATTGGAACGAGGCCAAAAAGTTACTCGGCCTAAAATACCCTTAATT
>OMJM01000034.1 GCA_900299345.1 bacterium | reverse complement strand
GCTGCTCGGCTGCTCGGTGGATTCGGCGCATTCCCACATGGCCTGGCTGCGCACTCCGGTCAGCGACGGCGGCATTCAGGGCGTGAACTATCCGATCATCGCGGATATCCACAAACGCGTTTCACGCGCTTATGACGTGCTTGACGAAGGCGCAGGAATCACCTATCGCGCCTCCTTTGTCATCGACAAGAATGGCGTGGTACAAGCTCAGGTCGTGCATCACCGCCCCATCGGCCGCAACGTGGACGAAGTTCTCCGCCTCCTCGACGCTCTGCAGTACAGCGAAGAGCATGGCGAAGTCTGCCCGGCCAACTGGCACAAGGGCGACAAGGCCATGAAGGGCAACCGCGACGGCGTGACCGGCTACATGAAGAACATGAAGTAGTCCTTCTTGCCATCCATCTTGAAAGCCCGGCCGAAACGCCGGGCTTTTTTGTTGCCGGTTATATTATCCGACACCCCAAACTGGAGGTCGATATGTTTCTCGTGCGTGATGTGTTCCGTTGCAAACCCGGAAAAGCCGGTGCGCTGGTCAAAATTTTCAAGCAGGTTAGTGAAAAGACCAAATCAATGGAAGGGTTTACCAGCTATCGTGTCATGACCGACATGGTGGCCACCTACTGGACCGTAGTCACCGAAATCGAAGTGGATTCCATCGAGCACTATACCAACATGACCCGTACTTTTACTTCCATGCCGGATGTGGCGGAGTTATTCAAGGGATACATGGATCTGGTGGAAGGCGGGCACCGGGAGATTTTCAAAATCGAGTGACTTCTCGATCTTCGCCTCGCCTCAACCTATCAATGCTATCCCGAATCGTATTTGCATCATCTCTCTTGGTCGCAAATGCGATTCGATCCGATGATATCGCCCGTGCACATCTCCACCTTGACACCCTCCAAAAAATCGACACCACCATCTTCCCTCCCACGGAAAAATGGATGTCCAACCGGGACTATACCGGTGAGGGGATCCTCATTGGTATTTATGACGAACCTATCGACACCACCGCCAACGACTTGAGAGAGTTGGACAATAATGGCGCAAGCCATTTCCGAAGCACCCCGGCATGGGACATATTCGGCGGCAGGGATCGCTGCTGTCAACACGGAACCTTGGTGACATCCGTAGCTGCGGGGAATGGCTGGAGCAGCGAGGCAGCTGGAGGCAGGCGATATCAATACCACGGTGTAGCATTCAAAAGCCGTTTGATCTCCAATGTTGGTGATGGTGTCGGCGGTGAAGGCGACATCAACAATCACTCGACCGTATTGGATCAAGGTTACTACAACGATTTGGATCGTTTTGCCGACTCAATTCTGTTCGATCACAAACATTACCGCCACACTGTCGTGTATGCGGCCGGAAACAACGGTGATCGGCCCATGTTTGGAAACATGCAGGGGCACTACTCCATCCTCAACCATGCCAAGAATTCGATCAATGTGGGTGCAACCTACAAGGAAACGGATTCCATAGCTCCCCTCAGCAGCTTGGGCCCCACAGCGGATGGACGTATCAAACCCGATATCGTCGCACCGGGCGCATCCTATTTCTTTCCGGAGCGATCTCCCCTTCCATTGAAAATCCGTGTCGATTCTTTGGTTATTTACAACCATGGCGTCAAAATCCGTTGGGACTTCGACCCCAAAGAAGGTTGGCGCGCTGACTACAAGGCGGATGATTTTCGGATTCAAGATGGAATTCTGGGTTTCACATCCCGATGGCGCGATGGATGGATTACAAACGCAAACTTCACCCCCTTTATTTCCTCCACCTCGGATACTCTGGTTATTGGTTATCGATTCATCCATCCTGATTTTCCTTCGAAACTCAACTACCTGCAATGCGGGATCACATGGCATCGTTTCAACGCTGACGACAGCTTGCTGTTCAACCTCCCCACCCCCGACACGAATGGGCATGAAGCTCGTTTTGCCCTCGCGAACTTATGGGGCTACGCAAACGGACCCGTGGCCGGAAAAGTCAAACGATGGAAAGAGGGAATCCGGATCGATTCGCTGTGGCTGGGGTTTCACTCTGATACCGTGGTGGGAATACGATCCGCGGCTGTGACGGGAAGTTCGTTGGGGGCGTACATCGAAACACAGGGAACCTCGGAAGCTGCCCCCTATGTCACGGGCATCGGGGCGTTGATGCTGCAGATGTATCAACGGCGTGGTTTCCTGAAACCGGGACAGGACATCCACCACAACGCACCATGGAATTCCACCGTCAAGGCCATTCTGATTCACACCGCCACCGATCTGATCAAGACAAGACCGTTATGGACAGAAGATGTGGTGGATGCAAGCAATGCCGTGGGCATTCTCAATCCGGATCTCTCCGCCAACGAACCTTATTCCACCGCTTACAACCGCTACTACAGAGGCCCGGATTACGCCACGGGGTACGGATTGGTCAATGCACAAAAGGCAGTGGCATTCGTGGACACTGCAAAATTCAAACAGGACTCATTGCCGGACGGACGCACGGTGACGTATACCTTTGCCGTTCCCAAAGGTTCGCATTCCCTGCGCGCCACTTTGACGTGGGACGATTATCCTGCGGATTTGGAAGAGGCTTACGCTCCCAAGCTGGTCAACGATCTGGATCTTATTCTCGTTGCACCGGACGGAAAGGAGTTTCATCCCTGGGTTCTGGATCCCCTCCCCCAAAAAAGGGAGTCGCAGGATGGTATCGACCCCATTCATGCGACGGACATTGATTCCGCCTACCGCGGTGTGAACTGGAGGGACAATGTCGAGGTCGTGGATGTGCCCACCGGAAATATGGTGGCAGGGATCTGGAAGTTAATCGTCAATGGAACTTGGATCGAGCACGGACCGCAGGATTTTTCCGTGGTGTGCGATTACAAACTGAAGAAAATAAAACCCTAGATCCTGGCGCTGTCGATGGAGGTCAGCAAGATTCCCTTGCAGCCCAGCTTCGACAGTTCGTCCATGATCTTCTGCGATTCACGCTTGCGAACCATGGCCTTCACGGAAAACCATCCGGCCTTTGCCAGCGGCGTCACAGTCGGAGATTCGATACCGGGCGTGATGGCACAGGCCACATCCTTTTTATCGGCAGGTGCATCGTACTCCACCATCATGTATTCCATCGCCAAGAGCTTGCCTTCAAGACGGCTCTTCAAAACGACGAGTTCAGTTTGAGACTCGCGTCCTGCGTGGGCAAACAGGGCCGAACGGGAGAGGAACAAGGGTTCGCCCACAATGCGCAGCCCAGCCTGAACCAACGTCGTCCCGGTCTCGACAATATCCACCACGGCATCGGCAATGCCGAGTTTTACTGAAATTTCAACCGCGCCTTCGAGTTCAACCAACTTGTCATGACCGCCGAAATACTTCTTCACAATGTTCGGAAACGAAGTGGCGATGCGCGAAGTCTTCAATTCGTCCAATGTCCGGACAGGGCTGTTTTGGGGCACAGCGGCACAGAGCTTCGAAGCTCCGTAATTGAGATCCAGCAATTTGGATGGAGCCACACCCTTTTCAGCCACAAAATCCATTCCCGTAATACCAGCATCGAGAATACCGTTTGATACGTATAACGGAATGTCCCCCGGACGCAAGAAATAGAACTCCACTCCGTTTTCATTATCCAGCGTCGAAAGACTGCGCAATGACTTGCTGACCTTGTAGCCGCAGGCCGCAAGAATGTCCATCGTGGGCTCGAAAAGCTGGCCCTTATTGGGCAAAGCGACCTTGATCATAATTTCTTATAGACCTCTTCCAGCGTGAGGCCTTTCTCCGCCATCATGCAAGCGACATAATACAGGACTTGGGAAAGTTCCAGGGAAAGATTCTCACGGCCTTCGAACCGGGCCGCCATCCAGCTCTCAGCCGCTTCTTCCACCAGTTTTTTGCCGATTCCGTCCGCACCTTTTTTAAAAAGCTCGGACGTGGACTTGCCTTCCGGCATTTCCAGCTTGCGCTGCTTGACCAGCGCGTAAATCTCCTCGAATGTCATGTCAAAAGGATAACAATCAGGGCAAGGGGCTGGCGCAGTGCGCACAGCGACGGGCTTTGAGGGGAACCGGGGAGAGACATTCCGGGCATTCGCGAGTATCCGGAACAGCGACCACGGGCGCTGGTTCGGATTTCTTCAGCCGGTTAACCCAACGAATAAGGAGGAACAGCGCGAAGGCCACCAACACGAAGTCCAGTGTGTGGTTCAGAAACATGCCGTAATTCAATGTGGCCGCACCCGCCGCCTTGGCTTCGGCAAGACTGTTGTACTGAGTTCCAGAAAGGCTCACGAACATACTGGAAAAATCCATACGCCCGATCAGCAGACCCAATGGGGGCGTCAAGATGTCACTGACAAAAGACGAGACGATCTTTCCGAATGCCGCGCCGATGATGATACCGACGCTCATGTCGATGACATTGCCCTTGAGCGCGAAGTCCTTGAATTCCTTCAACATGATCAACCTCCGGGTTCAGATGGATAAAAATGAAATGCCGATGGAAAGGTTTTCCTTGATCTGCCGTTCAGTGGAGAGATCCTTGTCGTAAAGCATATCCAGCGCAAAGTTCGCGCTGATATACTTGTTCACCTTGGCGGTGATCAGGTTCTCCCATCGCACGTCGGTTTCGTCCGCGCCTTTGAAATTTACGAACACATCCAACAGCGTACTGAGCAGAATATTCTCCATCAGACCGCGTTTGTAAATAGCGGTGAAAGTGGCGCCGGGCTCGATTTTGTAGGTCTCAACGGCTGCGGTCGACGCCTTATCCGCATAACCGTATCGCACAGCACTGAAGGTTTCCTTCAACGTTCCGCCGAGCCGAAGCTGTAACTCCTTCCGCCAATCGTAACCGGCGCCCAAAGTCTGTGTGACATAAGTGGGATCGAAAACACCAGAAACCCTCGTACGCGTTCCGAGCTTGTCATCATAGGTATATCCCGGTGCAAACTGGGATTGCAGACGGGCCGAGGCAAAGGGATTGATCCATTCGTTCAGTTTGCGTGTATAAATGGTTTCAAGAACCAATTCATCGGAGGATTTACGGGGAGCAAGACTCGCAAGCTTGGCTTGACCGTAAGCCGCCTTGCCTTTGGACTCCCACGTATACCCCGGCTTGTCCAAAACCGCCGATGCGTCGAATCGAATTTCCCAATTCAAGGCATCGGTTCCACCCTTGGTCCAATTGTCGAAGTAAGACTGCGACAGGTTGGCCATTCCATTCAAAGTGCGTTTCCATGCAGCGATGGAATCCACCCCCTGGGCGAAGACATGAAGCGGCAATGCCGCTAGTGTGATTACGAAAATTCTCTGAACGGTTCTCTTCATGATTATTCCTCCTCTTGCTGGCGAAGTTTGGCGAGCACATTCAAATCTTCCAACGTGGTCATATCGCCCTTGGATTCCACGCCGTTGGCCACGTCGCGGAGTAAGCGGCGCATGATTTTCCCGGAACGGGTCTTGGGTAACGCATCACTGAAATGAATTTGATCTGGTACGGCGATGGCACCGATCATGTCACGCACATGCTTCTTCAACGCCTCCGCAGTCTTCGGATTTTTTTCACGTCCCGGCCCCACGGTGACGAAAGCGGCCACGCCTTCACCCTTGATTTCGTGGTTGAATCCCACCACGGCAGCTTCGACCACGGCCTCATGGGCCACCAATGCGCTCTCCACTTCCATGGTGGAAAGTCGGTGTCCAGACACGTTCAACACGTCGTCGATGCGCCCCAGAATCCAGAAGTAGCCGTCTT
>OMJM01000033.1 GCA_900299345.1 bacterium | reverse complement strand
CGCCGATGTTTCCGAAACCCAGAAGCCCGCCTTTCAAAGCAGCCCACCGCTGTACGATCTCACCGCCTTGCAACGCGATGCCAACGGACGGTTCGGTTTCAGCGCCAAGACCACACTTTCTATTGCGCAGGCGCTGTATGAAAAGCACAAGGCGTTGACCTATCCACGTACCGACAGCCGTCATCTGCCCGAGGATTACGTCTCCGTGGCGCGCGATCTGATGGGTACGTTGAAGGGCGGCGAGTTCGGAAAGTTCGCGGCCGAAGCTGCAGACAAGAATTACGTCAAGCCTGACAAGCGCATCTTCGATGCTTCCAAGGTGTCTGATCACTTCGCCATCATCCCCACGCAGGTTATTCCCGAGGGGTTGAGCGACGCAGAGCGCAAGATTTACAACGCCGTGGTGCAACGGTTCCTTGCGGTGTTTTTTCCGCCGGCGAAATTCCTGCAGACATCGCGGATTTCCGTGGTGGAAGGGGAGAGCTTCCGTACCGAGGGCAAGGTGCTGGAAGTCCCGGGCTGGAAGGCGATTTATGGCATCGATCCGACGGAAGAAGCGACCCTTGCTGCGCTGATTTCCGGAAAACCGGTCGTGGCTGAAAATGTCGAAGTCCGCAACGAACAGACCAAGCCGCCACCACGGCTCACGGAATCGACGTTGTTGTCCTTCATGGAAAACGCCGGCAAGTACGTGGACGATGAAGATCTCCGCGAAGCAATGCATGAGCGTGGACTTGGAACGCCTGCCACGCGCGCGGCAATCATCGAAGGCTTGATCTCCGACAAGTATGTGGTCCGTGAGGGCAAGGAATTGATTCCCACCGCCAAGGGGATCGAATTGCTGACCATGTTGTCGGCCATGGGCATTGAGGAACTCACCTCGCCGGAATTGACCGGGGAATGGGAACACAAGCTGAACCGCATCGAGAAGGGGCAGTTCACGCGCGAGTCCTTCATGCGCGAGATTCAGGACCTTGCCCGGAGGATGGTCGGCAACATTAAGGGGTACGACGAGCAAAAGGATCGCAAGCCTGCCGGGTTCAATAACCCGTTGGATGGACAGCCGATGTATGAAACTCCGAGTCGTTGGGAAACCCACGATGGTTCACTGGTCATCCGCAAGGTGTTGGGCGGCCGGCAGATGTCCGGTCCCGAAATCGTGGAGCTGATCAAGGAAAAAAGACTCGGGCCCTTGCAGGGATTCCGCAGCAAGATGGGCAAACCTTTTACGGCGGTCATCCGCCTCGTGGACAAAGGCAAGGTCGAATTCGTGTTCGACGATGGCGAAGGTGGCGAGAAGCCCGAGATCGTCAATCCCGAGTCCTTGGGGAATTCTCCTGTGGACGGTTCTCCTGTTTTTGAAACCGTGGCCTCCTACATGTCGCAGAGTGCGATCGACGGAGACAAGACTAAAGGTTTCCGAATGGGCAAGACCTTGCTGGGCAAGCCGCTGGATCGCGAAAGTATGGGGAAGATGCTGACGGAGGGGAAGTCGGGTCTCATCAAGGGATTTCAATCCTCCAAGACCCGCCGCTTCTTCGACGCCTATCTGAAGCTGTCGCCGCAGGGCAAGTTGCAATTCGAGTTCCCGCCCCGGGAATTCAAGGGGCGGGGAAGAGGCTCGGCCAAAACTGCGGAAACGCAGTAATTTCAGCTTACGTCAAAAGCTGAAACAATCTTGAGCCTGTCGGTCTTGATATTGAGAGCCGGTGGGGTTGTTCTCAGGGCGTCCTTCAATTCCAGCATGACCTTCAGTTTGATTTTTGAGACGGTCGTGTCGGCAATGGCGGCCTTCAGAGGTACGAAACCGGGAGATACGCCGGAAATGCCACCGTTCAACGCATAGGACACCACATTCGTGTCGAAGGTCATATAAGGGGCGGTCGGAGAAGTTTGTAGGGCCAGCAAAGAGACCTGATAATAGACGCTAAGGACAAAATGGACTCCGGTGTTCGCCTGGATCAGCATTTTGGCGGAGTCGCCGAAGATTAGCTTCAAATCAGTGAGGCCGATGCCTGTGATGCTCGCCGCCCCCTTGTCCCGCAGTTTTTGACGGACATCCGTCATATTGATGCTGTCACGGCCGATGTAAGGCGAGGCGCCCGTGAAGTTCAGACGAACTTCCGTCGTATCAGAGACGGTGATGGTGACATCGCCGCCGCCATCGGTAAAGCAGCCGGAAAGAGTCAGGGCGAAAGACACTGCCATTGCTCCATAAAGTGTTTTGTGGATTGCGGTTTTCATGGTTTCCCCTTCTTTTTCAGATAGGATATAAAAAAGGGGCGGGAGTTGACTCCCGCCCCTTTTTTAATTGAAGGACTACTTCAGGTCTTCAGTTTGGCCGTCACCGTGACAATGTACCTCATTTTGAGCCGTCCAGCCACCGGGGCGCTGGTTGGGAAGGTCACTTTGCCCGTGACCTTGATTTTTGGTGTGGTGTTGGCATTGGCGATGGCGTTCACGATGGCCACAAAACCGTTTTGCACACCGAAGATGTTCCGATTAATCTCGTAAACCATAGTGTCCGGGTGGATGGCCGTCAAGATATGGGGATCCGTGCTGAGCGCGCGGGTTGTATCGCCATAGAAGACTTCCATGAGAAATTGTTTGTTTAAGTTCGCAGACAGAAACGCCGAGGAGGAGTCGTCGAAAGTCACCTCCAAATCCGTGATCTGGATGCTCGAGTCATCGATATCCTGATCGTGCAGATCGTCGCTGATTTTCTTGACATCGATGCTGTCCGAAGCCTGTTGGGCACCAAGGGTGTTGGTGAAATTCATCGTGAAATACGCCGTGTCGCTGGACGATACAGTGACACCGCCTCCCCCAGCCGTGAGACAACCCGAGAGCGCCCAGACCGTGAAAGCCGCCAGAATTCCGGCGAGCATTTTGCCCGGTTTCCAATTTCCTGTTTTCATGTTTCCCTCCTCCGTGGTGATATTCGGATGTTTGTTGCCTGTTCCGCTTACCTGTTGTTATGGCGGAAGGCGAGAATGTTGACCATGTTTCCTGCCTCGGCGCCGAAGGTCTGGCCCGCGACGATGTCATAGCCGAAGTGCAGGGCCACGTTAAGCGACACGCGCAAACCATTGCGTCCATCCACGCTTACATGCGGGGTGATGTGTTCATGCTTATTCGCATCAGCATCGTCCGCATTCAGGGTCAGGTCGCCGCTGGTCTTGAGATTGGCGCTTTCGAAGCCGGTCTCAAGGAAGAATTCCAGCCAGTTGCCAAAGGTGTATCCCCAGAGAAGCCCATAAGAGGAGGCCGTGCCTTCCATGCTGATGGTGCCCTTGATGTCGTCAGCGCCGGGAGTAAAATCCGCCGTCAACCATGTTTTGTTCCAGAACAGAGAAATATTCACAGGAAGTTTGACGGGCAGGAAGCGGGTGACGGAGCGCAGATCATGCTGGAATCCGAGTCCGAAGAAGGTGATAGGCAACTTGGAATCCCCCAAATCTTCCACGGGGTTCCACATGTAGCGAGCCTTGATCTCCGTGAAATAATAGGAGAGGCCAATCTGGGGAGCGCCGAAGGGCAACATTGGGAAATCGAACTGACCGTCATTCATCTGAATGTCGAGCGTGTCGATGATGTTGTGGCTGTAATAGGGATCGTAAATTGAACGATGCATGACGGGCGCCTTACCACCCAGAATGGTGGGACCCTTGTAGCTAGTGACTTCCTTGCAACTCGAACCCGGTACGTGCGCAGGGTCGTTATTGTACTGCTTGCAACCATCGTCCACGAAGGTTCCGTTGAAAGTGCGATCGTCATCTGAGACATAGGCCACGCTCAGGGGGATGCCCAGATAAAAGCCGAAGCCTTTGCCCACCCAAGCCGACTGGTTCCAGCCGGCATTTGCGGCCGTTCCGAAGATGGTCGCGAACGGTTGGATATAGTTGTTGTTTCTTTCGAAGGAACGGACAATTTCGTCCATGACAGGGCTGCCGTTGGAAATGCCGGGCAGAAGAAGGGCGGCGGCCAAGATTCCAGTGCGTATGAAAGACGAAAACGGGGTGACCCTGTTCATGTCATGCGTTCTCCTGGGAAGTGATGACGCATATAAATGTGCTTTTAAAAGGGCTGTTTTGCACAGGGAAAAGCATGGAAGTTGTTTGAAAAATTAAACCCAAGGCCCATTTTCAGGTTGTGATAGGGGTCACCAAGCCTCTTAGACCCCTTCGAAAAGGGTGATGAAGTAGCCGCCTTCCTTGTCAGAGGGGTCCTTGGTCTGGTGGTAGACGTCAAAAATCACCTTGGACGTTCGGAACACGTTGTCCCGGAGTTTGAAGAGAAGCTCGCTGTTTTTTTCCTTGATCGGGGCTTCCAAGGCGCATTCCGAAAAAAGGCAGCGCCACTGTGAAAGTTCGCTCAACTCGGAGCGCAATGCGTTGGCATAATCCACCTTGAACCACATCCCACCCGGTTTCAGGAGTCCGTGAATATTACGGGCCAGCACTCGTTCGCTCATGTAGCCGTCGAACAGCGTATCGGGATCGTCTTTCACAACCTCGTCTTCAGGATCCATTTCCCGGAAACGTGCCAGCATTTTCGCCACGATCGTATCCGCACGGTGTTTGTAGCCATGGCGATCGTAAACGGGTTGATCCTTGGGGCCCGGCGCGATGTTGGGGAATACGAAGGCCACGGCGTCCGCCTTGCCCTTGGGCAGCTTGAAGTTGGGCAGGCGTGTTTCCACCAGACGCACGCGCGGCCCATTGGAAGCAAAGGCTTGATCCGTCGGAAGAATGGCGCAGGAAACCCCGGATTGTTCCAGTCGTTGTTGTGCCAATGCAAGCATTTTGTGCGAACCATCCAGGCCCACAATGCGCGCCGTGGGCATCATTTTGGCCAGTTGCATCAGGACGTAGCCGCCACCGCAGGCGTAATCCACGATCAGCGGTCCGGTGGTGCCGGAAGATTTGCGTTTCATGCGATCGCGGATGTATTCGGCCACGAAGCGGTAGGCGCGTTGATGCGAAGAATCAGCGGCCTGATTCTCCCACCATTTCCCGATGCTGGCGTTGTAAGAGACGTGTCCGCGGTTGAGCGCGCGGTTGAAATCGAATTGCAGGGGTTTTTTCATGAGTCCGTATTGCGTTGATAGGGTTGCAGGTATTCCAGCGCGGCCCGAAATTCCCCGGGCAGAGGGGATTGAAATTCCATGAGCTTCCCATTGCCGGGATGGACGAAGGAGAGTCTGACGGCATGCAGGGCTTGTGAGGTCAATCGTTTCAGCAATCCGGCGGCGGGAGTCTGGAACAGCGGAGGTATCCGGCCCATGACGGTGTCACCACCGCCATAGAGTTCATCCCCACACACGGGATGTCCGGCATGGGAAAGATGCACGCGAATCTGGTGCGTGCGTCCTGTTTCCAATCGCACTTCCAGATGGGCACAGAACTGGTACCATGCAAGAACGTGGTAATGGGTCACGGCCGGTTTGCCGTCGGTGACAATTGCGCGGCGCAAGGGATCCTTGGGGTGTCTTCCCAGAGGCCAGTCGAACGTGCCTTCCGGCGAGGGTTCACGCCAGCATAAGGTTTCATAGGTTCGATGAATGTGGCGTTCGGCCAGTTGACGGGCCAGCGCCGCGTGGGTGTGGTTGTCCCGGGCCACCACCAGCAATCCCGAAGTATCGCGATCGAGCCGGTGCACGATTCCCGGGCGATCGGCCCCACCGGCATCGGACAGGGTTTTAAAATGATGGGCCAATGCATTGGCGAGTGTTCCCGAACGAACTCCGTTACCGGGATGTGTCACCATTCCCTTGGGTTTGTCCACCACGACGAGGCGGGAGTCCTCATATACGATATCGAGCGGGATGTTTTCGGGTTCGACACCGATGGTGGTGATTTTGGGTGGTTCGGAGACGTCCACGGTATCGCCGATCTGCAGCGATGCATTCTTACGGGTTTCCAAACCGTTCACACGCACCAACCCGTCTTTGATCCACTTCTGGATCTGAGAGCGGGAGGCTTCCATCCGCGAACTCAGGAATTTGTCGAGTCGTCCTTCCGAATTTTCCTCGTCGCACCGGAAGGAATGAAGTTCATCCGGCATCAGAACTTTGGGGTGAAGGAGGGGTGGACGTGTGGCGTTTGTAAATCAGGGGCAGGGCCAGCAAAATGCCCATCCCGACGCACACACAGCTGTCGGCGATGTTGAAGGTTGGCCAGCGCGGGGAAACGCCCGGGATGCCCACGTCGATGAAGTCGGTGACCTTGTGGAGCGCGAGGCGATCGATCAGATTGCCCACGGCTCCCGAGAAAATCAGCGCCACTCCAAGGCGCGGCCAGAATTCGTTCGGTTTCAAATGGCGGTAATAGATGCCCAGGAAGACCATCGCGGCCAGCGAGAACAGTGTGTAAAACAAGGTGGGATTCAGAAAGGGGAGGACTCCCTGCGGCTTCATCCCGAATGCTGCGCCGAAGTTGTACACCAGACGGAATTGAAACCATTCACCGATGACGGTATGAAACTTGAAGTAATCCGGATTTCCGTCGGGAAGGGAAAAGCTGACGCGGGCCGCATGCTTCGTGATTTGATCGACGAGCAACATGACAAGGGCGATGAGCCAGGGAAGCAGGGAGCGCACGGAAAGTTTCATAGAGGACTCTTGTGAAGAATGGGTGAGGGGGCAAGATGTTGCGCGGCCATCTCCAGCCGTTGCATGGGCTTTGCAAACTCGCGGTGAATCCAGCCGTTGGACCAGCCGAACAGAGAAGTCCGGCGCACAATGCGTTTCACCGTTTGCCGTGGAATTTTGAGGCGAACCCCTTGTGTCAGGGCGTCCACGCTTTCGGCAAGCAAGGCAAGCGTTTCCGCTGCCATGAATAACGGCCAGAGACAAAACAGACGTAACTTCATATCCCACCGCGGGATAAGACAGGAGTATTCAAGCGCGTCTTCAAGATGTTTTTGCGTCTTGGAAAACAATGTTCGATAGACGGCCTTACGCCCATCGGCTGCCGAATCAGAAAAGAATTCCTGTAACGTCAGACCTTGTGCGATCAATAGGTCTTCCGGGAGCCAGAAAACGTTGCGATCCCGATCGTCATGCAAGTCTTTGAGGATATTGGTGAGCTGCAGGCCCAATCCAAAGGATACGCACAGTTTCCGCAGTTGCAGGGCGCGGTCTTCACGGACTCCGGTATGCTGTATGAACAGTTCGCAGAGGAGTTCACCCACAGTGCCGGCGACGTAATAGCAGTATCGATCCAGGTCGGCTATTGTTTTTACAGGGTGCATATCCGGGTTCGAGGCAAAATCTCCCATGCCTGAACACATTTCCCGCAAGCAACGCGATATGACACGGGTTGCGGGTTTGGGAAAATCCAGAAAAGGAATCAGCACCACCGGCGCATGCACCAGCAGCAGGTGTTCCCATTGTGCCGAGAAGCGCCATGCCACCGGAAGTTGCTCGGGAAATTCACGCATGTGGCGTTCGATGTTGGCGCGATCTTCGTGGCTCTCGTTGAAGAGCGTTGAAAATCTTTTCAGCAACCGGGCTTTATCGCCGCGCTCAAGGTGAGCGTCATCCTCCAGAGTGTCGGCCATGCGACAGTAGAGGTATGCATAAAGGACGTGGTCGCGCAATGGTTGCGGCAATACCCGGATATTCAGGGCGAATGTTCGTGAGACGCGGGTCAGGGCGAACTCCGCGAACAACTGCCGGGATTTTCCGGACAACTCTCCCTGAGCCAGCCGTTCTTTCCACGCTGCATCTTCAGCAAAACTCGGATTCATTTTCGCCTAATCTTCCGCGAGTTGCAATGGGCCCGGAGTTTTGCGGGCTCGCTTGGCGCTGGCCCGCAAGGCTTTCAGAAATTCCCCGGCTTCATCGGCTTTCCTCAGCTGTTGTTGGTGCTGATAGGCTGCAAGATTGCGGAATTGTGCCTCTGTATAATCCTTGCCCTCTTGATCGAGCTTGTGGCGCAACTCGTCATGTAGACGGTAATAGGCGTCCTCCTGCTGGCGGTATCGCAGATGCGTCCACAGGATGTCCAGACGGTTCGCGGCCAAGAAGAGAATGATCGCAAATCCCGCAATCCATGCCGGTCCGAATTTTCCAGTGAGAAACACCAGCAGGATCGCACCGCTTCCTGCCACGCAAAGTATGAGCAGCCGGGTCAGCGACATCATGACGAATTTTTGCAAGCCCTTCCAGCGCATGGGGATATAGACCCAGGATTTTCCGCGCCGCAATTGTCGTTCGAATCCCGAAGGATAAGACGCGAATTGGCTCCAAAGGAAATGAACAATCACAAAAAACAGGAACGCTCCCCAAAAACCGTACAACGGCGAAGAGGGGGCCTGAAATGGATTGGTGTTATGCATGGTGCAAGGGATAAAGAAAGTGGGTTATTGCCTTGTGGCGTGAACAAAAAATAAGTGATTTTCCACGGGTCCGACGGTCCGGGCCGGCCTGACCCAATTAGTATCATTGCACACCCAACCTTTTGAAATCGTTTTCGGGAGACGGAATTGAGTTTCGAGGATCGAAAGACCGGTACCGCGCCCGCAAGCTGGGTCAGCATGTGGACTTCGTGCGTTGGTTGTCTGCGCGACAAACTGTCCGAAGACATTCTTAAACAATGGATCCTTCCCCTCAAGATTCAGGAGGTGGGCGAGTCCATTCTTGCCATTGCCGTTCCCGCCCACCTTGACCTCGATCATCTCTCCCGTGTATATGGCGGTTTGATCGAACATTGTTTTCATGAGGCCACGGGACGGCATTTACGCGCACAATTTCGGCGCCAGTTTGATATGCCCGTTCCATCCAACCATAGTCCGGCTGTCCCTTTCAGCAGTCTGCCGTCGATTGATCTCAATCCTGGCTATACATTCGAAGAATTCGTGGTGGGCAGCAATTCGCAATTCGCGCATTCCGCAGCCTTGGCCGTGGCCAAGGAGCCGGGGGGCTCCCGCTTTAACCCCCTGTTGATCTACGGTGGTGTGGGACTCGGAAAAACACATTTGTTGCAGGCCATCGGCAACCATGTGTTGCGCGAGATGGAAGGCAAACGCGTCCGATACATCACTTCTGAAGCCTTTTACCGCGAATTTGTCGAATCCATTCAGCACAATCGCATCAACGAGATGTCCTCGTTCTATCGCCACGAAGTGGATGTGCTGTTGATGGACGACGTTCAGTTCCTGAGCGGCAAGGACCGCACACAGGAAGAGTTCTTCCATATCTTCAATGCTTTGCATCAAAGTCGCAAGCAGATCGTGTTGACCAGCGATGCGCCTCCGGGTGAATTGAAGGGGTTGGAGGATCGGCTCGTGAGCCGTTTCCAGTGGGGCCTGTTCGTGGACATCCAGGCGCCGGATCGCGAGACGCGCGAGGCCATTTTGCGCCGCAAGGCGCAAGCTCAAAACCTCAACATCTCAGAGGACATCATTTCGTATCTGGCCGAGGCCATCGATTCGAATATCCGCATTCTGGAAGGTGCGGTGCGCCAGCTGCTGTTGCAGGCCTCCATCCAGCATGCAGATATCACCATGGAGCTGGCCGAGGAAATCGTCAATCGCATTGGCAGTCACCAACCTTCACGGCGCCCCACCTCCGGTGACATCACCACCATGGTGGCCGGTTATTTCGAGGTCGAGGCGGACAAGATTTTGGAGCAGGGGCGCGGCACCAAGGAAGTGGCCCAGGCTCGTCAGCTCGCCATGTTTATCATGAAGGAACTGACCTCATCGTCCTTGAAATCCATTGGTCAGAGTTTTGGGGGGCGTGATCACAGCACTGTCGTTCACGCCATCAAGACCATTGAAAAAGCCATGGAAAAGGATGACAGTTTCCGCAAAAGTGTGGACGCCATCATGGGTAAATTGACATCGAAGTGATATGGCTTGAAAATCAGCAATTATTTGCATACTGTTATCAAGGCTTTTTTTGCCAATTACGTGTCGGAAAGAGTCGTGCAACCATCATTTAAAGGAGTCAAAATGAGAAGTTTTTGGATGGCTTCAGGTTTTGTGGCATCTCTTGCTGTGTCTGCCGTGGCGGGGAATTTCACCTTGCTGGGTGCATTCTCTTTGCCGCAGGGAGATTTGGGTGATTCCAAGAAGGCCAATGCTGAAAACGGATTTGGCGTGGGCGGAGATTTCAGTGTCCCCCTTCAGGCTTCCAATCAGTTGTTCATTACCACCACCGGACTCTTTATTCATAACGCCGAGAATACCGATGACGTGCCCTCTGGTGTTACATACGATGCGGGTGGGTGGAACAACATTTCCATTCTTTCAGGTGTGAAGTTCGTTGGCAATAATTCTCCCACCATGGCGTTTTATGGATTGGCTCAGATCGGTT
This sequence comes from bacterium, assembly GCA_900299345.1. Lineage (GTDB taxonomy): Bacteria > Fibrobacterota > Fibrobacteria > UBA11236 > UBA11236 > UBA11236. The sequence continues at coordinate 19,378 of OMJM01000033.1, read as the reverse complement.
TGAACTTCGCTCTCTTGGGGGACGAAGATCTTCAATCTTCAGGTTATGGTTATTACAGCTATGACATAGACGAGACTACGTCCTACGAAGCGGGTACTTCATTGGCTCTTGCATTCGGCGGAGGTGTTGAAGTCAACCGTTTTAACATTGGCTTGCGCTATCTTATTTTGGGTAAGCCAAAGTTGAAATACGAGATAACCGACAACACTACCGGTGATGTGATAGGTAAAGGAACCGGTAAACTGAGCATATCGATTCTTGCTTTGTTGGTAGGGTTTAGCTTTTAAACTCCGCCATTAGAATCAGATTTTCATTTGCTAAGGTGGGTGGAATCATGCCTAGGCTGATGCTTGGCGGATTGTTGTTCTTGCTTCTTGCAAGTTTCACGTGCGCTGGGAACTTTACGATTCTGGGCATGATGTCCTTACCGCAGGGGGATTTTGGGGACGATTTCAGTTTAAGCGGTGGGACTGGCTCTAACGGTGGATCCGGTGGTGCTGAAAACGGATTTGGGGTGGGCGGTGAATTTAGTGTCCCATTGCAAGCATCCAATCAGATGTTTATCACCACTACCGGGCTGTTTGTTCATAATTCTATTGATCTTAGTTCGTTTGAAGAATCGCCGGATCCATCTGTAAGTATAACGGCCGATGCGGATGGATGGAATAATTTTGCCATTCTTTCCGGAGTGAAATTTACGGGCCGCAGTTCTCCCACCATGGGGTTTTATGGGATGGGCCAAATCGGTATAAACTTCGTTTCTTTAGGGGACATGGACATTTCAGCCGATCAGTATGATTCGTATTACGATACGTATTCACATATTGATTTAAACACGTCCACAGATATTGCCAGCTCGCTGGCTTTGGCTTTTGGGGGAGGTATTGAAGTCAATCGCTTCAATATCGGATTGCGATACCTCATGTTGGGAAAACCCAAGCTAAAAACCAAGCTCACAATCACACAAGACGGCACCACTCAAACGGCTCATGGTAGCGCCAAAAAAGAAATATCAATACTTGTTCTATTAGTAGGATATAACTTTTAGAATTTTGGATTAGGTATTCGAGTCAGCTGACTCCGGCCAAAACGCCTCAACTTCTTTTCTTACTTCCTCGGCTGTGGAAAGCTGCAGTACCTTCCGCACGAGTCGTTCGCAATCCCTCAGTTTGATCCTGGCAAAGGCTTCCCGGATACCTTCTGCAGAACCCGGCGATATGCTGAGCGAAGTTAATCCCATACCGAGCAACAACGCCACGGCCTTGGGATCGCCCGCCATTTCTCCGCATACCGTGACCGGTTTTCCGGCCTTATGTGCGGCATCCGCCACGATTTTGAGTGATTGGAGTAGCGCTGGGTGGTAGGGTTGGTGGTAGGAGGTTACGCGTTCATTGCCGCGATCGATGGCGAACAGGTACTGGATGAGATCGTTGGTGCCCAGGCACAAAAAGTCAGACTCATAAAGAAATCCATCAATCTGCAGCACTGTGGACGGAATTTCGATCATGATGCCGATCGGCGGCACAGGGAATTCACGGCCATGTTCCTTTTCGAGTTCCGCTGCCGCTTCACGCAGGTGTTCTTTTAAGGTGCGAACTTCGGTGAGAGTCGAAATCATGGGTAGAACCAAACGCATTTGACCCAGCTGCGAGGCGCGCAACAGGGCGCGCATATGCGGTTTCAGGATGTCGGGGCGTTCCAGCAGCATGCGCACGGAACGCCATCCCAGCGAAGGATTTTCCTCCTTGCCCCAGTCGAAGTATTTGAGCGGCTTGTCGCCGCCCACGTCGAGCAGGCGGAAGGTGACGCCAAAGACGCCGCATCGTTCCATCACCTGGCGGTAGACCCCGAACTGATCTTCTTCGTTCGGGAAGGTGCTGCGGATCATGAAGAAAAATTCGGAACGGTAGAGCCCCACGCTCTTGATGCCGAACCGCTTCATCAATTGCAGATCCGACAGCAACGATACGTTCCCGGAAAGCTGGACAGGATGTCCATCCGCGGTGCGATCTTCCCTCGGCGATGTTTCACGCCGCGTCTTGAATGCCTCCAACAGTCGTTGGTATTCCCGGATGACCGGCGCATCGGGCTTGATATACACGATGCCGGAATTGCCATCGAGAATGACCCGCGTTCCGGAGTGCAGGAATTGTGTCAATCCGGGAATGCCGATGAAGCATGGGATGTCCAACGAACGGGCGAGAATGGCCGCGTGTGAGGTAAGGCCGCCGGTTTCGCACAGGATGCCGATGAGCTTGCGGGATTGCAGGTAGATGAGATCGGAAGGAAGAAGCTCCGTGGCCGCCACCACAATGCCTTGATCCGATTGTGCTTCGGGATGGTAGTGCTCCTCCGCCTCGCCCAGCGCATTCAGCAGGCGCAAGGCCACATCGCGCAGATCCGCCGCGCGTTCCGCCAGCTTGGCATTTCCGGATTCGACGAAGCTTTTGCTCACTTCGCGCGTGGCCAGCTTGACCGCGAACGCAGCCGTCATTTTCTCCCGGATGTGATTTTCGATGAGCTTCGTGTACTCCTCATCCAGCAGGAACAACTCGTGTGTGTCGAAGATGCGTGCGTCCATCTCGGCGAATAGCTCGCCGGCCCGCCGGCGCAATTCACGGGTTTCCTGGCGCGCGAGGTTCAATGCCTTGCGGAACGTTGTCAGTTCCGCGTCAGGATCTGCACACTCGCTGAAAAGAAGGTTTTCCCAGACCTGGTGCGTTTTAAGCACCAAGGCGACACCATCGGCAATGCCTCCGAAGGCCACTTGAGGCCGTATGAACGGAGGCGCTTCTCGTGGTACTGCGGAAATCGGTGCGAGACTGGCAGGTTCGACCGGAGGTGGCATATCCTTCAGGGCGCGTGTCTCCAGCAAGGTTCCAACTTGCGCCGCCAGGGTGTAGGCGAGATCGCGCACGGTTTCATTGAAAGGCTCGGCCTGGATTCCCTGCAATGTGAGTACCCCAAGCCCTTTTGCGTTTCCCGGAGGAATGGGCACGCCGAGAAAGTTGTTGAGACGATCTTCACCGAGTTTCGGAAAAAAGATGAAACGGGAATCGGAACGGGGATTGGCGATGTTGATCACTTCACCCTTGGAGAACACCGCGCCGGTGAGTCCCTCGCCGGATTTGAGCCGCACATCCAGTGCTGCGGTCGTATTCAGTCCACAAGCGGATGCCATTTTCAAGGTGTCGGTTGCAGGATCGTGCAAATAGATCGCGCAGACGTCTGCTCCCATTTTTTCCGAGATCAACCGCACCACGGCGTCCAGCGCGGGCCGGGTTCCGGACGATTCCATCATCGTCCGGGTGACGGAGCGGATGACTTCGAAGGCGTTTTTCGCGTCGGACATAAAATCAATTGCTGGGTGTAGGATTTAACAGAATTAATCCCATTGGATACCGGGACGGGGCGCGTCGGGTAGTTTGTCCTTGTTCTTCTTCGCCCACTCGAATTTCTTTTCGAGTGTCTGAAGGCGATTGTCTTCCTGACGCTTGGCCTCGGCGAATTTTTCCTCGAGATTCCTGCCGCGGTTCTTGTCGTTCTTCAGGAAATCCTGCAGGCTGGGCGGGGCTTCCTTGTGGGCGGTGGACTGGAGGATGATTCCGGTCTCCGAATCGATGACCAGTTTGGCCTTGCAGCAGGGACAGTCGATTTTAAGTTCCTTGGAAGCCATGGGTTTAATATAGCACGGCTTTTGGGGAAGTGCTCAGTGGGAAATATTGCCGTTATGCGACTGCTAAGGTTGAACCTTCATTGTCTTGTGAAAATCCCCGGCGCGGAAGTCCAAAACATTCCACGAGCCTTTGAGATTTTTGGGCAGTGGAAGAGTGTATTCGCCGGGTTCGCGTGTTTCGTTGAGGAGTTGGGAAACTTTCCGGCCTTGAGAGTCGAACAGGGAGATGAGAATGCGGCAACGTTGAGGGAGGGAGAAGCGAAGGGATGAGTTGCTTTCAGACGACAGAATAATTGAGAAATTATGGGACGGTAAAATGGAGACGAAAATGTAGGTGTTAAAATGCCAAGTCGGCGAATAAACACTTGTTCCTCCAGCGTTTTTAGCATTGACGCGCCAGTAGTATCTTGTGCCGTTATCGACCAAGTTGCTGACGGATTTACTTGTTGTGGTAAGTGTGGAATCGTTTAACAAGGTGGATGAGAAAAGGGAATCAGTAGAAACTTGAAGACGATAGCTTGTAGCACCACTGGAAGCATTCCAAGTCAGTGTTGCGGGAATGGGCACATTCGTGGCATTATTGGCAGGGGAAAGCAATGTTGGTGTTGGAGGTACAGAAACGATTGTGAAACTCCAGGTAGCGAAATAAGCGCTTGTTCCTCCCGAGTTTTTGGCATTGACCCGCCAATAATACACCACTCCGTTTGATAAACCGGTTACCGCCCTCGAGGTAGTCGTGACACTCGAGTCGTTCAGTATCAAAGTCGAGAAGTTGGAGTCGGTGGATACTTGAACACGGTAGGAGGCTGCTGTGGCTGAAGCGTTCCACGACAAAGTCGGTGGGATTGCAATACCCGTGGCTTTGTTCGCCGGTGAAAGCATGACTGGAGCTGACGGGGCATCCAAAGCGGAGGTAACGATGGTGCCATTGGCTCCAACCACCACCGCCATTTGACTTGATAATGCAATTCCATTCAGGTTACTCATGGTCACGGTATTGATTCCTGTCCACGTCGTTCCAGTCGGAGAAGTGCGAATCGCCCCGGAACTCCCGACGGCGAGATATTTCGCTCCAGTCCATGTGATGGCCCAAAGATTGGTTGTCGTGCCTGAAATTTGGGACAACCATGCCACACCGTCCGGCGAGCTCACGGTAGTACCTCCAGCTCCAACAGCCACAATCAGTCGACCGGAGGATACAACGCCAGCCAGATTGCTCATGGTAGCCGTGTTTCTTGCAAACCATGTCATGCCGTCCGGGGAGGTGAGTATTGCTCCTGAGTTTCCTACGGCGACAAATATTAATCCAGTCCATGTGATCGCCGCGAGGTTGGTTGTCGTACCGGAAGTACGAGCCGTCCAGGTCACACCGTCAGGTGAGGTTACGATAGTGCCACCCGCACCCACAGCCGCGAGCAGTTGACCGGACCAGGCGATGCCATTCATGTTGCTCATGGTAACCGTGTTTCTTGCCGTCCACGTTACGCCGTCCGGGGTGGTAAGCATTGCACCGGAGTTTCCAACCGCGACAAATTGTGTCCCCGTCCATGTGATTGCATTGATGCTGGTTGTCGTGGCAGGCGTGCGAGTGGTCCATGTCACGCCATCGGGTGAGGTTAGGGTGGTGCCGGAAGCCCCAACGGCAACGTATTGAGTTCCGGAATAGGCAACCGCTGTCAGATTGTTCGTGGTTCCCGAAGTACGCGCAGTCCAATTGGATTGCGCAGAGGCAGTCGATAAGAATCCCTGATAGACTAAAAACGCCAAGATAATCCGTGAAATTGGAATCATGATGAATCTCCTCGTTTTTGAAATTTAGTCGAAACTGATACGTAGAAAAAAACCTTTCCGGCTTTCCTTAAATTTCTCCACCTTAATATGAACGAGGCGTTGCTCGTCGAGCATCCGTTATAGTCAGGGCTGTACTGTCAGCGTCTTGTGGAAATCCCCAGCCCGGAAGTCTAGATAGTATGCCCCTTGCGGGATGTTGGTTAGAGGTAGAACGTAACTACCGGCATCACGATATTCGTTGAGAAGTTGAGAGATCCTGCGGCCTTGGGAGTTGAACAACTGGATGGCGACTTTGGTACGTCGGGGGAGTGAGAAGTGGATAAGATTCTCATTTTCAAGATTCAGGGATTGAAGTATGTATACATTGGGAAGAATCGTAACAGTGCTGACGGTGAAATTCCAAATAGCCGAATACCCACTGGTTCCCGCTGCGTTTTTAGCGTTCACACGCCAGTAATAAATCTTGTTATTCAACAGTCCAGTCACGGCCCGCGAGGTGCCCGTCAAGGTAGAGTCGTTGATTACCGTGGTAGCAAAGGTGGAATCGGTGGACAATTGCACTCGGTAAGACGTAGCGCCGTTTGACGAGCTCCATGTCAGATTGGTGGAAACCGGAACTGCCGAAGCATTTTGAACTGGGGTGGTTAGGATCGGGGAGGGAGGTGCTGCCAAAGCTACAGTTGTAAAATGCCAAATCACAGAATAGGAACTTGTTCCAGCTGCATTCTTAGCGTTCACGCGCCAGTAGTAAATCTTGTTATTCAAAAGTCCAGTGACAGTCCGTGATGTACTGGTCAAGTTAGAGTCGTTGATTACCGTAGTAGCAAAAGTGGAATCAGTAGACAGTTGCACTCGGTAGGATGTTGTACCGTTGGAAGCGTTCCAAGTCAGATTGGTAGAAATCGGAACACTGACTGCGTTTTAAGCTGGAACGACCAAAGTTGGAACGGCAGGGATTGTTTGAGAAGAATTTTGAGGTGAAGTCAAAATGGTACCGTTGGCTCCAACGACCACAAATTGACTCCCCGTCCATATTACACAATTAAGAGCATTCGCCGTCCCGGAATTCCAACTGGTCCATGTGATTCCATCGGGTGAGCTCAGGATGGTGCCGACAGGCCCATTAATATTGTTCCCCACGGCCACGAGTTGAGTACCAGTCCAAGTCACATCGAATTGGTTGGTGGCGGATGTTACGGATGTTCTTGCTGTCCAACTTACGCCGTCTGGGGAAGTTAGGACCGTGCCGGTCGTACCAACAGCCACCAGTTGAGTGCCCGTCCAAGTTATACCAGACAAGAAATTGGTTACTGGAGAAGTCCTTGTTGTCCAAGTCACAGCGTCAGGCGAGGTCAAGATGACATTGCCTACTGACTGACCCACGGACACGAATTGACCTCCAGTCCAAGTTACCGCGTATTGAGAGCTGGTGGTTCCAGAGGTTCTTTTCGTCCAAGTGATACCATCCGGAGAAGTCAGAATAGTACCGGTATATCCCACAGCCACAAGCTGGCTGCCAGTCCAAATTACGTAAGCCAGCTTGTTGGTCGTTCCAGAGGTTCTTGCTGTCCAGTTTAAACCGTTTTGGGAGGTCAAGATGACACCAGTATCACCCACAGCCACAAGTTGCGCGCCTGTCCATGTTACCCAATTCAGACTGTGGGTTGTCAAATTCATGGGTGTCCAATTCACACCATCAGGTGAGGTTACAATGGTACCGATGTTTGTACCACTGCCCCCAACAGCAACCAATTGGTTACCGGTCCAAGTTACTGAATTCAGACTGTTCGTCGTTCCAGAAGCCCGTGTTGTCCAAACAGATTGTGCGAACAAACGTGTAAATGTTCCGGATAAAAACGCTGTCGCGAGAATTACATATTTAAGGTGTTGCATATCCCATCCTTTCAGGGATTGTAATGCATTCCCCATGCTATAGCCACTGGTTTTTAAAAGACCTACGACAAAGCTCTTTAGGGCGCAGAAATACAGAAAATTTCAACCTTTAAGAAAGAGAACCGAGCGTTGAGCAGCCTACTTTTGGCGGGTATATCGAAGCCCGAGTCCTAAAATCGATCGATCTTGAGAATGTGTAGTACCTGTTTCGGGGGATTCAATTCCACATAATTCCTGCTGCCAGACCAGGCATATCGTTCCTCGGAGAGCAGATCGTGAACCCCAAAGTTGGGTACCCCGTCCAGTCCAAGGGATTCCAGCTCCAAAGTCACCGAGCCGCTTTGCACATGTGACGGATCCAGGTTCACGACGAACAACAGAACATCGTCACCGGCGGCCTTGGAATAAGCCAGAATTTTTGGATTGTCGCAGTCGTGGAAGGTCAAGTTCTTTAATTGATGCAGCGCAGGATGGTCTTGACGGATGCGGTTGATCGTCTGGATGAAATCTTTGATGTTCCCGGCACGATTCCAGTCCCATACTTTGTACTCGTACTTCTCCGAATTCAGGAATTCTTCCTTGTCCGGGAATGGAATGTTCTCGCACAGTTCGTAGCTGTTGTAAATCCCATAAGACCCGACCAAAGTACTGGCCAAGGCAAAGCGGATCATGAACATCTCGCGCGGTGCATTCTGCAAATGCCACGGCAGGATGTCTGGTGTGGTGGGGAAGAAGATGGGCTTCATATACAGGCTGGGTTCCTGTTGCGTCAGCTCCTCCAGATACTCCCGTAACTCTTGCGCGGTTTCTCGCCATGTGAAATAGGTGTAGGGCATGTCGAAGCCGATCTTCGCAAGCCGTTTCATAATCTTCGGGCGCGTAAAGGCTTCAGAGAGAAACGCCACGTCCGGTCGCTTGGCTTTGACTTCGGAAATCAGCCATTCCCAGAACACGAAAGGTTTGGTGTGTGGATTATCTACACGGAAGATGGTGACGCCCATCTTGATCCAGAAATCCACGATGGATTTCAGTTCGCGCCAAAGCCCGTTGCGATCCTTGCAGAAAAAGTTGAGCGGATAGATGTCTTCGTAACGCTTGGGCGGGTTTTCGGCGCACTTGATGGTTCCGTCTTTTTCACGATAGAACCAGTCTGGATGTTGTTTCACATAAGGGTGATCTGGGGAACAGTTCAGAGCGTAGTCGAGCGCCACGGTGAATCCCAGCTTATGGCAGCGGTCGAAAAACTTCTGGCAATCTTTCAAAGTGCCCAGTTCGGGATGGACGGATTTATGTCCGCCCTTTTTTCCGCCAATCGCGTAGGGTGAACCCGGTTCACCGGGTTGTGCTTCCAGCGAGTTGTTCTTTCCCTTGCGTTTCGTCGTGCCGATGGGATGAATCGGTGGAAGGTAGAGAACGTCGAAACCGAGTGCCTTGATCTCAGGCAGTCTTTTTTCCATATCGGCAAAGGTCGCGCTTTTTCCCGACACGGTTCCCTGCGACCGCGCAAACATCTCGTACCACGCACTGTGTTCCGTCAGTTTCGGATCAACGCGAACGGATCGAATTTCCCCGGTTATAGGGGTGGGTTTCAGACCCGCCCCTATAACCGGGGCCACCGTGAATTCCCAAAACCCGATCACATTGACCGTAAATTCGCCGGCCCATTGATCGTTGTCCACGAAACGCATTGGCATGCGACGCCATTTTTTTTCATCCTTGCGGCGATATAACAGATCGGCTGCAAATTTTTCGTGTCCATCGCGGAACATATCTGCCGTGACGTGAATCGTTTCGCCCGGAACTGCCTTGACCGGGAATCGTCCTCCGTCCACGGAGGGCTGAAGGTTTTCCGCAATCACGTGGAGAATGGAGGAGGCGGGGGGAGTCGAAGATTTTTTCGTGGTCATCGAGAGGTGTTCAGTTTTGGGACATTACAGTCAGAGCAACATGCCATGAGTTGGGATATACCTTGCCTGACCAAGGGTCGTCGCCGCCACCGGTATTTTGCAGGACGAGTCTGAGAGACAGTGAATCCGTCGGTGATTGGTATTCGAAAACGGCCAAAGTGTTTCGTTTGACCTTCCAATCCGATGGGGAGAGAGAACGTATCCGAGTTCGCAGATCGGCGTACAACGACTCCGCTTTGTGGCCATCGGTTCCGAAATCGTAAAGGCACTCGTACGTCGCATCCATCATGCAACGCGAGGCTCCGGGAAGTGACACGCCTGCAGGCAGCGTTTTCTTCTTTGGATTTCGGATCGCCTTGAGATTCTTGAATGCTTTGGTCCGTTCCTTGAGAACGTTGGTGAAGACACTGCAAAATGCGTCGCACTCGCCGGGCTGGGCGGGAAGCTCGCACACACACAATAGACTACGCAGAAAAAAAACGGGGAATGGACGACGCATACGTACTGCCGTAATTGTAGTTACAAGAACGTATTGCCCATGACCAAACCCTCTCCATTCAGAAGAATGGAGAGGGAGGATGGCTAAAATAACCAGCGAGTCAACAGGGGTTTCCAGAAGATGAAGTAACTCAGGGTTAAAAAGCCTGCCATTGAAAAGGACAATGAGGCAAACAATTTGGTGGACTGAACATTCAGGTTCATTGTCCCACCACCTGCGGTTTCAGGGACACCAGGATTGTTCCCAATTCACCCTGTTCTTTGGAAGGGACCTTGTTCTTGTTCAACGAAGCCACCATGTCTCCCACCAGTGCATCGAACTCCTCGCTTTTAATATTCATGCCGGTATGAGCGGTTTTCATGTCCTTGCCACCGTATTTGACATTTCCGCCCGTGGCGTAGCCCACGAGATCGATGAGTTGCTGCCGCAATGAAGCGATATGAGAGGCTGGCAAAGTGTTGAAACGTGCGTTGATGACCGTGTCCTTCAGCACCAGCGGCAGAAAGGAATCGATCACCGCGGTGATGGCGGGGGTTCCACCCAGCCTGCCATATAGGGTGGTATCGGCGGAGCTTGTGGATTTGGAGGTATCGTCACAATTCACGAGGGTTGATGAGGCGGCGAAGACCAGAGAAATTCCGAATACGGTTTTTAAGAGAGATGGGATCTTTTTCATGGCGAGTTCCTTTCGCAGAAGTGAGTTTCAGAGAACATGCTCCGAAATTGGAATCGGGCATGTGGCTCCATTTCCAACTACGAGAAAAAAGCGGAACCGGATTTAGATGGAAGGAAAAAAATGAAAAGGGAAATTACAGCAAGGTGCTTCCCAGCAAATACATCTTGCCCGTGGGTTGCGGAACTCCACCTTTGGGTTCGAGTGTGACTGCGAAAGCGTTGATATGATTTTTATCCGTCTCTACCAGATGATCGATCTTGTAGAGCGCGCCGTCCTGACCACTATAGCGAACCTGGAATACTCCGGCATCCACGGGTTTCTTGTCGCGGATGACCCACAGTTGATAATCCTTGTCGGCGGCCTCGGGCGGCAGGGACACGTGCAGGACGGCGATTTTCCTCACCGGATCCCAGAGAATCTTTCCGTAGCCCGAGGGATTCACATCCAGTCCCGACATGGAGACAAGATGCATGTCCTTTGAGCTTAGCACGGCGAGCATGGCGTTTTTTTGACTGAGCGAGTCTTCCAAGGCCACGATGCGCTGAGCGCTGCCTTTTAATGCCACACTTTGGCGGCCCAAGGTGTTTCTCAAATAAATGGTGTAGGATACAAGGCCGAGGCTCAACAGCACCAAAGCCGGGGCAACAAATCTTAAACGTGGCGGATTGAAGGCCTCAAACAAACGATCCAACCATGAATTTTCCGCGGGCTTTTGTGGTTTACGGATGGATACCACGTGAGGCTTGATTTCTGCTTTGACTTCTGCCTGTACTCTCGCCATGAGCCTGTCTTTGACGGTGGCTGAAGGCACAGCGGAAGGCGTTGCGAGTGAAAGGTTTTCAGCCGCTTGCGTGGCTTCGGCAAAGGCCGTCAGCATTTCCTCGTCGGCGACTGCAAGCGCATCGAGGAACCGGGAGCGTTCTTCTGCTTCCAGAGCTCCCAGCGCAAAGGCCGGGCACAATTCGATGAATTCCAGTTTTGTCATGGCCATCAGACGAGGTCCTTTAAAAGACCGTGCAACGTTTTCATCCCTGTGCGCATTCGGGTTTTTACCGTACCCACGGGCACTCCCAATCGTTCAGCAATCTCGGACTGGGTGTATCCTTCAAAATATGCGACTTCGAGAACTTGACGTTGATCCGGTGCTATTTGCATTAGAGCCGATTTGACGATCTCCGCCCGTTCGGTCAGAACCACATTATCGAGTTGATTGTGTTTGTCCTCATTGGTGAAAACATCCATTTCTTCAATCTCGTCGTTTTCCTGCCGCTGGTTTTTGTAGCTCTTGGAGCGGATTTTATCGATGGCGCGATTCCGGGCCATGGTCAGCAACCACGTGTAAACGGAGCCTTTCCCCAAATCATAGGATGGGGCCTTTTCCCAAACCTGAAAAAAAATTTCGCAAAGAATTTCCTCCGCATCCTCTTTTTTCTTCACTATGGAAAGAATGACGCTGTAAAGCGCCTTGGAAAAGCGTTCGTACAGCTCCTCCAAAGCCTTGGAGTCCCGCCGGACAATCCGCTCCATGAGTTCCGTCATTTCAACCGCAGGCTTCAAGAGCGCACCGAAGAAAAGGGGAAACTGAATCAACATTGTTTGCATCATCCACGACCTTTCGTGGGATAGATACGCAAAAAGTACGGGGTTGGATGTTCATGAGTTTCATAGCGAGAACAACCCAAGATTATTAAAAATCTGTGCCGACAGACAGTTTTGGGAAGGAGTCGAAGACGTACAGATCGTTCAGGGGCATGGAATATGATTTATAGGACCAGAACGACGCATTGACCTGCGGTAAGACATACACCCGGCTGTGGGGGAAGTAGTAGGAGTAGCCGAGATAGAACTCATTGTTCAGTGAGAACCCCCGATAGGTCTGGCCGTTGTCATGGTGAAAAACATCATGGCACAGCCAGGCTGTATATTCGACGGAGGTGTTGGTGCCGAAGAGATAGCTGCGGGTGCCCAGTAACAGCGCATGTGAGTCCATATGGCCGGGATTGTGACGTTTCCCCTTGTAGGTCCAGAGTTGCCGAGCATAACCCACCACACCTTCGATGCCGGATCCGACCTTGCCACGAAATTTGATTTCGTACGTACTAAAAGGTGGCAGCGGCCAGAGAATGTTCAATTCAACTCCGAATCTTTGATCGCGATGATCCGTGTAATCTGCCGCGGGGATCGAAACCTGGGTCAGGATGGTGCAGAACAGAAGCTGCCGCCATTTCATTTCGACACCTCCGACAGAAAACGCTCCATGAAGTACAGTCCGATCTGCGATCCGGGTCCCGAAAAGACATAGTCGTAACCGTGAGTGGCCCAGGGTAGGTCCACAGTGAAGTGGGGGATATCCCTGCGGCTCATCGCCATTTCCATATGCACCGTATGTTGATAGGAAACCAGCACATCGCGATGTCCGTGAAGCAGGAGTGTGGGCGGGCTGGTGGAATTCAAAGCTTCCACGGGAGAGGAGGCGTGATAAGCCTGTGGATGCTGCATATAACTTCCGCCGAGATATTGCTCCATGAGTTTTCTGGAATCGAGCAACCATGGATTACCCGGGAGGCTGTAGCCGAATACCATGTCCGCCGGGCCGTAAAACGAAATGACACCCTTGATGGACGGGTCTTTCAAGGTGTAGGCAGCCTGCAAGGCAATCTGACCTCCCGCGGATCGACCCAGAAGAATGATGCGTGAGGCATCGATGTTCATGTCCGTGGCGTGAGTGTGCAGAAAAGTCAGTGCATCCCTGACATCCTGAACCGGCGCGGGATAGCGATGTTCGGGCGCAAGCCTGTAATCGAGGGATGCCACGGCGTATCCGAGCGATGCAAAATAACTGTTGAGCGCCGGCAGCTGTTCGCGGTCACCGCCATCCCACCCGCCGCCATGAATAATCACGATGCATGGGGCCGATGGGCGCCGGGCTGCGTAGAAATTCATTTCCAGGGAATCACCTTCGTGATGCGAGTAAACCCTCCTCTGTGGTTTGACAGCGGGAAACTGAATCCCCAGTAACAAGTCTTTCCACGACAAGATTCGGGTACGATGAAAGGAGGTGCTTTCGGGAATGCGCTTTCCGAAACCCCGGTGATACTCCCGTTCCAATCGGTAGGCGGATTGCCATGCCCGGATCAGAGGAGAGGCCAGCAGTATGGCAGAGCAGAGGAACAGGAGGCCGGAAATTTTCCCATATGTACCGGACCCAAAGCACCATAAGGCGAGGAGTATGCAGGGAACAACCAGCCAGTACCCCGCTTCCAGCACGACAATCGAAAGCTTCCACAGAAAATTGACGGGAGCAGGTACCACCGTCAACAGGGAGGCCAGAAAAACAGCGGTGGCTACGGACAATCGAATCACCGTGAAAGTTATGCTCATGAGTCAGGGGCCCGCTTCCGGATATATCAGGCGGACTTTGAAGCTTTTACCATAGGCATCACTGATGTTTGAAATGCCTTGATAGCGCAGCATCCTCCGGCTGGAAGGATCGTAGGTCACCAGTATGGGCTTCACGAATATACGGATAAAGGCATTGTCCGGTTCAATGGCAAAGGTCTGTTCTGTTTCCTTGACGGAGGATGGATTCGAGACTCCACGCACGGAAAAAGCATAGTAGTCCAGCCGGGAAGGTGCCACGAAATAAAACCGCATCCGCCTGCCCTGGACGAGTTTGTCCCAATTTTCCTTCAAGAAACCATTGAATCCGCCGTCGATGACGAATGGTTCCGGAATCCTTATTCGCTTTTCCCGCAGAGGGGACTTTCCGGAAGCGCGGAAAAAAATGCGCACGGAATCTCCGTGAATGGCGGCTCCCTCTTCATAGCCGTTCCGGAGATCCCGCAGCGCATAGTCCGGCCGGGTAGCCGAACGTGAAAAATCCAGATTCCTTTCCACAATGGACTGGCCGCGTGGATTCAGATACAGGGTGTGGAGCTCGAGCGGGCGATCCCGAACGCCACGTTCTTCCTGAATCTCCACATAACTGAGCTGCCTGCTTTCAAGGTCATAGGCCTCACCGCGATAGGTTCGATTCGGGGTGGAAGCGGCCAGCAGGACCGGAAGACCCAAAATCAAGGGGTACGTCGGAAATCGCATAAGCCTATCATATACGAGATAAAGGCGTGATCGGATTTCAGGATTTCTTGCGGGATTTGCAATCCAAAAAGTTTTTCTATTCGTAAATATCACCGTTGCCGTGGGAACGCGATGTTTTCCGGCGGCCTAGCACCCAGAGATGGAGGAAAGGATATGACGTCACGAACGCTTGAGGGAAAAAACCGGTTCGCCGGAATCTCCCGCATGGCAAAATCGATCACCATGAAATCAGCAGCGTTGTTTTTTCCGGAGAAAGTGATTCGCTCCGTCATGTCCAACATCAAGGTGGGATGCATCGAGGTGGAAAGCCCCGATTCCGGAAAATGGACCCTCGGACATCCCGAATCGTCCCCGAAATGCCGCGTCCGCGTGCATCGCAAAGCGCTTTTTGAGAATCTGGTGCAATATTGGGATGTCGGCTTGGGTGAAAGTTATCAGCTGGGTGACTACGACGTCGATGATCTGGTCGCCTTCATTAGTATCATCATTCTCAATATCCCGCACCTTCCGGGAATCAGTGGATCCACCGCCCTTCATTCCGAGGTGAATCGGGAAGGGGGCGAAAACCTGAAGATCCACCGCCGCAATGGCAACACGCTCCGCGGCAGCAGGACCAACATCGCCTATCACTACGATCTCAGCAACGGTTTGTATTCGCTCTTCCTCGATCCCACCATGGCATACTCCTGCGCGGTTTATGAAAAACCGGAAGATTCGTTGCATCGGGCCCAGTTGAACAAGTTCGAGAGGCTTTGCCGGAAGCTGGAGCTCAAGCCGGGCGATCATGTGCTGGAAATCGGATCAGGTTGGGGCGGATTCGCGATTTATGCCTCGGGGAAATACGGGTGCAAGGTCACCACGCTCACGCTGTCCGCAGAGCAGAAGGCCTTGGCCGAGGAACGCATCCATGTGGCAGGATTGGAGTCCCGCATCGAGGTAAGGCTGCAAGATTACCGTGAGATTTCGGGTACTTACGACAAGATCGTTTCCATCGAAATGTTCGAAGCCGTGGGTTACGAATACTTTGACACCTTCTTCGCCAAATGCTGCGAGGCGCTGAAACCAGACGGCATCATGGCCATGCAGGTTATCACCATGCCCGATTCGCGCTTCGACGGATACAAAGACGGCTGCGACTGGATTCAGAAGCACATATTCCCGGGCAGCCTGCTGCCATCGTTGTATGAACTGGCGCGTTCGGTGCGGAATTCCGGGGGCTTGATGATTCAGCACATGGAAAATTTCGATCTGCATTATGCCCGTACACTCGCTGACTGGCGCCGTGCCTTCCACTCCAGCCGGAATGAGGTGATGGCCCTCGGTTTCGACGAGTTCTTCTTTCGCACCTGGGATTATTACCTCGCGTATTGCGAAGCGGCCTTTCGCACGCGCAACATCGGCTTGTTGCAGCTGGTGCTGACCCGCCCGAACAACGTGGAATTCCGCGGCTTGAATTACACGGAGGGCTGAGTGGATTCCTTGCGACCCAAAGTGGCCATTGTGGGAACGGGGATTTCAGGAATGTCCGCGGCGTATTTCCTGAACCGTGTTGCCGACATCACAGTGTTTGAAAAAGAGGGACGGCCCGGCGGTCACGCCAACACCGTGGACGTGGAAGACAATGGGCGGCGACTGCCTGTCGACACCGGATTCATCGTCTACAACCGGCATACCTATCCCCATTTCTGCAAGCTTCTGGACGAACTGGGTGTCGAAACCGAAGACAGCAACATGTCGTTTTCCGTGAAAGGAACGCGTTCCGGGTTCGAGTATTGCGGAACCAACCTGCGCACATTGTTCGCGCAAAAGCGCAATCTGTTGAAACCCTGGTTTTACGCCATGATCCTGGAAATCCTCCGTTTCAACCGCGAAGGCCGGAAGGTGCTCCGGGAAAATCTGTACGAGACACACTCGCTGGGACGTTATCTGTCCGAGGGGAATTACTCGCGAAAGTTCAGGGACTATTACATCCTGCCCATGGGAGCGGCGATTTGGTCCACACCGACGGCCCAGATGCTCGACTTTCCTCTCCATTCGTTCCTCGCGTTTCTCGCGAACCACGGCATGCTGGGTGTCGACACGCATTTTCAGTGGAGAACCATCCGAGGCGGCAGCCGGGAGTACGTAAAGAAATTGACGGAATCTTACCGCGATCGGATTCTCTACAACAGCGCTGTGCGTATTGTGAGGCGGCGTGAAGACCGGGTTCAAATCACCCTTGAGGATGGCCGAGTCTTTGAATTTGATCAAGTCGTCATGGCGACACACGCAGATATCACGCTGCGAATGCTGGAGGATGCCGATCATCGGGAGCGTGAGCTGCTGTCCCTGTTTGCCTATCAGGCCAATCTTGCCGTGTTGCATTCGAATCCCGGTGTGATGCCACGCCGTCGGAAGGCGTGGGCGGCATGGAATTACGAGGTGGATGAAGGTTCGACCGGTGCGGGCCCATGCCTGCATTATCACATGAATCGTCTGCAGAATATCACCTCGGATCGTCCCTATATTGTGACCCTGAATCCTTCGGAGGACGCATCTCTTTCCGGGATTCATTATCAAGCCGAATATGAACATCCGCTTTACAGCATCGAAGGCTTGCGGCGGCAACAGGAAATTGACGGATTGAACGGAACACGTCGGACTTATTTCTGTGGGGCCTATTGTGGTTACGGATTTCATGAGGATGGATTGCGTTCAGCGGTTGCCGTGGCGCGCCATTTCGGTGTGGAGTTCTGATGGATTCCGGTATTCCTGAAAGCGGGATTTATTGGGGCAAGGTGATGCACCATCGCTTCAGCCCCAAGAGGAATTTTTTCACCTATCCGGTTTTCATCTTCGCCATCGATCTCGATGAGATCGGGATGTGGGACAGGAAGCTCAGGCTTTTCCGCCATAACGGATATTCGCTGTATTCCCTTCGAGATCGCGATCATCAAGGTGATCCGGAACAGTCCATTAAGGAGAATGTGATCCGCCTGCTACGGGACAAGGGATATCGCGGGGCGGTGGATCGAATTTTCATGGTGACGCAATTCCGTGTACTCGGATATCTCTTCAATCCGGTCACTTTTTATTACTGCTATGCGGACGGCAAAGAAGTGGCCTACGTGGCCGAGGTGAACAACACATTCCGACAGCGTCACTGCTATGCGTTTTTTGATGGTGCGGGGAGTTTCACCACGGAAAAAGTGTTTTACGTCTCGCCGTTCGTGGAAATGGATGTCTCATACAATTTCCGCTTCGAGCCGCTCGCCGGGAAATGGGCGGTGTATATCGACGATTACCATTCGGGCAAGGTGGTGTTGAAAACCTACATCGAGGGCCGCCGCCATCCACTCACGGATTGGGGTTTGCTCAAATCCTTTCTGCGCATTCCCTGGATGAGCCTTTGGATTATTTCATGGATACACTGGCAGGCCTTGAAGCTCTGGCTCAAAAAGGTTCCACTGGTGCATCGGCCGCATGATGGCATGAAGCCGGGTTGGGCGGGGCCCAAATGACGTATTCTCGGGTTGCCATACTGCTGCTCATGGCTGCCACGTTGATGGTGACCGAGATGTTTGTGCTGTGGTTGTGGCATCTCCCTCGTCGCAACGCGGCCTTGGTGGATGTGGGCTGGGGGGCGGGACTGGGGATGCTTGCGGTGTTGTACGCCTGTTTGGGTCCGGCTCCGATGTTCCGTTCATTTTTGCTTGCAGGGGTCGTGGTCTTTTGGTCTTTCCGGCTTTCGTGGCACCTTTATCGTGATCGTATCGCGGGTGATCGGCCGGAGGAAGGGAGATATGAAACCCTTCGAGCACGTTGGGGAAGCAAGGCGCCGTTTTACTTCTTGCTTTTCTTCCTGCTCCAAGGTGTGTTGAATGTGTTTTTGTCCTTGCCGTTCCTGTTCATCTCCTTCAATGTGTCGCCACACTTAAAATCGACCGAGTGGTTTGGCGTCGCCTTGTGGTTGCTGGCCTTGTGCGGGGAAGCCTTTGCTGATCGGCAGCTCAAGGTCTTCAAGGCGGATCCGTCCAATAAAGGACTCGTTTGCGACAGGGGCTTGTGGAGGTATTCACGCCATCCCAATTATTTCTGCGAGTGGCTGATTTGGTGCAGCTATGCCTTGATGGCTACTTCGTCCGCGAAGTTGGGGTTCTTCGCGTGGATTTGTCCCGTCATCATCCTGTTCCTGCTGTTGAAGGTGACGGGCATCCCGCCCACCGAAGCACAAGCACTGCGCAGCCGGGGGGACGCCTATCGACGATATCAAGCCAGGACGCGCGCCTTTTTCCCCTGGTTTCCAAAAAATGAAAGTGTATCACGGGGTTCGACATGAATGCTATGCGCTGGGTTGAAAGAGGTTTGATTCCGGATTTCCTGATTCGCGTTGGGATCCGTCGGTTGCTTCGGCAAAGGTTGAGAGAGGAAAACAAAGGCGGGGTGGAGGCGCAGACAGCGGCGTTGCAGGAGTTCATCCGGCGGTTGAAAGACAGTCCGGTTGCCTTGCATACCCAAACCGCCAATGAGCAACACTACGAAGTACCCACCGCGTTTTTCAAGCTGGCCCTCGGCCGGCACATGAAATACAGCGGCGGCTACTGGCCGCAGGGCGTGAACGATCTTGACGCTTCCGATGCGGCCATGCTCAAGCTGACTTGCAACCGCGCTCGACTTGAAGACGGAATGGAAATCCTGGAATTGGGTTGTGGTTGGGGTTCGCTATCCCTGTGGATGGCGGAGAATTACCCCCGAAGCTCCATCGTGTCCGTTTCCAATTCGAGGAGTCAGCGTGCATACATTGAATTGGAGTGCCGCCGGCGTGGGATTTCCAATCTGCAAGTCATCACGCAAGACAT
>OMJM01000032.1 GCA_900299345.1 bacterium | reverse complement strand
GTGTGCGGCAGCTTGTTCATCGTTCCGTTGTACGCGATGATCCAAACCCGGCCGGCGGGAAATATCCGCTCCCGCGTCATCGCGGCCAATAACATTTTCAATGCGGCCTTCATGGTGGCCTCAGCGCTCATCACCACAGCCTTGTTCAAAGCCGGACTGAACACGCTTGGCGTTCTGCTCGTCACGGCCCTCCTCAACTTCGCCGTATGCGCCTATATCTGCACTCTCATCCCTGAATTCCTCATGCGTTTCGTGGTGTGGGTGCTGGCCTCCACCATCTACCGCATGCGTTATGCGGGACGAAGCAATATTCCCCGTCAGGGTCCGGCTGTGCTGGTGTGCAACCACGTCAGCTTCATCGACTGGTTCGTAGTCACGGCAGGCTGTGGAAGGCCCGTGGTGTTCATCATGGATCACAACATTTACAAGCGGCCGTTGATGAATTGGGCCTTCCGTCTTTCGCGGGCCATTCCCATCGCCCCGGCGAGCGAAGATCCCTCGCTTCGCGAAAAAACCTTCGCGGCCATTTCTCGCGAACTTCGCGACGACAATCTCGTATGCATCTTTCCTGAAGGCAAGGTCACTTACGATGGAAACGTGAATCCCTTCAAGCGCGGCGTGGAACACATTCTCGCCACGGATCAGGTGCCGGTCATTCCCATGGCCATCCACGGACTTTGGGGAAGTTTCTTCAGCCGTAAGGGAGGCCAAGCCATGCATGGCATGCCCAAACCCTCCCGCCGCACCATCGGTTTGACCATCGGTGGCCCACTCCCTCCCACCACCAAGGCTGAAGAACTTCAGGTTCACGTCAGCGCACTTCTGTCTTCCTGATGAAAAACACATTTGCAGCATTTGCTTTCTTGTGCGCAAGCAGTCTATGCTGCGCAGATTCAACTTCCGCTCCGCAACATTGGGCCGTGGTTCCCATTCTCATCTCCAATGCCGAAACTGGCATTCAGGGCGGCATGCTGGTGATGCGGTTCCTCAATCCGGAGGACACCTCCAACAAACCGTCTTCATTGGGGTTCGCCGTTCGCGTTTCGCAGAAATTACAGACGCAAATCGATCTGTTTCCAGAATGGTATCTGGGCCACAACCTCTATCATATCAACGCCAATCTGCACATCATCCGCTGGCCCGCGGATTATTACGGCATCGGCAACGGAACCGACATTCCCAAGGACAGTGCAAATCCTTATCTGGCGCAAGGATTCAACGGTGATGTCTCATTGGAACGACAGCTCCTGCCCGGACTTTTCATCGGTCCTCAGGCATTATTCAACTACGAGCAGGTCCGATTCACAGGAAATGAAAACCTTGTCGATTCTGGAATGCTCGGGAAAACCGGAGGATTCGTCAGCGGCTTGGGCGGCGTAATGACCTACGACCGTCGCGATGCCATTTACTGGGCGCGCAAAGGTTGTTTTCTACGGGCCAAGGCTGCCTGGTATCGGAGCGCATGGGGCAGCGATTTCGATTACGACAGCTATTCGCTGGAAGCCCGTCAATTCTTCCCTGTATTCCAAACGTCGGCTTTGGGCTTCGCCGCCACATTGCAGTTAAAGAGCGGCGACGTACCATTCCGTGAGCTCTCATCGCCGGATGGGGATCACATGATGCGGGGCATGGTTCGCGGGAAATACCGGGATCGGCACATGCTGGTGTTGCAGTCGGAATACAAGAGCACCTTGCCCAATTGGGGATTCTTCAATCATCCCCTGCTTCGCGATCGACTCGGCTGGGTCGTATTCACCGAAGCCGGACAGGTGGCTCATGAGGTCGGGGATTTTGCATGGAATGAATTTCGGCAGGGTTATGGATTCGGGTTCCGGTATGCCATGAACAAGTCCCAGCGCATGAATATTCGTGGGGATCTGGGGTTTGTCGATGGAACCATTGCCCCGGCGATTAATATCAAGGAGGCGTTTTAGACTATTGACTGACGATTAAGGATTTCGCAAGTTTTTTCTGTGTTATACAAGTAGGATTCTATGACAAAAAAACTGGCCATCAATATTATTAGCCGGAGAATCAAAGGAGAAAATTATGGCCTTAATCCAGTGCGCTGAATGCAAAAAGGAGGTATCAGATCAAGCCGAATCGTGTCCACATTGTGGTTTCCCGATAAAAAAGAAACAAGAAGAAAAAACTGAACCTAAATCAGACAGTGCAATACAAGCGAAACCTAAAACAAAAGGCATTGGATGTTTCCAAGGCGGCTGCCTCCTTATCGTGATAATATTCGTAATAATGCTTTTGGCCGCTGCTTTTTCTCATGAAGATTCTAAGTCTGGCTCATCGAGTAGTACGAGTAGCACACAAAGAGAAAAAGTATACAACAGCAGTTGGGATGGATCGGTTCGCCAAGTAGAAGAATATCTCGACAAAACCTTAAAAGATCCGGATTCATTTAAAGCAATCGAATGGAGCACAGTTCAAAAAACCAATGGAAACACAAAAGGATTTATGGTTAGATGCAAATACAGGGCGAAAAATTCGTTTGGCGGTTACGTTATTGAGAACAAGGTCTTTTATATGGATGAAGACGGGAACGTATTATATGCGTCAGATTACTGAGAATAAATCCGCGGACAGACTATAACGACCTCAGGCGGAAAGCCGATATCTCTCAAGGATACCACACGCCCCTTCTCCACGCGTGCTTCCTTAGCCTGACCTGCAACTCCTCCGGCATCGGAGGAAGATCCGAAACCGCCGTGTTCATCTCCGCCTGCGAGACACTGCGGATTCCTGGAATCACCGTGGATGTCGCAGGATTCGCCAGCGTGTACAACAACGCAGCCTGCGGCAACGTGTAGCCGCTACCGGCGATGTCTGCCTTGATGGCATCCACCCGTTCCACCATTTCCCCGAAACGTTCACCCTTGAAATACTTCGAGCGAAAATCGGTTGCCGGAATCTTCGTGTCCTTGCTGTACTTGCCTGTGAGTGAACCTTCATCGAACGCCACGCGGATGATAATGCCCACGCCTTTTTCCTTGGCGGATGGCAAAAGTTCCGAAGCGGGTTCCTGCTCAAAGATATTGTAGATGACCTGAATCGCGTCCACCAGGCCATCACGGATGGGACCGTTCACGGAATCCTGATCGTGCTCGGGTGTCGAGATGCCGATGGCCCGGATCTTTCCTTCCTTCTTCAACTTGGCTAACGCCAACAACGGACCCGGATCGCGATTCCATGCGCGTGTCCACGTGTGCAAGACCAGAATGTCGAGACAGTCTGTGCCGAGATTGCGCAGGCGATGCTCCACATCCTTGCGGAGCCATGCTTCGGAGTAGGCTGCATCCCAGCGCGTCCACGGATCGGGACGCCAGATGCCGGTTTCCGGAGGCGTCTTGGTGCAGACGATGACTTTCTCACGTCGCGTTTTAAGAAAATCACGGATTAGCTTTTCGCTCTTCCCTGCTCCGTATACGGCGGCGGTGTCGATGAAATTCACGCCGAGTTCCAACGCCCGTTCCAGCGACTTGAGCGACTCCTTGTCGTCCTGTTTGCCCCACCAGTCCTCTGCGCCCAACGCCCACGCACCGAAACCGATTTCAGAGACTTTCATTCCCGTTTTTCCAAAGTCGCGATAGCGCATGTTTCCTCCGAGAGAGGGTAAAATGTACTCGTCACGAACTACCTTTTGCCCTGATTTTCAAAGGATGATCCATTGCCGCGCTATAATCCCAAAGACGTCGAGCCCAAGTGGCAGGAATACTGGCTGAAGAAGAAAACGTTTAAAGCCGAGATCCGCGCGGACAAGCCCAAGTTCTATGCGCTCGACATGTTCCCTTATCCTTCCAGCAACGGCCTGCACGTCGGACATCCGGAGGGTTACACCGCCACCGACATCGTATGCCGCTACAAGCGCATGAAAGGCTTCAACGTCCTGCATCCGATGGGCTGGGACGCCTTCGGCCTTCCGGCGGAACAGCATGCCATCAAGACCGGGACGCATCCGCGCGCCACGACCGAACAGAACATCAAGAATTTCACGCGACAGATTCAGGCGCTGGGATTCAGCTACGACTGGGATCGCGAGATCAGCACGTGCAACGCGGATTACTTCAAGTGGACACAGTGGATCTTCAAGCAACTCTTTGAGAGCTGGTACGACGCACAGACGCAAAAAGCCCGACCCATTGCCGAACTTCCCATCCCGGCGGAGATTCAAAAGCAAGGCGACCCCGCCAGCACGACCTATCGGAACAACCAACGGCTCGCCTACATCTCGAACGCTCCCGTTTGGTGGTGTGAGGCTTTGGGAACCGTGTTGGCGAATGAAGAAGTCATTGACGGAAAATCCGAACGGGGAAATCATCCGTGTGAAAAACGGCCCATGCGTCAATGGATGTTGCGGATTACGGCCTATGCCGAAAGGCTAATCCGGGACCTCGATTCGCTCGACTGGCATGAATCCATCAAACACATGCAACGCAACTGGATCGGACGCTCCGAAGGTGCGGAGGTTGATTTCCAACTCGACGGGAACAAAGGAGCGCTGCGCGTTTTCACCACACGCCCCGACACCTTGTTTGGCGCCACCTTCATGGTGATCGCACCCGAGCATCCGCTGATCGAAACCATTACCACTCCGGAACAAAAATCCTCCGTGGAAGCCTACCGCAAACAGGCCAGCGGCAAAAGCGATTTGGAGCGCGGACTCGACCGTGAAAAAACAGGTGTGTTCACCGGAGGTTATGCGATCAATCCCGTGAACGGGTCGAAGATTCCCGTGTGGACCGCGGACTATGTGATGATGGGCTACGGCACCGGAGCCATCATGGCGGTTCCCGCGCACGATGAACGCGACTATGCCTTTGCCAAAGCCATGAACCTGTCCATCGTCGAAGTGATTTCCGGCGGAGATATCAGCAAGGAAGCCTATACCGGCGATGGTCCACTGGTGAACTCTTCGTTCCTCGACGGGTTGCGTGTTGACGCGGCCAAGTCGAAAATCATCGGCTGGCTGGAGGAAAAAGGATTGGGCAAGGCTCGCGTGCAATTCAAACTGCGCGACTGGCTCTTCTCGCGTCAACGTTACTGGGGCGAACCCTTCCCCATCGTGCACGGACCCAACGGACCGGAATCCATTCCGGATGCGGAGTTGCCTGTAAATCTTCCAGAACTCCAGGACTACAAACCCACGGGCACCTTCGAACCTCCGCTTTCCAAGGCTGCGGATTGGGTTCGTTATTCAGATGCGAAGAAGCGTGAACTCAACACCATGCCGCAATGGGCGGGGTCGAGTTGGTATTTCCTGCGCTATCTCGATCCACACAACGACAAGGAATTCTGTTCCCGCGAAGCTGAGAAGTATTGGATGCCTGTGGATCTGTACATCGGCGGCGCCGAACATGCGGTGTTGCATTTGCTGTACGCCCGCTTCTGGCACAAGGTGCTGTTCGACCTGGGCCATGTCTCGACTGCCGAACCATTCCAGAAGCTCGTAAATCAGGGAATGATTCTCGGAGAAGACGGCGAAAAGATGTCCAAGTCGCGCGGCAACGTGGTCAACCCGGACGATGTGATCGGTGCGTATGGTGCAGACGCGATGCGATTGTACGAGATGTTCATGGGGCCGCTGGAGCGCATGAAACCCTGGCAGACCTCCGGCATCGAAGGTCAATGGCGTTTTCTCAACCGCGCGTGGCGCGTCACCATCGGCGACGATCGGAATGCCACGGTGATTGTGGATCGCGAACCGCCTGTTGAATTGCTCAAGAGCGCGCATCGCTGCATCAAGAAGGTTACGGAGGATTTGAACGAGTTGCATTTCAACACCGCCATCTCGGCCATGATGGTGTACACAGGCGATCTCGCTTCAGCGCTTGAAAAAGAGGGAGTGGCCTATCGCCATACCTCCGAAATTCTCGCCAAGCTGGTGGCTCCTTTTGCGCCGCATATCGCCGAAGAAATCTGGCAGGCGCTGGGACACAACCATACGTTAGCCTACGAAGCTTGGCCGGCCTACGACGAATCCCTTACGGTGGATGATTCCGTGGAAGTGGTGTTTCAGATCAATGGCAAGGTCCGGGCCAAGGAAATGCTTTCCAAGACCCTCACCGCGAAAGAACTGGAAGATACTGCTCGCGCCAATGAAAAATTTGCTCCTCATCTTGCCAATCAGGATGTGGTGAAGGTGATTGCGGTTCCGGGAAAGCTGGTCAATTTCGTGGTAAAGCCCAAGTGAAAACCCTTGTCCTTGCCACCCGCAATGCGGGTAAAGCGCGTGAGTTTCAGGATCTATTGGGCTCGTTGGGTTGGACTGTTTTAACAGCCTCGCAAGCCGGTTATGAGGGTGAACCCAAGGAAACCGGAAAAACATTCCGGGAAAATGCGCTGATCAAGGCAAACGAGATCGCGACCCACGTCCCGCATCCCGTGCTATCCGACGATAGCGGACTGGAAGTCGAGGCGTTGAACGGAGCGCCGGGCATATACTCCGCGCGGTTCGCCCGTTCCAATGCCAAGGATGAAAACAATCGCCGCAAACTTCTGGCCGTGATGCGCGATCAAACCAACCGCCGCGCGCGGTTTGTGTGCGTTCTGTGCTTTTTCGAATCCGGAAAAGAGCCGCGATACTTCGAGGGGATCTGCAACGGGAATATCACACGCGAGGAACGCGGCGACTCTGGTTTCGGTTACGACCCCGTGTTCATTCCGGATAGTGACACCCGGACCTTTGGAGAGATGAAGGCCGTGGAGAAAAACCCCATCAGCCACCGCGGTAAGGCGGTGGCTGCGTTTTTGGAAGATCTGCGAAAAACCTGATTAGTGGGCTGCGACCGCAGTGAACGGGATCCGGTGGAATTTCACATCATTCAACCCGGAATATTTCCGTCCATTGACGAGGACCAAGCTCCCGCTGTACGAAGAAGGCTTTGGAACTCCGGCAGGGGAACGAATTGCCGTGGCTTGCGGCGAGGTGATGATATTGCCGTTTTCACCCACGGCAGTAAATTGCGCACCGGCTGCAACAACCGCGAACATTTTTGATGACGCCCCGATACCCGCATTTTGCAAAATCCAGGTAACGCCGTCCGTCGAAGAGACGATGCTGTTGCCGTCACCCACCGCCACGATGGCGGTACCGGTGGAAACGATGCCGTTGATTCCGTAACTGGCGGTTGTACGGGGAGTCCACGTGACTCCATCAGGAGACGTCAAGGCATAGTTACCTCCACCAGCAACCAACTGGGTCCCGGTCCATGCCACCGCCTTGAGTGGCACAGGCAGACCTGAGGTGCGTGAGGTCCATGTAATTCCATTGGGTGAAGTCCAGATGCCACCACCATTGCCCACAGCAACCAATTGGGTTCCCGTCCATGCCACGCTGTAAATACGGTTGGTAGTTCCCGAGGTTCTTGATGTCCATGTGATGCCATCGGTGGAAGTGAGTATGACACCTCCCTCCCCCACTGCTACGAACTGAGAACCTGCATAAACCACGTCCCGAAGAATGGCCGTCGAACCCGAAGTACGCGCAGTCCACGTCATGCCATCCGTAGAGGTTAGCGCCGCGCCACCATCACCCACAGCTGCCAACAGGGAGCCTGACCATGCAACGCCATTCAACGTGCTGGTAGTGCCCGAAGTCCGTGCAGTCCACGTGATCCCATCGGGAGACGTCAAAAGGGTTCCCCCATATCCGCCTGCAACATATAAGGAACCTGTGTGCACAATATCGTTTAAAGCGTTGGTGGTTCCCGAGGTCCGTGACGTCCACGTCACTTGTCCAAATACACTGGTACACAACTAGATTGCACACATCACAAGACCGTGAATAAACCGCATGATCATTTCTCTCCTATGAAGCGTTTGAAAAAAAGTAATGAATCAATGGAAAAATTTGCGAATTGCCATCTCCGTTTTTTCCGTAACACGCATCAACACCTTTTCATCATGCGCGATGGAGAGAAACCCGGCTTCAAATTGAGAAGGCGCAAGATACAGTCCTTCACGCAAACTCGCCTGAAAGAATTTTCCAAATGTCGCCGTGTCGCACGCCGCAGCCGATGTATAATCCCGCACCGGATTCTGGTTGAAAAAAACCGTGAGCATCGAACCCACACGATTGATTTGAACGGCGTCGGACATACCCTGAAACACTTTTCGCAAGTCGCTTTCCCATCGAGCACTTAGCACTTCCAGCTTCTGATAAAACCCCGGAGCTGAAACTTCTTTCAACGTTGCCAAACCTGCAGCCACAGCCAGCGGATTTCCCGACAACGTTCCAGCCTGATAGACAGGGCCCTCCGGGCTCAACATATCCATGATATCAGCCCTACCGCCGTAGGCAGCCAGGGGCATACCACCTCCGACGATTTTGCCAAGTGTTGTCAGATCGGGCTTGATTCCATACAGGCCTTGTGCGCCTTGCAGTGAAACACGGAAACCTGTCATCACTTCATCAAAAATCAGGAGAGTTTTCTTGCCATCGCAAAGAGCACGCAAGCCTTGCAGGAATCCCGACTCGGGAACCAGCACGCCCATGTTTCCCACCACGGGTTCCACAATAATCGCCGCAATGTCTGCGCCGTGTTGCGCGAATAGCGTGTTTACCGAATCCAGATTATTGAAGTCCGCGATCAAGGTATCCTGCGCTGCACCACGAGTGACACCGGGGCTGCTGGGATTTCCGAACGTCATGGCTCCGGAACCGGCCTGCACCAGAAAAGAATCTCCATGGCCGTGATAGCAGCCACGGAACTTCACGATTTTTTCACGACCGGTGTAACCACGTGCCAGACGCACGGCAGCCATGGTCGCTTCGGTGCCGGAACACACCAGACGAACCTTCTCGATCGACGGCAAGAGACGACAAATCGCCTCCGCCATCTCCGTCTCAGCTTCGGTGCATGCTCCGAAGCTGAGGCCTTTCTCCGCGGCCTTTTGCACGGCTTCGACCACAGCAGGATGCGCGTGACCGAGGATCATCGGCCCCCACGACAACACGAAGTCGATGTATTCGTTGCCGTCGGCATCGTAGAGATACGGACCTTTGGCCGAAGCGATGAACACAGGACTGCCGCCCACGGATTTGAAAGCGCGCACCGGTGAGTTGACGCCGCCAGGGATGACTCTGCGGGCACGGGAATGACGTTCTGCAGGGGAAGGTTTCATGACTTTTTCCTCAAAGCGGCGATTAAACCGGCATTGTCCGCGGTTGGAGCTTGGATGAAATGTGCGACGCCATGCGACCGAAGGGCCTCTGTGGCGCTGGGACCGATGGATATCGAAGCCGGCCCCTCAGCAAAGTTTAGGCTGCGCGCCAGTTCTGGAGCCGCAGCGAACAAATTGCGCACTGCGGAACCTGAAGCGAACAACACTGTTCTGATTTCCGACCAGACGGCCTGGAGTCTTGACGCTGCATCTTCCGGACAATTCGGTGCATATACGGCAACATTGCGGATTGTGATACCGCCTGCCGCAAAGAGCTTCGGATCCAGACGCGTGGCACGGGAGCAGGGATGCAGCAACCGCAAATTTTTTAGGCGAGGAAATTCCCTGAGGAACCCCTCCAGGGATGTTTCATGCGGGACAAACGCTACCTTCGCTCCCGCTTGTTCCGCATCCTTGCGGATTTTGCCACTGATCAGGTACCAGGGTTTGGAGATCAATGAATCGATCAACCCGGAATGTTTCTCCTGCAGCAGGGATAGAAGATTGGGCGATGAGAAAAGAATGCCGTCGTAGTCATCGATGGACAGCTTGGAAAGTTCCGCCATTCCTTCGTCAAGCAACGCCAATTCAACCAACGGGACTTCCACGGAATGATATCCGGCTTCCCGCAGCATCCGGCTCAATTCGGGCGCCTGTTCGCGTGGACGCGTGTTCAGTACGGCGATCATCACCCGTCGCGCGGGGTGCGAATCTTATGCGCCCGGCATTCATCGAGAATTTCAGCGGCGATTTCATCCACCTCGGATTCAGCCGTGTCGGGTTCCAGCGCCCGCTCAATGCGCACCAACTTTCCAGTAACCGCGTCACCCATCACTGCCATAAAGCGATAGCTGTCGCCATACGGATAAGCATGCGCGGCCATGGGAACACGGCATCCGCCGCCCACAGCTTTCATGAAGCGACGTTCCAGCAGTACGGCATCGGATGTCAAAGGATCATTGAGCGCGTCCAGCAATTTATGGACACGGGCATCGTCCACGCGGCATTCCAACGCCAACGCGGCCTGTCCAATGGCAGGAATACTTTCGGAAAAGGAAAAGCGGTGGGTGATGACAGAGGCTTTCTCCAACCTCCGTAAACCTGCGGTAGCGAGCACCACGCCAGCCAGATCACCGCGTTCAATCTTGGCAATGCGCGTGTCGAGATTCCCGCGGATGGGAACGAATTCGAGATCCGGGCGCAAGGCCCGTAGTTGCATGATGCGGCGCGGGGAACCCGTCCCGATCTTCGCGCCTTTGGGCAGGTCGATGAAACGCACCCCTTTGGAAATGAAGGCATCACGCGCGTCTTCGCGTTCCGGAAAGGCGGCGAGGGTCAGGCTGGAGGGCTCATCTTCGGGCACATCCTTGAGGGAATGTACGGCCGCATCGATGCGCCCCTCCATCAAGGCTGTCTGAATTTCCTTGACGAAAACTCCGAAAGCCTGAAACGCATCAAGCCGGGTGGATTGATCCGCATCACCCGAAGTTTTGATGACTTGAACCTGCACTTCCAGTCCCGGATGTGCCGCTTCCAATTCATGCTTCATCTTCGTGGCCTGCGCCAGGGCCAGCGCACTGCCGCGGCTGCCAAGGATGAGTTTCTCGCCATGATGGCTATGCGCCATGTTGCTTCTCCTCCTGAGCCAGGGCGAACAGCATGTCGGCGTAATAACTGGCACGCAGCCCGTCGCCCTGCTCGCCCATCAACTTGAGACGTGTGGTGGGATCGTGCAGAAACTTGTTCAACAAGCCGCGCCCCAGCGATTCCAGATGAGGACGCAGTTCGGGAGGCTGACCGGACGCCCATTTCTCCACTTCCTTTTCCGCCAATGCCTGATATTTCTCGCGCAACGCCCGCAACACCGGGACAATATCCAGACCGCGTGCCCATGCTTCAACTTTCGCGGCTTCTTCGTCCACGATGGCTTCGGCCTTGCGAGCCTCCTGCCGGCGCAAATCCAGATTCCCGCTCACGGCATTCTTGAGATCGTCGATGGTGAACAGGAAGGTATTGTCCACTTCTCCCACTTCGGATTCGATATCGCGTGGGGCGGCGATGTCCACGAGAAACAACGGTCTGCCATGGCGGTGCCGCAAGGAGTTCTGCACCAGTTCCCGTGAAATCACAATCCCGGGCGCTCCCGTGGCGGACACGACAATATCACAACGAGAAATCTTCTCTGACAAATCCGTCAGCAAATGAGCCTCGCCGCCAAAAGAGGCGGCCATGCGTTCCGCGGAACCCAGAGAACGATTGAAGAACAGGAAGTTCTTGACGCCGGCCTTGTGGAAATGCTGCGCGGCGAGTTCGCCCATCTCCCCCGTCCCGACCACGCCGACGGACCGTCCGCGCAATTCCCCGAGCACCTTGCGCGCCAGTTCCACGGCTGCATAGCTGATGCTCACCGCCCCTTCATGAATGGCCGTCTCAGCGTGAATGCGCTTGCCCGTGTGCAACCCGGCCTGAAAGACATGGTTCAGATAAAAATCCGTCCAATGGTTTTGAGACGCGCGCTGATAGGAATCCTTGACCTGTCCAAGAATTTGCATTTCACCCAACACCAGACTGTCGAGCGAACCAATCACGCGGAACAGATGACGCACGGCTTCTGTCTGAACGTGGAAATATCCGTGGTTCCGGATCTCATCCTCGCTGACACCGCGATGTGCCGCCCACAACTTCTCGATCAACAATCTCGCAGCGCTAGGTTCCGCCGCGACGCCGTAGACCTCGGAGCGGTTGCAGGTCGATAAAACGGCCACTTCGCTGACGCCCTCTTCTCGAAGCAACTTTTCCGCAAACTCTCCCACACCCGCCTCGTCGAACAGCAATCGATCGCGCAACGACACCGAAGCCGTCAGGTGGTTGGCCCCCAGCACGAAGATCCCCGGTTGCGATTTGCCTTCCACGTTGCCTCTAAAACCGGAATCCGTGCAGACCCGCAAGATTGACGAGCACCAACACCACAAAGCCTGTCAGAATCCAGATGGCGTGACGTCTCCCCCGCCAACCCGCGATTCTGCGCGATCCTGCGGCACTCAAAAAAACCGCCAGCACGGCGAAAATTCCGATCTCGCGCGACGACATGCCTTGCAGCCCCTCGCGACGAACCCAGCCAATCCCTATAAAGGTGCTGGCCAGCATCAACAGACTCCCCAGAAAAGACCACATGGCCGACAACTTGTCGAGCTTTTCAAGTGGCGGCAATTTGCGGAAGGTGAGATCAAAGGTTTTGTGTTTGAGCTTGCGGTGCAAGGTCAGGTACAGTGCCGCCAGCACGGCGGCAAGGCTGAAGGCCGCATACGCCGCAAGGCTCGCAAGAATGTGAAAGATGAACCACGAACTGCGATAGTTTTCCGAGAGCACAAGATCACGCCCAAGAAAAGACAGGGCCGCCATGGCGCAAAGCGCCGCCGGACCCACGGTGAAAAATCCCAGCCGGCGGGTGTCTGCGGACCATTCGGAAAGCACATGAATAAAGGCCAGCATCCACGCCAGAAAAAGCAGGGCCTCACCTTGCGTCCATAACGGACACCGATGATACTGCGCCGCCAGCCCGAATAGCAGACCCGTATGCACGGCAAATGCAAAAGCCAGACTGATATTGGCCCATTGCGTGTGCCGGGCTTCATCGGCGCTGAAAAACAACCTCGCATAATGCCACAGGCACACCAAATAGGCTGCGGGCAGGAGGGGTTTCAGGATGGCGACAAATGTTTCCATGGCTGGATAAAGGTAGAACCCGCCTACATTCCCGGAAGGCCCAATCCCTTGGTCAAGCCGCCCATCCGCTGCTGTGAGTCGGCGTCCGCCTTGGCACGCGCCTCATTAAAGGCAGCCAACAACAAATCTTCCAAAGCCTCCACATCTTCAGGATCCACCGCCTCCTTTTTGAGGCGAACCGCTTGCACTTCGTATTTGCCGTTCATGGTCACTTTGACCAGACCGCCTCCTGCTTCCGCCTCATACACCGTGCCCTGCAGTTCTTCCTGCATCTTCGCCATCCGGCCCTGGACCTTCTGCATGTCCTTGAGCATTTTCTGCATATTCATTTCAATTCTCCTTTTTTAGCGCGGGCCGTGGACGACACGCCCGTCGAACAGATCCAACAAAGTTTTCACAATGGGTTCGCGGCGGATGATGTCATCCAGCGTTTCGGATTCGGGAAAAAATTCCGGACTCTCAGATTTTTTTTCATCGGCGGAAAAAGCCAGGGCAAACCGGACATCGGATTCCAGCTTTCCGGTCAGGAAGTTTTTGAGGTCGCGTTTGCCGTCCTTGTCCGCAAGAAAGAGTTCGCAGTGCGCAGGAGCCGAGAATACAACTTCGACGGTGAGGTTTTCATCCTCATCGCGAATCACGAGGCGACTTTGCCGCAAGGTTCCTGAAGTCAGTGGCTTTTGTTCAGCGTAGGATTCGACCAGTTCGGGCCAGCGGGAAGTCAGTTCATCGATTTTGATTCCCGAGGCTTCTTCTCGCGGCGTTTGTCGTTGAAGATGATCCGTCTCTAAGCCGTCTGCCTCATCACTCTTGACGGGGGTTAGGACGGGTTCAGGGCTTTTTTTTTTAATCTCGGGCGCAGGGACCGCGACCGAAGTCGGTTGCGCGTGGACCGTATGTGGCGTCGGCGCTTCCTGACCCAATAGTTGGGATAAGGTCACCACGCGGTCCAATGCGGCCATGCGCGCCAGTCCGAGTTCGATCCACAACCGCGGATGCGGTGCCGTCTTCAATCCCGAAAGAAGTTCGGACGTGATTTTGGCAAAACGAAGCAGATCCCCGTCTTGAAGATCGAGTGCCAGGGTACGGAGATCGCGGAAACGAGCCTCCCCCATACCCAGCATCGCAGGTGTGATTCCCTGCTGACGACTGAACAGCGCATCGCGGAGGTACTCTCCGAAGCCCGCCAGAAATTCTGAGACTTCAAGTCCCTGATGATAGACTTCTTCCAAAGTGGAAAAACATCCGGCCGTATCGTGAGACATCAGATTCTTCAGCAAGTCCCCGTACAACCGATCTTCGGGAATCCCTAGCACCTTGCGCGTGGCGTCCAGAGTCAATTCCTTGCCGGTGAATGCCACCACACGGTCAAACAGACTAAGCGCATCGCGCATGCTGCCGTCAGCCTTGCGGGCGATAGCTTCAAGCGCTTCGACCTGCGGCGCGACGCCTTCCTTGCCGCAGATGAATTCCAGACGTTCGCGAATGGAAGCTTCCGAAATGCGACGAAAGTCGAAACGCTGCACGCGGGAAAGAATCGTATGCGGGACCTTGCCCACTTCGGTAGTGGCGAAGATGAACACGACATGCGGAGGAGGTTCTTCCAAAGTCTTGAGCAAGGCGTTGAACGCCGCTTTGGAAAGCATGTGCACTTCGTCTATGATGTAAATCTTATACGTCCCCTGCATCGGCGCGTACTTGACCTGCTCACGCAAGTCGCGGATACTGTCTACGCCATTGTTGGAAGCGCCGTCGATCTCCAGTACATCCATGGAACCGCCCTGATTCACGGCCACACAGTTCTCGCATTTCTCGCAAGGAGTGGGCGTCGGTCCGTTTTTGCAATTCAAGGCTTTGGCGAGAATGCGCGCCGAAGTGGTCTTCCCCACTCCACGCGTGCCGGTGAACAAATAGGCGTGGGCGATGCGCTTGGATTCAATGGCGTTGCGGAGCGTTTTGGCGATGTGCTCCTGCCCCACCATCTCTTCGAAATTTTTCGGCCGCCATTTGCGGGCCATCACCAAGTAGGACATCTTCTTTTCTTCCGGGAAACTCAAGGTAGCTTTTAGCCCTCCTCTGTTTCTCCCCCCAAAAGGCCATAAATCTGTTCCGGAGTGACGGTGTAACGCTTGCGGCAGAATTCGCAGAACAGTTCGGTTTCCTGACCCTCGAAATAAATGCCTTCCAACTCGTCTCGACCCAGACCGGAAAGGGCGCGCAGCACCCCGGCCTCGCTGCAAGGGCAATAGGGTTCCACGCCGAATTCCTGGTGCACCTGTGCGGGAAAGGAACGGGTCAGTGCGGAAAACAGATCTCGCAGGCTCAAGCCTTCCGCGTCCGCCAACGCAAGGCTTTCGAGGTCGATGGCACGCGCCGCCGTTTCAAGCGTGTTCCATTCCACTTCCGAAAGCCCCGGAAACGCCTCCAACAGGAAACCACCCGCGAATCGCAAGCGTTCGCCGGATTCGCGGCAACGCGATGAAACGCACAACAAGGCCCGGCCTTGTTCACTCTGGTGCAGATAATGAGTGATGCCGGAGGATAGATCCAATCCCTCAGTTTCCACGATGCCTTCGGCCAGACTGGCGCCGTTGCGATCCAGCTTGCGCACCGTCAAGGTTTGCGGCATGACCAAAGGTTCAAAACTCCCTGCCGAACGGATCTCTTCCTGCGGAATCATCGCACGCACCAAACCCATTGGCGTGGCATCCGCCGCCAGACGCGTGATGTCTCCGGAAAAGGAGAAGCGCAACTGCACCGTGCCGGGCCCTTTGAGCCGCGAAGCGAGCAACAGGGACGACGCAATGGACTCTCCCAGCAATTGTCGCGAGAATCCTTCCGCCCCATGCGCGGTGGCAATGCGATTGGAAGCCGAGGTGGCGTCCACCAGCACGATGCGCACTTCAGCGCGCTCGCCGGTGGCCCGAAGAATCCGATCGCCGCGAACGGCCGCCATTGAAAAACCATCTTCCATGAATTCTTAATTTACTTCTCCATCCGATGAAAAAAGTCCTGATCATTCTTCATCCCGGATGTGAGGAAATCGAGGCGGTCACGCCCATTGATTTATTGCGCCGCGCCGGGATTGAAGTCACTTCGGCTTCGACGGAATCCACCTTGCAAATCACCGGTGGACGCGGCATCGTTTTGACTGCGGATCAAATGCTGGCTGAATGCATGCCACAAATTTTTGACATGCTTGTCATTCCCGGTGGACCGGGTGTGGATGCACTGCGAATACGCCCCGAAATACTGGAATGGGTCCGCGTTTTTCATCGCACCGGCAAGGCGCTCGCCGCCATATGCGCTGCTCCACTGTTGCTTCTTGACGCCGGGGTTTTAGAACATCATACTGTGACTTCATTTCCGGGGAACGCGGAACGCGAACTGTTGGAGAAAGCTATCTCTTACTCCGTGGATCGTATCCACGTTGATGGAAATCTCATCACAGCCCGCGGCGCGGGAGTTTCGGAAGAATTTTCATTGGCTCTCATTGAATTCCTGAAAGGACGCGAAGCGGCGGAACAAATCCGGCAACGCATCGTGGCACGCTGACCATGCACTCAGAAATATTTCCCTACATCGGCGCATTCATCGTCGGGTTCGGCAAGGCCGGATTCGCCTCCGGAATCTCCTTGCTGCAAACACCTCTCATCGCCTACGGTGTTCCCACCGCTCGCACGGCCATCGGCATGGTTCTGCCTTTGCTCATCGTGGCCGATTTCATGACGGTGGGGGCCTACTGGAAAAAATGGGATCTCCGGCTGATCTATTGGCCGCTGGCCGGCTGTATTCTCGGCATCGCGATTGGCATGTTGTACGTGAACACCATGTCGGACAAATGGCTCCGCCATTCGCTTGGCTACCTCGCGTTGTTCCTCACCGCATTGCTATTGATCCGCGACATCTGGTATCCCGCCAAGACCTACCGTCCCTCATGGTGGCATGGGGCGTTGGTGGGGACGTTGGCCGGATTCTCTTCCACCTTGGCACACGCCGCCGGGCCAGTGATGGCCTTGTTTTTCATCGCCCAAAAGCTGGATAAACGGATTTTCGTGGCCACAAACGCCATTTTCTTCCTGTTGATGAACCTGTTCAAGCTGCCACCGTACATCAGCTCAGGCCTCATTGACGGGGCCATACTGAAAGCGGATCTGAAGCTGTTGCCGATGCTGCCGCTGGGCATTGCGGTTGGCTGGGGTCTGAACCGGCTGGTACCCCAGAAGTACTTCGCCTATGTTGTCTATGTGCTTCTGATTGTGACTGGAGTGGATCTCGTTTTGAAATAGTCCCGTCAATGAATTTTCAAGGGTAACTCAGTAGTATTTATTCCTGAAGTACACCACCGAAAGTTTCTGCTCCGGTGAAACACTGTACGAGAAATCCTCGACGAGATTGGAGACGGACGTCAGCATCCATGGATGCCAGGGATTGTTGCCATTCTTGGTGTACACCATGTCGTCGGCGAGATACACTGCAGCGTGCAGCAGCAAATCGCCCGGCATGAGCAACACGACGATATCCCCGTATCGAGGATCCGACTGGATCGGGTAATAATCCGACGCCAGCTTTTCCGAAACGTAGCGGGGGTCGGAGAATTTCGGATCCGGAGTATCACGGAAGAAATTGAACGCCGTCCACGTGCAGTTCTTGTCAACCACCGGCCCGCTCAAGGGATTTTGGGGCACAGGATAGGTGTAGAGCAACGAGGTCGGGAACGGTGGCAAAAGTTCAATCACGTCGATCAACCCCCCTTCGGAAGGCGCCGATTTTTTCATCGATTCCAGGATGGTTTTGACGTCCGTCGCATACATGGTTTTCCCCCAGTATGCCTGCAACGCCTGAATATCCGTCTCTCGTTTAACCCGAAGTTTCATCAGCATCGTACGTTGCCGGGAGAGCGCCTTGATCAATTTGGCCTTCTCCTCATGTGTCGAAACTTCCGAAAGCACGTAGGGCAGCGCATAACACAGGAGGAATTTTCCATAGGGTGCGCTCAAGGTTTTCAGATTGGAAATAGCCTTTGATGGTACGCCTTCTTCCCCATATGAATCCACATCTGAAGCGAGATATTCCCACTTGAAATTGTCATTGTCGGGCGAACGCAGTTCCCTGTAAATCCCCTGTCGTGCTTCCGGCGCAAGCCCCACAACAGACTCGCGCGACGGCATGATTGTTACTCCATTGGCTCCCATGGAGAGCGAGCTGAGCCATTGCGCCCGAATCGTTTCGCTGACCTTGAGGCTGTCCAGCAATCTCACGAAGGCCGCCCGATCAAGACCACGGAAAACCCATTTAACCCTGGCTTCCTCGACACCCTTGACTTTTAAAAGCTCTTCCGGAGCCGAAATGGTCATGGGGAGATATTCGATATCCCCCCACGGCCCCGGATTCGCTTTTTCGACCTTTCCGGTAGCCCAGTTCGCGCCACCCTTGGGAATAGCAACCGTACCACGCTGCCCCAGAAAGATTCCCAATGCAAGGCCTGAAAGGACGAGCAAGGCCGCGACCATCACGGTTTTTGGTGACACGCGCATCCCGTAGATACGGAAAGGAGTCGACGAATCTTTCGCTGGTGTGCGTGCGTTACTGGAAAAATCCTGCTTTGCCATGAGAGTTTCTCAAGGTACATAGAATCGTTGTTGTAAGGAATTAAAATGCGATGGTGTGCGAAATAATTCGTTAGCGGAAAACTGAATGTGATAACACAAATGTGAAAAAAATAAATGCTTACTAGTCTTATTGTAACCGAATGTAACCAAGCACTCCAAGTATTCCAGCATGATTAGAAAAAAAGGGATCAATCCTAATGCACGATGATATGATTTCGAGTTTGACAGTGGATACTGATTGAGACACGAAGGATGTCCTCCAAAACACGTTCAAGAATTTTTGATACCCCAACTGAAAAAAGGATGATTGGTTATAAACGAAACACACCCGGTTACTCTCGAATAAATCCCTGTTAAACGGGTTATGAGAGTTTGTAACGCTGTTTTA
The DNA here is from genome assembly GCA_900299345.1 of bacterium. Taxonomy (GTDB): domain Bacteria; phylum Fibrobacterota; class Fibrobacteria; order UBA11236; family UBA11236; genus UBA11236. Next base: position 6,015 of record OMJM01000032.1, on the reverse strand, counting down.
TCATGATTTTATGCCTTTTTTTATTTAAAAAAGGCGTTTTTTATGAAATCGGCTCTCAAAGTGTCCCCTAATCCCACGAATAAGCGTCTTACACGTTACAGGGTGGACTACCGCCTTGTGTTTCAAAGAGTTAGAGGTCAAAATGGGGAATGAACGAGTCTGGTCACGCAATAGCATCAAAAGGGAACCTCCTGTGACGACGAGTGGCGCGGATGCGAAAGATCCCATTGATGAGATCTTGTTGGGAATTGCGGTGGATCCCTGTGATGAAGACATCACAGGTGGATGGTTCCCAGCCTCTTTCCATAGCGTTGACGATTAAGCCTGTTTTTTCGGGCTAGGTCTCACACCTATCCACTTCGTAATCTTTCAATTCTGTAATCGTTGGTTTTTGTCCGCACACCGGGCATGACGGATCGCGTTTTCCCTTGATCTCCCGGAAACGCATCGACAGGGCGTCAAAGATCAGCAACCTGTCTGTCAACAACTCTCCCAACCCCAACAAATACTTTGCGGCTTCAGCGGCCTGAATGGAGCCAAGGATACCCGGCAACATCCCCAATATCCCGGCATCCGCACAGTTGGGAACGCTTCCGGATGGTGGTGGTTCGCGAAACAGGCAGCGATAACAACGGCTCCCGGGAACATAGGTGAATGTCTGACCTTCGAATCGTAACATGCCTGCGTGCGAAAAGGGCTTCTTCAACATCACGCACGCATCATTCACCAAAAACTTGGCTGCGAAATTGTCGCTACCCTCCACAATGAAGTCGTAATCCTCAAGAATGCCCGCGATATTGGAGGCGTTCAGAAATTCCCTGTGCTCCACGACTTCCACATCGGGATTGACGGATGCGACAGCTTCGTTGGCGGAAGATGTTTTGAGTTTACTGACACTTTTGGTGGAATGCACGATCTGGCGCTGAAGATTGGATAAATCAACATTATCTCCATCCACAATGCCCAGTCGTCCAATACCTGCCGCTGCAAGATAAAGAATGGCCGGCGAACCCAGTCCGCCAGCTCCCACCACCAACACCTTGGAATTCTTGAGCTTGAGCTGCCCCTGAAATCCCACGCCGCTCAGGGAAAAATGGCGGTCATAACGCCGCATCTGCTCGGGAGTGAATTGAGGCATTACTCCAAACTATACAACGGCGTACTGAGATAACGTTCGCCGGTATCGCAAATCACGGTCAAAAGTGTTTTGCCCCGAAACTCGGGCCGTTTGCCAATTTCATTGAGGGCAAACACATTCGCGCCCGATGATGGCCCTGCTAGAATCCCTTCCTCACGAGCCAAGCGGCGGCTGGTTTCCCAAGCGGCATCATTGCTCACGCGGAAGACTTCGTCGAAGGCCTTGCGGTCCAACGTGGACGGCACAAAACCCGCACCAATACCTTGGATTTCGTGCCAGCCAGGTTTGCCTCCGGATAACACAGGCGAACCTTCGGGTTCGACAGCAATGGCGCGTAATTTCGGATTACGTTCTTTGAGGAATAGCCCGGCTCCTGTAATAAAGCCGCCCGTGCCCACACCGGCGACCAGCACATCGATCTTACCGGCCGTATCTTCCCAAATTTCCTCGGCCGTGGCCTTGCGATGCGCCTCGGGATTGGCGGGATTATCGAATTGCTGAAGCATGAAACAATCTTTGCGGGTGCGCAAGAGATCGCGCGCCTTGTCGATGGCGCCGGACATCCCCAGATGCGCGGGAGTAAGCAGAAGTTCCGCGCCATAAGCCTTGAGCAGATTGCGACGTTCCAGACTCATCGACTCCGGCATAATGAGCAACGATTTGTAGCCTCGCACTGCCGCGATCCACGCCAAAGCGATACCAGTATTGCCACTGGTGGGTTCCAGTAAGGTCATCCCGGGTTTCAGTTTCCCCTGCTTCTCGGCTTCGAGAATCATGTTGAGTGCAATGCGATCCTTGAGCGAACCTCCGGGATTGCGGCCTTCCAGCTTCACGAGGAACAGGGAATCGCCATGCGGCACCACCTTGTTCAGTTTCAACAGCGGTGTGCGGCCGATCAAGGCCGTGAGATCGGCGGCATAGCGCATCTTCGCGTTTTCCTTCATGGTCCGAAATCCTGATCCAGATGAATGCCGCACTCGGTTTTCGCGTCTCCAACCCAGCGGCCGCTGCGCGCATCTTCGCCGGGAACCGGCTTGCGCGTGCACGTGACAGGGCTGCAACCGATGCTGGTGTATCCCTGCTCCGCTAACGGATGCTCCGGCGTCTCCCAAAGACGCAGATACAGATCCACATCCTCCTGCGGCCAATCCACGAAAGGCATGACCTTGATCTTGCCCCGCTGAACCTGGACAAAGGGCAATTCCTTGCGTGTGTCGCTTTGATCGCGGCGCAAACCGGTGACAAACGCGGTCACATCAGGCAAGGCGAGAAAGCGGCGCTGGACTTCCACCTTGTTGATGGCGCAGCAGGCGTCCACATTGGTAATGCGAAGCTCGCCATTCTCCGTCACTGCATATTGTCTGCGTCCCGGATCGCTGGAAGACACCGTGTGCACATCGAGATCGAACGCCTTCGAAATCGTGTCGCGATATGCCAGCGTCTCAGGAAAATGGAAACCGGTATCCATGAAAAAGACGCGCGCGGGTATTTTCAGACGATAAAGGTGATGCAAGAGCAAGGCGGCATCGCGGCCAAAAGAGGTCGTGGCGATCAAGCAATGGCCGAATAATTCATAGGCCCGGCGCAGCCTGCCATCTGCGTCCAGCGACGCAAACTCCGCGTTCAAGACCTGAGCTTGTTCGCGCAGAGCCTCAAGATTCGGATAGGTGGCGGTTTCCATGCGACTCACATCCTCACAAGTAGAACATCGGCGCGGGTTCCATGCGTTGCCGCGCCTTCTCCGCAATTTGCGCCAAGGTGATGGTGGAAAGCTTCTTGTCGATCCACTCGCGCTGTTCCTGGAAAATCTTCTGCAAAATCCCGCCTATGACGTCATTGCCGCCCTCGATGTCGGCCCACGGGAGAATCTCCCCTTCCGTGGCGCGAATGATGCGCGACAAATCCACGGCCTCGGCAGGCTCCGCCAACTGGTAACCGCCCGCTTTTCCGCGCGTCCCTTTCACGAGTCCCACGCTTTTCATGAGAATGGCGATCTGCTCGAGGAACTTGAACGGGATATCGTATTCCCTTGCAATCTCTCGCAAGTGTACAGGCTTTTGGGGGTTGGTTTTCCCCTTGATGGCCAAGGCGCACAGGAAGTGCAATGAATACAGGGTTTTGGAGGTGACTTTCACAAGAAGGAATATACCATATAAAACTGATATGGACAATATGATATCGTCTGCCTGTAGGGGTTGGATAAACCACCCCTACAGGCAGACACCCAATTACCTACCATTGATTTCCCCGATGTCCACCCCTGTAATTCAACAACTTTCGCCCCTGACCATCCAAAAAATCGCGGCTGGCGAAGTCATCGAAAGACCGGCCAATGTGGTCAAAGAACTGGTCGAAAATGCGCTGGACGCGGGTGCCACCAAGATTTCCGTCACTTTGGAAGACGGCGGCAAAGAACTGATCCGGGTGGCGGACAACGGTTCGGGAATGACGCGTGAGGATTTGGCGCGATGCTGGTTGCCACACACCACCAGCAAGATCCGGGCAGTGGAAGATCTCGAGATGGTGTCGAGCTTCGGCTTCCGCGGTGAAGCTTTAGCCAGCATGGCTTCCGTTTCAGAATTCACCGTGGAGACACGGCATTGGGAGGAAGAAATCGGTTCTCGCCTACGCGTGGTGGAATCGCATCAGGAAGAACTCGTGGATTTTGCGCGCTCTCAAGGCACAACGATTACGATACGGAATCTGTTCCGCAACAATCCCGTGCGCCGAAAATTCCTGGCCAGCGGAAAATCCGAAGGCACACGCATTTCCTCCATGCTGACGCGGCTTTCCCTCGCCCACCCTGGGGTCTCCTTCCGGTTACACGAAGGATCACGCGAGTTGCTGCATCTTCCTGAAGGCACTTTGCGCCGTCGCGCGGGAGACGTTTTGGGTGTGCATCTGCTGGAGGATTTAGTGGAAGTGGATTGGGAGGGCGGCGGCATCCACATCCAGGGTTACATCTCAGAGCCGCAGCGCTTTTCCGGTCGTCCCAACCAGCAACACTTCTTTGTGAACCGCCGTCATGTGCAAGGTGGTATGCTGCTGCGCGCCGTGGCGCAGGCCTATGAAGTCGCGCCACCGGGTCGCCACCCTGTAGCCGCACTGTTCATTTCCATCTCCCCCGCCGAAGTCGATGTGAACGTGCATCCGACCAAGCGCGAGGTACGCTTCCTCAATGAAGCACGCGTGTTTTGGTCGCTCTCACAGGCGTTGCGCGGGGCGCTGCGCTCCAACATTGCGGCACCCGAATTGCATCTCGATGCGCCTCCAGCAGCGAGCATCTCGGGAAATTCCATGGAGGCCACGGGATTTTCTTTCACTCCACAAACTGAGCTTGTCTCCCCATCACCCTTGGATTCAACTCCCGTTGTGGAAAAAACCTCTCTGTTGTTTCCCACAGACAGTCGTCCGATGGCGGCGCCTCAAGTGTTGGAAACCACGGGTGCACTGTGCTTGCAAATCCATGACAGTTTCATTCTCATGGCGGTACGCAGCGGTTATCTGCTGGTGAATCAGCAGGCAGCGCATGAGCGTATCCTGTACGAAAAAGCCATGGACGATCTGCGCGCCGGGACCGGCGGTGGACGCTTCAGTGCGCAGCAGCTTTTATTTCCGGAATTGGTGGAACTCTCCCCTTCCGAGGCACGGTTGGTGGAAGAACGGCTGAACGAACTGCGGGCGTTGGGATTCGACCTGGAGCCGTTCGGCTCCACGGCGTTTCAATTGCGGGGGTTGCCTGGTGAAGTCGCGCCGGAAAAAGCACGGGACATTCTCCAATCGTTGATCGCACGTTTGCTCGATCCGGAACGTGGCGAAGGCAAGGACGGAAATGAACTCTTCTCACGTGTGGCTCGCGCCTATGCCCGCGCTGCAGCTATCCCCCTCGGCCAACCGCTCGATTCCACCCGCATGGCAGCCATCATAGACGGCCTGTTCGCAACGCAGAATCCCTACGTCACACCCTCTGGGGCTCCGGTGCTAATCCGATATTCTTTGGATGAATTAAAGAGAAGGTTTGGGATTAAAGCGGAAGAAGAGACCTAAGTCTCAAATCAGCCTTCAAACCGTTTGAAAATCACTGTCGCGTTGTGCCCCCCGAACCCGAATGAGTTCGACAACACCGCGCGAACTTTGGCCTCACGCGCCTGCTTCGGCACATAATCCAGATCGCATTCCGGATCCGCCTCATGCAGATTGAGTGTCGGATGAACGACTCCCTTGTGCAATGCCATCAAAGCCGCGACAGCCTCCACCGCGCCCGCAGCGCCCAGAGTATGGCCGATCATCGATTTGGTCGAGTGCATCATCAGCTTGCGGGCATGATCCCCAAAGCATTTCTTCACGGCCTTGGTCTCCCCCACGTCGCCCAGTGGCGTCGAGGTCCCATGCGCGTTCACGAGATCGATGTCCCCGGGATTCATCCCGGCGCTGCGCAGCGCCGCCTGCATGGACAGGCATCCGCCCAAGCCTTCCGGATGCGGTGAAGTGATGTGGTAACCATCCGAACTCTGGCCAAAGCCTGCGAACTCCCCGTAAATCTTCGCGCCGCGTTTTTTCGCATGCTCCAATTCTTCCAAGCATAAAACCGCCGCGCCTTCGGCAATCACAAAACCATCACGGTCCTTGTCCCACGGACGCGACGCGCCTTGTGGATCGTCATTGCGCGTGGACAAAGCCTTCATATTCGCGAAGCCAGCGACCACGACCTCGACCACGGCAGCTTCCGTACCACCCGCGAAAATGACATCGGCGTCGCCACGACGCAGCGCGTTCAAGGCTTCGCCCATGGCGTGGTTGGCGCTGGCGCAAGCCGACACGGCGGTGTAATTGGGGCCCATGTAGCCGTGTTCGATGCTGAGATACCCAGACGCCGT
>OMJM01000031.1 GCA_900299345.1 bacterium | reverse complement strand
GCCCGGGCCTGTCCGAACGCGTACGGGCTTTTCCATATCCTGCACCCATTCCGGCACTTCCAACGTCATGGGAGTTCGGAAGAGATCATCGGAGAAGGGAAGTTTCCCCATGGGTGTGAAGGCTTCTTCTTCAGGAAGTTCGACGCCGAGATCCGCAAAGATTTCCGATGTTCCCACTACAACGTCACCGACTTCCAGCCCGCTGGCTTCATAGGCGCCTGCAATGCCGATGTTCAGGATCCAGTTCGGCGACAGGGAAGACATCCACGGCATCATGTGCAACAAGGTGATGGGCGTCCCCGCGCCGGTCACGGCCGCGTAGCCTTCGCGAATGCGCCACACACGTGTGGAACCGCGCAACGGAACCGCGCCCGTGAGGCCGAAGGTTTGCAGCTCCTCCTGTGTGGCCGCGCAGATCAGGCCCGGAGGTGAAAAGCTCATGCGGCCTCTCTCCGGATTTGCGGAATCAAGGATTCCACATCGTCCATGTTCCATTCCGCTGGCAGTACAGTGAGGCAGCTTGCCGTCCCGAACGCAAGCGAACGTCGGATGGAGGTTTCCTCGTCGAGACCGCGCAGGAATCCGTCAGCCAGTGCGGCGGTCACCGTATCACCCGCGCCAATGGGATTGCGAACAGACGCAAGTTGGGGGAGGAGGAAGTTTCCGTTTGAAGATTGGGAATGAGCAACGCTCGCGGCTTTGGGACCCTCCGTGATCAATACGGGCATCTTTGACAGATTCATCAAGCCGGATAAACGCACAAATTCTTCCCTGTTCAACTTCAGCCAAGAAATATCTTCCAACAGCCTGAATGTCAAACCCATCACGGAATCCCAAATGACGAGAGGGGCATTGACTTTGGACAGGATTTCCCCGTAAATGGATTCCGGAATCCCGGGTGGGGCTGTGCCACAGACCAGCAAAGCATCATACGAGGTTTTTACGTCGACCTCGTCCAGCAGCTTTTTTGAAACATCGGATTCCGTCACCGAAAAAGGTTCGATGACTTCCGTTGCCCGGCCATTCGTTTCACACAAGGTGATGCATACACGGGTTTCCCCTTGGGTCCAAGCATGAAGACTGCGCAGGTTCCAAGATTCGCAGCAAGCCAGACAGCGGTTTCCATTTTCGCCCGCCAGGATTTGCACGAGGGAAACGTCATGCCCGAGTTTTGCAAGGACTTTCGCCGCATTGATTCCCTTGCCGCTTGCGAGGGTGTGGAATTCCAGTGCGCGATTCACGGAGCCGGGCTGGAGGTTTCCAAGGGAAAGAACCCGTTGCCATGCGGGATTGAGTCCCACCACCAGGATTTTTGACACAAGAAAAAATTAGGTATCGGATTTACTATGTAGTTCCCATGGTCGAATCGAAATTGAACATCCCGCCGGATCTCGCATTGGCCCTGCATGGTCCTCGCCGTCTTCTCCAGCTTTTCCCAGCCTCGTGGAAACGGAATTATTTGTTGCGCCATAGCGGCGGCAGGGAAGACACGGGACGGCTCAGCCTTCCAGATCAATTGCTGGCTGCCAAACGTATTCTAATCGTCTGGCCGGAGCGGGGGGAGGATTTGCTCATGGCTTTCCCTGCAATTGAATCCTTGCGCCGTGTTGCCGGTGAGGACGCGGTGTTCGCGCATCTCGCGCCTTCGGAGTTGAACTGGCTTCTCGCGGATTTTTTCCCTGCCGGACAGATTCTTTCGTGGACGCGGGAGGAATTGGCGTGGCATGAACCTGCGGTTCAAGCGCTGGTAGATTCCCTGCAAACCTTTTCTCCCGAGATGTCCATCAACCTCATGGATCCGTGTCCTTCGGTGTTGCGCGCCGCTGTGCGCGCTTCGGGCGCGCAACTCCGGTTGGCGATGGAGTCCACACCCACATGGCCGTATGCAAACATTCGGGTGCAAACCGAATCCGAAACACCCCTTGCGGGACGTTATTTCCGTATCCTCGATTCATGGCGCTATGCGGGATTCGAGCCGTCAGAACAATGGCCGGTGCTTCCGCTGGATGCCGAGCAGCGGCAGGATGGGGAAGAGGCGTGGAAATTGTCTGGAGCCGCACCGGAAAGCACATGGCTGTTTGCACACGATGTGGCCGATGTCTCGCGTACATTGGACGACGATTTATATGAGCAGGTGTGGGAACAGATTCAGTCTGCGGATTCGGGCGAGGTTTCAATTGCACTGGCGTTACTCAATGCACCGTCACAAGGCATAGGACGCGAAGGGCGTTGGCGCGATGTTCCTTTGTTGAAAGCCTCGGGTCTTCTTGAGTTTTCTGCACTGGCGGGTTTGGCGCGTGGTGTGGCCGCCTTTCAAGGCATACCGCTGCACATCGCCAGCTTCTCCGACGTGCGCTGCCTCGCCCTGTTGCGCGAAGACGAAACGGCTTACGATACGTCGGCGTGGAACAAGGCCTTTACAAGTACTTCCGCCACTTCGCGTTCGCTTGAACCTGCTTGACCAGTTCCTTGAGGCGGGCAGTATGCGTTTTGTCCGCCACCAAGGTCACGCCGCCATGCTGAACCACCAGCAAATCCCTCACGCCGAAGGTACAGACTAGGCCGTTGCTATCCGAGAAGCTGGTAATACCTGAGCTGTCCAGCATCAGCGAGTCACCGATGGCGCGGTTGCCTTGCGTATCGGCGGGGTGGAGGCGATCCAGCGAGCTCCACGCACCGATGTCGTCCCATTGGAATTCCGGGATGACCATGCGGATGCGTTCCGCCTTTTCCAGAATGCCGTAGTCGATGGAAATGTCGGGAATGCTCGCGTAGATTTTTTTCAACTTGGCATTGAAGGAAGGCTTGTTGGGATTCAGATCGCCTGCGGCTTCGAACGCGTTCGCCGTTTGCGGAAGATGCTTTCGGAATTGTTCCCACAGATAGTCCACGCGCCATGCGAACATGCCGCTGTTCCAGAAAAATTTTCCGGACTTCACATATTGCTTCGCTTTTTCTTCGGAGGGTTTTTCATGGAAGCCTGCGACCTCCATCGTCCTTAGTCCGCCGATCCTTTTTCCTTCAGCAGAAGATTCGACGTAACCGTATCCCACGTCGGGTCGGGTCGGATTGATGCCAAAGGTCACGAGACAATCTCCGCTGCCCGCGAGTTCCGCCGCCGCTGCCATGGCGCGGGAAAATTCCTTGGCGGGACGGATGGCATGATCGGCGGTGAGTACCAGCATCACACCCTTCGGGTCTTCGCGTTGGATTAAGCGTGCCGCCAGGGCCACCGCAGCTGCCGTATTACGGCCCTGGGGTTCGGCCAAGGTCAGCACTTTGCGTAGTCCGCGCACCTTGGCTTTGACCGGCTTCTCCAGATTCTTGCTGACCACCAGCCGCACCGGAGCAGACTTGCTGAAAGAACGGATGTTTTTGAGGGTATCCTCCAGCATGGATTGCCGGGTAACCAAGGGCAAAAGTTGTTTGGGATGCTTGGAGTTGCTGTAGGGCCAGAAGCGTTCGCCTTTACCCCCGGCCATGACGACGGCGTGAATCATTGGGTTCCTTTGAAAGAGAGAAATCTATACGATCTTCCCCCATTTTTTGCGAAATCCGTTCATTCTCACCAAAATTTTTCCTGACTTTTCAATTCCGTCGATCCAAAATCGTCGGACGGGGTTATAATGGAATGTCACTTTTTGGTACGCCTCGAAAGCCGTTTGTTGGAGGAGAGAGTTTATGGTAGTGCCTTCGCGGCGTTCGGGTTCTGAGCATGTGGACCTTCACATGCACTCGACCCTCTCCGATGGCGGGCTTTCGGTCCGGGAATTAATCGACTACTGCGTTGCGCAAGGGCTTTCGGCCATTGCCATCACGGATCACGACAACATCGATTCCTACGAAGAAGGCCGTGAATACGCCGAGGAAGCCGGCATCGAATACATTCCGGGGGTGGAAATCAGCTCCTACTGGAACGGCAGCGATATTCACATTCTGGGCTATTGCTATGAACCCACGCATTTGCGGCTTAACCGCACCTTGATTGCGCTTCGCGAACGTCGTCGCATCCGTGCCCGGGAAATTGTGCGCAGGCTGTCGGAACGCGGTGTGGAATTGAGCTATGAAAAGCTGGAGCAGAAGACGCGGCACGGGAGCATTGGCCGGGCACATATCGCTGCCGCGTTGGTAGAAGAGGAGTATGTTCCCACGTTCCAGGATGCCTTCACGCGCTACCTAGGCACCGATAACAAGCTGATGGAAGGCATTGAAAGTGAGAAACTGACTCCGGAAGAAGCGATTCAGCTCATCCTTGATGCCGGAGGGGTTCCGGTCATGGCTCACCCCTCTAAAACCAATCGCGACGATTTGATTCCCATGTTGGTTGACCATGGCCTCAAAGGCATTGAACTGTACTGCCATGGGCATAGTACATCGTGCTTTCACAGGTACAAGGACATGGCGAAGCGCTATGGTCTTTTACACGGAGGGGGCGCCGATTTCCATGTAAAACGCGAAGATGCCCGGTATTCCCCTGGAAGTTTGCGTATTCCTTACGAGATCTTGGAAAAAGTGAGAGATGCTCGCGATAGAGTTTGTGTGAATTGATTTGAATCTTTTTTGATTCTTGAGGTTGAAGTCTTGGTACCAAGGGGGTATTTTTACCCCCTGTCATTGTAGGCAAAATGGTCACCAAAAACCCTGAAATTCGGAAAATAAAAGCGTTCGAGGCGCTCTTCGCCCGGATTTTTAGGATTGTTGCGGGCAAGGAATATTTCATCAATATTCACTGGAGCACACGCCGGCGTTCCTACTCGCGCCCGCTTCACCCCACCTTCATGAAAATTGTTTTGGGTTCTTTGGCAGTTATGACTCTGGGGTTGGGGTGTCTGGGTTTTGAGTTGACTCGTTGGGTGGTCACCGAGGCGCGCTTCCGTTTTGCTGAATCTTCGCATCATCGTTATGTCCGGAATCTGCAGGAAGTGCAAACCTCTTTTGGATCCGTGGAAACAACGCTGGATTCGGTGTCCCATCAGGAACAAAAAATGCGGGCGCTCTACGGCATCAATCAGCTCAGTACAGGAACGTCATCCTTTGGAATCGGGGGCCGCAGTCATGCCACGGCATCGGATTCCACGCTATCAAACGGTCTTTACGAGACGTTGTTTCAAGCTATGCTGAAGAGTCACCAACTCCAGGGCAAAATGGACTTCACCCTGAAAAACTTGAAACAGATTTCGGAGTTCGTCGCCTATCGCAGCAATTTGTGGGAGCATACGCCTTCGGTGGCTCCTGCGCGTGGTGAGCGCACCAGTCCGTTCGGTTACCGTGTCAATCCGGTCACTGGACAGTACGTACTACACGGAGGGTTGGATATTGCCGGTAGCCGTTGGACTCCGATTTATGCACCAGCCGATGGAATTGTGACACTGTCGGAACCAAGTTACGCATATGGCAACCTTGTGATGATCGACCATGGAAATGGATTCCACACCAAATTCGGGCACATGCAGCGAATTTTGGTGGAAAAAGGCCAATTGGTGAAGCGGTACTCCCTTCTTGGATACATGGGAAACACCGGACGAGCCACTGGTGTTCACGTTCATTACGAAGTGATCCGGGATGGTGTTCCTCAGAATCCAGAAAAATTCATTCTCCCACCCGGTTTGATGGTGGATTAAAGCGTTTTCTGGGGTTACGAATCCTTCACAATCCGCTGCCGATTTGTCTTTTTTGAACAGCGGAGAGTAAAACACGACAATATATTTCCATTGCCTCAATTCCTTCTTTTTCTGGGGAGGAATGCTTTTGTTGTAAAGGGGATTTGAATGGAAAATCGTGGGTCGGGTGCATCGAGCTTCATTCATGCCGCGCTTGCATTTCTGATTTTAGGCTCCGCGCTTGTGAAAGGGCAAACACTTCCTACGGGTGTGACGCTCGTTCCTTTCTACGACACCACTAAGGCCAGCTTTGTGCGGGACAGCGCACGCACTGTGGGACTGTGGGAGGTTCCCGGAAAACCGCAGCACTTTTTGGTTTTGGATCAAAGAGGCCTGGTTTACAGGTTCTATCCCGACACCACAAAAACGTATGCACCTGGAGCCGTGAAAGACTACGCCAAGGCCACCATTGCCGACTTTAAAAGCAAGACCAAACAAGGCCTGCGCAGTGAAATGGGGGCGTGGGGTCTTGCCTTCCATCCCAACTTCGCTCAGAACCATTACTTCTTCGTCATCTATTTCGGATACAACACCACCATCACCGATGCCGTCCGGAGCGATGGTTATGTCAACGTGGAACGTTGGATTTTGAGCGCCAACTTTCAAACCGCCACGCGAGACACCACCGTTTTCCGGTTTTATCATCCACCGACATATGGTGTGCAAAGCATGAATTTCGGTTTGGACGGGTATCTCTACATCGGCACCTCGTTCTATTCGCATCACGGCTGGTCGGACACGACCTATGGTCGGAAAATGCTGCGCATCGACGTCGATCATCAGGATCCCGGAAAGATGTACGCCATTCCCACCACCAATCCCTATTACAACAGCACCAAGCCCAACATCAAGAAAGAAATCTATGCCGCCGGTCTTCGCAATCCGTGGAGCTTCAACGTGGACTTTCAGACCGGAAAATTGTGGGTTGGCGACGTGGGTGAAGATGCGTGGGAATCCGTGGATCTCGTACAACCGGGACAGCGATATGGATGGGATGACGGAGGAAATTCTGAACCACAAACGCAGACGCATGGTGTGGAAGGCGCATGCCCGGGAGGCTATACCCTGGGTGGCGCGGGTGGAATCCCAACCGGCGCTGGTACGGTTCCCGCCAATTACAAGTCTCCCACCGCGTCCGCTATTCCCGGGTTGACCTGCGATTCATTGACGAACCCGGCATGGACGTTTTCACATTCAGGAAATTCCGCCATCAACTGCATCGTCGTGGGTCCGGCTTTTCGCGGAGATCCGTCCTCCCCGTTCTACGGATATCATTTCATCACCGACACGCAGCGCAAGCAATTTTGGGCTCTTAAGGAAGGACCGAACAACACGTATCCCGCGCCGCAATTGGTGGGAAATTCCAACAATGTTTTCACGACTCAGGAACAAACCGACGGCCATGATGGCATTGTTCAGATCGGGGAGGACTCGTATGGAAATCTTTATGCCGTTACCGTGGATTGGCATTATGCCGGATCCATCGGCGGCACTGCAAACGCGCTTCCGTCCGGTGAAAAGATGTTCCACGAAATCTACCGCCTGTCCCATGCCCAGTTGACGCCCCGCGCCACTCCGCTCGCCATCCGGGTACCTCATACCATATCCGGTTATTCATCGGGTCGATTGTTGGTCAACAGCCCGGGAATGTTGCTCGATGTGCCAGGCAAGTATTCCGGCGTGGAGATTTATAATCTGGCCGGTAAAAAGATCTGGTCTTCCGCCGCTGAGCAAGGCAAGGTCCGGATTCCGAATACGATGGACAAGGGTGTGCTACAGATTCGCTATGTGCCTTGAATCAAACGGTTTTAACACGGAGGTGGTTACATGAAAAAAGTCGGTATTCTGTTCATGACGATGCTGTTGTGCAGTGGCGTCCTGTTCGCCCAGGTTGCGCGGCCCAACGCCTTGTGGTTCAACAAGGTGATCACACCCGAGCGTTCGCGCCAGTTGTACGTCGCTTTGAACGCCAATATGTGGGTCAATTATGATCTGCCGTTCGGTGTGCTCACGCAGGCTTGGAATGGCGGGACCACGGGAGGTGCCTTTATCAGCGGTGCCCCATATTCCTCGATGGGAGGGGCCACCGGGCAGTATTGGTTCCTGAGCAGCGCCCCACAATTTCCCCACGTTTGGCGGAGCTCGGGAACGAATTATTTCCGGGACAGCAATCAGGTGGCCGAATATTTTGCCAGCTACACTCCGGCGGCGAACATCAACACGACCAACTATTACCAGCCCGGTGGAAAGTGGCCGCAGCGGCCCATCAGCACGAAATGGGGGGGAACCTACAAATCCTGGACTGTGTTGAATGGTGCCACGGATGCGGGAGCCACGTACCGTTACCGCGGCTTCACGGTTCCGGGCAACGTCATGACTTTGAAATACAGTCTGATTCTTCCCAACAACAGCGAAATCACCGTGTCTGAGAATCCGGAATTCTCCAATCAGCCTTCCGGAAATCATCTCATCCGCACCTTCACCTTCGCGGGAATCCCAGCTGGTTATTCGGTGCGTCTGGAACATCTGGGAGGCAGCAATGCTTCTGCATGGTCGGTCACTTCGGGATCCGCGACGATTCAAAGTGGGGCACTTGTTCAAACCGCCAACGGTCAAACCGTCGTGAACGGTTCATTCTAAGGGAGATGCTATGAAACTCATCAAATACCTCATCCCCTGCGTTCTTATTTCCATTGCCTCCGCCCAACGGGCCGGAGACCGCCAGCCCGTGGCAGGCGCCCATCCCTCCTATACCGTCACAGACATCCGTCCCAGCAGCGGAACCACTGCAGCGGCTGGAACCCCGTGGCCAGCCACGGGAGGGGCTCTGGCTTTCCCCATCGGCGGCATGGATTTCATGTCCGACGGCCGCCTCGTGGTGACGAGCTGGCGGGACCCTTACGAAGTTTTCATCGTCAGCAAGGAAATCGTGGGAAGCAACCCCAAGTCCGCCACGGTGACCAAGTTCGCCACAGGGCTTGTCGAAGCTCTGGGTGTGAAAGTGGTCAACGATTCCATCTATGTGCTGGAAAAGGATCAGGTGACCTTGTTGCTCGACAACGATCACGATGGCACGGCCGACGAGTACCGGGCCATCGCCTATGACTGGACCAAGTCGGTGAACTCAAAAGAATATGCCATGGGGCTTCCGTACGACGGTACCTGGTTCTATGCCGCCTTCGGCGATCCCACCGTCAGCTCGGGAACTTCCATCGATCCTGTTCCGGCCGGGCGCCACAATGGTGTGCTGCGCGTTCGCAGAAGCGACGGCGCCCTCGAGGTGTTCAGCGGCGGTCTGCGGGTTCCCGGAGGTTTCTCCATGGTCTACGGCCAGCCTTGGGTGGCGGAAATCCAGGGGGGATACCGGCCTTCGAGTGTGGTGTATAACCCCAAGGCCGGGCGTTGGTACGGTCGTCCCGTGAATCCTCCTTCAATGTTCCAGCCGACATCGCGCGCAATGAATCCCACCAATGTCAAATTTCCCTATTCCAGTCCGGAAGACATGTTTTCGCTCGCAACGCCTTTCGTGCTGAACATCCCGTTCAAGAATACAAGCGCCTCCGGAGCGGGTCCGATTGGGTGGCAGCGATCGACGGCCCAATTCGTTGAAATCAAAAGCGGCGTTTATGCCGGTCAACTTCTCATCGCGGAATCCGACAACGGAGAATCCGGATCCGGTGTGATGGTTCGCGCCTATGTTGAGCAAACCGCAGACGGCGAATATCAGGGTGCCGTGTTTCAGTTCGCCCGGAACACCGTGTTCGGGGGAACCTCGACTCCGAGCGGATTCAGCAAGAATGCGTGTTTCGCCTTGGTCACCGGGCCCGACGGCAATTTTTACTGCGGTGCGAACGGAGCCACCTCCGCCGGCTGGACCCGAAACACCAGCGTGGGCTTGGATCGCATCAGCGTCAGTGGCGCGGCAGCGCCTTTTGAAATGCTGGCCGTGCGCAGCACGGGCGCCAACACTTTCGAGTTCGAATTCACCAAGCCTTTGGCCACCAGCCTTGGCAACGACGTGACTGCCAATATCGCGGTCCAGAAATGGTGGGATCGGCTTTCCGAAAACTATGGCTGCTGCCGTATCGGTGCGGCCAGCACGACGTCCACTGCCACGACAGGCAGCGTGGCTACTGTTCAAGTCACTTCGGCGACGGTTCAGGCCGATCGCAAGAAGGTGGTTGTGACCTTCCCGGCCGGCCAGCTTACGGCGCATTGGCAATACTATTTCCGTTGGACTGACGCCATGAAGACCGATGCGAATGAAACGCTTTACGGCACGGAAGCCTTTTACACACTCAATGCCTTTGGTCCGGCTTCGGCTGCAGTTGCGATTGAAAATTATCGCACTTCAGCGGGCAAGGATCCGTTTACGCTTAGTGCGATTCCCGGAGGAATGGTGCGTTTGAATCTAATCCTTTCGCAGGACGCGCCCTATAAGGTCTGGGTCACCAACCTCAAGGGTGAAGTGCGGGCCACGCGTCAGGGCCGTGGAAGCGAGCAGATCCTGTTCCAGCCTTCAGAACTTTCATCTGGCATGAGTGTCGTGAGGGTTCAGGCGGGGAACCAAACGTATTCCCGTTTGATCTCCACGAGATAGATCCACATGGGCAAGATTTTCAGGGCAGGGCTGTATTGTTTGGGTCTGAGTCAGGCTGTTCTGGCTCAGACTTCTGCGGATTCGGGATGGACTAACCTGTTTAACGGGACCAATTTCAACGGTCTTTATGTTTACGCCAAAGCCACCACCAATGGACAGGCGGGTTACGGTCGGGTTACCATAGCCCAAGATTCTGCTCGTGTCCGCATTGCGAATCAAACTACCGCGATGTTCCAGGTGGACACTGGAAAGACGATCAAGGTCGGTGGAAGCGGTGTGCCGAACGGCTACATCGGCACGATCCGTCAATACTCCTATTACCACGTCCGCGTCCAGTACATGTGGCCGACGGGCACTGCCGCGACGGCGAATGCCGGGTTGTTGATCAATCTCGACAGCGCCTCGTTGCTATCCTCGTCCTACAACACCACCAACAACAGACCTCAGTCCATCGAAGTCAACATGAAAAGGGACGGCAATGACGGCGGTGATCCTTTCACCCTATGGTCCGCCGCCAGTCTGGGCCCTTACATCACCACCCGGGTGGTGGATTCGGTTGCCTGGAAATACAGCCCTACCGGAATCGTATGGACGGATAATCCGTGGGGGAACAGGACCATTTACAGTACTGTCCCCAACCCTGAAAAACCTCTGGGCCAGTGGAATCAGGGAGAGGCGTATATGTACGGTGCTGACAGCGGAACCTTCATCTTGAACGGTGTTGTCCGCACGAAGGGGTGGAATTTCCAGACCCGGGTCAATCCGAACAATCCCACACCCCGTGTCGCTTACAGCCGTGGAAACATTGGATTGCAATCCGAGGGCTCCGTCATTTATTATCGCAACTTCCAAATTCAAATTCTTGATTCAGCCACCGGGAAGCCCGTCGCGCTCTTGAATCAGGAGAGAAATCGGAAGCTGACTGGCCGCGAGTTGATGGTGAACGCGTCGGGTGAACGGTGGATAGACATCCCCAAGGGGTATTCCGGATTGCAGCTGTACAATCTTCGGGGCAGGCTTGTGTGGTCTTTCCGGGGTTCCGATGTTCGTGCCGTCGTTCCCGTCGATGTCGAAAAGGGAATACTACGCGCTAGATTTTTGACGGAAAAATACTAGAGGATAAAAGTCACTTTTGGCCAATATCCGCGGCCATTGTGACATTATCCCGAGCGATTTTCCCTCCGCGATCGAACGCGTGCTTCGGATTCTCCCAAACAAATCAAATATGTCGGGATCTTTTTAAAGGCCCGTTAGTGTTTGGGATTTCCCGCTTTGTCTTTTTTTGCCAGCGGGGAACCAAAAGCCACAATACATTGCTGTACGCCGAAACTCTTTTCCGGCTTGCATAGAATTCAAAGGAGAGCGCATGAAAAATTTTCTTGACTCCGCATTTCGTAAACGCATTACCTTGTCGCTTTTCGCAGCAGTCGCCATTCTCGTGGCCACGTCTTCCGCACAGAGCTTGCCCACCGGCGTTTCGGTAACCCCCATCTATGACACAACCCAGGCAGGATTGAGCTTCAGGAAGGACAAGCTGCCCTATGTGGGTATGTGGGAAGTTCCTGGAAAGCCCAAACATTTCCTTGTGGTCGGGTACTTTGGTTACATGTGGACACTTTATCCTGACACCAACGCGCAGGGTGTTGCCGTGGACACCACCGTCTCTTACGGTACTGTCAAGAAGTACACACGCACTCAGGTGGCTGATTTCAACACATGGGTGATGAAGGGTTGGGAATTTGGAGCGTTGGGTGGCAGTTTTGATCCGAATTTCAAAACCAACCACTATTTCTATGTCATTTACAACAAGTACCCTGTTGCCAGTCAATACAGAGCGGGCACGACACCCAGCGGAAACAACGATGGCCCCAACAATCCCACTGCCATTGTGGTCGTGGATCGTTACATCATGTCAGCCGATTTCAAGAGCGTAGCACGCGATACTGAAATGATCCGCCTTTTTCATGGGACAGGATATGGCTCCAGCAATATGGTTTTCGGCAACGACGGTATGCTGTACATCACCACTGACGCATACAACCTTTCCAGTTGGGACAGTACCATCACTGGCAGGAAGATCCTTCGCATCAATGTTTCTCAAGTGGATCCGGCGAGAGCTTGTGGAGCCACCGCCTACACGGCTCCTTCCAACACGAATCTTCCGTGCGGAATCTATACGATCCCGAGCGATAATCCTTGGTACAACGTGAGCAATCCTGCCGTCAGGAAGGAAGTGTATGCCTTCGGTTTTCGCAACACCTACTCGTTGTCTTTCAATTATTTAACGAACCAGTTGTACGGCGCCGAAACCGGACAGAGCCGTTGGGAAGAGATTAACCACATTCTTCCGGGCAGAAACTATGGCTGGAATAACGGCGGAGATAATTCAACTGCGGGAGCCAACAGCTCCGGTATCGAAGGTCCCTGTCATGTGGGTGCCAATTTGGATAGTACCTCTGCGGGCGGAGGTTACACATCGACCAACACCAATATCGGTACCACTGGCACGGCGGGCTTCATCACCCCGTATACTCGTACGGTGACAGGAACTGCCTATAATGGAACCTACACGTGCGCGAATTTTCAAAACGCCGCGTGGTATACCGGACATGCCACGGGAGCCACCGATAACCTTGCGAATTCTGCTGCGAACTCGTCTGCAAATGTCGGAAATATCAGCCCTGTGATTCGTGGGGACGTCTCCTCTCCGTTTTATGGATACATGATTATTAGCGATATCAATGGAGCCGTAAACGGCGTGCGGAATCGTTTTTTCGCAGCCAAGGTCGATCGAGTTGCTCCAGTATTTGTTGGGAATTTTCCCACCAGTTACGCCTTCAGTGGAGATCAAAACCACAACGGAATCACCACTTGGTCAGAGGACTCTTACGGCAACCTGTATCCCATTGTGTTGTCGTCGAGCAGCAGTGGTGCTTTTCAATGGCATGACATTTTCATGCTCACCCATGCCCAACTGACCCCGCTGGCCACGCCGCGCTCGCAGGTCGTGCCCGTGCCTACAGGCATCTGGCAGACAGGACGTTCCGTCAAGCAAGGCAAGCTGATGGTTTCCGCCATGCCCGGGTCGATGGTGAATATCCCTCAAGGATATTCCGGCGTCACGCTATACAATCTGCAGGGTAGGGAAGTCTGGTCTTACCGTGGCAACGAATCCAGCGTACAGGTCCCCAGTGATCTGGAAAAGGGAATTCTTCAGGCGAAGTTTACCCGTTGATTTGAGGCGTTTCTGAACCATGAGGGAGGATAGGTTTCTCTCTCATGGTGTTTTCCGTGATTTAACGAAGGTATAAGGAGTGAAAATGAAGTCTGGCATGAAGTGGATCCTTTCCGGTTTGCCGCTCCTCATGTTTTCAGCCGCCTCGACGGATGTGGTGCGAAACCCCGTGAATGCGGGAGTGGCTCTGGAAGCTTTCCAGCTTTACAATGCGAATAGTTATTTGAACTTGGCCCATCCTGCCGAACCCTTGCTCATGGTGAGGCCCACGGGGTGGATTTTTGAAAGCGCCACCATCAACGACAGAATCTCCCTCGTCATGGGAATCGGAGCGACCACTTTTTCACTGCCGCATGACAGCGGTTCATATCCGAGGAGCACCAATTACCAAACTGAGTTGTTCCCGGCAGTGGCCTTGGTACAGGCATCAGGTTCCTATACGTGGGGGGATTTGAAAGAGCCCGCGCTCAAGCTGACCTTCGGGCAAATGCCCTACAAGTACAATCCGGATGCAAAGAATCTGGGCGAATACCTATTCCGTTCCACGCCCTATCCCAACACCGTGTTGAATTCACCTTTCGATCTGGTCAATTCGGCCCAGGCGAATATCCTGGCCTTGATGTTGAGCAAAAACATGTTTGGGGGAAGCTGGAAAAATGATCTGTTGATCACCAGCGCCACCCAATCCAGCCCCTTGTACGATTTCAGCCTGGCTTATGTGACCAGTTATCGGATCAGTCCGATTTTGGAGTTGGGTGCCGGAGTCAATCTTTTTCGTCTGATACCCGTTCAGCCGTCAATCACCACGTGGAAGGCTGATACCAACCGCTATCCTGACAGCTCGGGCTATTATTCGCTGAAAGGGCAGATGATAATGGCGAGGTTTTCTCTCGACTTCAAGCCTGTTCTTGGAACAGACCTGAAGCTCTACGGGGAGGGAACCCTGCTGGGCGTCCAGAATTTTCCCCGTTATTACGACAAGATGATGGACAGGCTGCCCGTGATGGTTGGATTGAACATCCCCACCTGGGGGGTGCTCGACATGCTGAACGTGGAAATGGAATATTGGAAGAATCCCTATCTGAATTCCACACTGGGCATTATCAATAATGGTTCTGGAACGCCGAACTTGGATTATACCAACTCTTACAAGCAGCTGGATTTGAAGCCGACGGATGCTGTGAAAGATGATGATTTGAGATGGTCAGTTTCGGCCACCCGCTCTTTGGCCAAAACAATTTCGTTGACCGCCAAGGCGGCAAATGATCATTTGCAAATGATGGAATTCAATGTGGGCGGCTTTCCTTCGAAGTCTTATGGCGACGTGATGTCTCGCAAGGGTTCCTGGTACTATGTGCTCCGCGTGCAGGTGGCCATCTAGATGAAAAAAGCCCTGAGTACCATTTTGGGTCTGGCATCCCTTGCGGTATTGCCAGCGCCCGCAGATGTGGTGGTGCATCCTGTTAGTGCTGGCGTCGCCTTGGAGCAGTTTCAGACTTTTTCGCCGATCAGTTCTGTGCCAACGGAATCCTTTGCCCCCATGTTTATGATAAGGCCCACCGGCTGGGTTTTCGGGGGCGCGACTCTGAATGAGAGAACCGATTTGACTTTTGGTTTGGGGGCCACGGTTTTCTCCCTTCCCCACAATTCCGGTACGTTTCCATATCCCTTTCAAAACGAGCTTTTCCCCGCCGTATCAATGGTTCAGGCTTCGGGTTCCTACAAGTGGGGCGATGTGAAAGCTCCGGCTCTCGAGATCACCTTTGGCGCCCTTCCTTACAAATACAATCCGGATTCCAAAGATTTGGGGGAATATCTTTTCCGTTCCACTCCCTATCCCAATACTGTTTTGAACTCGCCGTTTGACGTCGTCAACGCGGCACACGCCAATATTTTAGGCGGTATTTTGAGCAAGACCGCCGCAGGGGGGAAATGGAAGAACGACCTCTTTTTGATAAGCTCCAACGCCAGCTTCCCGCTGGGGGATTTCAGCCTGGCGTATATCACAAGCTATCGGATCAATTCTGTTCTTGAATTTGGGGCTGGAGTCAACCTGTTTCGCCTGATCCCCGTTCAATCGGAGCTGGAGACCAATAAAAATGAACCGTTGAACGCGTATTTTACCTATTCCAACGGAAAAAAATACACCACCATTCCCGGTTACTACTCGGGCGCCGATTCCGCCATCGCCGACTCCGTGTATCAGGTGTTGAACGACACGAGCAAGGCGCTTCCCTCAGGAGTCTCTGGCTTGGGTTATTATTCGCTGAAGGGGCAGATGCTGATGACCCGTTTTTCCATCGACTTCAAGCCTATTTTCGGAAATGCCGTCGACTTGAAACTTTACGGCGAATGGGCGATGTTGGGAGTGCAAAATTATCCCGTATTCTACGATAAACCCATGGAGAGGATGCCGATCATGCTGGGATTGAACATTCCGACGTGGGGCGTGCTCGATCTGTTGAGCGTGGAAGGGGAATATTGGAAAAATCCCTACCTGAATTCGGATTTCAAAGTGGCGAATAGCACCACCGGTCCCGTGGCAGCTCCGTATTTGGATGGGAATACGAACCTCGGCCTATCCGCTCGCGACGCCGTGGACGGCGATGATTTTAGATGGTCGGTTACTGCGACTAAATCCTTATGGAAATCACTTTCCGTCACCGCCAAGGCATCCAGTGACCACATGCAAATCATGCAGTTGTTTACCAATCGTTTTGACAGGTCCTACGGTGATGTCATGTTGCAGAAGGACTCCTGGTATTACGTGCTACGCGTTCAGGTGGCCATTTAATTGACGTTTTTAACGGGGAGAATTTCATGAAAACCACAAGACTTTTCGGTTCAGCGTTGTTTGTGTCGTTCGTATGGGCCACCTCGATTTTTTCCGCCATCCCGGATTCCATCTGGCAAAATGACACCTTGTACCACGACCTGTGGAACAGGAGAACTTTGGACACCACCCAGTTCTGGCCGCATACCGCCAATTGGGGAATCGCCAATCCAGGCACGGACAGCGCCATGATAACCACCGATGGACTGGCTCACACTGGAGATCCTGGATGGACCAATCTTGTTTGGAAGTTTCAGGCATCTCCCACACAGGCGAACATTGAGCTTCGTTTCTCTTGGCGTATGACGAGTAGTCCGAGCGGTAACTCCGGTTTCAACATGCGTGGGTTTTGCGGTAGCGGAACCATTACCAACCTTTGCGGAGGCCAGAGTCAGGGATACCGGGTTTTCGGCCCTCAAATCGATTTGGGCCCCACATATACCGGTAACGTTTACAATAGCGGGAACACGACCTTGGCGACCGCTCCTGCTTCGTGCCATCTCAACACCACCAACTTCATGGATTTGAGTTACAAAATCGTGAATGACTCCATCACCATGTCCTATTTTCCCAACGGCTTCGCGAGCCCCTCGACGAGAATAACCTGCACCACCCTCAAGCTGACCAACGCGCAGCACGTGGCTGCGACCTCTCCTGGACTTATCGCGCTTCAATACGAAACCGTCAAGGTTTCCCAGTTCAAAAACATCAAGATTCGTAACATGGACGGCGTTGGCGGTGGCACGGCCATCAATGGCGCCCTCCAATCGCAATCCCGCTATGCCGTCGAAGGCGGTCGAAACTCATTGCTGATTCGCGTGCCGGTTCCGGGAAAATACTCCGTCGAGGTCATGGACCTGTCCGGAAAAACCATCCGTTCTGTGCGCGGGGAAGGCGGTCCCGTCGCGGAGCAGCGCCTTGCCTTGGCGAAATCCGGTATGTTCATCGTCCGGATTTCTTCCGCTAAAAACACCGTGTTGCAAAAGGTGTACGTGCACTAGGCTCACGAAACAGAAAACGAAAAAGCCGTTCCTTTGGGAACGGCTTTTTCGTTTCGGAAATCAAGGTCAAAATGGTGGGTACTGAAGGGATTGAACCTTCGACCCGCTGATTAAGAGTCAGCTGCTCTACCAACTGAGCTAAGCACCCACGGGGGCCGTAAAGGTAATTCAACGTGAAACTGGAGTCTACCACCTTTCACGCGCGTGCCACCGGAATTTCGTTCCATTTTGTCGTATAGCGCGGGGTCCGGAATTCCCGTTTCGATTGCCAGCCATCCTGCGCGCCTCCCATGGCGAAATGCAAAGCCCGTTCGCCGTGCCGCGCTTGCATAATATCCAACGCGGACATCAATTTTTTGGCTTTGAAACGATCCACCTTATCGAAAAGTTCTCCCTGCACCTCGCCCTGAGGGACCAGTTCCAGCATCATGACTCCAGCTTTCTTATAGCGGAAGCCGGAACGGAAGGTTTGATCGAACGCCTTCAGGGCGTATTCCACGACCTCGGGGGTGAAATTCGTCGGCACCTGAAACGCCAAGGTTTCCGAGCCGTGATACTGCGAGTCCTGCGGCTTGTGGTAGTCGGTGGACAGGAAAACGCATGCGGCTTGCGCGGCCAATTTTTCCCGGCGCAGTTTGGCCGCGACGCGTTCCGCGTAATAGGCCACGGCCGTGCGGAGTTCATCTTTGGAGTCCACCCGGTGGCTGAAGGAGCGCGCATGCACCATGTTCCGCTGTGCGCCGGGATGGCAGTTCATGGGGATGCAGGGGATTCCCCGGAGTTCCATCACGGTGCGTTCCACGGTGACTCCGAGATGTTTTCGTATCCAGCGATCCGGGGTGTTGCTCAGTTCCAGGGCCGTCTGAATGTCTCGTTCACCCAGCCATTCCGTCAATTTGCGGCCGATGCCCCAGATATCCTTGGCGTGCAGCCTGGAGAGCATTTCCGGCGCTTCTGCAATTGGCAGAATCTTGATTCCCAGTTTGTTGCGCTTGGCAAAGTCATTGGCAGCCTTGGAAAGCGTCTTCGTGGTACTGACACCCACGGACACGGGAATTCCCGTCCACTGTTTGACCGTTGTCTGGATCTCCCGGGCGATTTTTTCGAGATAATCACGCGAGGGATTTTGAAGCCAGAGAAAGGCCTCGTCGATGCTGTATGGTTCCACGTCCGGGGACCATTGATCGAACAGGGACATGACCCGCCGCGACATGTCGGCGTACAATTCGAAATTGGACGACAGGCACACGATGCCGTGACGTTTCTCGAGGTCGCGGAACTTGAAGCGCGGAGCGCCCATGGGAACACCCAGTGCCTTGGCTTCATCGGAACGCGAGACCGCGCAGCCATCATTGTTGGAAAGCACCACCACGGGCCGGCCTTCCAGCCGTGGATTGAAGACACGCTCGCAACTGACGAAGAAGTTATTGCAGTCTACGATGGCGTACACGTGTCGCGGATGATGTAGGTGACCACGCCCCAGATCTGGAAGTCGAAACCCGCAGTCACGTCGATGGGGGAGTACTCACGGTTTTCCGGCAGTAAGGTGAGCAGGCCCTCGCGCTTGAACAGACGCTTGACCATCAGTTCTCCGTTGACCGAGGCGATGATGATGTCGCCATCGCGCGCGGTGAGCGATTTGTCCACCAACAGCAGGTCGCCGCTGCAAATCGCCGGGCTCATGGACTGCCCGCTGGCTCGCATGATGAAGGTTGCTGCAGGATGCTTCACCAAGAGGCGATAAATATCCAGCGGCGCCTCGAGGTGGTCGTTTGCGATGGCGGCAAAGCCCCGGATGGCAGCTGTGGACATACTTCCAATATACTGCTTTTATGTGCAGCATAAAGTCCATAATTCAACCAAAATGTGGAAATTTCAGAAATGAACTACTGCTACGGCCGACAAGGGGGTAGAACCCGGCTCGAGGGCGTAGCGGTTGGGTTTGTCAAAGTCCGACAGAGCTGCATCCACCATGCCGTCCAGAACCCCATAAACGTAAAGCAGGGCCATACCCCAGTAATACTGGTTCCTCCGCTTCCGGTAGAGAGTACGGTCCACATCGAGTTGCTCGACGTCCGTCGCAATCCCTCCAGTACCTTCCTCAGCCCGGGCCGAGGCGATGGACAGGTTGAGCGACTCGACCACATTTTGCCGCGACCAAGCCGACACCGCGCTGGCGCCAAGCGCCATCCACAACATCCCGAATTTTCCGTAGCGCTCGTTGTAGAGTTGCGCACCGCCAGGAAAGGCGAGACCACACCACATGGCCTTCTCGATGGAACGGGATTTTGGATCGGGGTTCTGGCTCTTCCGGGCGATTTCCAGCGCATCGGCCATGCCGTAGAAATGCAATCCGATGGCCCATGCCAGTTGCGAGTTGGCGAGATCCGCTTTTTGCAAACGCAATGAAGCGTTGTTCCTTGCACGTTGGATCGAAATTTCGAAGGTGGATTTGTCCACACTGCTGGCACGTTGATCCGGAGTGAGGCGCATCATGCGATCAAAGGCCGAATTGGCGGAATCCAGATAATCGCTGGTTACGCGATCAAGACGGGGGAGGTCCACGAGGTAGGTATACAGGGATAAACCGAACAGCACCGATTCGAGGCCGACCAGAAAGCTTCCGCGCACGGGATGGCCGCCGTAGAACTGTCCGCCGCCGGGAAACACGGCGGACAGGGACACCGCTTTGAAGGTGGACAGGGGATGGCTCTGTGCTTTCCAGTCGTTCAGCGGCAAGCTGTCGATTTCGGGGATGCCGGATGGCGGGCGAGGATCGGCGGAGAGGCCGATGGAAATCAGGAGCAGAACCGGGAGGAAAAAGCGCGCAAGCATCCGAATCGAAAGATACTTCCGGGGATCTCCCTATATTTCGTGATGGCATGCGCATCGGTCTCATCAATATCGGCGACGAATTACTCCTTGGAAAGATTCTGAATACCAATGCTCGTGATCTGGCCGGATGGATTGCGGAGTTGGGACACGAGCTGGCTTTCAACCTGACCATTGGGGATCATGCGGATGCCATCAGCCATACATTGCGAAGCGTCGTGTCCGAATCCGGTGTGCTTCCGCGCTGTGGCATGCTGATCCTCACGGGAGGATTGGGTCCCACGCGGGACGACATCACGCGTGAAGCTGTGGCGGAGTTCCTTGGGCAGCCCTTGGAATTCAGTCGGGAGGCCGAGGCTTGGCTCGCAGAGCGCCTGGGTGTTTCTGCGGATAAAATCAACGAAGGGCAACGCCAACAACTTCATATCCCGGGTGGTTCCATTCCTTTGCGTAACACAGCGGGCACAGCCTGCGGCTTCCGCGTTGAAAAAAACGGCATCAATATTTTTGCTTTCCCGGGTGTGCCTTACGAGTTTCGCACCATGTTCGATGAGCATTGCCGGCCCTTGCTGTTGCGGCGTGATGCCGTGTTGTTGCACAAGCGTGTCGTCACATTCGGTCTGAGCGAAAGCCGGCAACGGGAATGTCTCAAAGGGTTCGTGACGCCGGAACCGTTTCGCTTCTCTTCGCTTCCGTCCGAACCCGGCGTGACGATTTCGTTGGAGGCTTTCGTAGATAGCGCCGAAGCAGAAGCCATGCAAACCCGACTCGATCAAGCATGGGAAGAGATGCTGGAGCGGTTTCCGGCCGAATGCATTGTGGAGCGAAATGGAGCGTCGTTGACGGAGACGGTGTTCAGGTTATTGAAGAACTCCAATCGCACTGTGTCCGTGGCGGAGTCGTGTACATCCGGCGCTTTGGGATATTTGCTCACGGAAATTCCGGGAAGCTCGAGCGTGTTCCGTCAGGGTTTTCTCACGTATTCCTATGAGGCCAAAAATGGACTTTTGAATGTGCCGCAAGAATTATTGGAGCAACACGGAGCCGTATCCGAGCCGGTGGCATTGGCGATGGTACGCGGCTGCTTGAAAAATTCCAACACGGATTACGCTGTTGCCATCACCGGAATCGCGGGCCCTGATGGGGGTTCGGAAGAAAAACCCGTAGGGCTGGTTTATATCGCCGTCGCATCGCAAAAAAGTGTTGAGGTTCAAAAATTTGTGTTCCGCGGTGATCGGAAAACCAATCGATGGCAGAGTGCCTACTCGGCTTTAAATCGGCTTAGATTATTGATTTTAAAGGAGTTATGAAAATATTTATTTCTACTCAAAAAAGCATTGCACAAGTGAGCAGTAGTCATTAGATTATTTCCACCATTTCAAAGGAGTGCCGCCATGAGCGCGAAGAAAACGTCCCCGATGTCCGAGCAAAAGTCCGAAGAGACCGCGAGCAAACGGCGCGCGGTGGAAACCGCCGTATCCCAGATCGAGAAGGCCCATGGAAAGGGTTCGATCATGACCTTGGGTTCGCAAGAAACCCTGGATGTTCCCATCGTCAGCACAGGTTGTATTCAGCTCGACATGGCGCTTGGCGTGGGTGGATTACCCAAGGGGCGCATCGTGGAAATCTACGGACCGGAATCCTCGGGAAAGACGACCCTGGCGCTGCATTCCGTAGCCGAAGCTCAGAAGGCCGGGGGCATCGCCGCATTCATCGATGCCGAACACGCCTTTGACGCGCTGTATGCCCGTCGTCTTGGAGTGGACATCGACAATCTGCTTGTGTCGCAGCCGGACACCGGCGAACAGGCACTCGACATTTGCGAAACTCTCGTGCGCAGCGGTGCTGTGGACATTATTGTGGTGGATTCGGTGGCGGCCCTAGTTCCGCAGGCCGAAATTAACGGCGAGATGGGGGATTCCCACATGGGGCTTCAAGCTCGTCTCATGTCGCAAGCCTTGCGCAAGCTCACGGGCATTGTCAGTCGTTCCCAGTGCTGTCTTATTTTCATCAACCAGTTGCGCATGAAAATCGGCGTGATGTTCGGCAACCCCGAAACCACCACCGGTGGTAACGCGCTCAAGTTCTATGCATCCGTGCGTCTCGACATTCGCAAGGTCGCATCCATCAAGGAGGGTGAAGAAGCGGTGGGTAGCCGCACGCGCGTCAAAGTCGTCAAGAACAAGCTGGCGGCCCCGTTCAAGCAATGCGAGTTCGATATTCTCTACGGAACGGGAATCTCGCGGGAGGGCAGCCTGCTCGATCTGGCCACGGATTTGGAAATCGTCCAGAAATCAGGCACATGGTTTTCATACGGGAAGGAACGCATCGGCCAAGGGCGTGAACGCGCTCGCGACTATCTCAAGGAGAATAAGGAGTTGGCGGCTGAAATCGACGCCAAAGTCCGTCAGACTTTGAAAACCAGCCGCGATGAAGTTAAGGCTCAAGCCCACGCTGGAGCCGCTTCTCAGGATGAGGATTGGAGCGATATCCGCGTTGCCGAATAATTGAGATTACCGATCTCCGGATGGGAGCGGGGCCACTTTTCGCCGTGTGCGGGAGTGGCCCTTATTTTTGTTTTTTCTTGTATTTTTTAGCCCCCTGAGATTAAAATCGGAGATATAAAGATGTCCATCAAAGCTTGTTTTTTCGGTTTTCTAGTTGGCTTATCCACGTTGGTGTCTGCGGAAGATTATACGACATGGGGGTACTACAAACCCATCGTCATCGATACCCGTAATCAGGCTGGTGGAGCTCGTGTTACCAACGCCCAAACGGACTTTCCCGTGCTTGTGCGTCTCAACGCCACAAACGCCAATGACATTTTTACAGGGGCGCTTGCGAATGGATTCGACATTCGTTTTGCCCGAGGCACCACGCATCTGGTCTATCAACGTGAGCGTTGGGATGTAACCAATAAGTTGGCGGAATTTTGGGTGCGTGTTCCGAACGTCAAAGGGAACGATACGACCACTCTCCAGATTTATTGGTCCAAGACCGGTGCCCCGGACAGTTCGAGCGGAACGGCGGTCTTCAACAGGGACAATTCATTCCGTGCAGTGTGGCATTTGGGGGAAAGTTCAACGCCATCCGCGGATGCAACTCCCAGTAATCTCGAAGCGAAATGGCAGAACAGCCCTGCTTCCGTGGATGGAATGATTGGCAAGGCGGTCAACCTTGCCAATGGTTCGGGCCAGGGTGCCACGGGTCTGAATGGAAAATACCTCACTGCCACAAATGTCAATGGTGGACTCGACATGAACAGCACCGATGGCGTGACGCTTTCCTTCTGGATGCGTCGCACCGGAACCAATACCAGCAATACCAATCCCGTCCAGTGCATGGCCGGCCGGTATACCTACAGTAACGGATCGAATCGTCAATATGCCTTGGTGACCAACAATGCGGGTCTTATTTCGTTGTTTTATTCCCTGGATGGTGGTGCCGATGCAACGCTCAGTTCCACAGTCACCGCGACGAACAATACGTGGTACCATGTGGCCGCCACGCTCACGGCGAATTCCAGAATCATATACATCAACGGCACACAAAGGGCCACCAATTCGGCGACCGGCATGACATCTTTGGATCAAGTCTGGCCCGATGCATTCACGATTGGAAAGATGGATTCGTCGGCCCCCTATGATCAGTATTTCAACGGTACAATGGATGAAGTGGAGCTTGCGGGCAGGGCGCAGTCTGCGGACTGGATCAAATTGAGCTATCAGACTCAGCGCACGGATTCCTCTTTTGTGCTTTTGGGCGCCACGGCAGCCATCGCACCTTACAATCTCTCTTATGCCCCCAATCCCGCTGTGTATACGGTGGGTTATGCCATTCCAGCCAGCACCCCTCGGGTGAGCGGCAGCGTGGCATCCTATTCGATTTCTCCGGCGCTTTCCGCCGGATTGTCCTTCGACACGCAGACGGGTGTGATTTCCGGAACACCGACAGCCACGGCATCCGCCACGACGTATACGATTACTGCCACCAACGCTGGAGGTTCCGCCACTGCGCAACTATCCATAGCGGTGAACGGAAGCCTGGTCGCACCCACGGGATTGTCGTACTCGTCATCTCCCGCGATTTATGGTCTCAATACGGCCATCACTGCGAATAGTCCTACGGTGACGGGCACGGTGACGTCGTATTCGATTTCCCCCGCGCTTCCCGCCGGATTGACGATGAGCACCTCGACGGGTGTTATCTCGGGAACGCCCACGGCAGTCTCACCAGCGACCAATTATATCGTGACTGCCGGTAATTCTGCAGGTTCCACGACAGCAACTGTAAACATCACGGTGTTGGCACCTCCCACGGGACTTTCCTATTCCACTCCCACGGCGAACTACCCGCGCGGCATCGCGATCACCGCCAACAACCCGACTGTGACGGGTACTGTGGCGACCTATGCGGTGAACCCAGCACTACCGGCGGGCTTGAGTCTCAATGCCACTACAGGTGTGATTTCTGGAACACCCACATCTACTGTGGCCACGAAAACCTATACAGTCACTGCCACCAATGCGGCGGGTTCCGCAACCGTCACGATCAGCATTACGGTGTACGGCGCTCCATCAGGACTGTTTTATAACGCCAATCCAGCCACGTACACGCAAGGTCAGACCATTGCCGCGAATACTCCGACGGTGACAGGAACAGTGACGCGATGGAGTATCACCCCCGTATTGCCTGCGGGTCTTGCATTCGATACCTTGACGGGAATTATTTCTGGAACGCCCACGGCATCCACCCCGTCTTACTCGGATTTCACTATCACGGCGACCAATGCAGTGGGTTCCACGACCGCGATTTTGACGCTTTGGGTGATATCCTCATCTTCAATAGAAGCGCAGATCCGCAATTTACATGGGATAGATATCAATGGGCTTTCTTCGATCACCATCCGTCTGCCAAATGGAATCGGTCCGGTTCTTGTTTCCGTGCTCAATGTGCATGGTCGTTCGGTCTGGAGTCGTCATGTTAAAAGTGGGGCGACACAGGTGTCGTGGGATGGTCATTCCGAGGGTGGCTTCCCGGTTCCGGGAGTTTACTTCGTGCAGGTGATTTCGGATGGCACAGGGAAGCCCGAAGTGCTTGCAGCGTCCAAAATCATCCTGTCACTCTAAAGGTTACCTGTCATGATTCAGTCGATGATCCGTTTTCTGCTCGTCTGTGCTTTCGCCGCCGGGGCGCAGGAGAATTATGGGACATGGTCGCATTACAAGATGATCACTGTGAATACAACTTCTACGGGTGCAAATGTCACCGGGGGTGTCGGCAAATTTCCCTTGCTGGTGCGTCTCACGCCCTTAAATGCTGACGTGTTTTCGCTGGCGGCAATTAATGGTGCTGACATTCGCTTCACCACGGCAGATGGAACATCAAGGTTTCCCCATCAACGCGAGCGCTGGGATAGCGCGGCCAAGGCCGCGGAATTCTGGGTGTTGCTGGACACTGTGTTGGGAAACAGCACCACCACCTTGCGGATGTGCTGGGGAAAAAATGGTGCGGGTGACAGTTCCAACGGCGGACAGGTTTTCTCTGCGGCCAATGGATTTCAAGGTGTGTGGCATATGGGGGACGCTTCTGGAACTGCTGCGCGTCCCAATGCCGTGCAGGGGGGTAATGCTGCAACGCCTGTGAATTTTCCGGGTGGTTATGCCGCCAAGGCCGGAGTTATTGGTCTGGCGGATACCTTGCGCGGTGGCGCAGCGGGAAGCACCAGTGATCACCTGACGTTGGGCGGAGGGTACATGGATTACAGCAGCGGATTCAGCTATTCCGTTTGGGCTTATCCCACCGATGCCAATCGAGCCTATTCACGACTGTTTGAAGCCGCCGCGGGCGCAAATGCCAACGGGAATATTGAACTTTTCCGCAATGGCACCACCAATAATTTGACGCTGGAGTTTCGTAACGGGGGAACTTCGCTGGGTATGACCACCGCCACCGGCGTGCTGACCGTGAATCAATGGCATCATTATCTCGTTACGTTGAACGGCATGTCGACCGTGGTATATCACAATGGTGTACAGGCTCAGGCAGGTACCCTTACCGCAGCGCTTGCAGTTGTGGCCCGCACCGCTTACATGGGTCGCTCCTTTTTCACGGGCGACGCCTACTATCAGGGAGTACTCGATGAATCACAGCTTTCCAATGTGGTTCGTTCCGCCAACTGGGCCAAGTTGAGTTATGAAACCCAGAAATCCGGCGCTACCGCGGTTACCTTGGGTGCGACGCAGCCTCCTGTTTCCATCGCCACTAGAAAAGCAGCTTTGAAAAAACTTTTGGACGATGGAACGGCCCCGATTGATGTGAAGGGGCGGAAGATTTCGCAGCTGCACCCTACCGGGCGGGCGCGAGCGGTAGTCTTAAAAACACCCTAGCTATCTTGGCACTTTGAAATGACGCGAAATTTTTTCGCCTTTCTGGCCTTGTGTTTTGGCGTTTCCCGGTCTCAAACGGATTCCACTTTGAAACTGCTGGAGCAGGCTTCTGAAAATCAGTACCGCGGAAGCTACGCTGCGGATGTCGTGTTTGTTCGTGAATCGTTTTTACATGGTGTGGATTCTCTGCGGGGCCGCCTGAACTTTGACGATCTAAGCGGAGATCGGCAGATGCGCCTCAGGGGTCGCGACGACGCTTTTGACTGGTGGAGCAGGAATTTCGGCCAGGAACAATGGTGGGCGGACGCAAACAGCAAAAGGCAACATCGCATTCCGTTGCGGTCGCTAAAGAAGCCGGCCTTCGCCTCGCTGTTGACCTATGAGGATCTAATGAAGCTTCCGGCAGATTATCTGCTTGAATTCGAGTCATGTGAGAAGCTTCCAGATACAGATTCCACCTACGAAATGAGGTTGAAGCTCAAACCACAGTCGGTTTCGCGATATGGTTCGCTTGACGTTTCTTTGCGTCGTAAGCCGGTGTTGTTGCGCCGTGTGGTTTTTTTCAGCCCCGGTGGGAATAGGCTCAAATCGCTGGAGATTACGACCTATCGTCAGACAGGTGGAGGGGCTTATTTGCCTGTTGAGTTTCACGTGTTTGATAGCGACAGTCTGTCTTCTGCCCGGCTTTCTCTCGGGGAGTTCCAAGCGACTTCTAGTACCAAGGATTTGGATAATACGAGGGTACCTGTGCGTGGCCTTCCGAGACAGATGACGTTGGAGGCCTCCCCAAGAGAAATAGTCCCGGATGGAGGCTCGGAAGACCCGAATGCTAACTGAGGTTTAATCCTCTCCCAGGTGCAGGATCTGGATGTTCCAAGTCCACCGCAGGTTGAGGTAAAGTCGTGTCCACCATTCGTGGCCTTCGAACTGGGGATGATCTGTCCAACCTCCGATCAGGATGTCCAGACCGTGGTAAGCCCGGTCGTTGTTGCGTCCCCTCCGCAGGCCTGACAACACTGCGGACACGATGTTCTGAGTCAACCCAGTATGTGTCACCCACCAGTATTGATCGCGGATTTCAAACCCACTTGCCCTGAACCCCAGCCATTCAGAGGTGGGGTCGAGTTTCAAAAGCATCTGCGCGTAGGTCGAATTGATCCGGTCCCGACGTTGAATCAACAGTCCAGATCGGTATTCCAGCACAACGTCTCGATCCTGCACGTCCACATCCCAAAGACTCCTGAAAGCGCCTGCATGCAGCTGCACTTTGCCCACATCCATGGTAAAGTTGGCCTGGTAGGTGAAAATGTCTGCACCGACGCTTTCGTTTTTTCGCCCGCTCGAAATTTGCGTCGTCCGCCATTGTTCCACAGAAGGAACCCATCCGTTCCCCGCACCGGCCGGCCAGGAAAATCCAAGCAAGGTGTAGGGGAAAAGCAACCGATTGTAACCCACGCCGCCTTCCAAAAAGCGTATGGGTTTGAAATTGATAATCACCCCGAGATCGGATTGGTAGGGCGAGAGTGTTGCATTAGCCTGGGTTTCAAGGTAGGCCCCGTGAAACACGGCTCGGGGCAGAAAACCAATGGGTTCCATCCACCCGGCCTGAAAATTGTAGGTGGCCGAGGGTGGGACATAGGCATAACCCGTGGGGCTGCCTTCAAAGGCGATACTTTGCTGGAGGAACGGGCCAAAACGCAGAGGCCGGACGCCGTCCGCATATGACATCAGCGCATTCAACAGCAAAAGCGCAAGAGAGAAAACGGATGACTTCATGACCAGATTCAGGAAACGGGTTTCCTTTCTTTATGGATCAATAATAGATTCCCTGATCTTGTCATGATGATCCCGTTGAAATTCCGTGATGATACAGGCCATCGCTTGAGTCGCGAAGCGCGACGGCTTATGCCATTATTGCGGCCGTCCTTGCTGCGTTGGTTTCGCAAGCATGCGCGCGAGCTTCCATGGCGGGTTCCTCCCTTGCCGGTGGATTCTTTTCGCCCCCCGGGAAGGCGTCTGCGACGTTCACCCTATGCTGCATGGGTCGCCGAGATCATGTTGCAGCAGACACAGGTGATCACCGTGATTCCCTACTTCGAAAAATGGATGGAAAGGTTTCCAGATGTCATCAAGCTCGCGAATGCACCGGAAGCCGAGGTTCTGCGTTTTTGGGCCGGATTGGGATACTATGCTCGCGCGCGGAATCTTCAGAGGGCGGCGCAAGCCATTGTAAAAGCTGGCAGGTATCCAGTGTCTTTGGAGGCGTGGAAGGCATTGCCTGGCATTGGCCCGTACACCGCGGGAGCCATTACCTCGTTGGCCCAAGACCTCCCAGAAGCCATTGTGGATGGAAACGTCATCCGGGTCTTTAGCCGTGTTTTCGGGTTGGGGTTCATTCCGCAAGATGGCGTGAAACAAAATCAGTTTTATTGGGATCTGGCCCGTACATGGGCAGTGGGTGTACATCCAGGTGATGTGAATGAAGGCCTCATGGAATTGGGAGCGCTGATTTGCACTCCGGCAAACCCATCCTGCCATCGGTGTCCGTTCGCTTCGAACTGCAGGGCGCGAAAACATAAATGGCAGGATTTGCTGCCCCCCGTCAAACAACGTGCACGCATAGAAGCCGTCAATGGAGCGGCGGTTGTGATTGCGCATCGAGGTCGTGTATTGATGGAAATGCGTACGCAAGGTTCCTTCCTTGCGGGGCACCTTATGTTTCCCTTGTATCTCGGGGAAGAACAAGCTCAGCGTGACAAGGATTTGGAGAAACTGAAAGAGACGAAAGTGATTCGTCATTCCATCATGAATCACCGTTATGTCATACGTGTGTTGCAGGGTTCCAGGCAGATATCGTCTAACCGGAATTCAGCACATCAATGGGTACCGATGGGGGAAATCGAAGGCTCTTTGACCAGTTCACTGGCGCGCAAGATCTGGAAAGTTGCGCAAGTTTAGGGTCTCAGAGGGATGGGACGGCTGCAACACCTGAAACTGATGGCTGCATTGGAATATTGCCGGCCTGCGGGCACATTATGGAGCGTCGACCATGCATAGAGGAATTTGATCGCGTAGCGGCCGTTTTCGCGATGCACGGACCAAGGGGGGGCGATTTCACGGTTGAAGATTGCCGTTAATGCGGATTGCGAGGTATCGATCATTTCCGTGGCATCAAGCGTATCCGACAGCATGTCCGACGTCAGGCTGTTCTCAAACACCACAGCGGCCAGCGCTCGCGGAGTGAGTTTGGCGTCGAGCGGCTTTCCGGATTTATATGCGGCATTGTAGGGAAGCGTATAGGAGATAGGTTGCGTTACGCCTTCCACCAGGAACAGGATTTTGGTGCTGTCCCGTGAAGGAGACACAGTGGCAATTTTCTTGTTGCGCAATGAGTCTGGAATGGGCAGGCAGCGCGGTGCCAGGGAGTTGTTGTAGAGGAGCACCACCAAGGGTTGGGTTGAGTCCACACATCCGGCGTAGGACTTGGGCCGGATTTGTGTCGGGTAATCCCGGTTGGAACAACGCGCCGTCTTCAGTTTCGTGGTGGAAGGTTGATGTGAATTCAGGTAATACCCTCCGCGATATCCATGCGTTCCGGTGAGGGTCTGGGTGACCAGAGGTGCTCCGGGAATCAAAGTATCCTTGGTCTGGCTGTAGGCGGTGGAAGAATAAGGATCCAGTACCCACTCCGCCAGATTTCCCGACATGTCGAATACACCTTCGCGGGTCAGGCAGATGGGATTGCGCAGGGATTGATTCGTGGCCATGTCGGAATCGCCTGTGCCTACATTGCAAACGCTGAATACGGCATTGGGATTGGCAGGATTTTCCGACTGGAAGCCGAAGCGGAGGGGTGGGGAATCCGGGCCTTCGCAGGCGCGTTCCCATTCAGTTTCGGTGCATAGATGCGTGCTGTCATCCGGAGAGATTTCCGCACAGGTCTCCTGGGCCTGCTGCCATGACACGTGCGTCTCGAATTTTCCCGCACTGTCGCGATGTTCATAGTTCTCGATGCAGAAGGAACCGATGAAACGTTGCTTCGGTTGTTTTTCGTCCGCGTCCGCCATCGACCCCGTATCACCGAGCAGAAAGGACCCGCCAGGAATGGGGACAAATCCTGTGGGGCAGGTGGAATCCGATCCTTGGAAGCCCACTGTCGCAGTGGAGGCGTCCAGCGAATCGCGTTGGGACAGATGCCCGCTTGAATCGACTGCTTGCACGTAGATCCGGTAGTTCGCTCCCGGTGGAAGAAATCGCACAGTATCTATGAATAGGGTGTCTTTCCGGTTGGATGCGTCCACAGAAATGATCGTATCCTTGCTGGGAACACCACCTGCTGATCCGGAGATCAATTTGCGAGTCAGCCTGTATTCGCGGATGTTTGTGTTGGGCGAGTCTGCGGGAATGGTTGAACCGTTTTTTTCAACCAAATCTCGGCTTGCTTGGAACCCGTAAATGATGCGGTTTCTGGACAAGCTATCCTGCAATAACCGGAGCAAAGGCGCGACAGGTTCCGTGGTGTCGGTGAGGATTACACGATTCACCAGTGTGGTTTCAGAGGGCGTCAGGTTCCCGGAATTATCGACGGCCCACAAGCTGATATCCAACGTGTCTTGCGGAATGAAGCCGCTCAAGACGACTTTGAGGCTGTCACGCGGGTCATAGGCGGCTGAGTTGTAAACGTGTTGAGAGTCTGGCAGGATGTATCTGCGTCCGGGCACTCCTTTTTCAGTCATGAAAGAATCCGTTCGTACGCGATCCGACCAATCGCTGTCACCATTTTCAAAATGCACGATGGGCTGAAAGGGGGCGGAGGTACTGGCATTAAGGATTCCGCCCCTTAATACTCGCAGGATATAGTGAGGGATTATTCCGGTATCGGCCAGCGGATTGAAAAAGCTGGTGGGATCCAACGGTCGCGCCCATTTAATCTCCACACGATGGTCGTACGGTGTGTATAAAGGATGCAGTGGAAAGGGGGCGAATTTATCGTTGGTGATGACCCACGTATACCGCGGTGGCCCGTCAGCACGTCCTTGATACGCGGCCACGATGGCGAACACGAGTCTGCC
The DNA here is from genome assembly GCA_900299345.1 of bacterium. GTDB lineage: Bacteria > Fibrobacterota > Fibrobacteria > UBA11236 > UBA11236 > UBA11236. Next base: position 55,197 of record OMJM01000031.1, on the reverse strand, counting down.
TTGACCATCGATGCGCCCGGTAGTGTCGAAAGACACGATTCGGTTCGAGCTTCTGGGCGCGCTTTTCATAGAGTTGGTATTCCCGAACACAAAGATCAGGCTGTCAAATGTGCCGCCCAACCCGGGAACGATGGCGCTGGCCAGCGAACTGTCTTGACGGACGTCATTCCACGATTTGTTTCCTGCATTGGGAGGCGTTGTGTCGAGATAAATCCTGTATTCCAGAAATCCAGCCGTATCCTCAGGTCGCTCCCATCGGAGGGCGTATTTCTTGGCGTGCAGGCAACTGTCCGGCGTTGGGAAAGGAGTATCCAAGCTCGAACAGAAGGCATGCGTAGCGGGCAGTGTGTCGACCCGGAAAGTGATGGGCGAGCGCAGATAGTCGTAGTTATTTGTGTTGGGCGAGGTGGGACAGCCCCAAAAAATCAGGACAGAAAGTCCGGAAAGCGCTAAAAGCCAGAAACGCTTCATAGGGATGCGGTTAACGAGCCATTCCCATCCAAAAACATGGGACCGCTATGATATACGAAAACGGCGGGAGGTAACCCACCGCAGGAGCCGATGCCTTTTCAGGCTGTGGCGGGATGAATGCTGACCTTAGGACTTTTACCCGTCTCGAAACGGACCACGCCGTCGGTCAGGGCAAACAGGGTGTGATCGCGGCCCATGCCGACATTCAAACCAGGATGCCACTGGGTGCCACGTTGGCGAACGATGATGTTGCCGGCGATCACATTCTCGCCGCCGAATTTCTTGACGCCGAGATATTTGGGATTCGAGTCCCGACCGTTGCGTGTACTTCCAAGGCCTTTTTTGTGAGCCATGTCTATTTCTCCGTGGACTGAGCCGCCACCTTTTCACGGCGGGTCGGCTTCTTGACTTGAATTTTCTGCCGCTGAAGGGCTTGTGCACGCACGCGCGAACGCTGGGCTGTTTTTTCATCCACGGACTTCTTGTCTGGGCCGCAGCTGATTTCACGCACCAAGACCTCGGTGAAATGCTGGCGATGACCCTTGGTCAGGCGGTAACGCTTGCGACGCTTGCGCTTGAAGATGATGACCTTGTCATCGCGGTCGTGTTGCAAAACTTCGAGTTTGACCAAAGCCTCGGATACCTTGGGAGTCCCGACTTTGACGGTATCTCCGTTTGCGAAGAGGAGAACATCAGAAACCGTGACCACGTCGCCGACGGCGGCCTCGATTTTTGAAACCTTGACGCGTTCTCCGGGAACGACTTTGTGTTGGAATCCACCGAAAGCAATGACCGAATACATGATAAACTCACCCTTGGGGTTGAAAAAAGCGGAAGAAATGTACCAATGACTGGGCTGAATTTAAAGGCGAAAAACGGGATTTCTCAGTAAATTCCGCCTTCTGAGCTGTCTTGATACCCCTGTTTGAGGTATTTGACGGGGTACTTTGCGGCAAGGCCCTTCAGGAACTGTCGCATTTCACCACCTGCCATCATGGCCTTTTGCTTCACCAAGTTCTGGATAACCTGCAGTTTGTAGCTGTCGTATTTCCCATCATATTTCTCAATCAGCAGTACAAGGTGCAGGCCCAGCGGCGTTTTGAAAACAGGGGAAAGCTGTCCCACGCGGAGGGTTTGCAATTGTTTGCGGAATTCTGCGTTAAAGTCCGAAGGAAGAAAACGCTGTAAGTCGCCCCCGGTTTTTGCTTCGGGGCCTTCGCCGATCTGGGCTGCCGCCGCCATGAAACGCTGAAGCATGGCGGATGGCCTTGCGCTGTCTTTGAGAATCTCACTGCGCACCATTTCCAAAGTCTTCGATTTTTTGTCGGTCTCATCCTTCGGGGTCTTGGCGTCGGTGAGGAGCAGGATTTGTAGGGCACGCAAAGAATCATTAATCGGAAAATCTTTTTTGTGCTCGTCCCAGAAATCTTTCATTTCCTTGTCAGAAGGCATTTCGGGTTTTTTGATACGCGTCGCCAGAACCTTGTCGGCGCGGATCTGCCGTGATAATTTCACTTTAACCTTGGTTTCGTTGTCTCCGGCGTCTTTCAATGTTTTTTTGAAACTCGCTTCGTCCGGAAAATTTTTTTTGAAAAGTTTCAGGGCGGAATCCACTTCGGCGGGGGTGGCTTGGACGTGCAAGGCTTTCGCTTCCTGCTCCAGCAGTTCTTGGCCGATGAGGTTCGAAGAGACGAGCTTCCGCATCTCCTCGCGTTTTGATGCCGTGATTTCTCCGTATACGCTCTGGGCCTTTTCGAGGAGGGCGACGATGCTGTCAATTTGCCCCTTCCGAATCATTTGCTTGCCCACCTGAATCACCGCATCACTGGGTTTGGGGGTGTCTGGAGCGGAGAATCCTGCGGAGATTCCGAGTGTAAGTACAGCGAACGCGAGTGTGGGAAAACGTTTCATAAGAGTGGGTAAATGTACACCCCCCGTATTCAAAAAAGGGCGTAGAAGGAGGAGCGCAAATCCAGCAGGCGCACGTGCGCGGCAAAGGATACGGTCAATGGAGATTCCGTCTTGGCGGTGAAATCCTCACCGTCAATCTGAAGTGGGGTCTCAGGAGGGAGCGAGAGAACCACGTTTTTGGCGTGATATCGCCGTAATTTGCGGCGCATCCACTTTCCTAGGAATGGAAATCCCCGCGCTCCGAGTGTGACGAAGGCGTATTTCCAGATGGAGGCGAATACGGCGATTTCAAGCACCCCATCATCAAAGTTTCCACCGGCAAAGGGGTGCGCTCCTGCCGCATAAGAGTTGATATTGGCCGCCAGAAACACTCTGCGTTCCTCCAAAGGAAGCTCCATCCAGCCTTCGGAAGTTTCGATGCGCACGCGGGAACCGATCGGTAACTGGTAGTTCATACGCCTGAAAAATGCGCGGGCGTAATAAAGCTTGTTGCCAAATGCGCCACCCGGGATGCTTCCTTTTTTGCGGGCCCGATCGAAATCGCGGAGCACCGCCGCGTCGAGACCGGCGCTGAGGTAGGATACGAGTGTCGCCTTTCCACCGACGTCCCACAAATCAAAAGGTTGGCTGGGCGCTTTGAGCAATTGTTTGAGGCAGGCGATCAATCCCTTTGCGTTGTAGACGCGATAGATTCCCAAAGCCCGCCCAAGATCGTTTCCGGTTCCCAACGGGATAAGTCCGATGGCGGTCGCGGGGCGCAAACGTCTCACACAGTCCAACACCATGCCGATGGTGCCGTCGCCACCCACCGCAATCAAGGTCTGTGACCGAAGCAGCAATTCCTCGGTCTGTTCCGAGAGGCGTTGCACATCGGTGAGTTCTGCCGTCCACGCCGCACGATCCATGCCAAAACTGTCCAGGATTTCTCCCAGCCTTTGGTAGACCTGTTTCCCCACTCCGCCGCCGGAAATGGGATTGATGAGGAATGCCAGTTCAAGCATGGAACCTCAGTTGGCGTGGAAGAACTTGAAGATACGAACCAGAATGAAATCTTTGAGACGGCTGAACCATTCCCGATCGAGCCAGCCGCCGTTCTCAGGGGTCGCGAGAGACAGTCCGTATCCTCGCATTTTCAGTCGTCGCGCGATATAGAGGGCGCGCGGGAGGTGATAATCTTGAGTGACGATGGCCACGCGGAGCAACCCGAATTTTTTCTTGCAATTGAGCAATGTCAGAAACGTGCTTCGCCCATTTTCGTCGATGAGGATGTCTCGTGGCGGGAATCCCTTTCCCACCGCGTGATCTCTCATCGCCGAAGTTTCGCTGTATCCCTTCGGAACGGCGTGACCTGAGAGCACCAATTTGACTCCGGGTCGGCGTCGTGCCAGATCCAATGCGGCATCCATCCGCTGCAATAACACGGGTGAAAGTTTTCCAGAACGGTAAACACTGGCGCCTGGTACCACCACGGCTTCGATGACGGGAATGGAGTCTGGAGACGCAAAGGTTTCAGGTACCGCCTTTACTTCCATGTAGGTGCTGATGATCCAGCCGGAAACGAGAACAATGAAAACCAGAAAGGCCAGGTTGGCCGCGATGGCAACGAGGCGCCGTTTCATCCTGCGGACTGTAGATAGGTATTCTTCACGCCCACGTATTTCTTCGCCAGTGCGAGAATGCCGGATTTTTCCTCATCAGTCAACGACCGCACCACGCGGGCGGGGCTGCCGACGATCAACGAGCCTGGTGGATAGGATTTTCCCCGGGGTAGGAGGCTTCCTGCACCGATGATGGAATCTTCTCCAACGGTGACGTTGTCCATGAGGATGCTCCCCATGCCCACCAGCACGCGATCCGCGACTGTGCAGGCATGCAGGATGCAGCGGTGTCCCACGCTCACGTCCGCCCCAACCAGAGTCGGGATATCGCTTGCCAGGTGAACCACGGTGTGATCCTGGATGTTCGTACGGGCGCCGATTTCGATGGCGTTGATGTCGGCGCGCAACACGCATTGGAAGAAGATCGATGCGTCTTCGCCGAGAGTCACGCGGCCGATCAGATCGGCATTGTGCGCCACAAACACTCCGCTGCCAAGGATGGGATGATGGCCTTGGTAGGAGAGGAGCATGGCGGTTTCGCCTCAAAGATTACAGGAGGTGAGAAGCAGCGGGGTAATTCACCAGTTCGCTGTCCTTGAACCAGTACGCCACTTCGCGCGCAGCGCTTTCGGGGGAATCCGAGGAGTGCACCACGTTTTCTCCCATGCTCGGAGCAAAGTCGAAGCGGATGGTGCCGGGCTGTGCGTTTTTGGGGTTGGTCGCGCCATTCATCTGGCGCACGGCTTCCACGGCTTTCTCTCCGCGCAATGCGAGCAACACGACCGGACCTGAGGTCATGAAATCGACCAGTTCCGTGAAGAAACCCTTGCCGCGATGCTCGGCGTAAAACCCATCGGCTTCCTCGCGGGTGATGTTTCGTATTCTCAGTGCGGCAATGGAAAGCCGTGCCTTCTCGTAACGCGCAATAATTTCACCGATGATGCCGCCTTGCACACCGTTGGGCTTGATGATGACCAAAGTTGTTTGCATGTGTTTTTGCTCTTCTCCAGGTTGTTCTATATTAAGCCGCCACGCGGATTTAGCTCAGTTGGTAGAGCTTCTGCTTCCCATGCAGATGGTCGTCGGTTCGAGTCCGATAATCCGCTCCAAAAGCCAGATCGATTCGGTCTGGCTTTTGCATTCTGAATGCTAGTGCGTCGTGTCGATACCGCAACCGTCACGCTGGCCATCGCGATCACAATCCAATGCGGCCACGCTGTCACGGACATGAGCCACTTCACTGACGCTTATATAATCCGTGGCTCCATTGAACATGGCTCGGACGAAGGTCAGTACAGAGGCAATGTCTGAATCATTTCCTCCGACGGAGGGCATGTGAGAATCATATGTGTCACCGGCCACGATAATGGGCGCGAAGGAGTCGATGGCATTGGGAAGTCCCATCATTTGGATGCGGATGGGACGATGGCGATTGGCCATCAGGAAGTCGGAATGCGCCAGTGGCGGAGTGGCGCCACGACCCGGATGAACATCAGGCGGTGCACCCAAACCTAATTGACCGTGACAGCCGGAACAAACACCGCTGAAACGCGCCTTTCCTTTTTTCAACAGGGCTTGCGGAATATTGTTGTCGAAAACAGCGATATAGATGATTTGTGACGAGTCAATGCCGAATGGTCCGGTCACCAGAACGTGGTAATCACGCGCCGTGACAGTAGCCGTCGGGGTTCCGGAAATGATGCCTTTGACGGAATCCAGGCTGATGCCTGCCGGCAATGCGGGAGACACGGTAAACTTGGTAATCCGTCCTGCGAACGAGTTGGCGCTGTCGGGTACAAGCGCCACTCCAGGAGTCGTCCAGATGAAGCTTTCGTTATAATAGACGGAGGGCGGACGCACATCGGCAACGCAAGGATGCAGGCTGTCGGGGGCAATACAAATTCCTATGTGGGCGTCACCCGTGCCACTGGGGCCGGTTGCGGTAATCGTGTAGAGGCGCGCTGCAGTATCCGTGGTGGTGGGTTTTCCGGAAATGACGCCGTTGGCGGTGTTCAAGGCCAGGCCCGCCGGCAGTGCGGGAGTAACTGAATAACTGGTAATGGCGCCGCCAGTAGTATCGATCACAGTATCCGAACGAATAGTCTTGTTTTTAACGGCCTCAATCGAAAGCCGTTTGTAAGTAATGAAGGGCGGGAAAGGGCCTTTGTTGACACGATAGGTGTTCGCGCTGTCACTCACACAGATCGTTACGGTTGACGTATCGTGGCCACTGGGGCCAGATGCGGAGACGACGTAGTTCTGACAGGGGGTTCCGGCGGTAGGAGTGCCCGAGATGGTGCCGGTTTTTGCATCCAATGTCAGACCCGTCGGAAGGGCAGGGCTGACGGAATACCCGTCGATCACCCCGTCACCCGAAGCCACCACGTAATCGGGAAGAATGGCCGTGTTTTTGAAGGCAGAAATGGCCACCTTCTTGTAGGTGATGACCGGTGCGTAAGGGCTATATCCGATGTCGTCGCAACTGTTGAGCAGCAAAACGCCCAACGTGACCCCAACCGCTGCAAACCCGAGTTTTTTAAGCAAAGAACGTTGTAAAAGTGGGTTCATAAGTACCTCGTGCTAACAGCAGTTTCCACATCCACCAATCTAAAAAAAGGTTTTATTTCTTCTTGCCACTTGTCGAATCTGCGGGTGTTGAAGCGCTATCGCCTTCCAGAACAGGCATCAGTTTCCCGCCACTGCGGATGTTCCGGATCATCCAATCCGCATCGTCGGATAGGTCGGTATTCGGATATTTTGCCAGCATGCTCTCAAAAGATTGCACGGCGGCGGAATCATTCTTGAGATGTTCGGACTGGATGAACCCAACCATGAACATCGCCTTGTAATTGTTCGCACTGTTCGGATAGAGGTAGCTGACCCTGCGGTATTCCGCCAAGGCCTGTTGGTAGCGCTCCTGTTCGATATAAATCTGTGCGATTCCGAAACAGACCGAGTCTTGCAGTCCCGTGCGTGCCGGGAATTGATCGCGGAGCTTGCCGTAAAGGCCCAGGGCCTGATCCAATTTGCGATCGTAGTGCAGATTTTGCGCCTTCTTGTAGGTTTCACCCACTGGCTCAAGTGAGGGTTGGTTCAGGCTTCCATCTACGATCTGCACGTCAAACCGGGTTTTGAGGGTTTTGAGGATTTTTTCATCCAGGCGCTGGAATGCGGCAGACTTAAGGTTCTGGAACACTTCGAACATGACCGACGAAAGCGCAGGGAGGACCGTATCGCGGCGGTAACGTTCCGGGTTGGTGTAGTATTCGATATTGAAATCTTGCGGGGTCAGCATCAGATAACCCGCAATGTCGTGCGAGTATCGATGCCAGTCGTTGTCGGCGCTGTCCTTGGTAAACAGTCCGCGTTTTTCCTTGTAAAGTTTTGCGAGTGCGGCGCTGTCCTCTTCGTAGGATCTCGTCATGATTGAGTCTTGATATAGGCGGCTCCAGTAGCCATCCTCATTTTGAAGGCGCAGTGCGATAAGGCGTTTTTCATCGGTCAAACCAAGCGCCATGGCTTCATCTGTGGCGAGTCTCCAAGTAAGGAGATATTCCACGAGATTGTCCCGCGTGTAACGTTCGCGCATCTGCGGGGGGATTTCGTCCTTCAAGAAAATCACATCACTTTCGCGCAGGACCTTGCCGTCGCCATAGACTGCCAGAGTATCGGTGGGCTTGATCTGGGCCAATCTGTTGACGGCCATGTCGGACATGACCAACGCGTGGACGCGTTCCAAGGTTTTGACCTTGCGAGGTTCCTTTTTGACCAGCCAGAAGAAATGCCATTTCTGGGTGTCGGGGCTTTCCACCGGCGTGCTGATTTTGCCTTCGCGAATCGTGTCCAGAGCCGTGAAAAGTTCCGGCAACATGCCTACTCCGTAGGGTAAGCAGAAGTCACGTTTAATTACCCCCAAGTATCCGCTCTGGGCTTTGGTCATCTTATTCTCGGAAAACTTTGCCGCCAGAGCCTTGAAGCCGTTCAAATCCTTCACGGACTTGAACGATTTCGCCACCTTGTCCTTGTTTGAGATTTCGATGTGGTAAAGCTCAAACGTTTCCGGGCTTTCATAGTCGCTCTGGTTTTGTTCGTAGTAGGATTTGATGTCCGCTTCGCTCGGATTCTTGTAGGGGGAGACCGTTTTCGCCTTGTATTTTGCCTTGAGAGCAGCCATCGCATTTTGGCTGAGTTGCTCCTTGTAAGTGCGGACATAGTCGCTCAGCACGCGCACGCCGACGCTTGCCAGAGGAGGCAATCTTTCCTCCTGGAGAGAATCAGAGCGGACCAGCACGAATGTGGCAGAATCCTTGCGGATTGGCCCGGAAACCTGACCTTCCTTCAGCCGTGTTTCGGGATTGAACAACAGGCTGTCCACCGTGACGGTGGAACCGATGTCGTAATTGCCTTCACCCTTGACGACTTTCCCCAATTTGCCCTGGCTGATCTTGGTGGCGTGGGTGGAGAATTTGGCAGCGGCATCTCCGAAAGACATTCCTCCTTGAATGGCCTTCACAGCGGCTTGGGCGTCTTTCAATTTTGACGTCTGGATGATGGAAACGAGACAGTTGGCTCTTTCCACGTATATGTTACGACTGGCCTGATAAAACGAGTCAATGTTGGCGTGCGACAATAGCAGGGAATCCGCCACGCGTGCGGACACTTTTGAAAAAGGAAGAACCTTGCCGGAGTCGCCAGTGAATTTTGAGGGGTTGGCACGGTAATAGGTTTCCAGATCCTTGCGGGACTGGCCGCCATTTTCGTTGATATAAGCGTCGAAATAATACTGCGTCATCACGCGCTGATCGATCAGCGCGAGACGCCGCTTGAGGGAGTCCACATTTGCGAAATCCCCCCGTTGTCCCGCCAAGGCATAGAGGCGGGTGCGCAGGATGTTTTCGAAGTTGTTGCGCTTTTCTTCCGGATTGGCAAGAATTGCCTCGCGCTGTTCATCGCTGAGCGTGTTCAACCGCAAATCCAGTTCTTCTTCCGTGAAGGGCTTTCCATCGATGCGGGCGATCATGTGACCTTTGTCGCCCAAGCCTCCATTACAGGCAGCCACCGCGACGAACATGGGGAGCAGAAGCAAGCGTTTCTTCATAAGGTTTGCCTTTTTGTGCGTAACAACTTTTGGATTGTGAGGGTGCTTTAAATTAGCATAAAAAGCCATTCCAGACACGCGCCCACAGCATGGATACAGTACGGGGACTTCGCCACTTAAGTAATTTGAGGTTTTTAGCGAACAGGGCAGCGCGGGTAGATGGTGTTATTCCACAGGATGTTCCGCATGGTCTGGATCGGTCTCGCACTGATCCTGATAGGGACTCCCGTTGCGGTTTTTTTGCTTGCCAAGGCGGCCGAGCATGTGCTGGCTACCGAACGGCAAGTGGGTGAGTGGAAACTCCAGTTTCACGGCGTACATATTTCCCCGTTGCTGGCCGTTGAAGTGGATTCCGGGGCTGCCGAGTCACCCTATGAAAAAGTGTTTCTATCGAAAGCCTCCGTGCATCTCTTGGGGTGGGTTCACTTCGGATCGCGGCCCGCGGAAATCCACGTGGTTCTTGATTCCGCAAACGTGCGTGTTGTCCCGCGCCCTAAAACGGGTAAACCCGTCACGGAGTTCCCGGCCCTCCGGTTTCCGCTTCCGGTATCCGTCGAATGGCGCATATTGAATGTCGTCCCAGAATCATTGCCCGCAATATCTGTGGAAAGAGCACGATGGAGCAGTTCGGGTCCATGGGGATTGAACGGCCGTTTTCATGTGAGAGGGGTGTTTGCAGATTCGGCCTTGCCGCCCCTGGAGGCGGATCTGACGCTGGCGGTTCGATGGTACGGAAAGAGCGTGCATTACCGTCTTCAGGCATCGCATGCCGGCGACAGCGTTGAAGTCGTCGGCGAACACGAGAACAAATTTTTGCCTCATGGACAAGATTCTCTGTATGTCGCCCTCGGCAGCCCGCGTCGCTGGCTTCCAGCAAAATGGCTGCGGAATGCGCCTGAAATTACCGGTGTAAAAGTCGGCGGCAAGATTGATTGGAAGCGTGAAAAGTTTTCATTGGCTTTCACGGCTCATACGGATTCGTTCCATATTTTGGAGTCCGCGCTGTGGCACTTGAAACTCGTGTGCGATTCCATCGGAGGCGAAGTGCGCCTTTCGGGCCAGGGTAGTCTGCGCCAGCAGCTTCATCTTGAAGGCCAATGGAGGCACCCTCCAGAATGGCTTGTAAAGCCCGACTGGAAAAAGTACGGAGCGTTGCTTGCCATGCGCACCAAGGGGGTTTACTGGCGTGTCGGCACCCACGAATTGCCCATCGAATTTGAAATCCCGAGCCTGCGTCTCGAACAGGGTCTGATTGCCGAGGCAAATGTTGTTTCGTCCGATAGTTCGCGGGTCGAGCTTCGCTGGAACGGTGAACATGCCAAGCGTCTGGAATTTTCAGGCGATGTGTCACCGGGCGAACGCTGGGCTGTGATTTGGACGGATACCAATGTGGCTTTTCATTCCGGAAAAATCGAAGGGGTCTGGGAAAAGAACAACGTGCATGTGGTGTCCCGGCTGCGCAACACCAGGGCTTATGGGGCCGTAGCGGACAGCGTGGAACTGGTACAGGACATCAATATCGATTCGGCCGGGTACTTCTTGCGTTCGAGCCGCATCTATCACGATGGACAGGTGTTCCAGGGGTCAGGCCATGTGATCTGGGCGCGTTATCCTGGATTTAAGGGTCCGAAGCTCGCATTCGATCTGTCACATGCTGAATTCGGCCGTGTCCGGTTCAGAATGCAGGTTCCTGATTCGATCGAGGTGGACGCCGAAAATTTACAGGCGGGTTATTTCCCTTATCGACCTCTCCACAGGCTTTCCCGGTTTCATCCGGAAGTCGATGGACACTTTGCATGGAATCCCGTTTCAGGCGGCGGCGCATCAGACTTGAGCGCGGTGTTTGCCTACGAGGGAAAGTCACTGAAAGGGCGCGCTGAATTTTCCTGGGATCGCGAGAGAATGAAAATCTTCAACGGCGAATTGCACTCCGGAGCTGCGAGTTTGTCGGGAGGGGCAGAGATAAGTTTGGAAGGACGCTCATTGGCGGGACTGTCTCATTTGCATCCCGGTTCCGTGAAGTCGTGGCGTCTGCATGCTGACGAGCTTCAGATTGGTGAAGTTTTGGAGTTGGCAAAGGCCTCGGCGGATGGTCATGTACCCGTGAACGGGACGCTGAACGGCAATATCCAGTACGATGCGTCCAACGGATGGCTTGGTAATCTGAAGGCCAGAGATTTACAAGTTCCGGCTTTGGAGGGAATTCTGCAGGTCTCCGACGTTTCACTCAATGGCCGGGGAGACTCCCTGCTTATTTCGGCGTCGAGCACATCGACGAAACATCCATTGTTGGCTGATACCTTGGACGCAGTGCTGCTGGGCTTGGGAACGGAACGTCCGCGTCTTACAATCGGTGCGCGGAGCGGGCCGCTGACCGTTGATTTTGCCGGGGCATTTGAAAACTGGACAATGCTCCGTGGCAATTTGAAAGCCGCGGGCCGCGCGAAGCTCGGCGGTGAAGCCGGATTTCTGGATGCTGTGAACCTGCAAGGGGATTTGTCAATGCCGCTTTCCGGAAACATCTGGGAAGGGACGGCTTTTTCATCGCGCACATTGAGCCTGCTGTATATTTCGGCTTTGGACACGCAACGCGTGGATGGCGGGCTGACGCTTGAACGGGGTGTATTGACTTCGAGGAACCTCCGTATCCGTAATTCACAGGGTGGAAGCCTCACCGGGGAATTGCGGGCACGTTTAGAAGCTCCCGTGTCGGTCAACTTTCAGTTTGAAGGTGACGAATTGCGACTGGCGCTTCCTCAAGGACAGAAGATTCATGGCCGGGGAGTTACGGGTCATCTTGATTGGACGGCCGGTACAACGTTCAATCTCAACGCACGCGTGGCGTCTGGCACTTTCCAGATGCCGGTTTCCGGCTCGCAGATGCAAAGTGGGTTCGATGGCTTGATATTCGCGATGTCCATACCTCCTGCCGATGCCGTGGAAGTTCCCAAACTACTGTTACGAACTCGAGCACGCGATTTCTTTTTTCAACGCCGGGTGGGTTTCAAAGAGGTGGTGGGCTATCTCAATGTCTTTAAGCGTTCCAAAGGGGGTGGTGGATCTGCTCATCGGTCCAAACCCTGGGAACTTGACGTGGATGTGGAAGCCATCGGTTCCAACAACCGGGTAGACACGGATGTGTTACGCCTGAATTTTTTGGGCGACCTCCACATCAAGGGGGTTTATCCCTATACGCTCTTCAACGGCAAGGTTTCGGGATTACGCGGTGAAATTGGCCTTTCGGGTCAGGTGTATGACTTGCGGGACTTTGAAGTCAAGTGGGATAATGCCACTCTGGACGAGGGCACGATCTACGCGGAGGGAGAAAAGAAGGTGCTTGTCGACTGCCAACCGAATACCCGCAGCACGTGTCCCATTTACATCAAGCTTAACGGCGAACTTCGTGAGATGAATTTCAGTTATGACACCGACTGCGGAAAAACTGTGGGTACCACTTCGCAACCCGTGTCTCCCACTGTGGTGATCAGTTGGGCAAAGCAGGGCTGCGCCACCTCCGTACAGGGCGACGTGAAGGCGGCCCTGATCGACGCCACGGTGAGTCAGTTTTCAAGCCAGGGGATCAAGGCGGTGTCCGGCGGTTTCATTCAATCCACGCAGGTGAGCGGACTGGGTGCTCACGTAGGAGGTGGAGACAGCAGCAGCACTTATGAGCCTTACTCGGTGGAAGTTCAAACAAAGGAGAAGTACCGCGTGAGCCTCAAGGGCCGCGCCGGGTACTATCCCGAAAGAAAACTTGCCAATCCGTGGGAAGGAAAGCTCGGTATTGAATATCGTCCACCGTTGGAGGAACTGGTCAGCGATAGCGCCTCCCGCGAAAAAATCAAGGATCGCTGGACGGTTGAAGCTTCGGTCGAAACACGCCCGCCCGATCACCTCGACGTAGAAGAAGAGCGTCAGGTCCGACAGCAGGTGGGCCTGCGCTATCACTATAGATTCTGGAATTGGTGGTGAAGGCTTTGCGATTCCGGACCTTGCTGTTCCCCGCATTTTTGTTTTGCGCACTTTGTGCTGTCCGTGCTGCGCCGAACAATCCCGTATTTCACATCACGGGTGCGGATGTGTTCAGCGAACGTCGCGTTGAGTCCCTCATCGAACCTCCGGATCAGACTGCAGACTGGCAGGATCAGGACTGGGATTTTTGGGCGCAGGATGCGGCCTTCCTTTTGGGAGAGGCCTATCACGACGAAGGATATTTCGACGTACGGGTTTCCATTCACCCGCCGCGCGGGGATACGCTCCAATGGAAACATCCCGTCGTGCAGGTGCGCATTGAAGAAGGGGAGCGCTACCATTTTGACTCTGTGGTGGTACGCCTGCCGCAAGGGAGCTACCCAGTCTATGAAATCACTGATCTTCGCGTCCGTTCCTCCAAGCCATTCGACAAGACCTTGTTGTACAAGGACCGGCGCGATTTGCTCAAGTTCTATGGCGATCACGGATTCCTCAAGGCGCAGGCGGCCGAATCGCTTTTTTATGATACCGCGCACAAGGCGGTGGACGTGGCCTTTCGCGTGGAGCCGGGATCCGCCCTGGTCTTTGACACCTTGATGTTGCACGTGTTGCGCGAGGGCGACAGCCTCGGTGTGTCGACCGGAAAAACATCCCCTGCATTGATGCGGAGTCTTTTTTCGTTGCGGCGTGGAGACACGCTTTCGTTGAAGGATATCAATACATTCGAGCGGAAACTCAAATCCACTCGCGCCTTCAATTTCGTGCGAGTTCGTGACAGCTCCATGGATTCGGGGCAAAGAAGTGCCCTTCTGCTGAACGCGGAAGAGAAGCAGCCGGGAGATATCGAACTTTCCGCCTTTTGGGAAAACCTCTACGGATGGGGAGGTTCTACGGGATGGTCGCACGCCAATATGGGTGGGCATTTGCAGGAAGGACATGTGACCCTGACAGTGGCGCAACGCAAGCAATCCCTGTTTCTCGGTTACGGCGCTCCGCTGCTTTTTGGAACCTCGGTGCGTTTCGACAATAACTTCACCGTCAACTGGTTTCAGGATCAAGATCTTGTCCTGAACCGCGGATGGTTCCATGGAAACTTCGAGGTGTTCAATGAGAGCAAGCTTTCACGGCAATTGCTTCCGTGGTTGCGCGTCGTCAGTGGCACCGAGTTTGTGGGCAAGAGTACGCAGGCGGATTCGGGACGTCAGCGGGATTTCACACAGAATTACATCAACTCGGTTTTTATGGAACAGCTCGATGACGCTGTGAATCCAGCGCGCGGTACGCGCACGGCATTGACATGGGGCAATGGTGGCCCCATTCTTGACAACGGGCACTTCTCCCTTTTTGGAAACCGCCATAACTGGTTGGAAGCTGAGAATGCAGCATACATTCCCGCGGGACATTGGCTTGTGCTGGCATTGCGGCTTGACGGTGGACGTTTTTTTGGGAAAGGGAGCATTAATTCGGAACGATTTTTCCAAGGGGGACCGCGCAGCATCCGCAGTGAGGATTGGCGTGCGGTATGTCCCGAAATCGTCGATACCATCTGTTCCAATGACATTGAGCCAGCCTACTTTCTGGCATCTGCCGAGTTGCGATTTCAGCCTTTTCAGCCTTCCTGGGTTTCATCGGAAGGCGCGTTCCGATATTTTTTGGGTTTGCAGCTGGTACCCTTTGCGGACTATGGCAATGTGTGGGAGGTGGGACAACAACTTACACCGGTTGGACAGGGAAGGGCGGTGGGAGCCGGTCTGCGCTACATCTTTCTTTCATTGTTCAATATCCGCATCGATTACGCATGGGACCCGAGAAATGTCTCACAACAGAGATTTATTCTTGATCTGAGCCAGGCTTTTTAATCGATTTCAGTGCATATTAAAGGAAGAAGCATACCGGCAAAGGAGGTTCCCGTGGGAATGCCCGTTGGTCGCTGGGTTCGGAAGATGTTGTTCATATCCGGATTGGCGTTGGTTGTTGTTCTTGCCCAGGATGGAGATTCTGTTCCACCACGAGGGAAACAAGGAAGAATCCACATCGCCACCAATCCACCTAACGCCACGGCGTATCTCGGGGGAGAAAATCTGGGGGTAACTCCCATTGACACGCCTTTCCAAACGGGAAGGCACACGCTGACGGTGATTCTCAACGGCGAAGAGTTAATCCGGCAAAGGGTCAATATTTGGCCCGATTCGACAACGGTCATTGAAAAAGGTTTGGTGATGCCATACGGCAGCCTGAAGATCACCACGGATCCCATCAAATGCAATTGCATCGTTTACATCGACAGCTTGGATGTGGGGAGTACCCAAGGGGCGCCCTTGACCATCAATAACATTCGGTCGGGATCCCGGGCGATACGCATCGTGGATGGGAAGCGTAGCAAGGAATATAACGTTATGATTTTCGGGGAGAAAACAGCGGAACTTTTTGTCGATCTCAAGGGGGAATAAAGACGGGGAAGTGGAGGCGACAAGCGGATTCGAACCGCTGAATGAAGCTTTTGCAGAGCTCTCCCTTACCACTTGGGTATGTCGCCGCGCAGGGGGCAATGGTAGCAATCCAGATGTGTTTTTACAGGGAATTCCGGCCATAATGGGGGAGATTGTTACTTTGCTGAAGAAAAAGAGGGCTCGCTTTCTTCACCATGATTTTCCGTCCCACTGCGGGAGTGTTTCTCGGATTCATCGCCTACTCCCTCGGCAGGGCACTACCCGCCAATCAGGACATTTTTTCAAACTCGATGGCAGTTCTGGATTTGGTGGAATTGGGAGGCAATCAAACCGTCTCCGAACCTTCCGAAAACCTGAGACAAAACCTCGTCGAGCACGGCGGATTCAAGATTGTTCCGAAGGCTGAAATGGTGAAGAAGCTTGCGGAGTTCGGTGTTCCGGCAAATCAAACCTGCAACAATCCCCAATGCAGCTTTGATGCGGGAGGCTATTTGCAGGCCGGATTCGTTCTGTATGGGACTTATTCGCCCATTGAAAACATGCGTTATGCAGTGACACTCAAACTGCTCTACGTCCCGGAGGGACGCATTGCATGGAATTGGGTCGGAGAAGTTTCCGGCGCAGTTCCAGGCGGAGTCAGTGCATGGACGGGTGTGGTGGATGGTCTTGTTCGCTCTGCGAAAAAAGAAAAGTTGCTGTTGCAACCAGCGGGCCAGCGCCGAAGTCTCGCTTTGATAGACGTCAGCGAAAATGCCTATCCAGCGCGGGTTTTTTCGGAACAGGTCATCACCCATGTCAATGGGTTGGTACGCTATCAGCCCATCAGTGCTTCGGAGCTATCCGAGTTGCTCTCGGCGCTGGGCATCAATAAGTATTCGATGCCTCCTTCTCCTCAGAACATGATTGGATTGGGGGAACGGTTGGATGTCTCCGGAGTCATTTACGTGCGCGTTTCCCGCGAAGGAGGGAATTATTCCTCCCGTCTCGCCATGTACGACATACAGAAAAAAGCGGCGGTACTGGAATTTCCTCCCAAACCTTCTCCCGGTTTTGACAAGGTACTGGAGTACGAGCAAGCTTTCTTTTCAGAACTGGAAGGCAAGGAACGGGAAAGAGCCAAAGAAGATGCGAGACATCCGGTGGTTTCGACGTTAAAATCCGCATCTTCCGGCGGCCGGACCAATCTGCCCCTTTGGATTTCGCTTGGTGTGCTGTGCGTGGGCGGAGGTTTGATGATATTGTGGGTGGAAGGGCTCAAGAAATAAAACAAGGAACAACCATGAACGACTCGACACAAATCCAGCTTGAACAACCCAAAGGAAAGGGGAAACTCGTCCTCTGGTTGGTGATCCTGGCGGTTCTTCTCATTGGCTTGTTGATCTGGAAATCACGCAGCGGAGGCAAAGCCCCGGAAACGGCTGCCATGCCGGATACGACGACAGAGGCTGCGCCGGCGGCACCACCCGCTTCGGCATCTCCTGAAACCACGGTTGCGGAGGCCCCCGCCAAACCGATTGCAAATCCTTCGGCACCAGCGGCTGCAAAGCCACAAACAACCATGGCAGCGACACCCGAAGAGTCAAAGCCCGTTAAGGCCAAACCGGAACCCGTTGCCGCGGCTCCCGCTCCGAAACCTGTTCAACCTGTGGAAGCTCCAAAACCCGTTGCTTCCAAGCCTGTCACGCCCGAAACGCCCGCTCCTGTGGCGCCAGCTCCGGAACCGGAACCCAAGGTGGTTGTTCCTCCTCCACAACCCGTTGCCGCCACTCCCAAACCTGTTGAAGCCAAGCCCGTGGCTCCGGCAGCTCCAACACCGGCACCCGCGCCTGTTCCTGTGGCTCCTTCTTCTCCCGCGAAAAATTTCACGATGGAAGATCAACCCATGCCGGAAAACACTTCGCTTTCGGATGAGAGCAAGCTGGCCATGAATTCGTTGCCCAAGGCGGCGGAAGCTCCGGGAGAAGCTGCGGCGGCCTCGCCCGTAGCCTCAGATGCTTTCAAGAAGGGAATGGACGCCTATCAAAAACAGGATTACGCGAACGCCAGTCAGTTGCTGGCGCAGCTTCCCAAGCCCTCGACCAAACAACGCGGCAATCCGGTACGCGATCAGTACGTGGAGGGAAATTTCATCCTCGGACTCTCCTTGCTTCATTCTGATCGGGCCTCGGACGCGCTCAAGGCGTTTCTCACCGTGACGGAATACGAGAAGTACTACCCCTTGGCCAACATGAATCTGGGCATTTGCTATGTGGAGCTGAAACAGTACTTCAAGGCCAACAAGGCCTTCGAA
This sequence comes from bacterium, assembly GCA_900299345.1. GTDB lineage: Bacteria > Fibrobacterota > Fibrobacteria > UBA11236 > UBA11236 > UBA11236. Next base: position 37,407 of record OMJM01000031.1, on the reverse strand, counting down.
GCTGTGATCCGCGATCAAGGTTATATCGATCCCTCTCTGTACGACGATGTGATGCAGCGCACGAAATATTTCTGGGCGCTGGCATGGACGCGCATGTATAAAACCTCCAGTGATGCCGACAAACAGGCGTATTACCAGCAACAGGCCGTGATGCGCTGGAAGGATTACCAGACTTGGTTCGGCAAGAATGCCAAGTACCGTGCCGAGAACCGTCGCGCCGACGACTACCTTAAGAGCCTATCGGCGATGTAACTCCAGAGCGGGGGAGGACGGCGGTGCGTTTTGTCCGTCTGATCATTTTGTGGTTGCTGGTTGTGACATCGCCGACGGTGATGGCACAACGCACCATTTACGTTCAGAAAACAGTGGTGGTCGTTTCCAGCGATAATCCCAAAATCAGCGGCCAATTGTTTCACCCCAAGATATGTCCCAATCGGCTGAATTATGTGGCCTTCGTCCGTCAGGTGCGCGACAATCGCCAGTTGTGGCTCTACGATGCGCGCGACAAGGGATTGGAACAGATCACACCGCGGCGCACTTCCACCCAAATTGAAGATGTCAATGCAGAAGACGAGGAGCAGGACAATTTTTTCAAGGGTTACGAAGATGAGTTGGAGTGGTGTCCTGTGTTGCACGATGGCAAGCAGTATTTCGCTTTCGTCAGTGCGGGAGGCGTGAACAATCACGACATTTACCTTGGCTGTGTCGGCTGCGCGACCTACACGCGTCTCACCTACGATCCGGAAGTGGATGACTCTCCCCGCTGGACACCCGATGGCAACGGGCTTGTATTCGTGTCTGCACGCTCCGGAGGAGGGGATCTTTACCTGGTTCCGGGTGTCTTGGATTTTTACGGCAAACCGTTGAAGCAGGAACCGCGTGGTGCCTTTCAGCGCTTGACCAATTCACCCGGTGAGGAGATGTTGCCCGCATTTTCGCCGGATGGAAGATTTCTCGCCTTCACGATGCGCACCAGCGGTTCGCGCAAGCGCGGGCTGTTCACTATTGCGCTTATGGATTTCAAATTGGATCGAAAGATCTCCATTTTCAACAATCAGGTACCCAACAACAAGAGTCATCCATCCTGGTCCTTCGACGGACATTTTCTGGCCTACCAGATTTCCAATGATCTCAACGATCGCGTGGTGGATTTGGGCGTGATGCAGTTGAAGATTGACTCGGCTGCGCATCTTGTTGAAGTTGCGGATCTTCAAGGCAACGGACCGAAGATTGCGGAGAACGTCTACCCCAACTCTTACGGAGGACCGGCGTGGCTTCCCGGTTCCCGCGCTTTGATTTACCCCAAACGCGAATCGGTGCGGTTTAACCCCCTCGAGGTCGTCAACCTTCAGAAGTGGCTTTATGATTCGACCTATCTTCGCTCCACGGTAAGCACCTCCTCAAGCATTCATCGGGATGTGGATTGTCTCCCCAACGATCCGGTTGTGGTGTTTGCGGGGGAGTCGGACGCGGATTATAAGATCTTCGCATCTGTATTGATTGGCGACGATGTGCGCCTGAATGGCCGCAAGACATCGGCGGAAGACTACGACCTGTTCCGTGGAGCGGTGCCGGATGCGACGCGATAATTTCTTGTTGGTGTTGTTCTGCCTGATGTCACTTCCAGCGCTTGCGGGTGCTGGTGAGGATCCAGTCGATTTGTTCCGGCGTCATCGCTACGAGGCTGCAGCCGCCATATGGGAAAAAGAAGTACATGGTGCTGTCCTGGATGAGAAAGGCGTGCGGTCCCTCAAGGGATTGTCGATGTCTTATCATCAACTCGGGCGGCTTTATTCCCGTCTGCAGCCTTTTTCCTCCGCGGTGGCGAGCACATACTACAAAGGGATTCTGGCGGAACAGAAGTCGGCATTATCGCTGTACTATCTAGGACAACTTCATTACCAGGGGGGTCGTTGGGACAGTGCCATTGTCTGTTTTGAAAAGGCCCGAAAGCTCGGTGGAGACAAGGTTCCCGAAGAGAATGATGTTTTTCTCGGTTATGCGACGGCCCGAAAGAAAAAAAGCGCCAACCCCGCACTGCAACCCAAATCCAATGCTGCGCAGTGGCAGGTGCTGGATCTATCTGGGGGAGAGCCTTCAGGCATTCCGGCGGGATTGAAAGCCTATTCCCCCCGTGCACGCCGATGCCGATTGTCCATTCTGTCGCGCTCAACGATTCCTCTCGTCAATGAAACGTACGCGGCCTTACAGGCGGTGCTGCACGATGCCGGCGATCCTGAAACGATTCAAGATCCGGGTAAAAACACCCAGATAGACTTTTATGATCCCTTTCTTCTGGAAACATTGCAGCGTGGTTATTTCGCCTTGTCCCAGTGGCGGCAGATGCAATTACTGAAAGAGGAAAAGAGGTTTCCGGAATTGGCCCGTAAATTCGAAACTCCGTCGAGCCTGTCGGAAACCTGTCTCTGGCGGGGTCAATACGCAGACGCCTTGCAATATCTGGGGCAGCCTAACGACACTGAAGGCAGGCTGTTGCGCGCCCGGATTTTGGGGAAACAAGGCAAGCTTTCCGAAGCGCGACCTCTTTTGGAAGGGGCGGCAAAAGATGAGAAAAATCCCGTTATTTTGAGAGAAATCGCAGAGAGTTATTACTTTCTTGCCATTGATTTTCAAAAAGGGCTCAAGCTGGCATCGCAGGCCCTGAAGGACAAGGATGGAGCGAGTTATTTCCGCATTTTCGCCGCCTTGCTGCTCGCCTCGGGGCAGAATGATGCCGCGCTTCAGGAATACGCCAAGGGATACAAAATCGAGTTTCGCAACCGGATCGATGAAATTGATCCCGAATACATGGTGGATTACGCCCACGCCATTTTTTTGACCAGCAAGATGCGCTACGAGGAGATTGTCGAAACCCTGTACCATTTGCAGAAGGAGATTCCGGCGTGCCGGCAGATCCATTATGCCATGCAGGGGGTTTCAGCGTCGCAGGCACGCAACTATGAGTCACAGAAAATTTTTCGCAAGGGCGGATGAGATTCAGTGTTAAAACCCAGAAAAGGGAAGGCGGACGAGACATGAACTTTGCAGCACCACAATCCCGGCGCATATCACGCGTTGCGGTGGCGATGGCCGCCTCGACCTTGCTGGCGTGGCAGTCGTGGGCCGCTCCACGCGGCGGTCAGCTCACCTACGCCGAGCCGATTCTTCCCGACACGTACAATCCCATCACCACGTCTGATAATGAAACCTCCCTGCGTCTTTCCGAGCTCCTGTTCGAGTCGCTGGTGTTCATTGATTACAAGGGTGAAGTCAAGGGGCGGCTTGCCGAGAAGTGGAACACTTTCAACGGCAACCAGCGCATCACCTTTTATCTGCGCAAGGACGTGAAGTGGCACGATGGCGTGCCGTTCACCGCCAGCGACGTCAAATTCACTTACGACGCCATCATGGATCAGATGTCCGATGTACGCCCCGAAACCCGCCAGGCGCTGTCCGTCATCAAGAGTGTCACCGTGCGCGGTGACAATGTCATCACGTTCGATTTCGCCTCCAGCGTGGCTGAACCGGAACGTCGTTTCCTCTTCAAGATCCTCCCGGAGCATGCCTTCGAAGGCAAGACGGCACTTTCGAAGTTCGACAAGTTCAGCAAGAATCCCATTGGAACAGGATATTACAAGTTCGATCGGGAGAGCAAGAATCACGATGTGATGCTGTCCGCCTTCAAGGATCACTATGGCGGGTCCGCCAACATTTCCGACATCAAGATGGTTTACCAACCAGAAGTGACACTGTTGATGCAGAGCCTGCTGTTGAATGCTGCAGATCTGGTCGTGGAGGTTCCACCCGGAAAGGTTGCGGAGATCGCCAATGCCGGAAAATTCCAGGTGATTCCTTACAACTCGCTGGCCTTCGCCTTTTTTGGCTACAACTGCGACAATCCCGTTCTCAACATCAAGGAAGTCCGTCAGGCGTTTACGCTTGCGCTGGATCGTGCCAAGATGCTGGAGGACATTTATTTCGGCAAAGGTGAATTGATCTCCGGTCCGTTCTCCCCGGCATCTTGGGGCTATAATCCCGACGTTCCGGTCAAGCCTTATGATCCGGTCAAGGCGAAGCAGTTGCTGGAAAAGGCGGGCATTCGCGATAATGATGGCGACAAGGTTCTGGACTACAAGGGCAAGCCGCTTAAGTTCAGACTGAAGATCCCAATTTACAGCGGCAATGAGGGCGGTTTGTCGGTATGCCTTCGGTTCAAGCACTATCTCAAGGCCGTTGGCATTGACATTGAAATTGAGCAGCGCGAGTATCAGAAGTGGAAGGAAGAGGTCAAGGGCAAGCATGACTTCGACATTGTATTCGCGGAATGGCTTTTCGATAATTCCTCGGATATCTCTTCACTGTTCCATTCAGCCAACAGCAAGCCGCCATTCGGGGACAATTTTATCTCTTACAAGAATCCAAAGGTGGACAGCCTGCTGGATGTATTTTCGCGGACCATCAATCACGAGGTGCGCCGTCGCCTGAACTACCAATTGCATGAGATTCTCGCCGAGGAAAGCCCCTACACTTTCCTCTGGACGCTGGAGAAGAATGCCGCCATCGCCAACAAGGTCCAGAAAGTGATAGTTCACCCTTACCGCTTCTTCACCTTCGTGAACGAATGGTTCATCTCCGGCGACGAAAGGAATTAACCCATGACCAAGACTTTGCGATTCCCCGCCTTTGTTTTAGTCGCTTCGGTTTCAGCAATGGTGACGGGTTGCGCCACCTCCATCAGCGGGCGCGTGGTTCGTCCCGACGGCTCCGCACTGACCAATGCAGAGGTGAAGGTTTACACGGCGCCCAAAACTTCCGCCACGCGCGTGGACAAAGACGGTTCTTACAAGCTTTCCGGCGAAATCATTCCCGACAACGAGTACACCCTGATTGCCGAGGATCGCGAGGGAAATACCGGTTATGTCCGCGGTTTCAAGCCCAAGAAAGGCAGCAACAAGGACGTGATCGTGCGTATGAGTCGCGAAATGGAAGCCAAGGATGCCGTGTTGGAAGGCAACGGACCTTTGGAGACCGGCGCGGGGCCTGGCGAGAAAATCCTCAAGTCCAGCCAGTGAACACGGTTGCTGCGTAATTTTCTTCGCGGCGCGGCGCTGTTTGCCGGTTCTTTGCTGCTGGTCTCTGCGGTCATTTTTGGTGTAGTACATCTTACACCGGGAGACATCGCCGAGATCCACAATCTTTCCCCGGAAACCGCCCGATCCCTTTATCTCGACCGTCCACTGCCTGTCCAGTATTTCCTCTGGTTGGGCCATTGTCTGCGCTTCGATTTCGGAATTTCGCTTTCGGATGGAACACCTGTCGCCGCATTGCTTCGCGATTACGCGCCCACCACGCTGTTCCTGACCTTCGGTTCGCTTTTACTGGCGTTGCTGTTGGCAATTCCCGCCGGCATGTATCTGGGTCTGCGACCCGCTTCGCGTGCCGGGAAAATGCTGAGTGCGGTGATGTACGCCGTTTCTTCCACGCCGACCTTTGTGCTGGGATACATTGTACTGGCCGTGGCCTTCGGTGTTTTCAAGGTGTATATCACCGCACCTCCGGAAGGGCCATTTAACCTTGTCGCATGGGCCGCCTATTATCTGCTGCCAGTCTGCATTCTGGCGATCGGCAACGGCGCTCTCGGAGAACTGGTGCGCTTCATTTCGCTGGAGGCGCGCCAGGTGGACGGTGCCATGTTCATGAAGGCGGCGCGCGCACGTGGTGTCCGGCTGTGGCCGCATTTCCTGCGATCCATGATCCCCCCGATTTTCAACATCGCGGTGACGAATGTCGCGGTCCTGCTCGGCGGCCTCGTTGTGGTTGAGCGCATCTTCAATTTCCACGGGCTGGGTTGGTTGTCATGGGAGGCCACCCTCAAGCGGGATTTTCCCGTGATCCTCGGGATTACACTCCTCATGGCGGTCATTGTCCGTTTTCTGATGCTGGTAAATGAACTGCTCTCCGCGTGGATCGACCCGCGCCTGAGGCGTTGAAGATGAGTTTGTTGGTTTTTCTGCGCAAACCTGGCGGCTGGAGAATGCTCACCGGTGGGGCCATTGTGGTGTTCCTTGTCTTGACGGCGGTGTCAGGTAATTTTTGGACCCGGTTCAAATCAGATGAAATGGATTTTGAACACCAACTTGTCCCACCCTCCTCTAATTGGCTGATGCACCTGACCACCACCGAAGCGGGGCGTAAACTCTTGCTGCAAGGCAACGGGTCGGCGGGTGGATCTTCGGTTACCGCGGATGAAGATATCCTGGGAGCTCTCGATGATGGAACAAAGGCCCAGGTTCCGGATGCGAGTCTTTTGACGGCTCACGGCCATGTTCTTGGTACCGATAAAAACGGACGTGACATGACCGCCCTGTTGGTGGCCGGTGCGCGCAATTGTTTCCTGCCGGGATTGGTGGCTTGTGCCGTGGCCCTGGGAGTCGGAGTATGGCTGGGTTTGCTTGCGGGATATTACGACGGGCGCTGGCGGCTCTTCGCGCAGGTGTTCAATGGCACCTTGCTTTCCATGCCCCGCATGGTGCTGATTCTGGTGGTGATCTGCGCGTTAGAGCCGAACGTGTACCTGACCATGGCGGTGCTGGGAGTCACGTTGATCCCCCGCGTGTCTGAGTTGATCGCCACGCGGGTACGTGCGTTGTCCAAAATGGGCTTTATCCTTGCGGCCAAGGAAGGCGGCCTCGGCGACTTCCGGATTTTGACACGACATCTGTTCTGGTACCAGAACCGTGCGGTGTTCTTTGTCCAGTTTTCGCTGATCATGGCGGAATCCATCCTCGTGGAGACGACGCTGAGTTATCTCCAGTTTGGAACGCGGCCACCGGAAGTTTCCTGGGGCAACATCATCGAGGGAAGCCGGCTGACATTTTTCAGCGGGCAATACTGGATCACCTTTTTCCCTGCCGCGGCCATTGTGCTGGCCATTCTGGGTTTCTTTTATCTCGGTGACGGATTGAACGCAAGGTTGGCGCATCGTGAAGGCCGGTGAAGTTCCCCTGCTCGAAGTCAGCGGCCTGTCGATCTCGTTCGAGACGGACAACGGGCTTCTTCATGCGGTGAACAAGGCTTCGTTGCGCGTGGAATCCGGGGAAATCATCGGTATTATCGGTCAATCGGGTAGCGGAAAAACGACCTTGATGATGGGGTTGCTCGGCCTTTTACGGGGCAAACCCGGCGTGCGGGAAGGGAAAGCTTTTTTCCAAGGCAAACCCCTGCTATCGCAAGGTTCCAGTCTTATGGCCGAACTGCGAGGCCGCGATATCGCCGTCATTTTCCAGGAGCCGCGTGCGGCGCTCGATCCATTCTTCCGAATCGGAGAGCACATGCGGGAAGCGCTTCTCCGTGGCGGGAGTTCCGGAAGCGAAGCCGAAATCCGCAACAAAGGATTGGAGTTGCTCCGTGATGTCGGGTTGGTGGACACCGAACAGCTTTGGGATGTGTTTCCCCATCAGATCAGCGGTGGTATGGCCCAGCGGGTGATGATCGCCATGGCGCTCTCCGCGAAGCCCAAACTTTTGGTGGCTGATGAGCCTTCCACCGCGCTGGATGTGACCACGCAGGCCAAGCTGTTGGAGCTTTTCAAGCGATTGCGTGACAAGCACGGGCTGTCCATCATCCTCATATCCCACGATATTGGGGTGATTCAGGAAACCTGTTCCCGCGTTTATGTCATGCACCGCGGCGACATCGTCGAGCAGGGTGAGACAGCAGAGGTTCTTCACCATTCAAAGCATCCATATACGCAATCTTTGATCCAGGCCTTTGCTTATTTTGCAAGCGGGGAGAGAAAAGCTTTGGTCGGTGCGGCCACTCCCGAAACCTTGGTGGAAGCAAAAGGTCTCCGCAAGCGTTTTGGTTTGGCGGGAAAATCGTTCGAAGCGCTCGATGAGGTCTCGCTGTTCCTCAGAGCAGGAGAGACTTACGCGGTGGTGGGGGAGAGCGGTTCCGGAAAATCCACTTTGGCGCTTTCCATGATGGCTTTGCAGGGCGTGGATGGCGGAGAGGTATTGTATCGGGGTGAGAACTGGCTGAAATCCGGGAAGTCCAGGATTCGGGAGTTGCGCCGCGCAATCCGGATGTTGTTCCAGCATCCGGAGGCCGTGCTCAATGCGGGCATGACAGTGGAGGCCACTCTTCGTGAAGCGCTTGAACGGGAAGATGTCCGCAGTCCTGCGGAAGTCCAAGAGCGGATTTCAAAAGTTCTGGAACAGGTTCATCTTGATCCCGTGCATGCGAAGAGATATCCGTCCAATCTGAGTTCCGGGGAAAAGCAACGTGTCACCATTGCGCGTGCGCTCATCACCCGGCCCAAGGTGTTGGTCTGCGATGAACCGGTGGCCAGCCTCGACCTCGCCATCCAGGCCCAGATATTGGAGCTCCTTCGGGAGTTTCAGGAGAAAATGGGATTGACGTATCTCTTCATTTCCCACAATCTTGCCTTGGTCAAGTTGCTGGCGCATCGCATTGGCGTGATGTACATGGGGCGTTTAATTGAGGAGGCGCCTGCCGAAGATTTCACTGTGGAACGGGCGAGGCATCCTTACACCCGATTACTGTTGGCTTCGGTCCCGTCCCTGGATGACGAAAAATTGAGGGGTATTTGCGCTGAATTTCCCGATGTGGAACCGGTGCGCCTGCAAACAGGGTGTCCGTTTCGAAACCGCTGCCCGTTATATCTTCGAAATCATCATGCGGAGTGCGAAACGGTATTGCCCCCGCTACGGGACATAAAAAAAGGCAAGGTGGCATGCCACCTTGCCGACGCTTGAAACCCTGTCTTACATCCCCTGAATGAAGTCGTTGACGTCCTTGGCGAGTGCCAGGTCAATCTTCAGGTTGGTGATATCGTCTTCGGCAAACGGTTTTTCGCGAACGGGTGCACCGGCCCGATGCGAGGCTTGAACCTCCGTCCTGCGGACGACGGCGGCGCTTTTCCCCGGCTCCCGCGAGGAATTTTTGAGGATGCCGCGCACCGTGGTCATTTGGGCGTTGCCCTGAATCTTGTCCATTTCACCCTCGTCGATGGCGAAGGTCTTGCCGTAGTAGTACATGAGTGCCGCGTTGCAGGACGGGCAGTGCAACACGATCATATGCGCTTCGGAATCCAGCATTAATTCGCTGGATTCCTTGCATTGCGGGCATTTGACGTAGAGCGGCTTCATGTCAGGCCTCCGTTGCGGGTATATACCGCGCCGGCGATGAAAACGGATTTCGGCGCGGCCTCTATCTTGAACATATTACGATGGCGGGCCAATGTCAAGCGTTTAAAATTTGTTTTCGAGAACGGCAAAAGCCGCCGCATACGCGCCCTGATGTGAAATCGAGATATGACAACGGGTTGCATTCATCTCGCGCAAACGACGTTTTATTTCGCCCTTGAATGATGCCTTGGGCGCACCCTTTGCGTCGGGAAGAATTTCGATTTGACGCCATGAGATTCCTCCGCTCAAGCCTGTGCCCAGAGCTTTGAGCACGGCTTCTTTCGCGGCGAATCTTCCCGTGATGCGCACGTGGGGATCCGTATAACGCTTGCAGTAAGCCAGTTCTTTTTCGGTGAGTAATCGCGATACGGCAGCCGCGCTCAACTTTCTTATTCTTGCCACAAGTGCGATATCCGTGCCGATGCCGATGATCATCCCGTCAAAGTTAGCGTTTTTAACCTCGTCGCAAGGCGCGGAGTTGTTGCACAATGTCATGCAGGATGAGCGCGACGATTTGGCCCTGTCTTCGTCGCCATGGATGAAGACCTTGTCGGTGTTCCAGCGCACGGCGTTGCTGGAGCAGCGCGCTTTGCGTTTCAAGGCGCTGCGCAAACACAGCCGCGCCCGTGAGATGCTGCTTACGCCACTGGGCATGCAACAGATGACCTCCGAACCGCTCGCGAGATACAAAGCGGGACGTCTTCCCGAAGGCTTGCGCACTGTTGCGGATCTTTGCTGCGGGGTGGGGGGGGATTCGCTCCATCTTCCGCAACAGATAGCCGTGTTTGGAGTGGATCGGGATGTGGATGCATTGAGGGCCTATCGCCATAACACCGCTCTATTCCGGAAGGCGGTTGCTATTCAAGCCGATGTGACCCGGTTGCAAACAAAGGTGGATGGGATTTTTATCGATCCGGCCCGACGTGCTTTAGTGTCGCTTGCGAAAGATCGGGACTTTGACACCGAACCCGAGCCCGGATGGGATGCGCTTCAGGATATCGTGGAGCATTACGGCAATTGCGCGGTCAAGCTGGGGCCGGGCGCGAAAATTCCGGACGCCTTGTCGGAAGTGGGAGAGATGGAATACCTCGGCGATGAGGATGAGTGCCTGGAGCTGACAGTGCGCACAGGTTCCTTTGGCCGTCAGGGGTGGGTACGTGCCGTGGAAATGCCTGCTGCGGTTGCAATTGAAGCGCAGGCCTGCGATCTCCCGGATAGTTTCGGCCGCGTTGAGGATCTGGGGGAATGGTTCTATGAACCGGTCAAATGCGTGGTGCGCGCTCACCTGTTCGGCGTCCTCGCGCAGCAAACGGGATTGTGGCAGCTGGACGGCCGGATTGCTTATCTGAGCGGCAATAAAAGAATTGTCTCGCCATTGCTTAAACGTTACCGCGTGTTGAAAGCCCTTACTTTGGACGAACGCGCGTTGAGGAACGAAATCCTCTCCGGTGAGATTGGAATCCTGGAGATCAAGAAACGCGGATTGGATATCGATCCCGAAACATGGCGTAAAAAATTGAAGCCCAAAGGCTCCAATTCCGCGACCCTGGTGTTTACCCGGTTATTGGGCAAGGCTGCAGTGTTGCGCGTGGAACCGGACAGAGTCTAACTGGTTTTTGGAAATCGCCCGTAAAAATTCAGCAGGGCTTCGATGTCGGGCTGGCAGGTGGCGCAATTGCCGGTCACGCCGAGTAATTCCCGGATCTCCGGCACGGTCCGGCAGCCGTTTTCAATGGCTGCGGTGATGCGCTGTTTTTCGACGTTGAAGCAGTAGCAGATGATGTCGGCCATTTACTTGGGAAGCAGTTCCCGTACGATATCGCTGACCAGTTTTCCATCGGCTTTTCCCTGAGTCTTGGGGCGGATGGCTCCCATGACCGCTCCCATGTCCCTGGGTGATGAGGCTCCTGTTTGTGCAATGGCTTCACGCACGAGGGCTTCGATTTCGGGGCGTGTCATTTGGGCGGGCAGATAGGCTTCGTATAGAGCGATCTTGGCGTTTTCTTGCGCCACGATGTCTTCACGGACAATGCCCGATTGATTCTGTCCCTTGGCCTTGTCCAAGGTCTCCTTAAATTGCTTGATACCTTTCTGGAGGATGGCGGAGACTTCTTCATCCGAGGGATCCCGACGGTTGTTCACCTGGAAGGTCTTGACCTCCGCGAGCAAGGTGCGCAAGCTCGTCACCTTGGCCTGATTGGCCTCCTTGCGGGAGGGCTCCCGATCCTTCATGGTGGCGATCAAGTCGGCGTTGATTTTTTCGAGCAGCATATGTGTCCTCTTGAAGGCAAAAAATACATCCAATAAAAAAGCCTCCCGCTTTCACGGGAGGCTTTGAGAGTCTGGGATTCGGGATTACAGTTCCTCGTTCGTGAAAATGCGTCCGTCGAACTTGTCGCCATTCACTCCGCGGAAGGAGTAGAAATAGACGGACATGTTCAGGCCCGAAGCGGTCTTCTGGGACCAAGTACCCGTTGCTGAGTTGTAGGTGGAGCGGAATGCCACGCTGCCGCGCAGATCATACACCACCAATTCACCCGAGGGCAGTTGTCCGTGCTGCGTTTGGAGCTCGAAACCATTGTGGGTCAAGCTGAAGCGCAAATGATTACGGGCTTCGAGGGATCCGGTTGAGCGGACACCCACAGACGGCACATTGGGCTTGGCGGCATCGGGGGCACTAAGAGCCGTATAAGAGGCGCAAGACGTGGGGCGTGTGGTGCCGGTGATTTCCACAACCTTGCTGGCGCCGGCGCTGGTAAATGCTCCGGTGGAATAGGTGTCTGTATTATGGTAGGTCGCGACCATTTGAGCGGGTGCGCTCGGTGCCGGCATGGCGGCCAGCGCATCCAGCATCTGCACGCGCACATGAGCATGCGTATCGTTGACCGCGCATTGATCCACGATGGCCTGAGCCGAAGCAGCCGTGCGGGGCATGGCAAGCGCCACGTTGCGGCGCACGCTCCAAGCCGGATGTAACAGCAGGTTTTTCAGGATGGGATTCCAACGGTTGGGGTTTGTTTTGAATTCGCCCATACCATGCAAGGTCCAGAGGGAGTGAAGCACCGGTCCATCGATTCCAACCGTGTCAGGATAACGATGTTGAGTAAGGACGTTTTCAAGCAACGTGAGGAGGGAATCCTTTTCGACTGTGGTGTAATTCCTCCACAAAAGCTGACGTTGGGCCATCAAACGCCACGTGAAATTGCTGCTCCAGAAAACAGACACGAGCTGAGCCGGTGTGGCATTCGTCAGGTTGAGTAGCACGTCCGTGTGACCATCCGCAGGCAAAATGCGATAGAACCGGGCGCGGGATTTGGCGCGCAGCGGGTTACGCCAAGCGGCATCCGTGGCCGGAGTCGCAGGGTTGTGAAGGAACAGGTAGTTGTACCAGTCCAACACATATAGGGCGCCATCCGGGCCGGTCCGGACTTTGAGGGGTGCAGTCCAAGCGTCCGTGGAGGCGAAGATATTCGGATTGCGTCCCGGCGGCAGCATACGATTGGCCCGCCAAGTGCTTCCGTTTTCTGAAAGACTGTCTTCATTGCAAAGGCCGCTGGCACCCTCGCAAGCGAACCCGAAGCGGTTCCAGTATTGTTGCGGCAGGAGTCGCGCGGTGTAGAAATCGTGACCCGAAACAGCAGATGTCTGCGTGGAGAAATAGCCGCCCGGAGCAAATGTGCCGCCACTCAAACTGTCATTGTTGCCTTCCCACAGCCAGCGGTCCGAAGTCATAGAGAAGAAGCGATTGGTACCCGTCGTGCCACTGCCCGTGGAAGTACGGATGTCATTGGCGCCCTGACCGAAGCGAACCTGATGGTTGGAGTGGGAGGAGAGGGTGGCGCCGGATTTGAACCATTGACCATCTTCCATCTGGCCGATGCCGTGGGAGTTGGAGGGACCATTGTTGGAAACGATCTGGAATTGATTGGTATCGGATCCGATCGCGGTGGCTTTGAAGCGCCAGATGTTACCGCCACCGCAGGTCACCCCAGGGTTCGAGCCGACCACGGGCGAACCGCAACCGTTGTAGCCCACGTGACCATAGACGTAGTTGTCGAGACCATAGGTCAGGCTGTTAGTCTGACCATGGGCATCGTAGTTGTTGCTGCTGGATCCCATGCCCGAGACGACGATTTGCGGTGTACCGGCCACGTCGTTGGCGTTGGGAATGATATAGATGTTGGGGGGCACCGTGACGATCACACCATTCTTTACGAGTTCAATGCTGGTGGGCATCGCCAAGCCGGTGTAAAACACTTTGAAGTTGTCCATGGCACCGTCGCCGTTGACGTCTTCGAAAATCAGGATGCGGCCCTTGCCCGCAAGACGGTTCGAAGCAATACCGTTCGAGGTGTTTGTCGGAAAACCTGTGGTCGTGTCATGGATGAAGGGATAATCCCGAGGTTCAATAACCCACATGCGGCCGCGTTCGTCAAAGGTGAAATTCATGGGATAGGCCATGGGAGCGCCATTGCCGGGCGTCAATTCCGAGGCGATGATTTCCGCCTTCAGACCGGTAGGTACCTGAACGCAATTCACGGACTGCGCAGGCGTCAGGGGGTCTTGAATCTGTCCCGCAGAGGTCTGCCAGGAGCGAGGGGTCACCTGCCAGCTTTTGCCGGTAAACGCGTACGCCTCGCCTGACGGCGTGCCGTTAACCAGGTTGATTCCCATGTAGGAATTGCTGCGTGTTAAAGTCGGACACGCGCCGGTTTTGCCGATGGGCTGGCTTGAAGCCACCGCAAACAGCATCAAGGCTGCAGCCAAACATTTCGTAAAAATCGTCTTAGTCATGTTCACCCTCTCCTTAGAAATTTTTGTTTCCCGAATTTTCGGAATAATCTTGATTATCGCGGCCAAAAACGTAGATGGAGGATAACCGAGCCCTTCAAATATAAGGTCGGGTGATGGTTTTTGGGGTAGAATTCTACAAGTACCTTCGAAATCCTGAATTTTCCGTTATCAAAGAAAAAAGCCTCCGGGGAATCCCCGAAGGCCTTTTTCTTAGGAAAAGTGGGGTCTCAGAATTCTTGATTTGTGAGCAGGCGTCCTTCGAACTTGTCCCCATTCGTTCCATGGAACGAATAGAAGTAAACGGACATGTTCAGACCCTTCGCAGTGGTCGTCGACCACGCCTCTGTGGCGGAGTTGTAGCTGGAGCGGAAAGCCGCCTTACCGGTGATGTCATACACCACCAAATCGCCAGAAGACAGCTTACCATAAGGATGATCCAATTCAAAGCCGTTACGCGTCATGGTAAAGCGCATTGGGTTGGCCATTTGTGTGTTCTTTAGATCCGAACCGTGACTGAGCGCGACAGTCGATTGGATGTCGGGGCAGCTTGTAGGCCGCGTATTGGCCGGCGTGGCAGCAGCCAGTTTGGATGCTCCTGCCGCATCGAAAGCTGAAGAGGAGTAGGTATCAGTGGCACGATAATGGCCTTGCACGGCTCCGGATGTGGCGGCAGGGCTTTCAGCCAAGGCGACATAGGCCTGCAAACGGACATGGGCATGAGGATCATCTGCTGCGCACTGATCGCTGATGGCCTGTGCCGATGTTGCAGTTCTAGGCATCGCCTTCAACACGTTCTCACGAACACCCCATGCAGGGTGGAGGAGAAGGCTTTTCAGAATGGGAGCCCAACGGGTGGAATCCACAACAAAACGGTTCAGGCCTTCCAACGTCCAAATTGCGTGAATGACGGCACCATCAATGCCGACCGCATCCACGGTCTTGTGGTTGGTCAGGATGCTTTGCAAAGAATCGCCCAGTTCGGCGGTGTAGCCCTTTCCGATCAACAGACGTTGGGCCTGCATACGCCACACGAAGTTGGAGTGATACAACGTGGCCACCAACTGCGCCGTGGTGGCGTTGGACAGGTTCAGGACGGGATCGGTATGGCCGTCATCCGGAACGATGCGATACAGGCGGGTGCGCGTCTTGGTACGCAGCGCGTTGTTCCACGCCGCATTGGTCGCAGGCGTGGCAGGGTTGTGAAGGAACAGGTAGTTGTGCCAGTCCACAACCCAGAGGCCGCCATCAGGTCCGGTGCGCACTTTGATCGGAGCGACCCATGCGTCGGAGGAAGCAAAAATGTTGGAGGTAACCGGGCCCGGCATGCGCGCGGCGGTCCAAGTGCTTCCATTGATCACCATGCTGTCCTGGTTGCACAACTTGCTGGCACCTTCACATACGAAGGAACGGGTGTTCCAGTACTTCTGAGGCAGCAGGCGTGCGGTGTAGAAATCGTGGCCTGAAGAAGCAGTGGTATTCGAAGTGAACTGACCATTCGTCATACCCGTCGAGCCTTCCCAGAGATACCGGTCGCCGGTGATGGGATAGTAGGTGCCGTTGACTTGAATGTTCACCGCTGCAACGCCACGGCGGATGGCGTGGTTGTTATGCGGAGTTCCGGTGGCGCCGGACTGGAAGATTTGTCCATCTTCCATCTGACCCACGCCGTGGGCATTTGCGGGGCCGCTGGTGGAAAAGGCCTGGAACGTTGTTGTCAGGCTGCCGATGGCCGTGTGTCGGAAGCGCCAGACACCGCCCGTGGCGCAGGTCACACCGTTGACGCTGCACCCGCCGTTATACCCGAGGTGGCCGTAGTACCAGTTGTCGAGTCCGGAAGTAATGCTGTTGGTTCCACCATGGGTGTCCCAAGTATTGCCCGTGCTGCCCATACCGGAGAACAAGGTGATCGGCGCACCTGCAGTGTCCGGATTGGTCGTGCTCTTTGGGAGGAAAACCACGAGTGGTTCGACGGTGGCAATAACGCCGCCGTTCACGACTTCAAGGCTGGTGGGCATGACGAGGCCGTCATAGAACACCTTGTAATTGTCCAGAGAGCCGTCGCCATCGGTGTCCTCAAGAATCAGGATGCGGCCCTTGCCGCCGGTGATGCGGTTGGTCGGATTCGGATCGTTGGCAATGGCCGGGTAATCGCGGGGCTCCGCGGCCCAGACGCGGCCACGCTCGTCAAAAGAGATATACATCAGGTATCCCAAGCTGGGCGCGGGACCCGGGGTCAACTCGGAAGCAACCAGTTCTGCTCTCAAACCGGAGGGAACCTGAATGCAGTTGATCGATTGATTGGTCGGGAGGGGATCTTGCTGCGTACAGGCTGCACCAGAGCAGTTGGCTGTGACGAACGCAGTTGTCGGCTTGATAGGAAACTGGCCCCAGTTGTCGCCAGAAGCTGGAGCACTGCGCGTGAAGGTCGGGCAGGCTCCAGTTTTAAGAACAGGAGGTGTCGCCATGACGGCCCCGAAAAGTCCGACCAGCGAAAGGCTTAAAACTTTGAACATGTGATAATTTCTCGGCATTGGATCTCCCCCGTGATTGCGTCTGTGATTCAAAACTTGTAGTTCCTTGCTGGCAAGGAGGGTGTCAAGTGAAGGGAATATAATACGTTTTTCGCCAGCACGCTTGGCGAATTTCGCTGAATGAGGGCTTTGGTAGATTATCGTTCTTGAATTTTTCAGTGGGGCGCGTATTTCTAGGATATTTTTGACATGTTTTGCTTCCGATTCAATTAAAAATTGACGAATTTCGGGTAAAAAAGCAGCTTAGACTTCCCCAAACTACCAGATCGGAAGGAACGCCTTTATGGCCCAGCAGAAGAAATACAACGTCGCCATCGTAGGACTCGGTTTCGGTGCCGAGTTCATTCCGATTTACAAGCGTCATCCCCTTGCCAACATGTACGCCGTGTGCCAACGCAATGAAGCGAAGATGAAGGAAATTGCGGACGCCTTCGGTGTGGAAAAACGCTATGCAAACTTCGATGACGTGCTGAAGGATCCGAATGTGGACTTCGTGCATATCAACAGTCCCATTCCCGATCACGGCTGGATGTCGATCAAGGCGTTGAAGGCTGGCAAGAATGTAGCCTGCACCGTGCCCATGGCGACGAGTCTCGACGAGTGCAAGCAGATTGTGGATCTCGTGAAGCAGACCGGTTTGAAATACATGATGATGGAAACCGTCGTGTATTCCCGCGAGTATCTGTACATGAAGGAAAAACTGGACAAAGGCGAACTGGGCAAGCTGCAATATCTGCAGGCCAGCCATCAGCAGGACATGGACGGATGGCCCGGATACTGGCCCGGCCTGCCGCCAATGTGGTACGCGACGCACTGCGTCGGCCCCATGGTCGGCCTCGCTGGCGCAGACGTGGAATTCGTATCCTGCTTCGGATCGGGCACCATCCGCGCGGAAATGATCCCCATTTACAAGTCGCCTTTCGCGGTGGAGACTGCGCACCTGAAGTTCCGCAATTCGGATCTTTCGGCACGCGTGATTCGCTCGCTGTTCGACGTGGCGCGCCAGTACCGCGAGAGCATTGACGTGTACGGTGACAAGCAGGGTGTGGAATGGCCGCTGGTCGAGAACGAACCGCTGGTGGTGCATACCGCCAAGAAGCCGGAGCCGGAGATTCCCTCGAAGGTGGTGTGCCCCGACTTTGCGCATCGTCTGCCTGCGGAGATCCAAGGTTTCACCACCAAGGGCGTGTACGACGATGAACATTCCCATCTGTCCTTCGCCCAAGGTGGCGGCCACGGTGGTTCACATCCCCATCTGTGCCATGAGTTCCTGGATGCACTGGCGAAAGACCGCCAGCCGTTCCCGAATGCGGTGCAGTCGGCCAATATCACCTGCACGGGAATCTTGGCACACGATTCGGCCCTGAAGGGCGGAGAGATTTTGCGCATGCCCGATTGGGCGATGTCGAAGTAGTCTGGATTGTCGGAATCTTGAAGTCCCGGTGTCGAAAGGCATCGGGACTTTTTGTTTTGGGCTACTTCAGCAGAAGCAAATACCCGTTCTCCGGCGCGAACATCGCCGGAACCACTGCCTGTGTTTCACCGGCGGGGATGTTGACGGTATGACGTTGGACGCCGGTCAGGTCGACGATGGAGATTTGATAAGAATAAGTGGAAGGATTCACGCTCAAGATCAAGTTATTGCCGTAAGGCATCAAGCGAATATTTCGGGAGTCTTGCCCCATGCTTTTAGGCAGTATTCCTGAAGGGCAGGGGTTAGGGTTCTCAGGAGTGACGAATCCGAGGCACACGGACACGTCGAATATCCGCGTTCCACCGATGGCAACGGTCATCGTGTCGGTATTGGTTTCTGTTGTGCCATTGGGATATGACACGAAAGCAACAGAAGTCGAAGAGACAAGTACCCGATACTGCCCAGCAGTAGCGGGATTGGGGCCCGCAGCAATCAGGTTTGTGAAAGTATAAACGCCATTGGCGCCGGTGACCGTTGAATCGAGGTTGTACCATGTATTGTTGCCGGCAGGAGCGGGATTGCTTCCCATGCGACGCTGTAAGACGATTTTTGCACCGCTCACCGTATTCGTAGTGTTGCGGCTCGTAATTGTTCCCGTAATTGTGGAAGCGGCAGGAGTGAGGTTCATGTTCAATGTAACCGTGCTGTTGAATATCACCGTACTCGTCGTGTCACGAGTCGGGAATCCGCGGTTGCTTTTGAACCCGGATTTGCTGACTCGAACGTTGTAAGTTCCTGCGTTCAGGATCAAAGTGTACAGACCGTTCGTGTTTGTAGTGGCGCTGTCCACTTTCGTGGAACCGAGCAATACAACCACCTTGGCCCCGGAAATCGGGATCGTTGTGCTGTCGGTACGTCGGATGATTCCCGACAGTGAACCCAGATTGCGGGTCAAGTACATCGTGCCGATAGTCGTAGTTGCATTCCATGTGGCGGTAATGCCGCCCACACTGGTATTGTTGTAGCCCGTCAACGTAGTGGTTACGGTATAACCCGTCCCTGTTCCCACGCTGTCGAACCGGTAACTGCCGTTTGCAGCCGTAGTGACGCTTCGTCCGGTTTCCGCATTGCCGGTCAAGGTTATCGTGGCTCCAGCCACCAGAGTTGAATCTGAAGCACGGCGAACAACCCCCACAAAAGAGGATGTTTTGTTGTTAATGGTGATGTTGAGGTTTTGGATGAGCGCTTGTCCCGTAGTATTGATGGATATTAGCACCGTAGTTTTGTTGTAGCCGGATTTATCCGCTTGTATTGTCTTTGCACCTGTGGATACGTTTGAAAAAGTGTATTGACCTAAAGTGTCGCTGACGGTTGAGTCGATGCGGGGACCACTGCTGTTACCGTCGATGAGAACAACTTTTACCCCAGCAACCGGAGTTCCGGGCGCTGGGGCACCGACAATGCCACCGATAGTGGCGGCGTTGGACAGAATGAACGTTGACGCGACAACAAACAGGAAGATGCTTCTCATAAGGCCACCTCCGTATGTATGCCCCAAATATGACGCATCCCGGCGATAACGGCCACAAGATTCTCAAAAAACCATTCGAAATATTCGAACAGTTACAGATTGATTGCGGATTTTCGGCTAAATCGCCTGAATCTTGACGAAACCGCGCTTGCCAGATTTCAATACATGCTCGCCCGAAACCCGGACATTGGCCTTGGGATCCGTCACTTTTTCGCCGTCAAAGGATACGCCACCGTTTTCGATCAGGCGTCGGCCTTCGCCGTTGCTTTTCACCAATCCGGCTTGCGTCATCAAGGTGGGGATCCAATGTTCACCGGCAGCGACGTGATGGACAGGAATGTCATCGGGAAGAATTTCCCCGGAGTGGATTTTCTTTTCCTCTTCCGCCGCTTTTTCCGCAGCTTCAGCTCCATGGTATTGCGCCACGATATTGCGCGCCAGTTCGTCCTTCACGATGTTCGGATTGAGTTTTCCGGATTTCACATCGGTCAATCGAGCTTGCACGGAATCCATGGGAAGATTCGTGAGTAGTTGGAAATAGCTCTCCACCAGCGAGTCGGGCAATGAATACAGCTTGTGGTACATGGCCTGCGGCGGCTCATTGACACCGATGGTGTTGCCGAGGCTCTTGCTCATCTTTTCGCGACCGTCGGTGCCGAGCAGGATGGGCAGGAACATTCCGACCTGAGGCTCCTTGTTCAGAGCACGTTGCAGTTCGCGGCCGCGCAGTACGTTGAACTTCTGATCCGTGCCTCCGAGTTCCACATCGGCGTCGATCATCACCGAGTCGTACCCCTGCATCAGCGGGTAGAGAAACTCATGCAGCGAAATTGGCTGCCCGTTCTCGTAGCGGTTTTTGAAATCCTCGCGCTCGAGCATTTGTGCCACGGTGATTTGCGCCAACAGTTTTGTGACCTCAGTGAAAGTCATTTTCGAAAACCAATCACCGTTGTACACCACCGTGGTCCGCTTTGGATCTACGATCTTGAAGAACTGCTGCTTATAGGTCTCGGCGTTGGCCAGCACTTCGGCGTGGCTGAGAATGGGCCGCGTCTTGTTGCGCCCCGAGGGATCGCCGACCGTAGCCGTATAATCGCCCACGATGAGGATGACGCGGTGACCCAAATCCTGGAACTGGCGCAGCTTGCGCATGACCACGGTGAAGCCGAGATGGATGTCGGGGGCGGTGGGATCCACGCCGAGTTTGATGTTGAGCGGTTTGCCTTTGGCGAGTTTGGATTTCAGTTCCTCTTCGCCGAGAATTTCCACCACTCCACGCGTCAGGGTTTGCCAGGCTTTGGGATCAACGGACATGAATGCAAACTTAGGAAATGGGGGCCGAGGAATTATCTTGGCTTTCGTGAAACGCGTCCTCTGTTACGGTGATTCCAACACATGGGGTTTTGCGCCCGGCATGGGTACACGCTATCCCAAGGACACACGCTGGACTGGAGTGCTCGCGAAAACCCTTGGAGAGGGTTACGATGTCATTGAAGAAGGTCTGAACGGACGCACCACGGTGCAGAATGATCCCTTTGAGGAATATCGGAATGGGAAAGACTATCTGCTTCCCTGTCTTTGGAGTCATCAACCGTTGGACATGGTGGTGTTGATGCTGGGCGTCAACGATTTGAAGGTTCGTTTCGGGGTCACGGCGCAGGATGTGGCCAAAGGTGCCGCGTTGCTGGTCAAAATGATCAACTCCAGCGGCGCCGGAATCAAGGGAAAATCCCCGGCGCTTTTGCTCATGGCTCCACCACCTGTGGCCAAGCTCAAAGGTTATTATCTGGAGATGTTCTCCGGAGCCGAAGCGAAATCCTTGCGGCTCGGGGAATATTACGCGGTTGTCGCGAAAGAAGCGGGGTGCGATTTCCTTGATACCGCCACAGTGATCGTCTCCAGTCCACTCGACGGCATTCATTTCGACGCGGGGGAACATCTCAAACTGGGACAGGCCGTGGCTCGCAAGGTCAAGGGTCTGATCGGATAATATATGGATGCTTACGCCTGGGCCAAGGCCCTTCATCTCGTTTCCGTCATCAGCCTGTTCGCAGGTTTGTTCTACAGCGTGCGCCTCTTCATCTATCACGTTGAAGCGCTGGAAAAACCAGAACATGAACGCGCCGTGCTGATTCCCCAATACACTTTGATGGAGCGGCGGCTATGGCTTGCCATCGTCAATCCAGCCTTGATCGGAACCACCGTGTTTGGTTTATGGTTGATGTGGCAGATTCATGCCTGGACTCAGCCGTGGTTCCACGTTAAACTGGCCTTGCTCTTTTTGCTTTTCGGCTATCACGGAATTTGCAGTCGTATCCGCAAACAATTGGCCCGTGGCGTCTTCAAATGGTCTTCGAAATCGTTGCGGCTTTGGAATGAAGCGGCCACGGTACTGATGTTCTCCATCGTGTTTACGGCCGTATTTAAACGGCCGGTTGGAGCGGGCTACGGGTTGATTGCAGTGGCGGTTTTGGGGCTGATCGGTGGCGCAGTCTTCGTCTTGACTCGCCGAAACAAGAACTAATCGGGAAGCTTGGGTTTAAGCAACGCGAAGGCGTAAGCTCCTATGATGGCTCCAATCAACGTGAAAACGGCGAAGAATTCTCCGCCGCCCAGTTGCGCGTAAATCGGGCCGGGACAGGTCCCCGCGATAAACCATCCGATTCCAAACAGAAAGCTTCCGAAGAAAACACCCTTGTGCATGGGTTTGGGTTGTACCACCACGGGCTCGCCGAACGGCGTGGTCGGTTTGGAGCGGCGGACGAACCACACGCAGATGGAACCGACGACGACACCCAACCCGATGATGAGATAAAGGTCGGGTTCTCGGAAGTAGAACATTGCCCGGATCTTGTGCCACGTCGTCACTTCGGATTTCGTCAGGACAATTCCGAAGTAAGCACCCAGCAACAGGTAGCGGAGGTGTTTCACGGCCCGCCTCCGATCAGGAATTTTGCCACAGCCGCTGCCAACAGGCCACCACCGAAGAAGGATAGTACGGCGTACAAACTCGGCTTTTGAAAGCTGGACAAGCCCATGATGGCGTGGCCGGAGGTGCAACCGCGTGCCCAGCGTGTACCGAATCCAATCAGAAATCCACCACCCAAAAGTTTCAGCGCTCCCGTCAAGGTGTGGTAATGCGCCGGAAGAAACTCCACCGGATTTCTGGAAAGAAAATGAACGGCGACAAAGGCGCCCAAGGCGATACCCCCTACGAAAAACAGGTTCCATGCCTGTTCCTTCAGATTGTCTTGCGCGAGGTAGGGGAGGCGGCTTTTGGGAAGCGCCATGGCGCAGAGGTGGCGAAAGCTGCTGGAAACGCCGAGGTTGCGCGCGCCGATGAGCAGCAACAAGCCCACCGTCAGTCCGATGAGCGGACCGCTAATCCACCACGGCCAGGGATCCAATAAAAAACCCATGGAGGTAAGATACTCTCCATGGGCCGAAATGTTCCGTAAGATTAGAAGAAGACGTGCACACGACCGACGATGTCATCCTGATTGGCCTCGACAGCCTGCGGGATGAAATCGTTGATGCGGTAATAGAGACCCAGCTGCAGGAAACGGTTCACAAAGGGTTCCACACCAAAGGTCCAACGCTGTTGCCCATCTTTGCTGTTGGCGACATCCATGTTGCGGTCGAAGTATTCGTAGGTGACCTTGGTGTTCAGACCCTGAAGCGGGAGGAAATCCAGCTCGTAGAACTGGGCCATTTGATCAATACCTGCGTTCTTGATGAAGTCCATTTCGGCCATACCGGTGAATCGACCGTAATTGCCGCCGACGAAAGGTCCCCAAGACCATTTGTTGGAAGCTTTGGTCGTTCCGGCACCGTAAGAGGCGCCCAAACGGAAATGGCGGAATACCACGGAACCCACACTGGAAAACTGGTTGTTCGTAAGATTGGCAGTCACGGATACGGGGCCGGGCTCCAGTCCGATTTCACCACCCAGATCATGTGTATTGTAGGTGTAACCGGTCATGTTCCGGATAAATGCATCGTCATCCATGAGCCGAATGCCGTAGGGCAGCAGCATGTGACCCACCTTGACATAGCTGTTCAAGGGGAGGCCACGCATCATCCCGTACATTTCACGGACCACGGCATTTGGCGCCATGGTTTCATCAAGGTACAGATTCAAGAAATTCTTGACCAGATCCACGTTGATGTAGATGTTGGCTTCCTTGATGTTCGCCTGATTAAAGTTCTTGGCCTTCGTGGTGCCGGCGGAGGTCTTGTAGGAGTACTCCTGGCTCATTTTTTCTTCGACCCGAAAGTTTCCACCGATGGTCACGGACTCGTTGAGCTTGGGATTGAACGAGGATTGGCCGCCCTCTTGCACTTTCATCAGCGCCTGTGTCTCGTTCATGAGCAGTTTATACTGCGTGTACACCGAGCCGTATTCCGTGCGCTCGCCGCCACCGATGCGGTTCACGTGACACTGGCTGCACTTGAAGCCTGTGCGCATGGCAAGGTAGGGCTCCGCATTGACAGCAACGGCCGAAACCAGCGCGGCCAATGCCGCGGCGAGAAGCTTGCGGGATTCAATCATGGTTTGGCTCCGTCGTCGATCCATTTTTTGATGATGGCGATTTCATCCGCTGAGAGATAAGGGCCCCCGAGAGGCATTCTTGCAAATCCGGGAGAACCTTTTGGGGTGGCGGACTCCACTTTTTCGTAGAGGTAGCTGTTGGCTGCGTCACCCGGAGTCACGCGAAGCATGGGAACTACTGCCGGCAATTCAAAGGTTGCCTGGCCCGTTCCACTGGTACCCAGTAGGCTGTTGTAAGAGTTTCCAAGCGTGAGATCCAGACCGTTGGAACTACCGCCGGTGTTGGACCAGCCAATGCCGCTTGGATGGTGGCAAGAAGTGCATTTGGTGTCGAAAATCGGTTGCACTTTGTCGTTGAAATAACTGGTGGGAACGTCTCCGGCTTCGTTCAGGCCGTATCCACTCCCAATCGGGTTCAGACAGGCGTAAAACAAGGTCGCGGAACCGATCAATGCGGTTGCCGTCAGGATGGTTTTGGTCGTCATACGCATGGGTTTCATGGGACTCCTAACGGGTTAACTCCATGTCTTCCTGAATCCAGCCGGCCGCGTTGGGTTTCTGGATCAACGAGCGCAGGTAGTGAACGAGAGCCCACTTGCGGCGCTGTTCCAACTCCTTCTTTTTCTCGTCGGACATGGCGTTGATGTCGGCATCGCTCGGTTGCGATTGCAGGTAGGCCTGGAGTTCCGCAACTTCGGCCTTGGAGAAGGAGGCGTTGGTGGCCGAGTCGATGGCCTGGTTTCCACCGAAGAGGAACGAGCCTGCGAAGGAAATCATTGGAGTTCCGTTCAGTCCGGTGTTGAAGGTTTTGTAGATGCTCTTGGGATCGTTTCCGTGCTTGTAATGTTCCCAAGTGAAATTGACCGGGCGAATTGAATGACCCCAGCTGTCCATCAATCCGGAAGCAGCGGGACCGTCCGCATGTCCAGAAGTTCCGTGGCAATTCCAGCACTGCAAGGTCATGAACACTTTGCGGCCTTCCTTCACGTATTCGGGCGAGGATGGGGGAGGCTCGGGGATCTCGATGGTCTCAGGATGCGCATCCTTGAAGTCTGCAGAAAACATCTTGATGTAAGCCACCACGTCGAGACGTTCCTGCTCGGAAAGAGTGTTTTTCCACGGGGGCATTTGCGTGTGGGCTACGCCATCGTTTACCACACGCAACAGGTCGGTATCAGTTGGCATTTCACCGTAATTGGTGGAGCGGTACTTGTACATACCGGATGTGAAATCGCGCGGCTTTGGATTCAGAGGGCCGGCACCGGGTCCGTTGCCATCGCCGTTTTCGCCATGGCATGCGGCGCAAGCCTTGGCATAAACCGCCTGACCGCGCTCCGCCGAGGCGGGGAAAAGCGCGGCAGCTGCCGAGAGGGAGGGAAGGGACAGACCCAGCAGGGAAACTGCAACTCCCGCAAGCGTCTTTGGATTCGATAGCTGCATGTTTACCGCTTCCTTTTCAGTTCGGAAACCCAAGTTCGAAAATCCGCTGGTTCGGGTGCGCCATGGACGGGGTGAAAATATAAAGCAAAAAGGCTGAAAAAACACGAGAAGTGGTTTTTAAACTTCATCCATATGCCCTATTCCGGGGAACTCGAATTCGCCTTATCCCTTGCCGATGAAAGCCGTCGCATTTTGCGCGCCCGGTACGGCTCCAATCTGACTGTGGAATGGAAGGGAGACAACACGCCCGTTACCTTGGCCGACCGGGAAGTCGAGGAAATTTTGAGAAGGCGTATTGCCGAAAAGACACCGGGTTACGGCGTGATTGGCGAGGAATTCGGTCATGAACCCGGGAGCGCGGACAGAGAGTGGGTGATTGATCCCATCGATGGGACCAAGGCGTTCATCCATAAAACCCCGCTTTTCGGAACCTTGATCGCTTTGCTCGAAAAAGGAGAGCCCGTTCTGGGAATTATTGACTTACCCATCCTGGGTGAACGAGTATACGCTACCAAGGGCGGGGGGGCGTTTCACAACGGGAAACCTTGTCGTGTCTCTTCAATATCAACTGTGGAAGATGCCTTGCTCCTGGATGGCAGCATCACCACGATGGAGAAATTGGGTTATGGCCCTGCGTGGGCCAATCTTCGTCGCAAGGCGCGGTTGCACAGGGGATGGGGAGATTGCTATGGCCACTTTATGGTCGCGACAGGCGCGGCGGAAGTCATGGCCGATCCAGTGGTGGAGATTTGGGACGTCGCTCCGATGGGAGTGATTTTGCCGGAAGCAGGTGGGTGTTTTACCAGCATCAAGGGCCAGCCGGGCATTCGTGAAAGATCAGGTCTGTCCACCAACGGTTTTTTGCATGACACCGTGCTAAAAGCGCTTGCAGGCTAAGACGCTACTCTCCGTCCGAATCCTCGTCGAGATCCAGCAGCAAGTCTTCCAACTCCTTGATGGCGAGTGGGAGATAGAGAATCAGATCTGAAGCCGCCATACCGAGTGTGCCGCGATCCCGTCGTGCAGCATCGCCGGAGCGGCCATGCAGGAACACCGCCAAGGGTGCGGCTTCCTCGCGTGGCTTCTTGGTGAGGAACGCCGCAAGAATGCCCGCTAGCACATCTCCCGATCCAGCCGTGGCCATGCCTGGATTTCCGGCGGGGATCAGGATGAGGTCACCATCGGGACTGGTATAAACGCTGGTAGGTCCCTTCAGAATTGTTCCCGTGGCTCCGGATTGCGCGAAATTGCGGGCGCCGTCAAGCAAGGCCATCGGTGCGTCGTAATCGTACTGCCCTCCCATCCGCCTGTATTCACCCGGATGCGGGGTGAGCACGAATTGATCCAGGCCTTTTCCGCCGCGCCGTTCAGGTGTATCGGAGGAGAAATAGCTGAGGCCGTCACCGTCCACCACCACACGACGTCCCGAAAGCGCAGGCATGATGCGTTCCAAAAAAATCGCCGTTTCGGAATGACATCCCAACCCGCATCCAATGAGAATGCTGTCGGCCCATTCGATCCACGGGATAAGCGCGTCAAGATGCTCGGGCTTGAAATGAAAGTCGCGTTCTGAACCCAAGGGCATTCCGATGACTTCGAGCAAATGCGCCGAGATGTCGTGAAAGATACCGGCAGGTACGGCGGCGCGCACCACACCCGCGCCCGCTCGCAATGCGGCGTTGGCGGCCAACGCCGCCGCACCGTGCATGCCACGGCTCCCGCACAGCACGAGAACGCGACCCGTATTGTGCTTGTGGCTGCGGTAGGTTTTGGCAGGAAGATGATCGAGCGCATCCTCTTCGGTGTACATCCGCATCCGGGACGGCTGTTCCGCCAGCAGTTTTTCGTCGAAGCAGATGGGGCTGTAATCCAGTTTGCCGTAGCTTGAGCTGGAAGGGAAAAAAGCGGAGGAAAGTTTCATCGCACCGAGGCAAAGCGTCGTCGAGGCTTTCACCGCTGTGTTCTTCACTTCGCTGGAATCACAGGTCACGCCGGAAGGCACGTCGATGGACAGGACTGGAAGGCCGCTGCGATTGATGCCATAGATCAGGGAGGGCAACAGTCCGCGCAATTCGCCTTCGGCGCCGCTTCCCAGCAGGCCATCCACAATGAGATCCACGTTCTGGAACACGGGGAGATCCACGGCCGAACGGATAAAGTGGATCTTGAGATCGGAGTCCGAGAGTTGTTTGTGCAACCGCTGCGATTCCGGATTGTAGCGGTCGGCCTGAAGCTGATAGATCACCACACCGTATCCGGCTTGTGCCGACAGCAAGGCGGCGGCCAATGCGTCGGCACCATTGTGACCTTTGCCGCACACGAAGGCGACCACGGGTTGCTCCCTGCCGTCCTCATGTTCATGGTCGTGCCCCGGATGCTCGTCGTGTTGCGAAGGAAAGCTTCCGTAGTCTTCCTCCGCCTCCTCCAGCATGCTTTTGACGGCTTGAAACACGGCTTCGCCCGCGCTCAGTATCATGTCGAATTCTGTCAATCCGTGATCCAGCGAGCTTTTGCGTTCTACTTCCTTGATTTCGGAAAGTGTGAGAATGGGTATCATGGCATTGCTGCGATTAGAGGCGGGTGAAGGAGGGAAACACAAGGATGGAGTCTACCATCCTCCGGGTCATGTGTTTTCGATGTCGCCCAGGATTTCGTCGATCTCGTCGCGCACTTCCCGGTCGTATTGACGGGTGCCGCGATGTTCGATGATGATGGCACGGGAATGAAGGACTCTTTTCAGTGAGGACAACTTCTTGTTCTCGAGTTCCATGTTCGCGCGTTCCAGTTTTGCGAGACGTAATCGCAGCAGCAATTGTCCCAAGGACGCGCCCGCCAGAAAGACTGCGGCCAGAACTCCTAGAATGAACATGGATTCCGGGATCATAATCGTCTGCTTTCAGCTCCCAAAAATAGTGGGTGTCGGGGAAAACCTTGGCTGAGAAATTAATCATTCGGAGACAGCTTGACCGTTCTCAGGGAATGAGTTTTTGCGGCGTGCCGTTTCGCAGGGCTTGAATGCGGCTTTTTGCGAATTCCGGAGGGACTCCCTGCTGGTATTGCAGTAGAAGGCGTTCATACGCAGCCATTGCAGAATCAGGAAATCGGGGTTCAAACTGTAATTTCGCCAATCTGGCAGTTGCTTTTCGCCCTGGCAACGTAGAGATGTCTTTGGAAACGCTTTGTAACAAAAGGAGTTCCCGGTTTTTATCTCCTGCTTTTCTTGAAATCAAAGAGCTTTGCCAGAGGGCATAAGGATTTAATGGGGAGGACTCGGGCACTTTTGCGAGTGACGAAGATCGCAGGGAATCCGGCAAAGGGCTTTCCGGCAACCCGCGGATGTAATCGTATAAGGCTTGGGAGGAGTCGATTAGCAAGGCCTGACGGTATTCCAGAGCGCGTTGCGCCGAAGATTCCTCTACATAAGCGCTTGCGAGTGTGAACAAGGTATCCGCAGCATCAACATGATGTTGATGCAAGGCAAGCCAGCCTTGCCAGAAGAGAACTTCACCACTGCTTTCGCGCCGCGCCGTATTGTCTTTCCATGTATCAAGCCGTTCACCGGCTTCCTTCCAGTGGCCTTGGCTTGCCGCGAGCCGTACTTTCAGGATTTCCCATGCATGACGCGCGCCGGTTTCATGTTCCCCATAATTCATCCACATGGATCCAACGGGAAACAATCCGGCATCGAATGCTTGCCGGGACAAATCCATTTTTTCCTCCAGGCTCCAGATCTTTGGATCGAACAGTGCATTCCATTCAATCCAGGGACGACTGGAAGGTTGGGAATGTAAGGCCGCAAGCCCCAGGCGCGACGCGTGGGTTTGCAACGGGTTTGGCAATGTGCGGGGATTCACCTTGATTGCAGTCAGAAAGGCGGAATCCTCCTTGCCGTCGTTCAAGAATCGAAATGCGGAATCGATAATTGCAGACAGGGAGTCGGTGGACGTCCCCCAGAGCGGGGAACAGAACGCGATGGCACAGATTAAAAGGAAGTGACGCACAAACGTCAAAATACGACAAGACATTGTGTCGGCAAAGTAATTTTCTGGCATGAGTATCCTGCGACGTTCCAAAATTCTGATCACCATGGGTCCCGCGCTTGAAGAGCCGGCCAGATTACGAGCCGCACTCCAAGCCGGAGCAGATGCGGTGCGTATCAATTTTTCCCATGGGGATTCCCAGCAGCATGTGCGCTACCTGAATTTGGTGCGCGAAGCTTCGCGGCGTCTGGGAAGGCCTTGTGCGGTACTGGCCGATCTGATGGGACCTAAAATCCGGGTGGATAGAAAAACCTACACAATAAGGGCTGGCGCCATGGTCCTGCTGGTCAAGGGAGCAGGCAATCCGGAGCGGGGAGTCATTGGAATTACTCACACCGGTTGGTTTTCCAAGGCCAAGAGTGGACAACGCATTTTGCTGGATGACGGCAAATTGGAGTTGAAGTTCCAGGGGCTTGTCCGTGGACAGGTCAAGGCAAAAGTGATTCGAGGTGGCATATTGAAGCCGGGGAAATCCTTGAACATTCCTGGAGTGGAACTTGGTCTGCCGGTGCCGACTTCCAAAGACAGAGAAGATCTCAAGGTAATTCATCAGGCGGGTTTCGACTGGATCGCTGCATCGTTTATCAGTAGTGCTGCCGACGTGAAAAAACTGCGTGCTTATTGCGAACGGTTGGGTGTCCATGTTCCCATCATCTCCAAGATCGAAAATGCGGCGGCAGTGGAGCATTTGAGGGAGATAGTGGCGGCGTCTGATGGCGTGATGGTGGCCCGTGGTGATTTGGGCGTGGAAATGGAGTTGGAGCGTATTCCCACCTTGCAGAGAAATGTCATTCATCTGGCGCGCGAACTGGGCAAGGTGACCTTGGTGGCCACGCAAATGCTGGAAACGATGATGGAGAATCCGTTTCCGACCCGCGCCGAGGTCACTGATGTGTCAACGGCCTCGTTGTCGCGCGTGGATTCCTTGATGCTTTCAGGAGAAACGGCCGCCGGGAAATATCCCGTGGAAACCGTGGCAATGATGGATCGCATCATCCGCGCCGCGGAACGCAACCTCGAAGAAGACATCGTCAGCGTGGTACACGACGAATCCATCGCGATGACTTGTGAAGCGGGGCTGTACCTGAGTCTGACCGCCGGCGCCAAAGCGCTCATCACGATCAGCACTCATGGTTCCACTCCGAGAATTCTTTCCTCCTATCGCGGCAACATTCCCATCGTGGTGGCTTGCACGCGTCCCGCGATTTATCACCGTGCTACGCTCTATTATTCCGTATATCCGCTTCTCATTGAACCCGTACGCGAACCGGAAACCGTGTTCCGAAAAATCGAGAACGAACTGAAGTCGCGCAAGATGGTCCTGAAGGGAGATGTCGTCGTATTCGTGTTCGGCTTTCCCATTCACGGAAAGAATCGAACCAATACGATCCGGCGATGGGAAGTGAGTTGATGTCTAGGAGGAAAAGCTCTAAAGCGCGGTGATGTTACAAGGTGGCCACTTATGCGTGGCCGAGGTTATTCGTTTTTGATCGCCGCATAGGTTTTTCGCGCTGGAACCTGATAAAATTTACGCTCCTCCGGACACCATCCGGTCAGCTTGCGACCGTAAACACAACCGGTATCCAACCCTTTGAAATGCGGCAAATCGATCAATCCTCGCTTGGCCCAATGGCCGAACACCACAGTTTTTTCCGGGGACACGCATTCAAACCAGGGCGGATTCGATTCGGATTTCAGATCGTCTCCCTTGCCGTCCCAAGTTCGGATGGAATACAGGATCCTCGATTTCATTTTGGAAGGGTGTGCGATGCCGGGTTCCAACCCCGCATGCACCATCAATAGATCTTCTGTTTCAATGAAGAGCGGCCATGAAGCGATGTACTCCAGCCACATCTCGCGTTCTTCCGGATTGCCCAGAGATGAGAGATAATGATGCTGTGCTTCACTGCGTTCCAATTCCGGAGTTCTGGCGGCGCGGAGACAGAACGCGTCGTGATTGCCAAGCACGACTCCTGCTTTGAATTGCCGAAGCAACTCCAGGGTTTCGCGAGGTTTGGGACCTTTGCCCGCAATGTCACCGACGGAATACAGCGTGTCGGAACCCGGAATGAATTTGAAACGATACATCAGCTCCGCGAGTTCGTCCGCGCAGCCGTGCAAGTCGCCGATGAAAAGACGCCGCCCCATGGCGGAACCCTACCAGTATTCCTCAATGTGCAAGGAGCCGGGCGTCGCAGGGGCATGAACGGAATAGCCTTTGGGCTCAAGGATCTTTTTCACATCTTCGATCATGGCGGGGTTCCCGCATGTGAACACCGAGGTCTTTGCAGGATCGAATTCGATGCCCAATCGCTCCTGCAGCACGGGGGTGTCGAAGTAGCGCGTAATGCGGCCGCTTTCGCCCGCCCACGTGGTGTCCTCTTTCACGCGGGTAATGGAAGGTATGTAGGTCACATTAGGCAATGTGTTTGCGTGTTGCGCGAGTTCTTCCCGGTAACCGAGTTCCCAACTGCGCGGCGCACCGTGAAGGATGGCGAAGCGAAAAGGAAAGTTTTTCTTCTTGTGTGCCCGCATCATGGATATATAAGGAGCCAGACCCGTTCCCGTGGCGGCGAGGATCACCCATTCGTGTGAGGCAGGGACTGTGTCGAGCGTGAAAAATCCGCGCACCTTGTCGCCGATGTTCAGCCGTTCTCCAGCCTGAATCTGCACCATCCGGGGTGTCAGGGAGCCATTGGCCACCACAGAGATATAGAACTCGAACAGTTCCGGCTCATCCCCGCACGAAGCGATACTGTAAGCCCGCAAAATCATCCGATCAGGTTTCTGTTCCTTGAATTCCGGTTCGCAATCGGCGCGGCGCGGCAGGTTACTGGAAAGTCCGAGGAGGACATACTGTCCCGAGATGAAAGCTGGCATCGGCTTGTCCGGCCGGACCTTGATGATGAATAAGTCGGGAGTGAGATGCTGGATGGAAACGACGGTTGCGTTGTATTTCTCTTGTACGGGATCCATGCGGCCAAATCTATAATCTGGAAATGGCGAGGCGGAGACCGCAATGTTGCAGCACCGGATCCCATTCCGTACGCAATTGCCGATACTCCGAAGCGTCTACGAGAAACGGATCCACGCTCCATTGCTGGCGCAGTGTGATGGTGCGCGGCTCGCCTTGTTGGACGGAAAACCGCCAGTGCAGATATTCGGGTTCCAGTTTCCGCGCCAGTGACAGGGATTTCCATCCGTAGCCATCGGGCAGCTCGTAAGTCCACTCGGATTCCACCCGGATTTCATGCGGGAAATGAACCGGGGTCCTGCGGTGTGCCGCCTCCGGGAAGCGCAACAGGCTGAGTTCCAGGCTGGGAAAGTAATCGAAGGTGCGCGGGCCGTTCAGAAGGAACGCTCCATGATAGTGTAGCACCAAAGTGAGCGGCACGTCGGGATTATTCTCGTCCAAAATCCGGAAGTCATCTTCGATAAACGAAGAATATCCTGAAGCCAGCCAGCTCAGCAGATTCTGGTGTCGGGCATCGGCATTCCAACCGTTCATATGTTCGCGGAACTCGGTGGCGGCCTTGCCTCGAAGTACCACGCTGTCGCATCCACGTGCCGTGCGATCACCTCCCACGGCAAAACGGTGGAAGACGTGCACCGCGTGTTCTTCCGCGCTGTCAATGGTGGGGATAGAGACGAGTTGGGGGTTGGCAGGATCCAGAACCAAAGCGTTGTGCCCTTCGAGATGCAGAGGGTAGCGCCGGAAAGCGGCGAACTTTTGTGTGGGATCGAGAAAATAGGGTCCTGCACCCCGTTGTCGTGGAACGTGGACGATGACATGATTGAACTGGTTGAGGTGTGGTTGTCCCACCTCGCCGGAGCGGTAGAGATGCACAAGCGCAAGGTGCGCCTCCACTCCACGGGCGCGCAGCATTTCCGTCAATAGCAATGCCTGTCCCTTGCAGTCGGCGTAACCTTTGGCCAGCACATCCGGCGTGGAATCGGGAATGTCCGCCAGCACGCTGAACTCGTAGTTGTCGTAGCGAATGGAATCGCGCACATAACGGAACAGGGTGCGGGTTGGTTCGTCGGTGGGAAATTTCGCGGCGATCTCAGCGGCCCGGTTGCGGGCGGCATTGGAAGGTTGTGCGGGAATGCCCGCCTTGCGAAGTTGCTCCAGGTATCCCAACCCGATGTCGCGCCATGTGGCGAAAGGGGAAGCGGTGAAACCACTGCCGTAGCTGTCCACGTCCGGAGAAAAAGCGCCCTCGATCGGGAAAACCGGACTCCCTGCAGTGAACAGCAGCCGATCCGGCAAAGAATCGATGCGTTCATCGCCGAAGGGAGTGATCAAAAGATTCGCAGGAGGATGCAGCAGTTCGAACCGGCTGTAGGCCACAGGATATCCGGCCCCGTTTTCAAAATGGACATAAGGGAAATCCGAACTGGTGACCTGGCTTTCCCGCGTGAAAATCAATTCCGCGAACATCGGGCCTGGCCGTGTTTTAAGCACGATGTGCGCCAGCAGGTTTTCCGGGTGCAAATCGGAATCGGGATTGCGGGTGACGTAGTAGTCATCGAGGGTTCCCTCGTTTATGGGAGCCCATGCGGAATCGTAGATGCGCAATCGGTTCACATTGAACCGTTCATAGCTTGGGTTGAGATTGAAGATGAGTTCGGAATAGCGAAACAGCCGGGCGCCGTCGGAAATCTTGAAGAACATGCGGCGAGTCTGTTTCCAACGCCCGCGGGGCGTCCATTCGTGAACGGTTTGCTGTGCGATCAGGAAAATGGACTGGCCTGTGAAGCGTGTCTCCCATCCGGAATCGCGCAATAGCTCCCTGGCTTGACGATCGTCCAGTGACGCAGGCAGGGGGGGGATGGGGTAGCGGAGCAATTGATTGCTCTTATCGCCCAACAGTGCCGCGATTTGGGTCTGCAGTTCCTGGGCCTCGCGGTATCCTGGATCGAGTCGCAAGGATTGTTGCACCGACTCCAGCGTTTGACGGTAGAGACGCAGATTGAATTCGCAAACGGCTTTGAGGAAAAGGTTTTCAGCTGTGGCTGGAAAACGTTCTCCCAGTGTGCGTATGAAGTCCAAACCTTCTTCGAAATTCTTGAGGCCGATCAATGCCCGCAGTTGATAAGTCGCAGATTTTTCGGTGGGAAGTGCGACGGTATGTGCGCGTTCCAGAACTTTCAGTGCGTTGTCATATTCCTCCAGTCCCAAATAGGTTCCCGCCAGATACACGGACAGTCTGAAATCATTCTCCTTGGAGTAAGGTCCCAGCAGGACATTTTTCGACTGCACCTTTTCGCCTTGTCCCCACAACGCGTCCGAAAGGTTGATTAACCATTCGCGTCCGTTGGGTTCCTTTTCGAGCGCCTTCAGCGCCCATTTTTGGGCTTCGGGCCAGCGGTGCAAATCCTCGTAGAAGCCGCCCAGTAAACCGCACAACTGCGCCGAAGTATCCACCAGAGCAGGATGACGCAACAGCAAGTCAACACCTCCGGATGGATCGTTGCGGAGAGAATAAAGCGCCGCCTGGTTGACGAGATATTCCGGTGCGGTGGAGTCCAGCGCAAAGGCTTCGCGAAATCGTCGGGACGCTTCACGATGGATATTATCCTCCAGCGCCTTCAGTCCCAGCACGTTCACGAGAGCGGCGAGAAAACGACCGCGAGGTCTCTGATTCCAAGCCAGCCATGCAGCAGGATTGGGCGTAAACGCCAGGTGTTCCACCGAATGAGTGTCGGGAGAATGCACACCGCGCAAGTTGAGATAGGTCAGTGTGCTGTCGGTCAATCGCATCAACCCGCAGTGATTGGAATCGCCGGAGGGCAAAAAAACCGTAAACCCTTCGAAGCCCGCCGGGGGCGAAAGATTTGAGGGATCTTCCTTGAACAGATATCCGAGCGCGGTTTCGATGTCACCCTGCCGAAATTCTCCAATCTGAAATTCTGCTTCGTACAATGCGACTTTTATGTCCGATTTTCCTGCGGGAGCGATCATCAAAGAAGCGCGGCGTGAGATTGACGCAGTGTCGCTAGAGAGAACCCACGTGTTGGGGCTTCCGTTGATAATGCCATCTGCCGTTTGGAATTGTTTGAACGGCAGAGCTTTGGCGATCTTTGAAACAACAGGTTTCGATTCTTTTCCAGGTGCTTCTGAAGATTTGGGGCCCATGTGCGCGCAGCCCGCGAAAAGAAAAATTGCGGATGCAAAAGGCAGGATGAAGAATCGCGCGTTTACGGGCATCTCGGCTGTTTCGAATCATAAAAATAGAGAGTTGTGCAGGTTGAAACCCCTGTTTGGGCGCATGTATATTTTGCCTCCCGCGTAAAAAATCACTGGAGAGGGAGGCTTTCAATGGCAGTCAAGATTGGAATCAACGGATTTGGAAGAATCGGGCGTTTGGCGTTTCGGGCCGCGATTCAGCGTGAAAACGTCGAAGTAGTCGGCATCAACGACCTGATCGACGTCGAGTACATGGCTTATATGCTCCGCTACGATTCCACCCACGGAGCGTTCAAGGGCACCGTGTCCGCCAAAGACGGCAATCTGGTTGTCAACGGCAAGTCTATCCGCGTGACTGCCGAAAAGAATCCCGCCGATCTCAAGTGGTCCGCCATTGGGGCCGACTACGTCGTCGAATCCACCGGTTTGTTCACCACGGTGGACAAGGCCAAACTGCATCTCGACGCTGGCGCGAAAAAAGTGATCATCTCCGCACCGTCCGCCGACGCGCCCATGTTCGTGATGGGTGTGAATCATGACAAGTACGATGCGGCCACGCAGCACATCGTGTCCAACGCCAGCTGCACCACCAACTGCCTTGCACCCCTCGCCAAGGTCGTGAACGACAATTGGGGCATCGTTGAAGGATTGATGACCACGGTGCACGCCACCACGGCCACGCAGAAAACCGTGGACGGCCCCTCCGCCAAGGACTGGCGCGGTGGTCGCGGCGCGGCGCAGAACATTATTCCCTCGTCCACCGGCGCGGCCAAAGCCGTGGGCAAGGTGATTCCCGAACTCAACGGCAAGCTCACCGGCATGGCATTCCGCGTGCCCACTCCCGACGTGTCCGTCGTGGATTTGACCTGCCGTCTGGCTAAGCCCGCCAAGTATGAGGATATCAAGGCTGCCATGAAGAAGGCTTCCGAGACGAACCTCAAGGGCATCATGGGCTACACCGAAGATCAGGTTGTCTCCACCGACTTCTTGGGTGACGCACGCACCAGCATCTTCGACGCCGATGCGGGCATCGCTTTGAGCGACACCTTCGTGAAGCTCGTGGCATGGTATGACAACGAATGGGGTTACTCCAACAAGCTGG
Organism: bacterium; assembly: GCA_900299345.1. Lineage (GTDB taxonomy): Bacteria > Fibrobacterota > Fibrobacteria > UBA11236 > UBA11236 > UBA11236. The sequence continues at coordinate 604 of OMJM01000031.1, read as the reverse complement.
TGGATCTCATTCTGCACATGGCCTCCAAGTAATCCCGATGGCCAAACTTTTCATCGAGGATCTCCATGTAAGTGGTAAGCGCGTTCTGATGCGGGTCGATTTCAACGTCCCCATCAAGGACGGCAAGGTAGAGGATGAGAAGCGGATATCCGCCGCTCTTCCTTCCATCAAGTACCTGCTTGAAAAAGGCGCTTCGGTTATTCTCATGAGCCATTTGGGACGCCCCGATGGCAGGGTCATGCCGGAGTTCAGCCTCAAGCCTGTCGCCGAGAAGCTTCAGGAACTGCTGGGACGTCCGGTGCAATTCGTCGAGGATTGCATCGGTGCCAAGGCCGAGTCTGCGTGCGCTTCGCTTCAGCCCGGTGGTGTCATCCTGCTTGAGAATGTGCGCTTTCACATTGAGGAAGAGGGCAAAGTCAAACTCGAAGACGGCACCAAGCTTGTGGCTGATAAGGAGAAGGTCGCCGCTTTTCGTTCATCGTTATCCAAATTGGGCGATGTATATGTAAACGATGCCTTCGGTTCCGCGCACCGCGATCACAGCTCCGTTTCGGGAATCAATCTTCCTCAGCGCGCCTGTGGCTACCTGATGAAAAAGGAGTTG